>JBCCNB010000040.1:0-32234 GCA_039026055.1 Pseudomonadota bacterium | reverse complement strand
GCTGCGTCGCGCGAAGTCAAAGACTCCGACGAAGTTGCTCAGGTTGGCACAATCTCGGCCAACGGCGAAGCCGAAATCGGCAAGCAGATCGCAGACGCGATGCAGAAAGTTGGCAACGAGGGTGTGATCACCGTCGAGGAAAACAAAGGTCTGGAAACAGAAACAGACGTCGTCGAAGGCATGCAGTTCGACCGCGGCTACCTGTCCCCATACTTTGTCACAAACGCCGACAAGATGACGTCCGAGCTGGAAGACTGCATCGTGCTGCTTCACGAGAAAAAGCTCTCCTCCCTGCAGCCAATGGTTCCGCTGCTTGAGCAGGTGATCCAGTCCCAGAAACCGCTTCTGATCATCGCGGAAGACGTGGAAGGCGAAGCGCTGGCGACCCTCGTGGTCAACAAGCTGCGCGGTGGCCTGAAGATTGCAGCCGTCAAGGCGCCAGGCTTTGGTGACCGCCGGAAGGCCATGCTGCAGGACATCGCGATCCTGACCGGTGGTCAGGTGATTTCTGATGATCTGGGCATGAAGCTGGAAAGCGTCACCGTGGACATGCTGGGTTCTGCCAAGAAGGTCGGCATCACGAAGGACGAAACCACCATTGTTGATGGCGCAGGTGAAAAAGCTGAGATCGAAGCACGGGTGTCCCAAATCCGTCAGCAAGTCGAAGACACCACGTCTGACTACGACCGTGAGAAGCTGCAGGAACGTGTTGCCAAGCTGGCAGGCGGTGTTGCCGTGATCCGCGTTGGTGGCATGACCGAAGTGGAAGTGAAAGAGCGTAAGGACCGCGTGGATGACGCCCTGAACGCAACGCGTGCTGCCGTTCAGGAAGGCATCGTTGTGGGCGGTGGTGTTGCACTGGTTCAGGCTGGCAAATCGCTTGACGGTCTGGAAGGCGCCAATGGCGACCAGAACAATGGTATCGCCATCGTGCGCAAAGCACTGGAAGCACCGCTGCGCCAGATCGCAGAGAATGCTGGTGTCGACGGTTCTGTTGTGGCCGGTAAGGTCCGTGAAAGCGACGACGCGTCCTTCGGCTTCAACGCACAGACCGAAGAGTATGGGGATATGTTCGCCTATGGCGTCATCGACCCAGCCAAGGTTGTGCGGACCGCTCTGGAAGATGCAGCCTCCATCGCGGGTCTTTTGATCACGACGGAAGCCATGGTTGCCGACAAGCCTGCCAAAGAGGGTGCTGCCCCTGGTGGCGGCATGCCCGACATGGGCGGCATGGGCGGCATGATGTAAGCTGCCTTTCGCGACAAGATCGGGGCCGTCCTTCGGGGCGGCCCTTTTCGTTCCAGGATGCAGATTTTTTCAAAAAATCTGCCGCCAACGTTGGCGACGCATTTTTGAAAAAAATGCGACCGAAATCTTTCAACGGTTTCGGCACTACACCCGAGGGAGACGCGCCCGTCAGGGCCGGCGAGCGGTCAGTTCTGAATGCTCTCCATGTAAAAATAAAGCCCGGCCAATTGCCGCGGGGTTGGGGTGAGGATGCCGTCGATTTCCACCGGCACCAGATCGTCGGCCATGCGGCCGCCAAAGGACGGCATAACGCGTTCGAGGTGGTCGTTGTCGGGGTCGCCCCAGATGTAGCTCATGACGCGGGCTTGGGGGAATTCGCCGCCATTTCGCCCGCTGATATTGGTGAGGTCGGGCAGGCGCAAAACCTGCCGTTCGGCTTCGGGGCCGTCGCCTTTGCCGGTCACGCCGTGGCACGCAACGCAGTTCTGGGCGTAAAATTGCGCCCCATCATCGCGCGTGGGCATGTCTTCAAGGTTTGTGGCGGCGCAGGCCGCCAGGCCAAACACCATTGTCGATGTGAAAGCTCTCATCATCTACCTTGCCTTCGTCTTGGTGGTTTTTCGACAGTGTGCCTCAAATGCGGCCGGGATGATTTGATCCAGCGCAAAAGCCAGGCGCGTCCGTGAGGGAGCGATGAGCGGCGCCGCACGAATAATCAGGAATTTTGCGGATTGGTCTTTATTTTGTCACAATTCCACCCTATGCGTTCACGCGTGAACATATATTGAGCCGAGCATGTTTGACGCAAATCCAAAATCAAACCAGCAGGAGGAAGACCTGCTGTTCAGGCTATTGCGTCAGTTGGATTTGGCGCCCGAAGCGTCGCAGCGCGCAACGGCCGAGGCGATTGGTGTCTCCTTGGGTCGGCTCAACAAGCTTATGAAGCACGCGAAAGATGCGGGCCACATCGCGATCACCGATCGCGATGGCCCGGATAAACGCCAGCGGTTTGCTTACTCGCTCACTTCCCTCGGGGCCAAGGAAAAGATTCGGCTGACGGATCGCTTCCTCGCCCGCAAATTCGCCGAATATGATGCGCTTCACGCGGAACTGACCGGCACCACCAGCGGCCTTGCGCCACTCAAAGACAGGACGAAACTCGTGCAGAACAACCTTGCTCCGATCCAAGAGCTTTATGTCTCTTACGACAGTGCCCAGAAAATGAAGCTGGAAGCCGCAGAGCTGACAAGCTGGGATCTCTCCCCGCGTCAGATTTGCGACTTGGAATTGCTTATGAATGGCGGGTTCAACCCGCTCAAGGGGTTCCTGACGGAGGCTGACTACACTGGCGTCGTCGAGAACATGCGCCTGGAGGATGGCACGCTGTGGCCGATGCCGATCACGCTTGATGTGTCTGAGGACTTTGCTGCCTCCGTTGAGTTGGGCCAGGACATCGCCCTGCGCGATCAGGAAGGCGTTATCCTCGGGACGATGACAGTGACGGATCGCTGGACACCCGACAAAGCGAAAGAGGCCGTAAACGTCTTTGGTGCCGATGATCAGGCGCACCCGGCGGTGGATTACCTGCACAATCAGGCGGGGGCCGTTTATCTTGGTGGCCCGGTGACCGGCATTCAACCGCCCGTGCATTACGATTTCCGTGCCCGTCGCGACACACCCAATGAACTGCGCGCCTATTTCCGCAAGCTGGGCTGGCGCAAGGTTGTGGCCTTCCAGACGCGCAACCCGCTGCACCGGGCGCATCAGGAATTGACCTTCCGCGCCGCCCGTGAGGTGGAAGCGAACCTTCTGATCCATCCCATTGTCGGCATGACGAAGCCGGGAGATGTGGATCACTTCACGCGCGTGCGCTGTTACGAGGCTGTTTTGGATAAGTATCCGGGGTCGACCACGTCCATGAGCCTTTTGAACCTTGCCATGCGCATGGCAGGCCCGCGCGAGGCCGTGTGGCACGGGATCATCCGACGCAACCATGGGTGTACGCATTTCATCGTGGGCCGGGACCATGCAGGGCCCGGAAAGAATTCGGCTGGCGAAGACTTCTACGGGCCGTATGACGCGCAGGATCTTTTCCGCGAACATCAGGATGAGATCGGTATCGAGATGGTCGATTTCAAACACATGGTCTATGTGCAGGAACGCGCACAGTATGAGCCGATGGACGAGATCGCCGATAAGGACAACGTGACCATTCTCAATATCTCCGGCACCGAACTGCGGCGTCGTTTGGCCGAGGGGCTCGAGATCCCTGATTGGTTTTCCTTCCCCGAGGTGGTGGAGGAGCTGCGCAAGACGCGGCCACCGCGCTCGGAGCAGGGCTTTACAGTGTTCTTCACCGGGTTCTCTGGGTCGGGCAAGTCGACCATTGCCAACGCCTTGATGGTGAAGCTGATGGAGATGGGCGGGCGGCCTGTGACGCTGCTGGACGGGGATATCGTGCGGAAGAATTTGAGCTCTGAGCTTGGGTTTTCCAAGGAGCACCGCGACCTCAATATTCAGCGGATCGGCTATGTGGCCTCCGAGATCACAAAGAATGGTGGCATCGCGATTTGTGCACCTATTGCACCTTATGAGAATACACGTCGGCAGGTGCGGCAGGCGATTGAAGAATACGGTGCGTTCTGTGAGGTGCATGTGGCGACGTCCATCGAGGAATGCGAACGGCGCGATCGCAAGGGTTTGTACAAACTGGCGCGCGCGGGCAAGATCAAGGAATTCACGGGCATCTCCGATCCCTACGATGTGCCGGAAAACCCTGAACTGCGGGTCGAGACGGAGAATGTGGATGTGGACAATTGCGCGCACCAAGTGATTCTGAAGCTGGAGCAGATGGGCCTCGTGGCCGGGTGATCTGACGCTGAAATGATTTTAAGGGGCGGTCTTTCGGGGCCGCCCTTTTTTGCTATGAGGGGGGCGATGTATGTGATTTCGCTGACCTCAATTCCGCCAAGGCTGCCGCGCCTTGGGCCGGTGTTGCACAGTCTGCTGACGCAGAGGCCCGCGCCTGAGGCGGTGTATTTGTGCCTGCCGCAAAGCTGGTCGCGGTTTGGCGAATTGGATGGGCAGCTGGCCATGCCGGCGGGCGTCGTCATCCACAGGTCGGTGCTTGATCTAGGACCCGCTATGAAAGTGATCCCGATTGCGAATGATCCACAGATTAAAGCCCATCGCATTATATTTTGCGACGATGATTGGATTTATCCAAGTGGTTGGGCAGAGGCGCTTTTGGCCTGTGGAAAACCTGATGAGGCGGTCGCGGGGAGTGGGTTCAATGTTGATCGTTTGAAGCGTCGTGGGGCGAACCAAAACCCGGACTTCGTGGATGTTGCGCAAGGGTTTGGGGGGGTATCGGTTGATCCCAAATGGGTGGCTTTGCCCGAAGCGGCGCCACCCGAGAAGGCGCGCTTGGCCGATGACATATGGCTTTCAGGGCAGCTGAGGCGACAAGGCGTGCCGATCCGGATATGTGCCGCGGCGCGAGATGGGCTGAGGCCCGCCTATGACGATGGGCACGGATTGCAGGATTTAGCACAGTCCGGGCTTAGGCGGGCTGAGGTAAATGGTGCAGCACTTGATGCGATGACGGCCAGGTATGGGATTTGGCCACCGCTCTGAGCCGCTCATCGCTCCCTCGCGGGCGCGCCTCGCTTGGGCCCCGTTTATGGCACTTCACGGTCTTCGAGAACGGCGCGGGCGGCGCGGGCGAAGTAGTCGGCGTAGCTTTCCGCGGCAGGGATGGCGCGGCGCAGGGCCGGTAGGCGCGCTTCAAAATCGGCCTCTGACATGGCTTGTAATGCCGCCTGCATGTCTTCCAGTGAGTGGCAAAGGATCATGCCGCCCGTGTCCATGAAATCCCCCAGATTGGGGCAGCCCCAGTAGATGGGCACGGTTTCGCACAGCACGGCGTCGATCAGTTTTTCGGTGAAGTAGTTTCGCTCCTGCGCGTTCTCGATCACCACGGAGTAGCGATAGGGGGCGAGCCCGTCGGATTTCTCCCCAAAAGGAGCGTAGCCCTGGCCCAGAAGCTCCATGTCACTGTTTTGGGTTTGCGACCAGTCTGCCACCTGATGGCGCAGGACGTGGCCGGGTTGGGAGCGTTTGGCCGAGGCGATGAGAGAGCAGAGTTTCGATTTCGTTTTGTCGCGATCCTTCCAATCGGGAACCCATGTGCTGCCATAGGGAAAGAAAATGCCATTGGGGATCTTGTCCAAGACCTCGGGCCGGTAGCTGAGCACGCGGTGGAAGCGGGCGGCGTTACGGATGATGCGGGTGTGGTGAGCCCCCTGGATTACGGTCGGTTCGGCCAGCGCGACCGAAACCTTGGCCCGGACACCCGGTGCGGGACGGCGAGGAGACAGGGTGCGGCCGAAGGTGACGAGATGGTCGTCGGATTTCAGATCGCCTATGCGTTTGCCAGTGAGGCGGTCGGGGCATCCCAGAGGCCAGAAACAGGTGGAGAGCGCCACGCGCGCCAGTGGCTTGCCACGCAAGAGGCCCAGTTTGGCATTTGGGCTGAGGACAGCAACGGCTGGTGTGTCGGGCATGGTCCCCTCAGGGGTGAATGGCGCAGGTCGCGGCGTGATAGGCGCTTCAAAGGTGCAACACAAGCGGTGGGTTTTCGCGAACGGCCTATTCTGCTGCTTCGGCAAGTTCCTGAGCGGCGCCATCATAGGGCAGGCCTGCCAGCGCTGGATCCAGCGCTGCAATCAGTGCTTCAGCAAAATCGGGGCCCGCCCGCATCGACAGAGGCAATTTCAAAGCCAATTCAATCACCTCCGGATCGCTGAAGGGGGAGGCGTGAACGTGATCGGCCTGACCCAGCGTGACCACAGCCTTGGCCGGCTCATGGAGTTCGATGCGAATGAAATCCTCCGGCGTATCTTGCAGGGATTTGGGCAGGCTGGATTTCCATGTGGTGTAATGGTCCTCAACCACGTCGCGCAGAGCCTTGTCGGGTTTGCGGCCAATGGCGGCCGTGAGTTCGGCGCTGTGCGAGCCGCGTATGGGTTTGGCTTTGGGTGTGCCTGCCTGCCAGCCGCCTTGCAGTGCGTCCAGACCGGCGGCGTTCAGCACGATATGTTGTGTGGGGTGCAGCGCATCCATGGCCAGCGCCACCTCAGTGCGGACGCGCATGGCGCTGCTGGTGCGCAGCCAGAAGACGCGTTTTCGCATCAGGCGCAGGTCTTTGCTTGTGCCCATGGTGGCAATAGCATCTTCGCGGGTTAGCGGCGTCAGGGTGACGCCAGCGATGTCGGCCATCATCTGAGCGACCGAAAGGGTTGCGGCGTCATCCTCCCGCCCGGGTTGCAGAACGGTGATTTGCGAAAGTCCTGCGCGGTTTTCCCCTGCCGCGGCCAGAAGGATGCGGGTGCCTGCGCTGCGATCCAGCGGCAGCACCACGTCGTCAGCGGCGATCCAGTTTTGCACGACGGTGCGCAGGCGCGCCGCGATCCTGTCTATGACGGGTCCCGATTTCGACGCTGTGACCTTGCGGATGGAATTGCGTGCGGGCCAGTACCGGTGGGCTGTCATATCGGCCAGGTTAAGCATGTGGTGACCGGGCAAAAGCCGCGTGTCCGTGTCGGCGGTCTGGCCCATGGGGAAAACGGAAATGGTCGCGGACGGGTCGATGCCCGGCTGGGCGCAAGCTGGGTTGCCCGCGATTGCGTGGTCCAGTGCCAGCGAAATAGATGATCCGGCAAGCTTGGTTTTAGCATTGTAAAACAGTGGCATATGCCCCATCGGATCGCGATAGAGGCGGGTTTTCGTGCCTGCATCCAGGATCAGGATGAACCGCCCTGCGATGCCCGATATGTAGCTTTCGAGATCTTTTTCGAAATTGCGGCCTCGGCTGTTGAACCGGGCCAAGCGGTCGGCTGTCACGACGGCGCCATCGCGATCAACACCAGTGCCGAAAAACACCCCAAAGAGGCGGCCTTTGTCGTCGTGAAGGGCACTGGGGCGCAGGGCATCGCCATGAAACAGCGCGAATTTGTTGAGCGTGAGTTCTGTCATGCCGGGCACCCAGAGCGCCCCGGGGCGGCCGATGACATATTGGGATTTGAACCCGGTACTGGGGTCGACCCCGTAATTCTTGCAGCGTTGCACCGCATCCAGATGAAGGGACATGCCTGCTCGCCTCTCGTCCGTTTGTCTGATACCGGCCCTTCTTCTTGGGGCCCGATGCAAAAACGCTACCATATATTGACGAAAAATCAAGAAACGCGGGGTTTTCGCTCTGATTTTGCCTGCGCGATGATCGCTTTACGTTCGCTGCCAAGGCCTGTATCGGACGGGCAAGATCCAGTAGTGTTGAGACGAATATGCCAGCCCCCCGAGCCGCCTTTATCGATGCCATGCGCCAGGTTGCCTCCACCGTCACTGTCGTGACAACGGACGGGCCTGAAGGCAAAGCGGGCGCGACGGTGAGCGCGTTCACCTCCCTGTCTGCTGATCCGCCCTCGGTGTTGGTGTGTCTGAAGGCCGATACGCGGATTGCGCAAGCCGTGCAGGGCAATGGGGTGTTCTGCGTCAATGTTCTGGCTGAGGATGCGGTAAATCTGGCCAAGGCCTTTGCGGGAATGTTTGATGACAAGCTCAGCAGCCGGTTCGAAGGCGTTGATGTGGCGGAGACGGAATTTGGCCCGATCCTGCCGCGGGCGACAGCGTTCACCTGTTCGCTGACCCATCGGCATGTCCATGGCAGCCACGCGATCTGCATTGGCGACGTGACCGGTATTTCCAATGCCGGTGAAAGGCCGCTCACTTATATGAGCGGCGCGTTTCACCGGGTTGGGCCCAAACACGACTGATCCGATTTGCCGCGAAATCGGTACGCGTGGGTCACATTCTGGCCGGGTTTGGCGGGTAACTTTTCCGAAAATAAAGACTAGAAAGGTCGGAAAAGTGTTGAGTAAGAGCAGTTCAGTTGGGCCCGTGTGGGGGTCCGTTTCCCTTCGTCAGACAGCCATGGGGCTTATCGCCAGTGAGCGTTTGGAACGCTTCAAGCTAGAGGCGTTTTCAGAACTTGCCCTGCGATTGATGGGCGGGCTTTTGGTGGCGACCTCCACGCTGTTGTGGGTGGTTCTGCCCATGAGCCTGGGCGGGGATCAAGCGGTGCCTCATGCCATGTTGGCCGCGATTTTCACAGCCATTGGTTTGGCAGTGTATGCCTATGGATCGCGCGGGTTTCGACGCCAGCTGTCGCTGGATGGGAAAAACCGGGTGCTGACCTTGGCCAAGATCAATGTGAATGACCAGATGCGCGTGGCGCGCAAGATTGATGTCGATGCGATTGACAGCGTGTTCTTGCGCCGGTCCTCGAAAGGGTCAAGCTTTGCAACCCTGCTGGTCCGTGTCTCGGATAAGTCTACGCCTTTGGTGGCCCTGACCGGCGAGAAGCTGGAACTGGAAAAAGTGCACCGCGTGCTGTGCGATCTGGTGCAGAGCCACGATAACGGGCTCGATCTGAACTATCGTCGGACGGTGCGTCAGGTTCGCAGTCTGGCTGCTGTGCGCATCTAAAAGACTTTACGCCTCCGGCGGGAGTATTTTCGGCCAAAAAGAAGCGCGCGATTGGCTTTCTTTTGAGCCTCAAATACTCAGCGGAACCGCCTTAGCCCTCCAGCTCTGCCAGGAATTTTTCAGCATCAAGCGCTGCCATGCATCCCATGCCCGCGCTTGTCACCGCCTGACGGTAGGTGTGATCGGTCAAGTCACCGGCCGCAAACAGCCCGGGGATTGACGTGCGCGTGCTGCCTGCTTCGACCTTCACATATTCGCCGTGATGCATTTCCAGCTTGCCTTTGACCAGTTCATTGGCGGGGGCATGCCCGATGGCAATGAAGACGCCTTTGCAGGGGATTACCTTGGTTTCGCCGCTGCGATTGTCTTTCACGCGCACGCCGGTGACGCCTTTGGGCGTGTCTTCGCCCAGCACCTCATCCAGTTCATGGAACCAGAGCGGTTCGACCTTGGGATGCTTGAGCAAGCGGTCCTGCAGGATTTTTTCGGCGCGCAATTCATCGCGGCGGTGAATGAGCGTGACCTTGGAGGCAAAATTGGTCAAAAACAGCGCCTCTTCCACAGCCGTGTTGCCGCCGCCCACCACGACGATTTCCTCACCGCGATAGAAGAAACCGTCGCAGGTGGCACAGGCCGAGACACCAAAGCCCTTAAACGCTTCCTCGCTGTCTATGCCGAGCCATTTGGCGCGCGCGCCGGTGGCGAGGATGACGGCATCCGCGGTATAAATCGTTCCGCTGTCGCCTTTGGCGGTGAAGGGGCGGGATTCCGTGTCGAGTTCCGTGATGATGTCGCCAATGACTTCGCAGCCCATGGCCTGGGCGTGCGCCTCCATGCGGACCATCAGATCGGGGCCTTGCACCTCGGTGTCGCCGGGCCAGTTTTCGACTTCGGTCGTCGTGGTCAGTTGGCCGCCGGGTTCGATCCCCTGCACCAGAATGGGGTTTAGCATCGCGCGTGACGCATAGACCGCCGCAGTGTAGCCCGCCGGACCGGATCCGATGATGAGGGTTTTGGTGTGGCGGGTATCTGACATGTGCTCGTGCCTTTGGTTTCGTGTGACTCGGAGGGCAGATATAGCTGTCCGTGCCGAGCCGTAAAACCCCATGCAAAGCAGATATGCGTGACCACCCGTTTCTCAGTTGAGCGATACTGCCGGTCAGGGCAGACGAGCGACGCCGATTTGGGCATTTCGCGATCCATCGCAAAAGATTCTTTCACAACCGCGAAATATTATTGCGCGGCCGGGGTGGGCTGCTATAACAAACGGGATTTTTTCAGGAGCGCGCCATGCCTGCCACCCGGCTCGATGACATTGACCGCATGATCCTTGCGGAGCTTCAGGCCGATGGTCGCATGACCAATGTGGAATTGGCCAAGCGCGTGGGCATTTCCGCGCCGCCCTGTCTGCGCCGGGTGCGCACGCTAGAGGAAAGCGGCTACATCAAAGGATATCACGCCGATGTCGACGCCCGCGAACTGGGGTTTGAGGTGCAGGTTTTCGCCATGGTCGGTCTGCAAAGCCAGGCGGAGGCGGATCTCAGCGCGTTTGAAGCGCTTTGCAAAGGTTGGCCGTTGGTTCGGGAATGCCACATGCTGAATGGCGAGGTGGATTTTATCCTCAAATGCGTGGCGCCTGATCTGTCGACCTTTCAGCGCTTCCTGACCGAAGAGCTGACGGCGGCTGAGAATGTCATCAGCGTGAAGACATCGCTGGTGATACGCGGAGCCAAAGATGATCCCGGTGTGCCGTTCGACGTGCTCGAAGAACGGATGAGCCGGACCGCCTAGGCCAACTCGGCCGAACTGTCGAAAGTCCCAAAAGGCAAGCGCGGATGTGCCAGCGGACCAAAATCGCGCGCGTCTTTGACATGCGGGAAAAAGGACAGGAACAGCGTCAGCATATTCGGCCCCATATTCCGTTCGAACCCCGCACCGGGATGGAAGCTTTCGGCGTCGATCCCGTTTGCCGAGATGATCGCGTGTTTTGCAAGGCAGAGGTGATACACGGTCACGGGGGCGGGCGGCACGATCTGTGAGGCGTTCATGCCGTCGGCGATATGGGCGGCAGGGGTCAGCGGGCGGTCATCGCCCAGCACGGAAAACCGCGCAGGGCGGCGCAGCAAAATCCGTGCGCCGGGGCCTGCCATAAGATCGGCTTGAGGGCGGCCCACGCCAAAGCTGTCGGCCATGATACGTGTCAGGCTTCTGCCAGATTGATCATCATCGATTGCAACAGCATCCGAGCGCGGCATCATGGTCATCGACCCTAGCCAGACAATCGGCTCTGCGGTGTCGTTCATGGTCATGACCTTCATGCCCGGCTCTAGATCCTCAATGGCAATGGGGCCCTGTTGCGTGGCGATGATCGTGCCATGGGCAAAGGCGGAAAAGGCGGATTCGAAAATGGGCATGGCAGGCCCGATCTGATCAGAGCGTTTCACGCCCCCATCAGCGGTCAGGGTCATGATGGAATATTTGCGCATCGCCAGCGGTTTGCGGGCCGTGCGTGCAGGGGCATCCTGTTCAGTACGAGAATGGGGAAGTTTTTGAGGCGCCGTGAAAAATGCGGCGTCAGACGGGGCTACCATGTCGCGTTACCTTACTCAGGTTGTCACAACCGCGTCGGCCCCACCGACAACAACAGACGGACGTGTTATTCTTCGTTGCTCTTGCAACTTGCACCATACCAAACCGGCGCGCGTCAAATTTTGGGCTGCACTGTTCTATATGGCCTTACAATGTCCGACTAACCGACAGGACTGTTGCCCCTAAAACATTTGTCCTGCCACATTTCACATCTCACCGGATGTGAGCGCATGCGGCATTGGTACGAATCAAATCAATCGGGTCGTCAGGCGAATTTTGCGGTGCGAACGACCGGTGCCACGCGTGCTGCCATCCGCACACTGCGGTGAAATGGCATGACCGGGGCCGGGTGAGTGCTGTTTTCGAGAACGGCTTTCATCCAACGGGTTTTCATAGTCTTTTCCTCTGCTCACACCCCCATGGGGGCTCACGTCTTTTGATGCGTTCAATATCGCGGTGATTTGCGGCAATGGTTGGGCCGGATTGCGATTTTTGAGAGGGGCCGTCTTTTTTTGGAAGAGGCGGGTGGTGCGGTAAATTATTTTAAAAACAAGTGCTTGTTGCGTTCAGATCGGTTTGCAACTGTCCAATCTGGGCCAAAATTGGGACAGAATAGGATGGATCGGGGCTAAAGTCGGATCGCTGCAATCAGTCGCCCGTAGTCGGCCTCACCTGCATGCGTGGTACGGCGGTAGGAGAAAAATCGCGATGCGTCACCATAGGTGCAATGGTGCGTCCATTCGGCATGTCCCACACCCGCCGCACTCAATCGGTGCAGGCCATAGGCGGGCAGATCAAAGAGCAGGCGGTCACCCTTTCCATCGATGAAGAAACGATCGTTTTCGGGCGCGTCTGCGGTGAAACTGTCGAAAAACTCTGGCCCGACCTCATAAGCGGCCTGGCTGATAGTGGGGCCGATCACCGCGTGGATGCGAGAGGCGTTCGCGCCGAGCTTTTCCATCGCCGTAACCGTGGCCTCCAGCACCCCGATTTGCGCGCCCTTCCATCCGGCGTGGGCCGCGCCGATGACGCCCGCTTGTGCGTCGGCGAACAGGACCGGCTGGCAATCGGCGGTCAGCACGGCCAGCGCCACACCGGGTTGATCGGTGACCATGGCGTCGGCTTTGGGCCGGGTTTTCATCACGTCCACATCGGTGATCACGTCTGCCGAATGGATTTGATGCAGGGTATGGAGCGTGTCTTCCGCGACCTCCATCGCGTCTGCGACCCGGGCGCGGTTCAGGCGCACAGCTTCCGTCTGATCAGAGGAACCAATACCGCAATTCAAGCCCTCGAAGATACCGGAGGAGACGCCGCCCTTTCGGGTAAAAAACCCATGACGCAGCCCGCCCAGCGCGTCAGAGGTTATGATCTCAAGCGTCATGCGGCGGCCCGTTGCGGGTGTTTGCCGGACCGCCACAGCCAGTACGCCCCAAGCGCGATCATCGGCAGACAAAGGAGTTGACCCATGGTTAGGCCGACCCCGCCCGCATGCAGCACGAGGCCGAGCGGGTTGCCAGGCGTTACGAAATGCGCATCAGGTTGGCGGACGAATTCGACAGCAAAGCGCGACAGGCCATAACCCATGAAAAATACGCCCGTCGCCGCCCCCACGCGTTTCAGCGCGCCGGAGCGGAACACCATGTAGAGCAGCACCGCGCCAAGGATCAGACCCTCCAGTGCTGCCTCGTAAAGCTGAGAGGGGTGGCGTGCGCAGAGGCCCTCAATGCCAGGGCAGAATTGTGCGGCGTCCCCGGGAAAGATCACGCCCCATGGGACATCCGTAGCCCGTCCCCACAGTTCGGCATTGTTGAAATTGGCGAGCCGGCCCAGAAGCAGGCCGATCGGAAAAACAGTGCATAGGATATCGGCCAGGGACACCCAGTTCGCGCCATGTTTGCGGGCGAAAAGGATGCATGCGATGGACACACCCGCCAATCCGCCATGGAAGGACATGCCACCCGTCCAGACCGCCGGAATTTCCAGCGGATTGGCGAGGTAGTAACCGGGTTGATAGAAAATCACGTAACCCAGACGCCCGCCGAGAATCACGCCTACCACGATCCATGTCAGAAGGTCTTCGACCTGTGCGACTGTCAGGATTGGTTTGTCATTTGGCCAAAGCGTGGGTTGCTTCATGCTGGTCCGCACCACCAAGAAGCCAATGATGAAGCCCACGATATAGGCCATCGCATACCACCGCAGGGCAAAGTCGAAACCAAAGAGCGAGATCGTGAAGATCTCGGGCGAAAGGTCAGGAAAAGGGATCGCGGCCAACATGACGCCTGTTTGCGGTGATGGGTGCGGGTAAGTCAAGCTTGCCTCGCGCGGCGGGTGTCACCATATAAGGGGTGTCGCTATTGAAAGGCCGCGTAACATGCAAACCCGTAACAAAGTTCTCGATGATCTCAGCCAGTTGATGACCAACGCCATGGGCGTGGCCCAAGGCGCACGGGAAGAGGCGGAGACTGCGTTCAAATCCATGGTGGATCGCTGGCTGGCCGACCGCGATTTCGTCACGCGAGAGGAGTTTGACGCAGTTCGCACGATGGCCCAGAAGGCCCGCGAAGAAAACGCAGAGCTTCTGGCGCGGATCGAAAAGCTGGAGAATTCCAAGAAGAAGTGATGCAACGGGCGTTTTAACCCATCCAATATGCCCTGAGTGCTGTTTGCAGTTCGGGCACAGCATTGGCGTGGGTCAGAAATGCATCGATGGGCATCATCTGCCATCTCTGACCTTCCTCCCCGAACTTGATGTCCTTGATGGTCTTGGCGGATACATCAATCACGAAAAAGGCCACTTCACGTTGGGGCAGGTTGCCGGCGGGTGCTGCGGTGTAGATCGCCTCGTGACGGATGTTGGCGCTGGGGAGGCGCAGGCCGAATTCTTCACAGGTTTCGCGTAACGCGCAGGCCAGCGCGGTTTCGCCATCTTCGCGCACCCCGCCCGGCAGGTCCCATTGATTGGGGTTGGGGATGTGGGGCAGATCATCGCGCAAGTAGACCAGAACCGACGCTGCATGAATGATGGCGATCTTGGCCCCTTGCAGTTCTGTTGAGGTGGCAATGCGCATGGCGGCTCCGTTCTGGCACTGGACGATGTATCATTTTGTTGCCGGTCTATGGCCAGAGGCGAAAGGTACACCGCTTCATTTTGATGACAAAACCCAGTCATCCACAACTTATTGCGGTTATCCCCAACAAATAGCTTTACAGAGCGAATCAATGGCCCCACCATATGTAGTATGGATAGAGGGGAGACGCCCCCGTCCTAGAGCAGGCACCAAAGTGTTGAGGAACTGCCAATCCTTGGCGCTACATAGAAATGAGGTGGCGGCATGGCACTTTCCGAGCAGTTTTTGCAAGAAGACCTTCATCCCATCGACATGGTCGAACATCTGGCCGAGCATCACGATTGGGATTTTGACCGTATAGCCGATGACCAGATCGCGATGGCCGTGGAAGGCCAGTGGCGGACCTATTCCATCACGCTGGCCTGGTCGAATTATGATGAAACATTGCGCCTGGTCTGTACCTTCGAAATGGAGCCGCCGGAGCACAAATACCCTGCGCTTTATGAGATGCTCAACGAGGTCAATGATCAATGCTGGGCGGGGTCGTTCACGTACTGGAAAGACCCCAAGCTGATGGTCTACCGCTACGGGCTGGTGATGCCTGGCACGCAAGGGGTGAGCCCCGAGCAGATTGACACACTGATCAATGCAGCGGTGCTGAGCGCGGAGCGGTTCTACCCGGCGTTCCAGCTTTGCGTCTGGGGGGATCGCGATCCCTCTGAAGCGATGGATGTGGCGATTTGTGAGGCTTACGGTCGCGCATAAGTGACCTCAGGCGGGGTTTGTCCCCGCCGACGTTCCTCCCATTTTCAGAATTCGCGCAAGAGCCTGCCATACCCCGGGATGCTGTCTTGGATGCCGGATTTGCGCAAAACGTCCCACATCATGGCCTGATTGGAACAAATGACGGGTTTGCCCAGTTCCTGTTCCAATTGGTCCACCATGTCGATGGTTCTGAGTGCACCGCAACTGATGAAAAGCGCATCAGAGTCGGGCGTGTCCGTGGCGCGGGCAAAATCGGCGATGAAATCTGGCCGGACGCGGATAATGTCGCTGTCTTTTTCGATTTGCAGGCCACGGATGTTTGTCACCTCAAAACCGGCCGCTTCCAAGTAGTCCGCTTCGCGCATGTTGATTTCATCCAGATAGGGCGTGGCCACAGCGACTTTCTTTGCATCAAAGGCACCGAGTGCGGCGAGGACGCCGGTGATCAGGGTCGTGGGCGTGGCATCGGGCGCGCCTTTGGAAAGTTCCGCCATCACTCGATCCTCCCCGATCACAAGGCTTCCCGAGGTGCAGGCATAAGCAATCACATCAAGGCTGCCATCTGGTAGCAAACGTTCTGCAGCCGGGGCGAGGTCGGCGGCGTTAGCGAGAAACGTGTCGATGGTTATGCTGTCGGGCATGGCGGCGCGTGTGAAGTGCAGCCCTACGCCGGGTGGGCAAAGGCGGAACATGTCTTCTTCGATGGTCTGTTCGGTGGCCAGCAGGACGAACCCGATCTTGGCGCGGTGGTGGCGCCCATCATCGAAGACGTTTGTCAGATCCATGGATGCCCCGTTGCAACTGTTCTCAGGCAGGCTTACCACATTTTGCAAGACTGATCAGGGAGATCGACATGAGCATGGAACAGGTCGCACGGGACGGGCTGGTGTTGCTGGGTTGTGGCAAGATGGGCTCGGCCATGTTGGCAGGGTGGTTGAGTGAGGGGCTGCCGCCGGGGTCGGTTTGGGTGATTGATCCAAAGCCCTCTGATTGGGTGAAGGGCACCGGCGTGCATGTGAATGCGACGTTGCCAGAGGCCCCTGCGATCGTGCTGATTGCCGTGAAGCCACAGATGATGGGCGATGCCTTGCCGCAGATTGCCGCGATGAACGGCCCTGTGTTTTTGTCTGTGGCGGCGGGGACGTCAATTGCGTCGTTTGAAGCCGCGTTCGGTGACGGTGCGAAGGTGATCCGGGCGATGCCCAACACGCCAGCCGCTGTGGGACAGGGGATCACTGCGATTATCGGCAATGATCAGATTTCTGGCGAAGACCTGGATATGGCGCAGATGTTGCTTTCTGCCGTTGGGCAGGTCGTGCGGCTGGATCATGAGGACCAGATGGATGCCGTGACGGGTGTTTCCGGCTCTGGCCCGGCTTACGTATTTCACATGATCGAATGCTTGGCCGCTGCGGGCGAAGCACAGGGTCTGTCGGCGGAGCTGGCGATGCAGCTGGCCAAGGCGACGGTCGCAGGTGCGGGTGCCTTGGCAGAGGCAGCTGTTGAGAGCCCGGCCCAGTTGCGCGTGAATGTGACCAGCCCGAATGGCACCACGCAGGCGGGGCTGAAGGTGTTGATGGATGAGACTACCGGGCTGCCACCTCTGATGCAGGCAACGGTGGGTGCGGCCACTCAAAGATCGAAGGAGTTGAAGCGTGACGGATGAGATAAATTTCGATGATTTCATGAAGGTCGACATTCGTGTGGGTCGCGTTGTGCGGGCGGAACCGTTTCCCGAGGCCCGCAAGCCCGCGATAAAGCTTTGGGTCGATTTCGGGGAAGAGTTGGGCGAGAAAAAGAGCTCCGCCCAGATCACTGCGCATTATGATGTGCAAAGCATTGTGGGGCGGCAGGTGATGGCTGTGGTGAATTTCCCTCCGCGTCAGATCGGGCCGGTGCGGTCGGAAATTTTGGTGCTGGGCGTGTCGGACGCGGAAGGCGGAATTGTTTTGCTTTCGCCTGACCAGGAGGTGCCACTGGGGTCGCGGATGCACTAGCGGATGGTGGTGCGAAACATCACCCCAGGGGATTTCCCCACCGTGCAGAAAAACGCCGTAGCGTTCGGCTTGACGCACGCATGATAAAGGTGTCGATTGCTTCGACTTAGGAGACACGCCATGCACAAGCCCGCCATCACCGGTTCGGGGGTTTTCACACCCCAAGAGATTGTCACCAATGACGAATTGGTCGCCACTTTCAACGCCTATGCGGATGCATTCAATGCCGAACACGCGGATGCGATCGCGGAAGGCAAGGTGCAGGCCAAGGCGCATTCTTCGACCGAATTCATCATCAGCGCGTCAGGGATCGAGCAGCGCTATGTGATGAACAAATCCGGCGTTTTGGATCCAGAGGTCATGCATCCTTTGCTGCCTGCGCGCAGCGATGACGAGCCGGGCATCATGGCAGAGATGGCAATGGATGCCTGTGGCAAGGCGCTGGCTGCGGCAGGACGGGAGGCGAGTGAGGTCGATCTGGTGATCTGTGCAGCGTCGAACCATGAACGGGCCTATCCGGCGATTGCGATTGAAATTCAACAACTTCTGGGCGCAGGCGGCTTTGCGTTTGATATGAATGTGGCCTGTTCTTCGGCCACCTTTGGCATTCAGACCGCTGCCGACATGATCCGGTCGGGATCGGTGCGTTGTGCGATTGTGGTCAGCCCCGAGATTTGTTCGGGTCATCTGGAATGGCGCGACCGCGATTGTCATTTCATCTTCGGCGATGTCTGCACAGCATTGGTGCTGGAACGGGCCGAGGACGCGAAAGGCGATCATTTCATTGTCCATTCCACCCGCTGCGCCACCCAGTTTTCTAACAATATCCGCAACAACAATGGTTATCTGCGCCGCACCCGTGAAGGGCATATGGAAGACCGGCGCGACATGCTTTTCGTGCAGGAAGGCCGGAAGGTGTTCAAAGAGGTGCTGCCGCTGGTGTCGGCTCATATCGCGGCCCACATGGCGGATGAGGGGCGCGGGCCTGGTGATCTCAAACGGCTTTGGCTGCATCAGGCGAACAAGACGATGAATGATTTCATCGGCAAGAAGGTGATGGGGCGTGTGCCTGAGCCCGAAGAGCAGCCAAACATTCTGCAAGACTATGCCAACACGTCATCCGCGGGGTCGATCATCGCGTTTTCGAAATACTCTGGCGACATGGTGCCAGGGGATACCGGCCTCATCTGTTCCTTTGGTGCGGGGTATTCCGTTGGATCTGTCCTGGTCGAACGGGCATGAGTTTTTCGAGGTGATCGATGTCCATCGCGCGGGCCGGCATGGACGCGCGGTGATGCGCGCGCTATCAGACTTTGGAAATCTTGAAGGAAGCCCAAATGTCTGGTCATGGTGCCCCCATTAAAATGTCTTCCCATGCCTCGACGGGGCTGAAGGGAGAGGCCCATGTTCCGGGTGACAAATCCATCTCGCATAGGTCCTTGATCCTGGGCGCGCTGAGCGTGGGCGAGACCCGCGTCACTGGGCTGCTGGAGGGCGAAGACGTGCTTGATACGGCCAAGGCGATGCAGGCTTTCGGTGCAGAGGTGACGCGGGACGAGGATACGGGGACCTGGCACATTCACGGCGTTGGCGTGGGCGGTTTTGCCGAACCGGATCATGTGATTGATTGCGGCAATTCCGGCACTGGTGTGCGCCTGATCATGGGCGCAATGGCGACCTGCCCGATCACTGCGACCTTTTCGGGTGATGCCAGCCTCAACAAACGGCCCATGGCGCGGGTGACCGATCCGCTGGCCCTTTTTGGTGCACGCACGGTGGGGCGCCGAGGTGGGCGTTTGCCAATGACGATTGTGGGGGCGGAGATGCCGGTGCCTGTGCGTTACGACGTGCCGGTGCCGTCGGCGCAGGTGAAATCAGCCGTGCTTCTGGCGGGGCTCAATGCGCCCGGTGAGACCGTGGTCATTGAACGAGAGGCGACGCGGGATCATTCTGAGCGGATGCTGGCGGGGTTTGGGGCCAAAATTGAGACTGATGTGACGAATGAAGGACGGATCATCACGTTGAAGGGTCAGCCCGAACTGATACCGCAGACCATCGCGGTGCCGCGGGATCCCAGTTCGGCGGCCTTCCCAGTTTGCGCAGCGATCATCACGGAAGGCTCCGATGTGGTGGTGCCGAATATCGGGCTCAATCCCACGCGGTCGGGGCTTTTCACGACGCTGCGGGAGATGGGGGCGGACCTTACTTATGAAAATGAGCGCGAAGAGGGGGGCGAGCCGGTCGCAGATTTGCGCGCGAAGTTTTCGCCTGATCTGAAGGGCATCCGCGTGCCGCCGGAACGCGCGGCGAGCATGATTGATGAATACCCTGTATTGTCGGTTGTGGCGGCCTGCGCCGAAGGGCGGACGGACATGCCCGGCGTGAAGGAGTTGCGGGTCAAGGAATCTGATCGGATTGATGCGATGGCACGGGGGCTACGCGCTTGCGGAGTGAATGTTGAGGAAGGTGAGGATTGGTGGGCCGTGGACGGTTTGGGCCATGGCGGCGTGACCGGCGGTGTGACGGTTGAGACGTATCTGGATCACCGGATTGCCATGTCCTTCATGGTGCTGGGGCTTGCCAGCAAAAAGCCGATCACGCTGGATGATGGCGGGCCGATTGCCACGTCCTTCCCGATTTTCGAGCGGCTGATGGGCGACCTTGGCGCTGATATCCGGCGGGGGTGAGGAGCGGCATTTTCTGTCAAGAAAATGCCTGCCAGCGTTGGCGCGCATTCTTTGAAAGAATGCGATCGAAATCTTTGAAAGATTTCGCTGCCCTGCAATTTTCAGGCCGCGCCACCGAGCAGGGCCGCGTTTCCACCCGCTGCTGTTGTATCCACGCACACATGGCGCTCAAAGCAGGCATGACCCAGAACAGGCGCACCGGTGATCAGTGGCAGAATAGGGCCATTGCGGCGGGAAAGTGCCAAGGCGTAGGCGCGCGCTGTGTCTTCATCGCCCCACCAGATGGCCCCCGCGAAACCGTCCAGTGTTTCCAACTCGGACGCGCTGACTGACCCGTCCAATTCCACTGCACGACCGCCTAAATCGATGATCGCCTGGGCTTGGGCGCTTGCTGCCTCTTGGCCCGGCCCGAGGCAGAGAACCGGCGCACGGGACTGCACTGACAGCCGATTTGATTCCCCCGTGGGACCTGGCAAAACTATGTCGCGCGGAGCCTTCGGGCCTGGCGCGTGACTCAATGTTTTGGAAAGTATCAAAGTCGTGGGGTTGCCCCAGCTGGTGCTGGAGAGCGGTACGTCTTCTCGGCTGAAGCGCGAAAGATAGTGTGGCCCGCCCGCTTTCGGGCCAGTGCCGGAAAGGCCCTCGCCGCCGAAAGGCTGGCTGCCGACGATTGCGCCGATCTGGTTGCGGTTGATGTATATATTGCCTGCACCGATGCGGTCCGACACGTGCTGCACCCGGTCATCGATGCGGGTCATCAGGCCGAAGGTGAGACCGTATCCGGTGGCGTTGATGGCGTCGATGACACTGTCCATTTCGTCGGCAGCGAAGGTCGCCACATGCAAGACGGGGCCGAAAATTTCACGGCTCAAATCGCCGATGCCGTTCACGCGGATCAGGGTCGGGGCAACAAAGCAACCTGAGTTGGGCGTCTTGATTTCGTGCATCAGACGGCCCTCGGCCCGGGCGGTTTGGA
Organism: Pseudomonadota bacterium; assembly: GCA_039026055.1. Classification (GTDB taxonomy): domain Bacteria; phylum Pseudomonadota; class Alphaproteobacteria; order Rhodobacterales; family Rhodobacteraceae; genus Roseovarius. Next base: position 11,353 of record JBCCNB010000040.1, on the reverse strand, counting down.
TATGGGCGGTGATACCCGACCGGGCCTCTTCGTCAATGACGGGCCCCACATCGGTGTGCAGGTGCCAAGGCGTATCCATCCGCAGGGCGTCCATTGCGCCGCAGAGCATATCTACTAGGCCGTCGGCAATATCTTCCTGAACATACAGGCATCGTAGGGCCGAGCAGCGTTGACCTGCGGATTGGAAAGCGGATTCCACGATAGCCTGCACGGCTTGTTCGGGCAGCGCGGTGCTGTCGACGATCATGGCGTTGAGGCCACCCGTTTCGGCGATTAAAGGCGCGCCGGGGGCGAGGTGATCGGCCATGGTGGCGCGGATCTTGAGGGCGGTCTCAGTCGATCCGGTAAAGGCCACGCCGTCAACGCGCGGGTCAGAGGTGAGCGCCGCGCCAACATCACCTGCGCCGGGCAGCAATTGCAGTGCGGTTTTGGGCACGCCTGCCTTGTGCAGCAGGCTGACGGCAAGGTGCGCAATAAGCGGTGTTTGTTCGGCGGGTTTGGCCAGCACGGCATTGCCAGCGGCCAGCGCTGCGCTGATCTGCCCAGAGAAGATGGCCAGAGGAAAGTTCCATGGGCTGATGCAGGTGAAAGTGCCAACCGGCGCGTCGCAGGGCGCATTGGCGCCGTAGTAGCGGAGGAAATCCACCGCCTCGCGAAGTTCGGCCACGGCGTCCATTTGCGTCTTTCCGGCTTCGCGGGCGAGGAGGGCAAAAATTTCGCCAAAATTTTCCTCATAGAGATCGGCGGCGTGGGCGAGGATTTGACCGCGCTTTTCTGCACTGGCTTGCCATGGCTTGCCTTTGGAGAGCGCAGTTTCAATGTCAGCAGGGCTCGCCGGGGTCACAGAGCCTGGGCTGTCGGAGGGGTCAGCCGGGTTCATGACGGACCCGTGTGAGGCGGGTTTTGCCTTGCCCGCAAGAAGCGGTGCGGCGGTCCATGTGGCTTGCGCGAAGGGTGAGCGAGCCTGCTCAACGCGAGCGAGCGTTGGCGTGTGATGCAGGTCGAAACCTTTTGAATTGGGGCGTTCCGGGGCGAAAAGGTCTGTGCCTTTAGGCAGCGGCTTGGCGGCATCTTCCAGCGCGTCGAAGGGATCACGGGCGACGACTTCGGGCGGCACATCTTCATCGACGATCTGATTGACGAAACTGGAATTGGCGCCGTTTTCCAAAAGCCGCCGGACCAGATAGGCCAGCAGGTCGCGATGCGCGCCAACGGGCGCATAGATGCGACAGCGGGTGCCTTCGCGGTCCATGACGATGTTGTGCAGCGCCTCACCCATGCCGTGCAGGCGTTGGAATTCATATGTTTCTTCGTCGTCTGCCATATCGAGGATTGCCGCGACGGTGTGGGCGTTGTGGGTGGCGAATTGGGGATAGATGCGGTCAGTCATGCCCAGGAGGGTGCGGGCATTGGCGATGTAGCTCACATCGGTTGCGGCCTTGGTGGTGAAGACGGGGAAGCCATCCATCCCTTCAACCTGGGCGCGTTTGATCTCCGTATCCCAATAGGCGCCTTTCACGAGCCGCACCATGATCTTGCGGTCGAGCCGCGTGGCCATGTCATAGAGGTGGTCGATGACAAGGCTCGCGCGCTGGCCGTAGGCTTGCACCACCACGCCGAACCCGTCCCAGCCTTTGAGGGCGGGCTCGGACAGGGCGGCCTCGATCACGTCAAGTGACAAAGACAGGCGGTCGGCCTCTTCGGCGTCGATGTTGAGGCCCATGCCTGCAGATTTCGCGAGAAGCGCCAGAGAGCGGAGGCGCGGCATAAGGACGTCCATTACTTGATCCCGTTGGGCAACTTCATAGCGCGGATGGAGCGCGGAGAGTTTGACGGAAATGCCGGGGTTCTGGCGGATGTCCTTTTGCGTACAGGCAGAGGAGATCGCAGTGATCGCACGAGAATAGGCCAGATGGTAGCGGATGGCGTCTTCCTCGGTTCGGGCGGCCTCCCCCAGCATATCGTAGGAATAGGTGTAGCCCTTAGCTTCCATCCCGGCCGCGCGGTCCATGGCGGCGTCGATGGTTTCACCGAGGACAAACTGACGGCCCATTTCCTTCATCGCGCGGCCGACGGCGGTGCGGATCACAGGCTCCCCCAAACGGCGGATGGCGGCGCGCAGATGTCCCACAGGGCCCATTGAGCCCGGGTTCTGTTCATCAGAGAGTACTTTGCCTGTCAGCATCAAACCCCAGGTCGATGCGTTGACGAGAGGGGAGGTGGAGTGACCCAGATGCTTGCCCCAATCAGAGGGTGCAATTTTGTCCTCGATCAAAGTGTCGATGGTTTCGGCATCTGGCACGCGGAGCAGCGCCTCAGCCAGGCACATGAGCGCCACGCCTTCGTCGGTGGACAGGCCGTATTCTGCGAGGAAAACTTCCATTAGCCCTGGGTCGGAGCCGTGGCGGATGGCGCGGACAAGCTCTGCACCGCGAGCCGAAATGCGCGCGCGGTCATCAGGGGTCAGGGCGGCGCGATCCCTGAGTCGCGCTACGACCTCTGCTTCGTCTGCGTAGGTGGCGAGGTCGATGGCATGGCGCGTGTCAGGATCATAAGGCATGGGCGCAGTCCTTAATTCAGTGAATTGACCTATGATATCATGGTCTGATGTGATAAATTTCCCGAAAATCAGTATTACATGATGCGAATGAGTGGAAATGGGTCGAAAGACTGATCAAATGGACTTGGATAGGTTTGACCGTGCAATCCTGTCGGCGGTGGCGGGCGACGGACGGATTTCGGTGACCGATCTGGCACGAAAAGTGGGGCTGTCGAAATCGCCGACACAGGCGCGGCTGAAACGGTTGGAAGCGAGCGGTGTGATCACCGGGTACCGCGCGCAGATTGATCCCATTCGCCTCGGGCAGGACCATGTGAGCTTCGTGGAGGTGCGCCTTCAGGACACCCGCGAGGCGGCGCTGGCGGCATTCAATGCGGCTGTCCTGAAGGTGCCAGAGATTGAGCAATGTCATATGATTGCCGGCAATTTCGACTACCTTCTGAAGATCCGCACGCAAAGCATGACAGAGTATCGTCGCGTGCTGGCCGAAGAACTGTCGACGCTGCCGCATGTGGCGAATACATCGACCTATGTGGCGATGCAGTCAGTGAAGGAAACCGTCTCGCCGGAAGTGATTTGATTTGGGCGGCGCGTGGGCCATGTTTTCTACTATGTCAAAGCTTGCCTACCTGCCCGCCTTCGCCCTTTTTGTCGCAACCCCTGTTTTTGCGGAAACCTGTCCCGCAGCACCTGATCATTCGACAGAGTTGAACGCGCTGATTGAGAGTGTGGGGCAGGCGGATAATGAGCTGGAGGCGCAGGAATTGTCCGTGGATCTTTGGAAGTTCTGGGCGGATGCGCCGGATGCGCGGGCGCAGGACTTGCTGGATGAGGGTATGAGCAGGCGGGCATCTTTTGATTACTCGGGCGCGCTGGATGCTTTGAACGCGTTGGTGGAATACTGCCCCGATTATGCGGAAGGGTATAACCAGAGGGCTTTTGTAAATTTCCTGCGGCAAGACTACGAGGCGGCATTGCCAGATCTTGATCGGACGTTGGAGATGAACCCTCGTCATATTGCAGCGCTGACGGGTCAGGCGCTGACGTTGGCGGCCTTGCAGCGCAACGGTGAGGCGGCTTTGGTGCTGCGCCGGGCACTGGAGATGAACCCTTGGCTGTCAGAGCGGGCGCTTTTGCCTTCGCTCGAAGCGCAGGAGCAAGAGCTTTAGGGATCGCCAGAATCCTAATGCCTTTGGCGCGATATTTTTAGCAAAAAGAACGGCGCGGCTGGGGTTTGCTGCGTTTACACGGGCGCGATTGCCGATATGGTGCCGGCATTCTGTTCACGGGCCCGCGTGGTGGAATGGTAGACACAGAGGACTTAAAATCCTTAGGCTGAAAAGCCGTGCCGGTTCGAGTCCGGCCGCGGGTACCAATTCCTCCGATGTGCCTTTTTCGGGCACATGCCGCCGGAATTGAGCGTCTAGGCCCGTGCGCTTTTTTGCCTTCCTGCAGCACACGTTTAGCGTGATTTTGCGAATCTTTAATTCCATGCAATGATATCGATGCGCCAGCATCCAGATCTTTTGCAAGCGTAACGCTGACGCCCCGTTTGCGGGGTGCGAAAAATGTTCCATGGGAGGAAAAATATGAACATTCATACCAGTACCAGTGGCCCCAGTGCGGCCCTCGACACCAGCCATCTGGACGTCGAATTTCCCTACAAAGCCCGTTATGGCAACTTTATAAACGGTGAATTTGTCGATCCGAAATCCGGGAAATGGTTTGAGAACGTGACACCGATCACCGGGGAGGGGATTTGTGAAGTGGCGCGGTCGAACGCCGATGATATCGAGGCCGCCCTCGATGCCGCCCATGCTGCGGCGCCTGCCTTTGGTAAGACGTCGCTGGCCGAACGGTCGACCATGCTGTTCCGGATTGCCGATGTTATTGAACAAAACCTGATGACGCTGGCGGTGGCGGAAACGCTGGACAATGGCAAGCCCATCCGCGAGTCGGTGAATGCCGACCTGGCGCTGGCAATTGATCACTTCCGGTACTTTGGCGGTGTGATCCGGGCCGATGAAGGGTCGATCGCGGAGATCGACAATCAGACCTACGCCTATCACTTCCATGAGCCGCTGGGCGTTGTGGGACAGATCATTCCGTGGAACTTCCCGATCCTGATGGCCGTGTGGAAGCTGGCACCGGCGCTGGCAGCGGGCAATGCCGTGGTGTTGAAACCGGCTGAACAGACGCCTGCGTCGATCATGGTTCTGATGGAACTGCTGGCCGATATCATCCCAGCTGGTGTGGTCAATGTCGTCAATGGCTTCGGGGAAGAGGCTGGTGCCGCGCTGTCCACCTCAACACGGATTGCCAAGCTTGCGTTCACGGGTGAGACGACCACAGGTCAGATCATCATGCGGGCGGCGGCCGAAAACCTGATCCCGGTGACGCTGGAACTGGGCGGGAAATCCCCCAACGTCTTCTTTGCCGATGTGATGGACGAAGATGATGCGTTCCTCGACAAGTGCCTTGAAGGTTTTGCCATGTTCGCGCTGAACCAAGGCGAGGTTTGCACCTGCCCGTCCCGCGCGTTGGTGCATGAAAGCATTGCGGATGCGTTCCTCGAAAAGGCCGTGGCTCGCGTGCAGAAGATCGTGCAAGGCAACCCGCTTCAGATGGATACGATGGTGGGCGGTCAGGCCTCCACCGAGCAGATGGAGAAGATCACCGGTTATCTGAAGCTCGGCAAGCAGGAAGGTGCCAAGGTGCTCACGGGCGGTGATGTGGCCAATCTGGGCGAGGGTCTGGGCGATGGCTATTACATCCAGCCAACAGTGTTCCGGGGTGAGAACTCGATGCGGATTTTCCAAGAAGAGATCTTTGGCCCGGTTCTGTCGGTGACCACGTTCAAGGACGAAGAAGAGGCGATCCGCATTGCCAATGACACGACCTATGGACTGGGCGCAGGTGTCTGGACGCGCAACGGCAATGTCGCGTTCCGGATGGGCCGCGCGATTGAAGCGGGGCGTGTGTGGACGAACTGCTACCACCATTATCCGGCGCATGCGGCCTTTGGTGGTTACAAGAAGTCCGGCATCGGGCGTGAGAACCACAAGATGATGCTGGATCATTACCGCAACACCAAGAACCTGCTGGTGAGCTATGACGAGAACCCCATGGGGTTCTTCTAAAGCCACCTTCGAGACGATCAAGCGGGCCGCATTTTGCGGCCCGTTTTTTATTCTCGCTAGGCAGTTCTTGAGGGTGCAAGAGCGTGCATATCGCTACCTTAACTTGAGATGCCCTGTGATCGCGTCAATAACTTCCGGCGCGTCAGGGCCGATAGCGACCACGGTGTTGGTGGGCACACCATTGAACTCTGTCTTGCCGCTGTCGGTAATCAGCGCCGCGACCAACTTCTTGGCTTTCGCTTTCTCATAAAGGTCCAAAAGTTCCTCTTCGCTCTCCACCGCCAGCGCGATTTTGGCAAAAGCCCCGCTCAGCCAGGTTTTCACGCGCGGGTCGTCCATGTTTTCCAACGTGGCTTTCATAGAAGCATGGGCGCCTTGTGCGATCTCCTTGCCGCGGCGCATTTTCAGGTCTTTTCGTATCAGCAGGACCTGTTTCATTACGCAGGCGGTGTCAGGCCGCGGATGCCCGCGAACCGATGCTCCCAATCCTCGCGATCTTCATCGGAGATTTTTGCAAAAAGCACATCCGGCACGGAAAATTCATGACCTTCCGGCAGAGCGGAGAGTGCCTCGGCCACGTCATCGGGCCAGCTCATATCCAGGGTGTTCATCGCCGACAGCATCCGTGCCGCCGCGTCTGGAATGAAGGATGCCGACAGCACCGCGTGGAGGCGGATGAGGTTGAGCGCCAGACGGATTTGCGCGGCGGCCTGTTCGGGATTTTCTTTGAAGGTGGACCAGGGTGCCGCCTCTTGCAGGTATTCGTTGCCCGCGACCCAGATCGCGCGCAACTCCTGGCTTGCTTTGCGCAACTCGATCGCGTCCATATGGCCTTCGAAGGCGCGGATGCGCGTGGTGAGCTCAGTGATCAGCGCCTCTTCGCGAGGACCGTTTGTGCCCCCAGATGGCACCTCTTCCCCAAACTTCGAGCGGCAGAATTTTGTGACGCGGGAGACGAAATTGCCCAGCACATCTGCGAGGTCTTTGTTCACTGAAGTTTGGAAATTTTCCCAGGTGAATTCGCTGTCAGAATTTTCCGGCACATGAGACAGCAGCCACCAGCGCCAGTAATCAGCGGGCAAGATGCTGAGTGCTTGGTCCATGAAGACGCCGCGGCCTTGGCTCGTCGAAAACTGCCCGCCATCGTAGTTGAGGTAGTTGAAGCTCTTGATGTAATCGACCAGCTTCCAAGGCTCGCCTGAGCCGAGGATCGTGGCGGGGAAGCTGAGCGTATGGAAGGGGACGTTATCCTTGCCCATAAACTGGGTGTAGGTTACGTCATCCGCGCCCTTGTCGGTGCGCCACCAGCGTTCCCATTCAGATGCGTCGCGCCCGGTGGCCTCTGCCCATTCGCCCGCGCAGGCGATGTATTCAATCGGCGCGTCGAACCAGACGTAAAAAACCTTGCCTTCCATACCAGGCCAGTCTTCTCCACCGCGTTTGACTTGGATGCCCCAATCGAGGTCACGGGTGATGCCCCGGTCCTGCAAACCATCGCCGTCGTTGAGCCATTTCTTGGCAATGGACGTGGTCAGGATGGGCCAGTCTGTCTTGCTGTCGATCCAGTCGCGCAGCTGTTCGCGCAGCGCCGATTGGCGCAGGTAAAGATGACGGGTTTTGCGTAGCTCCAGATCGGTGGAACCTGAGATGGCAGAACGCGGGTTGATCAGATCGGTGGGATCGAGCGGCTTGGTGCATTCTTCGCACTGGTCGCCGCGTGCTTTGTCGTAGTCACAGTCCGACACCGGGCACGTGCCCTCAACGTAACGGTCGGGCAGAAAGCGGCCGTCGGTGTTTGAATAGAACTGTTCCTCGTCCACTTCGGTGATCAGGCCAGCCTCGGCCAGTTTCCCAGCGAAATGCTGGGTCAGCGCGTGGTTTTGCGGGCTGGACGAGCGGCCGAAATGATCAAAGCTCAGCCGGAATCCGTCAGACAGATCCTTTTGCACCTGCCACATCTCAGCGCAGTATTCTGCCACAGGTTTGTCCGCTTTTGCGGCGGCCAATTCGGCGGGTGTGCCGTGCTCATCCGTGGCGCACAGAAACATCACCTCATGGCCGCGCGCGCGCAGGTATCGGGCGTATAGATCGGCGGGAAGCTGGCTTCCGACCAGATTGCCTAGATGCTTGATGCCGTTGATGTAAGGAATCGCAGACGTGATCAGATGGCGGGCCATTTGGCTGTTCCTTGGAATGGATGTTGGCGGGGTTTAACGCAAGGCTCGTGCTTGTGCCAGAGGTCGCGTTCTGAGCAATGAAGAGCGGTCAGGAGCTCGGCATTCGCTCGGGCCCCCAGCGGGCCTCCAGTTTTTCAATCGCCGCGATGCGCTCGGACGTTTTTGGGTGGCTCATCAGCCACGCCGGTACCGCCCCGCCGCGCGATTGCGTGAGCGCCTCAAGCTTTTCAAACAGCGCTTTCTGTGGCCCCGTGCCGATGCCCGCTTTGATCAAAAGTGCGGCGGCATATTCATCGGCCTCATATTCATCACCGCGTGACATCCGCGCGGCCAGAAGGGACGTGAGCCCATTGGCAATGAAGACGCCAATGCCCGGCAGGAACCGAGACAGGATCATGGCCAGCGCGGTGCGCAATGCATTTTGGCCGGAAAAGTCGATCATCCGCTTGCGTGCATGACCGAGGGCCACGTGACCCAGTTCATGGGCTATGACGGAGGCCATCTCCTCTGCGCTCACTTCACCATTCTGGAATTTGCGATAAAACCCGCGCGTGATAAATATACGCCCGTCTGGGGAGGCAAGGCCATTTACTGGGTCAATCTCATAGATATGCACACGGATGCGCGGCAAATCGAGCGCGTGCGCCATCTTCTTCATCATCGCCCCTAGCCGCGGATCAGCCAGTTCCGTGGATTGCTGATCCAATTCCTTCTGCGTCCGCCAAACAGAGAAGCGGTACATCACGAGGCCGTAACCCACGATCAGGAGAAGAGGCAGAATTTTAAACATGGGACAGATATGGGTTTGGATTGCGACCGTGGCAAGCCGCGCGATGTCCCAGAAAATTTATTTTCTGCTACCAGCGTTGGCGCGCATTCTTCAAAAGAATGCGACCGAAATCTTTCTAAGATTTCGGCTATCTGACAAGCAAATCCAAAGGCCGGCGGGATAGACGTTCCACCCCGGTTTCTGTCACCAGAACCGAATGGCCTGTACACATGGCAAGGCCGGTGTCGCTGTCCATCAAGATCATGTGGAGGAAGAAAACCTGCCCTGCCTGCATGATCAGTGGATTGCCTTCGTAGAACATCGGGAATTCCACCCAGATGGGATTATAGACCGCGCCCATGGCGTAGCCGCAGGCCTGCATGCGCGCCTCATTCAGCCCGTGTTTGTCGAAGACTTTTGCGTGGGCTGTGTAGACCTCGCCCATCGGGTGGCCCGGTTTGATCGCGGCCTCGCAGGCCTCGAGCGCCTCGACGGAGGCTGCATGCATGGTTTTGTGTGCGTCAGATGGCGTGCCAATCACCACCGTGCGCATCATGGCGGCGTGATATCGGGCATAGGCGCCAGCCCACTCCCATGTCATCTGATCCTGGGTTTCCAGATGCCGACGCCCGGAATAATATCGGCACAGCAGCGCGCCAGGGCCGGAGCCCAGGATGAACTCGTTGCCCGCGTAATCCCCGCCGCCTTCGAACACCGCGCCTTGCATGGCCGCCAGAATGTCGCCCTCAAACGCGCCCGCGCGGGTTTTGGCGAGACCCGCATCCATCGCGTCATCCGACAGCTTCGCGGCCTTGCGGTGCATGTCGATCTCGGCGGGAGATTTGACACGGCGCAAGGCGCGGAAAAGGTCAGAGTGATCCTCAAGCCCTGGAAGTGCTGCGCGCAGCAACTGACCGTTATGGTCCGTCAGACCCGCCGTGTTGGATTCGAACCCCAACCGCGCACCCCTAAGCCCCATATCGGCCAACATATTCGCCAGATGTGTCGCGGGGTTGGATCCTTCGTATTGCGGCCAGACGTGGATCTGGTCATTAGACAGCATAGAGGTCAGCTGCGCCTGCCGAAGATCGGGCATGCGCGTGAGCAGTTGGATGTCACCCTTTGCCGTCATCACCATGCATTGGAACATGGCAAAACCGAACGTGTCATAGCCTGTCAGCCAGTAATGGCTTTCGGGCGCAAAGAGCAACATGGCGTCAAGGCCTGCGTCTTGCAGCGCGTCTTTCGCCTTGGCCTGGCGGGCGTGATATTCAGAAAGTTCGAAATTGGGCATTTGGTGTGCGCCTTTGAGATGTCAGAAAGGCATGCCGCGATCTAGGCGGATAACCTGACCGGTGAGTTTCCGGGAAGCGTCGGACATAAGGTAGGATACGAGCCCCGCCACGTCTTCGGGCGCTGTCGGGCCGGGCAGGGCGGAGCGAGCCTCCAATTTTTCGCGGGCCGCGTCGTCCATTTGCGCAGCCATGTCGGTGTCCACAACGGCGGGTGCGATTGCGTTTGCGCGGATGTTATAGGGGCCAAGCTCTGCCGCCGCGACGCGGGTGGCGTGGATCAGTGCAGCTTTGGACGCCCCGTAGCTGAGTGTGCCAGGGTCCGACAGAAGCCCAGCAGTGGAGGCGATGTTGACGATAGAGCCCGCTTTGGCGCGGATCATCTTGCGTGCGGCCAGTTGCATGATTTGGACTTGGTTGACCACGTTCACCTCAAACATGGCGCGCAGATCATCGGCGCTGGTCATGGTGAAAAGCCCGCCTGAAGCGGTCCCGGCACAATTGACCAGTCCGTGCAACGTGCGTGCCCATTTGAGCATGGTTTTGGTGGTTTCGGCCACAGTAACCGCATCGCTGAGATCAAGATCAAACTGCGCGCTTGCCTCGTCGCCGTCTATCAGGGCGTCAAGTTCGTCAGAGGAAGACCGCACCATGGCAGCGATGGCATAGCCTTCGGAATGCAGTGCTTTCGCGATTGCCAATCCGATCCCCCGGTTCGCGCCGGTGACGGCGACGATTTTACGTGTCATGGGTTCAGCGCTCCTCGGTTATGGGTCAGGACCGGCGCCAGCAGGTCAGGATCAATCTCTTCCCTTGGGTGGCGAGGGGTTTCACCGGAAAGCAGCCTGACCACCTCCGGCGCGGAGAAATAGGTGATAATGGCAGCCGAGGTGAAGGATTTCACGGCTTCGGGGGCGTGGGATTGCAAAAGCTTTAGCTTGTCGTTGACGTCTTCTTTTTCTGACCCGTCTTGAGCTAGCAATGCCTCAAGCGTGTTGCGGCTCGTCGCGTCGAGCCAACTGGACGTGTCCAATTTCAGTTCGGAAAAACACGGGTAGCCACGTGCGGGGTCTGCGGGGAACATGGCATCGAGCAGTTGATCAAGTGTCATGGTGTAAGATCTCCGCGGTCTGGTCCGCGATGTATAGCGCCATGGCCTGAGCCGTATTGGCCATGTTCACGCAGCCCCCGGTGACAAAGAGGCTGCCATCGGCGATAGAGAGCCCTTTGACATCATGGCAGGCCCCTCTCGGGTCGACAACGGAAGTCGCAGGGTCCTTTCCCATGCGCGCCGTGCCCATGATGTGCCAGCCGGTATTCCGTACGGGCCCGAAGACGAAGCTGCGACGCGCGCCGGCTGTGGCCAGAACTTCCCGCGCGCGGGTCATGCCGTGGTTGAGCAATTTGCGGCTGTT
>JBCCNB010000039.1:0-32701 GCA_039026055.1 Pseudomonadota bacterium | reverse complement strand
CACTCCTTTTTTTGCCCGGTGTTTCCCCCCCCCCCACGCGCCGGGGTGGTGCCCGCGCTGGAAGCCGCGCCCACCCCCAACTGGGTTAAGAAAGTGTTGAAGAAATACGATCCTGTGAAGTTCATGATCTATCACGGACGGGGCGCTAAAACCCGCGCGCTGTTTGACCGGGATAATCTGCCGCGCAAAGAACAGGCCATTCGCAACACGATCAAGCGCAACGGGTTCTGGATGCGCTGAACACGCGGCTCGACCGCCCTGACGGCCAGTCTCGCTCGGCACATGCCCCAAACGTCGGTTGTTCTTCGCAGGCGATTGGCCTAACCCATGGCTTAGACATCGAAAGGGAGACCCCAGCATGGCCAAAGACACCGACCGCATCCACGAATTTGGCTTCGACACGCTGCAAATCCACGCAGGTGCCCGACCCGACCCCGCCACCGGCGCGCGCAACACGCCGATCTACCAATCCACGGCTTACGTGTTCCGGGACTCGGAACATGCAGCGGCGCTTTTCAACCTGCAGGAAGTGGGCTTCATCTACTCCCGCCTGACAAACCCCACCGTCGCCGTCCTGCAGGAACGCGTGGCCACGCTGGAAGGCGGCGCAGGCGCTGTCTGCTGTTCATCGGGTCACGCAGCCCAGATCATGGCGCTGTTCCCGATCATGGGTCCGGGCAAGAATGTTGTTGTCTCCACAAGGCTTTACGGCGGATCCATCACGCAGTTCAGCCAGACCATCACCCGCTTTGGCTGGTCCGCGAAATTCGTTGATTTCGACGATCTGGACGCCATCAAAGCTGCGATCGATGAAGATACCCGCGCCGTCTTCTGCGAATCCATCGCCAACCCCGGCGGCTACATCACAGATCTCGATGCCGTCGCCAAAGTGGCCGATGCAGCGGGTCTGCCGATGATCGTCGATAACACCTCGGCCACGCCATATCTGTGCCGCCCCATCGAACACGGCGCCACACTGGTCGTCCATTCCATGACCAAATTCCTCACCGGCAATGGCACGGTCACCGGCGGCATCGTGGTGGACAGCGGCACGTTCGACTGGTCAGCCTCCGACAAGTTCCCGTCACTCAGCGAACCCGAGCCCGCCTATCATGGCCTCAAGTTCCACGAAACCTTCGGCCCGCTCGCCTTCACCTTCCACGGCATCGCCATCGGCCTGCGCGACCTCGGCATGACACTGAACCCGCAGGCCGCGCATTACACGTTGATGGGCATCGAAACGCTTTCCTTACGCATGCAAAAGCATGTTGAAAACGCCGAGACCGTCGCCAATTGGCTGGAAACTCATGACGCGGTCGAATCCGTGACCTACGCCGGCCTCAAATCGTCGCCCTACAACAAACGGGTCAAGAAAATCTGCCCCAGGGGTGCGGGCAGCTTGTTCACTGTGGCGCTCAAGGCAGGCTATGAGGGCTGCGTCAAACTGGTCGACAATCTGGAGCTGTTCAGCCATGTCGCAAATCTGGGCGACACCCGGTCACTGGTGATCCATTCGGCCTCCACCACCCACCGACAGCTGACCGCAGAACAGCAGACAGCAGCGGGTGCTGCGCCCAATGTGGTGCGAATCTCTATCGGGATTGAAGACGCCGATGACATCATCGCCGATCTCGATCAGGCCCTCAAAAAGGCAAACGCCTGATAAATCCTCCACAATTCAGTGCATTTATCGCCCCCCAGACCTATATTTCTGGGGGGCTTTTGCTTTGCCTTGGCGGACAGGTCATGTAAAATCCTTCAGTCTGCCCATTACGAAACAAAGGTCTGCCCGGGCGACACGACATCAACGTGATTTGTAATCTGTCTGTAAGTTCTGACAATGAAACCGAATTTCGCCCTTACGCTTTCCTTTGACGGGATCGGTCTGTTGCACCGGTCCGAAGGTGGGTGGCTGTCGGTGGGCGATGTGCCCCTGAACGATCCGGATCTGGCGGCGGCATTGAAGGCGCTTCTGGGCAAGGCCAGAACACTTGAGACAGGCGCCATTACGACCAAACTGGTGATCCCAAATCAACAGATCCGCTACCTGCACTTTGAAAGTGACAGTCGCGACATCGACATCCTGGAAGCACAGGTGCGCAGCACGCTGAATGGTGCCACGCCGTATCATGTGTCCGAACTGGCCTATGACTGGTCCATGACGGGCGGTGATGTCTGCGTCGCGGCCGTGGCCATCGAAACCCTGACCGAGGCCGAAAGCTTTGCCGTCGACCACGGCTTCAGCCCGCTGTCTTTCGTGGCAATCCCGGCTGACGGCGCATTTGAGGGCGAGCCGTTTTTCGGCGAAACCGTCCATGCAGGCGACGTGCTCGCCCCCGGCGACAGCGTGGACCGCGATGAAGGTGCCGTTAAGGTCGTTGGCAAGGCCGCAGTGCCGGTACCTGAAATTGAACCTCAACCTGAACCAGAGCCTGCGCCAGAACCTGAGCCGCAAGCGGATGCAGCGCCTGTCGCCGGTTTCCAATCCGCCCGAAAGGCATCAGAGGAACCGAAACAGGAGGCGCCAAAGCCCGTCACAAGCGACGACCCGGCATCTGAACCAACCGCGCCGAAAGCACCAGAAGAGGTGGCACCAAAACCGGCGGTCAGCCCGCCGACCATGTCTTTTGCCTCGGCACGAAAGGCCCCCGAACCGCAAACCCCGGACGCCCCCAAACTGCCCGAAGGCCGGTTCAGCCCGGCACCATCTTCCGATATCCCGAAACCCGACACCCCCGCTGAGACGCCACCGGGGACCAAAGCGCCCCCGGCCCCGGCCCCCGATCTGCCACGCCCGGCGGATGCGGCCCCCAAGGCCCCCGAGCCCGGCCCGGACGCCCTCGCCGCAGTGGCACAGGCCCGTTCGGACACATTCAAGACCGTGGTGGACCCGCCTGCATCGCCGCCCAAAGCACCCCAGACCCCCATCCGCCCGACCGCGGCCCCCGCAGCTCCGGCTTCCAACCACCCTGGGCGCCTCGCATTCTTGTCCCAACGAAAAACAGACCCGGCATCGCCCGGCCCAACGGCGACGGAGCGCGCACAGGCTGCCGCAAAATCCTCAGGCGCTGCACTTTCTGCCGATATCAAAGCCAAACTGGGTTCCAAAATCGGATCTGGGATCGGGTCCGGCCTTGGATCAGGTCTCAAATCCGGCCTCAAAGCAAGCCTCACGAAATCCCGCGGCGCCGCAGCCAGCATGGCAGGTGCTGCCAACAACCTGCGCGCCAAGCCCGCGCCGACGGCCGCCGAACAAACGGCCGCGCGCGCGTTCGAAGATGAACGCCAGCGAATGACGGTCTTCGGGGCCCGCAACCCCGATAACGCCTCGACGGAAAGCAATCCGCGTTTCATGGCGCTGGCGCTCACGGCAGGTCTGCTTTTCTTCCTGGTGGGCGTCGCGGCCTGGGCTGCGATCTTCCTCGATGACGGGCTTTCAAGCCTTTTCCGGTCTCCAGAAGACGTTCAATTCGCCGATGACCCCGCCGCGATTGAGGCACCCGAGGCCGTTACACCGGAGGCCGAAATTGCGGCCCTTCCGCAGGATCCCGAGGGCAATACCGAAGAACTGGCCGACGAAACCCTCAACGCCCTCGGCCCCAACGAACCCATCTCTGAAGAGCTGTCCCCCGATGAGGCCCGCGCCCGCTACGCCGCAACCGGTATCTGGCAAATGTCGCCAACCGTCACCCGCGCGCCCTTGGACGGCCAGTTTGAGGATGTCTACCAAACCTCGCTCGACCCGGAGGTGAATTTCTCTGATGCCGTAGCGCTGCCGAAGGTGGCCGGGCTGCTGCCCGCACCGCGCCCGTTGATCCCGGGCGATCCCTTGCCGCCGGGCAGCGATAATGTCGCCCGCGACGCGCGCGGCTTTGTACTGGCCACGCCAGACGGCACAGTCACGCCCGACCGCCTGATCACGATCTTCACCGGCCCGCCGCCGCTCATCCCGCCGGCCACGCCTGAGCGTGCGGAGCCCGAAGTGGTCGAAGTGGCGCTTGCCCCCGAACCCGCCGTGGTGAGCGACGAAACAGGCCTGCGCCCCCGTGCCCGCCCCTCTGATCTGTCGGACAATTTTGAACGTGCGGGCAATGGCGGCCGCACCCTTGATGAACTGCAAACCATCCGCCCCCGCCTGCGACCGCAAAGCGAACAGGAACAGGCACTGGTTGAAGCGGGCATCTCCCCCGAGATTGCCCAAAGTGAAGACAACCTCTTTGACGACGCCACCGATGAGGCGGTTGCGACTTCTATCAAACCCCGCACGCGTCCGGCAAACTTTGCCCAACTCGTCGAACAAAGCCGCGAAACGGCCGCCTCTGAGCCAGTCAGCGTGGAACAGCGCGTTTCCGTGGACATCCCCACCACGGCGTCCGTTGCCCGCGCCGCGACCGAACGCAACCAGATCTCATTGCGGCGTGTGAACCTCATTGGTGTCTATGGCTCGGACATCAACCGCCGGGCGCTCGTGCGTCTGCCCAATGGGCGCTACAAGAAAGTAGAGGTGGGCGACCGGTTGGACGGCGGCCAGGTTGCCGCCATCGGCGATGGTGAATTGCGCTACATCAAACGCGGTCAATCCGTCGTGCTGAAAATGCCCAGCAGCTAAGGCCACCCCTCGCATTCTTTCAAAGAATGCGTCCGAAATCTTTTAAAGATTTCGCATCCCCTCCCCAACACGTTGATTTGCGGACCATTTCACTCCTCTTTCCTTGAAGCGCGCCAAACATGCGGTAGTTTAAAGATAGGCATGTTCCCCCGAACACGCCCGAGCATTGGGGCGCCCTCATGGAAGGTTTTCTCTTTCAGGCCACGATATTCCTCGCTGCAGCGGTGATCGCCGTGCCCATCGCGGCGCGCCTCGGGTTGGGATCAGTATTAGGCTATATCGCAGCGGGCATCCTGATCGGCCCGATCTTTGGCTTCGTCGGCGGCCATGAAACCGTGGAACTTCAGCATTTCGCCGAATTCGGCGTCGTCATGATGCTGTTTCTCATCGGGCTTGAGGTCGAACCCCGCGCGCTTTGGCAAATGCGCGACAAGCTGGTGGGGCTGGGAGGCTTGCAAATCGGCATCACGACACTGGCGATGATGGTGGGCGCCATGCTGCTCGGCATATCCTGGAGCGTGGCTCTGGCCATCGGCATGATCTTCGCGCTCTCCTCCACGGCCATTGTGCTGCAAACGCTGTCTGAGAAAGGCCTGATGCAAACTGGGGGCGGGCGCTCGGCGTTCTCCGTGCTTCTGGCGCAAGACATCGCCGTTATCCCGATGCTGGCTTTCCTGCCTCTTCTGGCCTTGCCCAAGACGCCCGGAATGATCCTGGGCGAAACCATGGAACGGCTCAGCGAAGGCGGTGATCATGGCGATCATTCCGTCGCGGGCCATGAGGCCGCCGCCTCCTTCATCGAAAGCCTGCCCGGGTGGGGCGTCACGCTTGTCACAATCGCCAGCGTCGGCGCCATCGTTCTGGCGGGCATCTACCTCACCCGGCCTGCGTTCAAATTCATCCACTCCGCCCGTCTGCCGGAAATGTCCACTGCGCTGGCGCTTCTCATCGTCGTGGGCATTGCGTTTTTGATGAACCTTGTGGGTCTGTCGCCCGCCCTTGGTGCGTTCCTCGCAGGCGTGGTTCTGGCCTCATCCGAGTTCCGCCACCAACTTGAAAGCGACATTGCCCCCTTCAAAGGCCTGCTGCTTGGCCTCTTTTTCATCACCGTGGGCGCCGCGATCAATTTCGCCATCCTCTTCAGCAGCTTTTTCACCGTGATCGCACTCGCTCTGGCCGTGATCCTGGTCAAAGGCAGTATCCTCTACATCCTGGGCCGCGCCTTCGGCATGCGGGGGCGCAACCTTTGGCTGTTCACCCTGTCACTGGCACAGGCGGGCGAGTTTGGCTTTGTCCTGATCGCGTTCTCCAGCCAGCAGAATGTGATCCCCCCCGCCATGACGGAGATGCTGCTTCTGGTGGTGGCGATCTCGATGCTGATCTCGCCGCTGCTCTTTATCCTCTACGACTGGCTGTCGCACCGGATGGAGGACGCGTCAGAACCCCATGCCCCCGATGAAATCGACACATCAGGTCCCGTCATCATCGCAGGCATCGGCCGCTTCGGTCAGATCGTGAACCGCATGGTCCGCTCCAGCGGGTTCGAAACCGTGGTCCTCGATCACGACCTCGACGCGATCCAACGCATGCGCCGCTTCGGTATCAAAAGCTTTCTGGGCGATCCCTCCCGCCCCGAACTGCTGCACGCGGCCGGGATCAAGGACGCCAAGGTCCTCGTCGTGGCTCTGGATAATGCGCAAGCCACGACCCAGCTTGTGGCCTTCGCCCGCCGCGAACGCCCCGACATCCATATCATCGCCCGCGCCCGCGACCGCACGCATGTGTTCCGCCTCTACAAGGCCGGCGCCAATGACATCGTGCGCGAACTCTTTGACAGCTCGATCCGCGCGGGCCGCTACGTGCTGGAAAATCTGGGACTGTCGGAATTTGAAGCGTCTGAGCTACAGAAAACCTTCTATCACCATGATCGCCATTCCGTGCGCGAACTGGCCGCGCTTTGGGATCCTTCCATCCCCACGACGGAGAACGCAGACTACATCGCCCGCGCGATGGAGTTGGAAAAAGACCTCGAAACCATGCTCTTGTCACAACTCGAAGTCGCCGCCGCAGAAGACATAGATGAAGAGCGCGAACAAGCCTGAGCGAGACCGTCCGACAGGACGGAAAGGCGACTACCCGTCTACCACCCCCGCTTCGGCAAAGGTCGCCATCCCGGAATGGCATGCGACTGCCGCCTTCAAAACGCCCAGCGCCACCGCCGCGCCTGACCCCTCCCCCAGACGCATCCCCAACGACAAGATGGGCGTTTTGCCAAGCTGGTCCAACACCCGCCCATGGGCCCCTTCCGCACTCAGATGCCCGGCCACCGCATGATCCAGCGCAACGGGCGTCATGCGGTGCAAACACGCCGCCGCCGCTGAACAGATAAACCCGTCCAAAATCATTGGCACACGCGCCACCCGTGCCCGCAGGATCGCCCCCGCCATCGCGGCAATCTCACGCCCGCCCAGACAGCGCAGCACATCCAGCCCGTCGGTGCATGCGTTCACCTCAACCGCCCGGGCCACCACAGTTGCCTTTGTCTTTAGCCCGGCGTCACCCACACCCGTACCGCGCCCCGTCCAATCTTCCGCCGCGCCCCCATAAAGCGCCATAGCCATGGCCGCAGCAGGCGTCGTATTGCCGATCCCCATCTCCCCCACGATCAGCAGATCGGCCTTTAAATCAACCGCATCCCAGCCCGTATTGAAGGCCTTTAAAAACGCCGTTTCCGTCAGCGCGGGCCCCTCGCTGATATCCGCCGTGGGCTGGTCCAACTCCAACGCATGCACATCGAGGACGGCACCAAACGCCTGCGCCAGTTGGTTGATCGCCGCACCGCCCGCTTCAAAGTTCGCCACCATCTGTGCCGTCACATCCGCCGGAAAGGCCGACACACCTTGCGCTGTCACCCCGTGGTTGCCCGCAAAAACGACGATCTGGGGCCGCTCCAGCGCAGGGCGTGGGTCACCCCGCCACGCCGCATACCAAAGCGCCAGGTCCTCCAAACCGCCCAGCGCGCCGGGCGGTTTCGTCAATTGTCCATTGCGCGCCTCCGCTGCCACCTGCGCCGCCGCATCGGGTCCGGGCAAATCCGTGAAAACCCGCCGGATGTCATCCATATTTTCAAAACTCATGGGTCCCACCCTATCGGACAATTGCCCAAAACGATTACCGCAGGCATGATGGCCCGGCATAGTCAAAAAGCATAGGCCATGACCAAAAACGACACCGCCCTGATCAAGCCCGCGGACATCGTCGACGCAATGCAATTGCTGACCCGCCTGCCCGTGCCCGCCAATGACAGCCCCCGCGGGGCCGAGGCCGCGTGGGCCTACCCTTTGGTCGGTATCGTGTTGGGCGCTCTGGCCGCCGCTGTGGGGCTTATCGGCCACGCTTTTGGCTTGCCCGCGCCGCTCTCTGCGCTGCTGTCTCTGGCGACACTGATCATGGCAACGGGCGCGCTGCACGAAGACGGCCTTGCCGACACCGCCGACGGGCTCTGGGGCGGTTGGACTATAGAACGCCGTCTGGACATCATGAAAGACAGCCGCATCGGCGCCTATGGTGTGATCGCGCTGTTTCTTGGCCTCGCCGCCCGCTGGGCCGCGCTCTGGATGCTGTTTGAGATCGGCCCCGAGACCGCCGCCGCTGCCATTCTGGTGGCCGCTGCCGCCTCTCGTGCGATGATGCCGGGTGTCATGTGTGCCCTGCCCCATGCCCGGTCAGACGGGCTGTCGGCGCAAGTGGGCGATGTGGGGCGAAACGCGGCTCTGGTTGCCCTTGGCCTGGCGGCGTTGATCGCCGTCATCTTCTCCGGCTGGGGCGGGATCATGGCGCTTTTCTGGGCGCTGGTTGTGACCGCTTTGCTGGCCCGCATCGCATTGACGAAAATCGGCGGCCAGACCGGGGATATCCTCGGCGCCACGCAGAATCTGGCGGAGATCGCGGTTCTCTTCAGCCTCTTGGCATAAAAAAACCCGCACCAAAGAGGCGCGGGCTTTCAAATCATGTTGAGGCGATATCAGGCGGCGCGGGAGACCAGCACATCGTCCACCTTCTTGGCCGCCAGCACCTCATCACCGCCGCCCACGGCGGCAACTTCGCGTGTCAAACGCTCCAGAGCGGCCTCGTAAAGTTGACGCTCGGAATAGCTCTGCTCACGCTGGTCGTCGGTGCGGTGCAGATCGCGCACCACCTCCGCAATGGCAATCAGATCGCCAGAATTGATCTTCTGCTCATACTCTTGCGCGCGGCGTGACCACATGGCCCGCTTCACCCGCGCTTTGCCTTTCAGCGTGGTCATCGCCTTGGACACGACATCGGGGCTCGACAGCCCGCGCATACCCACCTCGGTCGCCTTGTGCGTCGGCACCCGCAAGGTCATCTTGTCCTTCTCAAACGAGATCACAAAGAGTTCGAGATCAATGCCCGCGATTTCCTGACGTTCGATCGATACGATCTGACCCACGCCATGGGCCGGATATACGACGTAATCATCGGGGCGAAACTCGGACTTTTTAGACTTGCTCATACAGTACTTCCTTCGTGCTATGATCCCAGCATCGGCCTTGGCGTTTAGCGCAAAAAGCACTGCCTCAGGGGACAAGTCATCCGATGAGCCAGTGGGTTTTTTCGCAAAATGCCCCAACCCACCCTTATAAGGGCGGCCCAGGATCACAATTGGCGGTATTTGTTTATGTAACGGTCATATCACAAAAACGGCCCTGCCGAAAGCGCGGCACCCCACAGACCCCAAAAACCGTAATTATTTCAAGTGGATAACCTCTAAATTTCACCCTTACCGGGCTGGCGCACAGGGTGCGAAACCGAATCAGCTACCCGCCGTGCCTCGTTTGTGACGTCAGTTCAATCGCCATCCCCGGGCGCCTCGGAAAAGTATTTCTCCAACTTGCCGGTTTCCCCATCGCGTTCCGTGGCCTCGGGCAGCGGATCGAGTTTTGAGATAATGTTTGGCCACATTTCAGCGTATTTGCGGTTGAGTTCCACCCAGCTTTCCAGATCGGGTTCTGTATCGGGACGGATCGCATCGGCGGGGCATTCGGGTTCGCAAACACCGCAATCGATGCATTCGTCAGGATGGATCACGAGCATGTTCTCACCCTCGTAGAAACAATCCACCGGACACACCTCGACACAGTCGGTGTATTTGCACGCGATGCAATTGTCCAAAACCACGTAAGTCATTGAGACTGTTCTTTCCCGATCCTCACTTATGGAGGTAATTCACAACTTAGAATCATTCAAGACTATCGGGGCGGCCTGCGTCCATTTTACGGCGATCCCGTTTGGTGGGGCGACCTTTTCCATCATATTTGGGCACCCGCTGCATCTGTGGTGCGGGGTCGGCTTTAGGCTCTGGCGGGGCAAGATCCTCATAGAGCGCCTGCGCCTCCGTCGCGGGGCCACGGCGGGTTCCACAGGCGAGAATGCGAATGACACGGATCTGGCGGGCCTGCGGGAAGGTCAAAACATCGCCGGGAGAAACCGCATGGGCGGGTTTGGCCACTTTGAGGGAATTTACGCGAACATGACCGCCCGACACTGTTTTGGCGCTGAGCGAGCGTGTCTTGAAAAAGCGCGCCTGCCAAAGCCATTTGTCGAGCCGGATCTTTTCGCTCATGGTCTGCGCGCACGCATCAGGACAGGCATCAGGATTTGTCCTTGAACCCCATCAGCGCGACCGCGAAGGGGTTGTCAGGATCGATCTTGTCGGATTTTCCAGGCTTGGCGGAATAGGTCTTGGGGCCTTTGGCCTGCCCCTTGCCGCCCGGTTTCTTCCCTAGCTTCTTGCCCTGGTGCTTGCGAGGTGGGCGATTTTGCTGACCGCGCGCACCCTGGTTCCGGCCCGCCCATGTGAAGGTGTAGAAGACCTCGATTTCAGGACCATCATCAGGACTTTCCTGTGCACCTTCGGTTGCCGCCTCGTCGCTCCCTTGCGGTCGCGCCTCGGCGGCGGGCGTTTCGGTGGCGCCTTCGGCGTTTTCGATGTTGTGATCTGTTGCGGTGTCGGTGGCCGCTGGCGCGGCGGTGTCCGGTGCGGCCTCGTCGGCCGCTGGCGCGGCAGTCTCAGCTGCGATGCGCTGCTTTTCACGCTCACCGCGCTCGGCGTTGTAGCCAAGCCCCTGCATGAGATCGGCGAACTGTTCCAGCGTCATGCCGGTGATCGAGAGCATATCAGCCTTGGCTTCAAAGCCGCCACGACTGTCTTCGATGCGCAGCATATCGGCCAGACGTTCCAACATGTCGATCCGGATCGCCCGTTCGCCCGCCGCGCGATAACCCGCCATGGCGAAATACCCCTCCGGCGTGTCACCCGGCGCACCCGCAGGCACAGTCACCAGACCCGGTGGAGGGGATTCAGGGAAATCCTGCAGCCCTTTGGCGAGCGACCACAGCACGAGGCGCAGGCGCGTCGGCGCAGGTTTCAAAAGAAGCGGCATGAAAATGGTAAACTGGCCGAAACGCACCCCGTGTTTGCGCAGAACCCCGCGGGCGTCCTGATCAAGCGCTTTTACATCATCGGCCACCGCCCCGCGGGGAATGATGCCCAGATGTTCGACCATCTGAAACGCAAAGCCCCGGGGCAACCCTGTCAGGGTTTCATCTTTGGACATCGCCAACAGCGGCTCAAACAGAGTGGCCACCTTGCGGTCGATGAAATGCTGCAAACGGCGCTGCACTTTCTGGATCACTTCGGCACCCGCAGCCTCATCTACGAAGGCTTCTGCGGTAGGCTTCAGAGGATCAGAGCCGGCAACAAGCTTGCCCACTGCGTGTTCGCCCCACATCAGCCCGCCCTGTTCGGTGAAATCAATTTCCGTGTCGGGCGCGTTGTAGAACCGATCCGCGCGCAGATGAAAATGCGGCGCCAAAGCCTGCAACGAGGCCTGCGCCAACGCTTTTTGTTCTTTGGCGGCCTCTTGCCCAGCGCCCGCTTTGTCCTGAATGAAGCGGAACCCATCCAGACGGCCAACGAATTCGCCTTCCACCGTCACTTCACCGCTGTCGTTCACTTCGGCCACCATGGCCTCCTTCTGCTTCAACCGGCGCAGGAGCACGGAAGTGCGCCTGTCCACAAATCTTTTCGTCAGCGCGGCATGCAGCGCATCTGACAGGCGGTCTTCTACAGCGCGCGTCGCCTGACGCCAATGGCTTTCGTCACGCACCCATCCCTTGCGCTGCGCCACATAGGTCCAGGTGCGGATATAGGCCAAACGTTTCGACAATGTGTCAATGTCACCATCGGGCCGATCAATGCGCTTTACCTGACGGGCGAACCAATCCTCGGACACCTCACCATGCTGGTGCAGGTCGGTGTAGATGGTATCGAGAAGTCCCGCGTGCTCTGCCTGACTTATACCACGAAAATCGGGGACGCGGCAGACCTCCCATAACAATTTGATCGACGCCCCATCTGAGGCGCGGGCGCGGATCTCCGGTTGGGCCGCCAGCGTCTTGAGCGCATTAAGGTCATCCGCCTCCCGTGCCCGCGCAAGCCGATCCGCAAGTTTCGGCTTGGCGAGGGCGGGCTTTTCCTCAAGCGATGCAATGAGCCCATCCAGATTGCCAAAATTCAGCGTCGCATTGCGCCATTCCAGCTTCCTGATCGGGGCAAAGCGATGATCCACGATCGCCTGCGCCACGTCTTCATCCAAAGGCGGTGCCTCACCGGTGACCCCGAAGGTCCCGTTCGACATCCCCCGCCCCGCGCGTCCTGCGATCTGGGCCAACTCATTGGGCATCAAACCGCGCATCCGACGCCCGTCAAATTTCGAGAGCCCCGAAAACGCCACGTGATCAATATCGAGGTTGAGCCCCATCCCGATGGCATCTGTGGCGACGAGGTAATCGACCTCTCCATTCTGATAGAGGTCCACCTGCGCATTCCGCGTCCGAGGGGAAAGCGCGCCCATCACCACCGCCGCGCCTCCCTTTTGGCGGCGAATAAGCTCTGCAATCGCGTAGCAATTCTCAACCGAGAACCCCACAATGGCGCAGCGCGGCGGCAGCTTGGGTATCTTGCGCGAACCCGTATAGGCCAGTTGCGACATCCGTTGGCGGCCGACAAACTCAATCCCAGGCACCAGATCGGCAATCGCCCCCCGCATCGTGCCCGCGCCCAGAAACTGCGTCTCCTTCCGCCCCCGCATCCGCAGAAGCCGGTCCGTAAAAACGTGCCCGCGTTCAGGATCCGCACAAAGCTGGATCTCATCCACTGCAACAAAATCCGCGCCCATCCCCTCGGGCATCGCCTCGACCGTGCAGACCCAATATTTGGCCCGCTCCGGCACAATGCGCTCTTCGCCAGTGATCAGCGCGACCACCGATGGACCGCGAAGGCCGACGATCTTGTCATACACCTCCCGCGCGAGCAGCCGCAGGGGCAGCCCAATGATGCCGCTTGGATAGCCCAGCATCCGCTCAATGGCGTAGTGCGTTTTGCCCGTATTCGTGGGCCCCAGAACCGCAAGGGTCCTCGCCGTCTCCGCCATAGGCGCCTCGCTGAAAGATTAGAGTTGCGTGCCGCCGACCTGCGGGCAGATCACGTCTAGAGCTTCAAGAACGTCCGGGTGATGGGGGTGGATCTCCAACACCTCTTCAAAGGCTTCCTTGGCCAGTTCGGGTTTGTTGATCTGAATGAGGATCCCGCCCAGCGTGGCAATCGCATCGTAATGGCGGGGGCGGAACTCCAGCACGCGCTCCAGATCGGCCACGGCCGGGCCATACATCTCCATCGCTACGAAAGCCTGCGCCCGTCGATGCCAGCCTTCGGCAAAGTCCGGCGCATGATCGGTGAGCGCGGTGAAGTGATCGATGGCCGCCTCAAAATCGCCCGCTTCCATCGCATCATCGCCGCGCTTCAACAGCAGGTTCATCGCTGGCGAGCCTGAGTTCGTCAATTCGCGGTCAATTTCCCGCGCTAGCCGCAGCGCTTCGGCCTGCTCGGCTTGCTGCAACTGCATGTATAAATCATCCAGCCGCGCCTCATTCACCGCCCAGCCCGGACCCGCCAAAAGGGCAATGGACAAAAGCGACGCAACGGTACATTTGAGAAATGGGATTTGCATGACCATAACATATAGGAATGTAACTGTCCTGACCGGGAATCAAACCCTGAGATTGGATTTATGAAAGGATTTTACCATGAGTGACATGATCAACGGCGCTGTGGCTGCCCTGACAGAGAAATTGGGCAGCGGGTTTGACGGCTCCGCCAAGTTCGAAATCGAAGGTGAGGGCGCCATTGTGGTGGACAGCGATGGCGTGCGCGCCGCCGATGACGACACTGACGTGACGCTCACTGCGGACGCAGACACATTCCAGGCCATCATCGATGGCGACATGGACCCCACCAGCGCCTTCATGCAAGGCAAGCTGAAGGTCGATGGTGATATGGGCGCGGCCATGAAACTGGGCAGCGCACTCGCATAACCCGATGTCAGACGCCCCGTATTTCGCTGAGATTGTTCCCGAAGGCCCTGCGCCGCAGACCTTCTGGATCAAGGCTGAAGACGGGGTCCGGCTTCGTGTCGGCGTGTGGGAAACGAAAGGTGCAAAAGGCACCCTCCTGATGTTTCCCGGCCGCACCGAATACGTTGAAAAATATGCGCCAGTGGCGGGGGATATGGCCCGCCACGGCATCACCACCATCGCCATCGACTGGCGCGGTCAAGGCATCGCCGACCGGTTGCTGGATGATCCTCTGCCCGGCCATGTCCGGCGCTTTCCCGATTACCAAAGCGATGTCGCGGCCCTCGTGGCCCACGCCACTGCTCTCAACCTGCCCAAACCATGGTTTGTCCTCGGCCATTCCATGGGCGGCGCCATCGCCCTGCGCGCGGTGATGGAAGGTCTGCCAGTTCAAGCCGCATCATTCAGCGGCCCGATGTGGGGCATCGGCGCATCAACATGGCTGCGCCCGGTGATGTGGACGCTCAGCTTTGTCTCCCGCCTGATCGGCCTCAGCCACCGCTATCCGCCCACCTCGACAGGCCCCGTGCCCTACCCGCTGAACGAACCTTTTGAAACGAACACGCTGACCCGTGACGCGACCCAATACCAACTGATGCGCGACCAATTCACCGCGCGGCCAGAACTCAAACTCGGCGCCCCTTCGCTCAACTGGCTCTATGAGGCACTCAGTGAGACCCGCGGCCTCGCCCGCCGGCCCTCCCCTGATCTGCCCTGCCTTACGATCATGGGCGGGGATGAGGCCATTGTCGATCAGGATCGCATCCGCGATCGCATGGCCCGCTGGCCCGGCAGCACCTTTCACGTGGAACCCGAAGGCCGACACGAACTTTTGATGGAAGACCCGCAGACAAGACAACGCATGACAGACATGCTGGCGGCACATTTCATATCAAACCGTCAGCCTTAGCCACGCCACGGCTCTGGCCCCAAGGCTGGTCAGGAGCATCCCATGCCAACCCCTCTCCCCGATTGGACTGTCAGCGAATGGTTCAATACACCTGCGCCGATCTCGCTCCGTGACCTGCGCGGCAAGGTGGTGGTGGTTGAGGCGTTTCAGATGCTCTGCCCCGGTTGCGTCACCCACGGCCTGCCACTCGCCACGAAAATCTATGAGACCTTCCACCCCGATGACATCGCCGTCATCGGCCTGCACACCGTTTTTGAGCACCACGCCGCCATGACCCCGGTGTCTTTGAAGGCGTTCCTTCACGAATACCGCATCCGCTTCCCCGTCGGCGTCGACACGCCCAGTGACGCGCTGCGCCCGCAGACCATGGCCGCCTATGAACTCGAAGGCACGCCCTCACTGCTGCTGATCGACCGCGAGGGCCACCTCGCCGCGCGCTATCTGGGGCACGTGAACGAACTCAAGATCGGCGCCCAGATCGCCACGCTGGCGGCCAGCGGTTAAACCTTGCGCGCAAAGACAGGCTAGAAGAACGTCAACAGGTCCAGAAACGACGTGTAGATGGTTTGGGGGCGCCCATTCTCCCTTCGATATCGCACGCCTACGGCCTTGTAATTCAGTCGTTTGGTCTTGCGATACTGCTCTCGGCTGCCCACAACGTAACGGACAAACTGCTCTCTATCGAGGGTCAGACTGATAAAAGCTGATCGAAACGGCCCCTTAGCGCAGCCTTCTGCAAAGGCTGTGGAAATCGCCGGCTTAGCGCCCGAAAACAGCCTTTTGGGTTTGATGTCATCGGCCGAGGGAAAACAGCTGTCATTAAATCGAACAAACGGATCCAGCGACATCAAATGACCGTTGTTCTCTGTATTATACCCGTCAACCGCGAATTCCATGATGTCCGTTCCGCTTTCGAATAAAACCGGGCGGACAAACCAGGCGGCATTGTCCAACCGATAAGCCATCGAAATTTCAACCACGTCATTGCGAACGATGTTTTCAGCCAGGCAGTGCCCACGATCGACCAGATCCGTGAACTCTTTGCAGATATCCAAAGCCCAATCATTGGGACCAGCGGCCTGTGTATGAGCCTTCGTCAATAGCGCATATCGGCCCGACTTGCGCGTTGCATAGGCCAGTCGCGCCAGTTCCGACACTTGGTTGCTATACCGCGTTCGAACCTCGACCACCTCATCTTCCAGCAGGCCGGGCGACACATATCTGTAGGTGGCGCCGCCTTCGTAAACGGGCGGTTCGACCTTTTCCCAATACTTTTCCTGAGCGCCCGCGACCAGCGGGAAACACATCAACGACAAAGCCAAAACAAATCGCATGAAATACACCCCCGCGATTAGATTACGTGAGCTGCCACTCTGTCGCAACATCACGCTTAGCGGTCACCTGTCACATGCGCCCAAAACCCGTTAAGGTCCGCACAGGGGTCACCACAAACGGGCAAAAAGATGAACACTTGGGAACTTTTGGCAAGTGATGCCGCCAGCGGGCGGCAAATCTACAAAAAAGATGTCCCCCCGGCCGGGACCTCAAACACCTCCACCTACGGCACCTATGATTTCAAAGTGGCCGCCGATTTCGAAGTGCGCGACGCCGAAGGGCGGGTGCTGCTGACAACACATGGGTCTGCCAGCGGTGAATACTATTGCTGCGTCTTTCTATGGTTCGTCGATGGCTCAGACGGCACGCAGGTACGCCTTGAGGAATCCAACCGCGAAGATCACCCCATCCTCGATGTTCCCGACACCCCTCAAGCAACATGACACTGCTCTGCCCTCTCTGCGAATCAGAGCGCTTCAAAATTCTTGACGCGATCACCATTGGACCCGATGTCTACTGGGATGAACGCACCGTCCAACGGGCGCACTGCCCGGCCTGTCACACATGTTTTATCTGCATCTACCAATCAAAACGCAGCTTCAATCCAGACCGTGATGATAAGGAGGAACATGTCGCCTACGAAAACCAATCGTTGGCCTGGTTCTTAGGCAGGTTTGTCTTCGCCAAACCGCAAAGCCGGATTTCCCCCAGGTGGCGGCGTGTCCTGATGCGCAAAATCTTGAAAAGATGCCTCGGCACAGGGAACAGCCCGCCCATGCCGATTGTCTATGTCCCGCCGCCAAAGGCAAAAACGGGCGGCTCCTAAAGCGCATTTATTCAACCGATCACAGGCTACTTGGCAGAACGCGGGGTGGGATAGGTAACGCCGTCTCTAAATTCGTTCCAGCACATGCCTATGTCTTTGTCGTACTGAAGCCTCTTCGCCCGCTCAACTTCCAGAAAGACCGCAGACTGATACCCAATCGGCCGCTCCAGCCCGAGACGCGAGTCTTTAGAATGCGCAAGGATCACGTCAAAATCAGTCTCAATCACGAACCACGGCTTTTTCTTGGCCAGGATATCAGCGACATCGTCGTCGCTCCACGGCCCGTCGCCCAACGCCCTATCTGTGGCCTTGTATTCAACAACCGTAAAAAACTGTCCGTACTCGATGCAGCCGCCGCCCGTCCCAAATATCTCTCCGACATAGACAATGCGCCCGTCTCCCCAGGGTGAACCAATGTCATCGTTCAGCGCAGGCGGCGCATAGGTCGGCGGATTGTAATTCACCCCGGCATAGAAAGCCTGGTAGACGCTGGGCACCCCACCGCTTTTGCCGGACAGCGCCGACAGAATGGGCCCGCCAAACATCGCCCCAATCACGGCCACCGCGGCCAACAGCCCCAAGAGGACAACACGTCCCCCGCCCGTGCCAGACTGCGGCGCTTGTCTGGCACGGCGCTCCGCCCGTCGCGAACGCGGTGTGGAGTCCGGTTCAGATGTGCGGTCAGGCCGGGGCGATGCCTTGGCCGCCGATTTGGGCGCAGGCTTGGGCTTTGGGGTCTCACGGGCAGGCGCGGATGTCTCGGCAATGGACCCCATAGCAGCATTGCTGGTCTTGAAGCCTCTGTCCATTTTAGACAAAACTTCAGCCATCTCACCGATATCCGCGCCCTCAGTGACCATCTGGCCCATGGCCTCTTGCAGGATCAAACCCTGCGCGCGTTCCGATTTGTCTTTGCTCGTCAGATCCGAGAAATGCCGTTCCATAATGGCACTGAACCGCTCCGCCGGTGGGCGCGGATCCTTAATCTGGCCTATGATGGTTGCAGGATCGAACCCGGATTTCTTGAGATACTCAAGAATATGGACATCCAAGTGAACCAGCGTGCCCGCCATGTCACCGATATTGGTCTGCTCGGCGCGCAATTGCGAAAACGCTTCCTGTAGGATGCTGTTGCGGGCCTGCTTGGCCGCCGCCCCGCCCTGCGCAAGGTCAGAGCCGTGATCGGACAAAAGATTGAAAAAACGCATGGACCCCTCACTGGTCTCAAGTCTGTAACGTTTGGGCAGGCTACAGGCCTCAATCGCAATGCACCAGATACACGCACCGATTTCGCAAACTTTTTTAAGGGCTTAAGAACCAGGCCCGCATGTTCAAACGTCACACGTCTTGATCATAAGTCCCCTCTGGCGCAACCCATCATCCGGACTATTGTTGGCCCATGGTTCTGCAATTCAAACCCCAAGGCATCTACTGCCCCGCCGGTGACTTCTTCATCGACCCATGGCGCCCAGTCGACCGTGCGCTCATCACCCACGGCCATGCCGACCATGCCCGCCCGGGCCATGCGCGCTACCTTTCAACCGACATCGCAGCACCTGTCATGCACCACCGCTTGGGCGACATTCGACTCAACACCATTCGCTACGGTGAGACGCTCCGCATAGGAGGGGCAAGCGTTTCGTTTCACCCCGCAGGCCACGTTCCGGGCAGCGCGCAAATCCGTGTGGACGTGGGGGGCGAGGTCTGGGTCGTGTCCGGCGACTACAAAACCGAACCTGACGCCCTCTCCACACCTTTTGAGCCCGTCCAATGCCACGCCTTCATCACGGAATGTACCTTCGGCCTCCCCGTCTTCTCCTGGCCATCTGAGGCCGACGCCGCCAGCCAAATCAATGCGTGGTGGTCCACCAACGCCGCTCAGGGCAAATTCTCTCTCCTCGGCGCATACTCCTTGGGCAAGGCACAACGCGTGCTTTCCCTCCTCAATCCTGATATCGCCCCCATCCTCACCCACGGCGCGGTGGAAAACACAAACGTCGTCCTGCGCGCCCAGGGCGTCCCCCTGCCCGACACCATCCGCGTCACGCCCGATCTTGCACCCAAGGACCACCCCGGCGCGCTCATCATCGCGCCCCCCGGTGCGCTTGGTTCCACATGGGCACGCCGCTTCCGCCCGGCCTCCACCAGCTTTGCCAGCGGTTGGATGCGCATGCGCGGGGTACGCCGCCGTCGGGCCGTCGACCGCGGCTTCGTCATCTCCGACCACGCCGACTGGGCAGGCCTCAACACCGCCATTGCCGAAACAGGTGCCGAAAAAATCTTCGTTACCCACGGCTA
Source organism: Pseudomonadota bacterium (assembly GCA_039026055.1). Taxonomy (GTDB): domain Bacteria; phylum Pseudomonadota; class Alphaproteobacteria; order Rhodobacterales; family Rhodobacteraceae; genus Roseovarius. Next base: position 13,228 of record JBCCNB010000039.1, on the reverse strand, counting down.
CACCGACATCTTCGCCCGCTGGCTCACCGAACAAGGCTATGACGCCGATGTCGTGCCCACCGAATTCACCGGCGAAACCCTCGACGCCACGGAGGACGAAACATGAAAGACTTCGCCGCCCTCTACGCCCTCATCGACCAGACGACCAAAACCAACACCAAGGTCGCTGCCCTCGCCGACTATTTCCGCACCGCGCCCAAGGAAGACCGTCTTTGGACCATCGGCCTCTTCTCCGGCCGCCGCCCCCGCCGTGCGATCACAACAACCAAACTGCGCGAATGGGCCGCCGAACAGGCAAACATCCCCCTCTGGCTCTTTGAGGAAGCCTACCCCATCGTCGGCGATCTTGCAGAAACCATCGCCCTCGTCCTGCCCGACCCCACAGACACCCACACCGACACTCTCACCCAATGGATCACCCATCTAAGAAGCCTCGACAAAGAGGACGAAGAGGCACGCAAATCCGCCATCCTCACCGCCTGGAACCAGATGGACGCGCCCCAGCGCCTCGTCTTCAACAAACTGCTGACGGGCGGCTTCCGTGTCGGCATTTCCCGCAAACTGATGACCCGCGCGCTGGCGCAGGCCACCGACCGCGATGAGGCCGAACTTGCCCACCGACTCATGGGCGACTGGACACCCGATACAACCTCTTGGGACACCCTGATCGAAGCGGAGGACAAATCGGCAGACCTCTCCCGCCCATATCCGTTCTGTCTGGCCTACGGGTTGGACGACATGGAACCAGACGACCTCGGCGACCCCACTGACTGGCTTGCAGAATGGAAATGGGACGGCATCCGTGGGCAACTGATCTGCCGTGAAGGCCAGCATTTCACATGGTCGCGCGGCGAAGAACTGATGACCGACCGCTTCCCCGAACTCGCCCGCGCTCTCGACTTCCTCCCCTCAGGCACCGTCCTCGACGGCGAAATCCTCGCATGGGACGCAGAGACCCCCCTCCCCTTCAACGCCATCCAGAAACGCATCGGCCGCAAGACCGTCCCCAAAAAACTCCTCAAAGAGGCCCCGGTGATCCTGCTGGCCTATGACCTCCTCGAAGAAAATGGTGAAGACCTCCGCCCTCTACCCTTCGCCGACCGCCGCACCCGCCTCGAAACCCTGCTCTCAGATCTCCCGCCCGAGGCCCCCCTTCGCCTCTCCCCCCGCCTCACCTTCGACAGCTGGACCGCCTTGGGCGAAACTCGCGGACAAGCACGGGACGAGCGCGCCGAGGGTCTCATGCTCAAACGCCTGACCAGCCCCTATCACACAGGCCGCAAAAAGGGCGATTGGTGGAAATGGAAGCTCGACCCGTTGACCATCGATGCCGTCATGATCTACGCCCAACAAGGCCACGGCCGCCGCGCGAACCTCTTCACCGATTTCACTTTCGCGGTTCGGGACGGCAATGACCTCGTCCCCTTCACAAAAGCCTATTCCGGCCTGACCGATGCCGAATTCCGCCAGATCACCGCATGGGTCCGCAAAAACACCCTCCAACGCTTCGGCCCTGTCCGGCAGGTTACCCCCCACCACGTGTTCGAGATCGCCTTTGAGGGCATACAAGCCTCCAGCCGCCACAAATCAGGGCTGGCACTCCGCTTCCCCCGCATGAAACGCTGGCGTCAGGACAAACCGGTGGATGAAGCCAACACAATCGACGATCTGCGCGCCATGCTGGACGCCTATGGCTAATGGCAGGCGTAAATCCACATAGGTCATTATTCAGATAGTATTTCCAGGATCGCAGGACCCAGTTCACTTTGCATCGCCATAATCTCAGGCTGCAACTGCGCCATGATGTTGGTAAAAAACGGGGTCATTTTCGTCATCACCGACGCCCCGTGTTCCGAAGAATAAAAATCAATCAACGCCTGCAATTCATCTGCGCTGAACACCTCCGCACTGCCCGCAATCATCAACTCTTCCATTTTGGGGCGCAGGTCATTCATCGCCTTTGACATCAAGGTACCAATCCGCAACTTCTTGTCGTCATTCAGCGCAATGTTGGGCGGCAGGCTGGCGGCAATCTGTTCACCCATGGCGGCGGGCGAAAACATCTCAGACATCATATTTTGGACTTCCGGCATGGCCACGTATTGCTTTGCCAACTCTGTGGTGTCCTGCCCGTAGGCAGTTGTCGTGATCAATGCGAAAGCCGTCGCAGTCAAAAACCGTCTCATGTGATCTCTCCTGAATTTGAAATTCCTTCACCCTATGGCGGCCTAGGGCCGTTCTTCAAACGCTAATTCATCCATTGAGAACACCAACCGGATACCGACGTAATACCGACGCGATACCGACGTTCAAAAATGAGCGTCTTGAGGGTCGCTCGACATGAGCCTATCTCTGAGCGAAGCGATGAAAGGAACCCGCGATGATGACCACGCCCCGCCCCGTTTTTGATGCCAACCCCGCTGCCGGCGCGGACGGTTTGGGCGACTTACCGGAATGGGACCTGACCGATCTCTACGCCTCCGAAGACGCACCGGAATTGTCCCGTGATCTCAAATGGTTGGAGGAAGAATGCGCATCGTTTGCCGCAGATTACGAAGGCAAATTGGCCGATCTTGACGCGGAAGGGCTCCTCAACTGCATAGAACGCAACGAAAAAATCTCCGCGATCGCGGGCCGCGTCATGTCATTCGCAGGCCTGCGCTACTACCAGTTGACCACCGATGGTGGGCGCACAAAGTTCCTCTCTGACTGTCAGGAAAAGATCAACACTTTCACCACGCCGCTGGTCTTTTTCACACTTGAAATCAATCGCTTAGATGACGACGCGCTGGATGCGATGCTGGCGGCAAACACTGATTTGGCCCGTTACAAACCCGTACTCGACCGCATCCGTGCCATGAAACCACACCAGCTTTCCGATGAATTGGAAAAGTTCCTTCACGACCTCGGCGTGGTGGGCGACGCTTGGGAACGGCTCTTTGATGAAACCATCGCCGGGCTTACATTCGAGGTGGATGGTGAAACCCAAGGCCTTGAATCCACACTGAATTACCTCACCGAACAGGATCGCTCAAAACGCGAGGCCGCCGCCCGCGAACTGGCCCGCGTGTTCGGCGAAAACATCCGCACTTTCTCCCGCGTTCACAACACAGGCGCCAAGGAAAAAGAGGTCATGGATCGCTGGCGCAAGATGCCCACCGCCCAGACTGCCCGGCACCTGTCCAACCACGTGGAGGCCGAGGTCGTGGACGCCCTCCGCGACGCCGTCGTCGCAGCCTACCCCAAGCTAAGCCACAGATATTACGACCTAAAACGCAAATGGCTGGGCCTTGACAAGATGCAGGTCTGGGACCGCAACGCGCCCTTGCCCATGGAAGAAACCCGCGTGGTCGACTGGGCAGAAGCGCAAGGCATGGTGATGGACGCCTACACCGCATTTGACCCCCGCATGGGTGAGTTGGCAGAGCCTTTCTTCACCAAAGGCTGGATCGACGCAGGCGTGAAGCCCGGTAAAGCGCCCGGTGCTTTCGCACACCCCACAGTCACCGATGTCCACCCTTACGTGATGCTCAACTACTTGGGAAAACCCCGCGATGTCATGACCTTAGCCCACGAACTGGGCCACGGCGTCCATCAGGTTCTGGCCGCCGGTCAAGGCGAGCTTCTCTCCTCTACTCCCCTCACCCTCGCTGAAACAGCGTCCGTCTTCGGCGAAATGCTGACCTTCCAAAAGATGCTCGACAACGCCGCCACAGACACCGAACGCAAGGTTCTGCTGGCGGGCAAGGTCGAGGATATGATCAACACGGTCGTCCGCCAGATCGCCTTCTACGATTTCGAATGCAAGCTCCACGCCGCACGCCGTGAGGGGGAGCTCACCCCCGAAGATATCGGCGCGCTCTGGATGTCGGTGCAGGGCGAAAGCCTCGGGCCCGCGTTCGAATTCATGGAGGGCTACGAGACATTCTGGGCCTACGTTCCCCACTTCGTCCACTCACCCTTTTACGTCTACGCGTATGCCTTTGGCGACGGGCTCGTGAATGCGCTCTATGCGGTCTATGAAGAAAACCCTGAGGGATTTCAGGAAAAGTATTTCGACATGCTCCGCGCAGGTGGGTCAAAGCACCACAAGGACCTGCTTGCACCCTTCGGTCTCGATGCCTCCGACCCTGCGTTCTGGGACAAGGGCCTGAGCATGATTTCGCGCTTCATTGATGAGTTGGAAGCGATGGAAGGTTAGACCTGCTTGGCTGTGATCCATCCATTGAGCCGCCACATCCCCCAGGCCAGCGGGATGGCAGTCAGGCCGCCGATCACATAGGCCAGCGGCTCATCTCCGAAGCTTTCAAAGAGCTGGGTATATGCGTGGATCGCGGCAAAGGTGAGCGCGGTGTTGAACATCCCACGATTGGTGCGAAACGCCGCATAGGCCAAAGTGGCTAGCAAGAGCAAAGCCCAGAAAACAGAGTATACGCTTTCAGAGATGAAAAGCGCCGTTTCGCGGAACGTATCCTGCGCTGCATGATACGTTTCCCAGTCCACGCCCCTCGTGTTCAGCAGCGTGGGCCCCCAGATCGTGTCGCCGACATAATCCCCGAAAAGCGACCCCACAAGCGCGCAAAGATTGGCCACGATGAAGCCCAGAACGGCCAGCACCCGCGCATGACGGGCGATACGTTCGCACCAATGCCGCGCAACCCAAAGACAGGGAAGGACAAGCACGGCCATCTGCAGGATCGAAAGCGTGGGCTCTGGCGAATAGAACACGTAGGCCCCGTAGAAATAGCTGGTTCCGGTATCGAGCGCCTGTGCGAAGACCACGATGGAAGCCGCCGTTATCACCCGCACATCCAAGAACAGCCCGGCCGCGGCGATCAAAACCGTCGCGTAAAGATAGCTGAGCGCGACCGGAAGACCCGCCACCTCATAGGCCATGACCAAAAGCGCAAGCCCGGTCAGATGCGCCCCAAGGCCCATCAGCAAAATAGAACCCGTGACAAACCGTGTGGTCAGCGCGCCGCGCCACAGATACGCCGCGCCTATGCCCACGGCCGCACCAAGGGGAAACAGAACCCAATGCGCGTGGTCTTCATATTTGTCGATCAGCTCAATCGCGGCACCGCCTATCAACATCCCCGCGCCAATCAGCGCGGCCGCATTTCCGAACATGCGAAAATTCTCACTGTCACGGGCCAGGATCATAAGCCCCACAGCCAGCGCCAACGCACCGCACAGCGCCACAGCGAGCGCATCCGCCAGCCAGAAAATAAGACCACCGGTCGCCGCAACGATCCCGACGCACAGCACCGTGTTGATCGCAAGCATGACCATGGTATCGCGGGCGCGGGCCTCAATTTCGCGGGCCGCGCCCGCGTCAATCACCCCGTCCGCGACCAGCTTCTCCGTGTCTGCAATGGCGTGCATGGCATTCTCCCGCGCGTGCCCAGCCAGCATGGACAGACCGCGCCGATTTGCAAGGGCGGTGCCCTATTGCGGTTGGGTCAGCACCATGTAATCGCGGAAGCTATCCGCCCCGGCCTCGGACTGTTCGACCATACCTTTGAGCACCTTGATCGCCACGGGAGAGGTGACCGGCACCGAATGATCCAAAGCGCGACCATCGGCAAGCTCCGTAAAGTCAATCACTTGCACGTCGAGATCCCTCAACTGATCCCGATTGTCGACCACACCGAGGCGGGGCTTGAAGCCCGTTAGAAGCGCCGAAAGGTTCAGCGCGCGGTCCTGTCGCGAGACGAAAATCAGGAACGGATCAGGCAAAGTGCCGATGGCGCTGGCTTGCTGACGGAAGACATCGGTGTCAATATCGGGCGACATCAGGACGACCGAAGACACCCGATTGAGCATCCCCCGATTGCCGCGCAGTGCGGCCTGTCGCAGGGTTTCCATCACCAGCTGGGCGCCCATGGAATGGCCCAGAATGTGAACCGTTCCCCCTGAGCCGACCGTCAGCGCGTTCAAAACCGCCTCAAAATCATCGCGGGAATACAGCACGCTGTCGCGGTCGTAGGCATAGCCCCGCAAATTGCCCGCAGAAGGCCATGTAAAAACGACGCCATTGTCGAACAGGCCGAAATCGGTGCGAATCTGGGCAAAGCGATAAACGGCGTCTGAAAACGTCACGTTGTAGCCATGCACATAGACCAGCGTTTCGCGACTGGGGCTTTCCGCTCGCATGGCGGAGATCATGTTGGGGGCGTTCGGATAGACCTGACTGTCGGTCATGACAAAATCGGTGGTGGGATCGGGAGGACCATCGGGCCATTCGATGTTGCCGGGCTGATGGGTCGGCGGGATGGACACATCAAGGCTCAGAAATTTGAGCCCTTCGGGCCGTTCTTCGCCAAAAATGGGCCCGAGATTGGACAGCTCCAGCTCTGTCGCGACAAATATCCGTTCCATCGTGGCCAGCGGGCTGCCCGAACCGAACTGTGCCACGTTATGCGGCGCGCAAGACGCGACAAACAACGCAAGAAGCGCGATCAAACGGCGTGGGTCAATCATGGCGCGGATCATGAGGTGACAAGGTCCCAAAAAGCTAAACTTTATGGAGTGTCTAGGCCAATCGGCCGTACCGGCAAAGGGTTTTCGGTCACGACCTTGCCCCCGGCAGCGGCGATTTGCACAACAAAGGGGCCCGCTTTCCGCGAGCCCCTCTCGAGTTTCATGTCGTCTACACTTAGGCGCTGGTCAGCATGCCCTTTTCGGACGCCAGACTGCGCATGCGCTTTTGCAACTTTTCAAAGGCGCGCACCTCAATCTGGCGGATACGCTCGCGGCTGACATCGTACTGACCGGAGAGTTCTTCCAGAGTGACCGTTTGATCGCTCAAACGGCGTTGCGTCAGGATATCCTTTTCGCGATCGTTCAGCACATCCATCGCCTCTGCAAGCAAAGCGCGGCGGGCTTCAAGTTCGTCCTTGGCCTCGTAATCACCGGCCTGATCGGCGTCTTCGTCTTCCAGCCAATCCTGCCACTGCATGGCGCTGTCTTCATCGGACCCCACAGTGGCGTTGAGCGATGCATCCCCGCCCGACATGCGCCGGTTCATGGAGATCACCTCTTGCTCCGTCACACCGAGGTCATGGGCGATACGGGCCACGTTTTCAGGGCGCATGTCGCCCTCTTCCAGCGCGCCGATGCGGGATTTGGCTTTGCGCAGGTTGAAGAACAGTTTCTTTTGCGCGCTCGTCGTGCCCAGCTTTACCATCGACCAGCTGCGCAGGATGTATTCCTGAATGCTCGCGCGGATCCACCACATGGCGTAGGTCGCCAAGCGGAAGCCCTTTTCAGGGTCAAAACGCTTTACGGCCTGCATGAGGCCCACATTGGCCTCCGAAATCACTTCGGCCTGAGGCAGGCCATAGCCGCGATACCCCATGGCAATTTTGGCCGCGAGCCGCAGGTGGCTGGTGACCATCTGATGCGCGGCCTCGGTATCCTGTTCCTCGACCCAGCGTTTGGCCAACATGTATTCCTGTTCCGGCTCCAACAGCGGAAACTTGCGAATTTCCTGCAGGTACCGGTTGAGACCGCCTTCGGGCGTCGGTGCGGGGAGAGTTGCATAATTTGCCATACTGTCCATGTCCTCCAGATGCAGCGCTTATGTTTATGCGCTTAACATTGCAGATAAGGTCGCCTTGCGTCGATTTCAAGCTGGGTGACCCAAAAGGTTTAACAGCAGGTAAACCCGCGGTGGGCTGGGTTCCAGATGTGTGACAGATGGCTCACGCAAGCGTGCTGGTTGTTTCAACACAGCGCAACGGAACGCCTTTATCAGGACGCGAGAGACGTCAAAAGTTCGGCCATATCTGCAGGTACATCTGCTTCAAACCGCATGATTTCGCCGCTCACGGGGTGCTCAAACCCCAAGACTCGCGCATGGAGCGCTTGGCGCGAGAACCCTGACAGTCGTTCGGCCGCGCCGGGCGCCAATGACCCCGCCTTGATCTTGCGGGTCCTACCGTACACCGGATCGCCGATCAGCCCATGGCCGATATGGGCCATATGCACGCGGATCTGATGCGTGCGGCCTGTTTCAAGGCGGCATTCGACAAGGGCCGCCACAGGTGGGGTGCCAAACCCCCGCTTCACCTGCACCCGCGTCACCGCGTGACGACCACCGTTAAAGAGCACCGCCTGTTTCTGACGCTCGGTCTTGTGTCGTGCAAGCTGGGTGGTGATCTTCACGATATTGCCGGGCTCGGTTGAAACGCCTTTGAGCCCCCTCAGCCTTGGGTCGCCCACATCGGGTGCGCCATAAACCACCGCCGAATAGACCCGATCTACCGAGTGTTTTTCAAACTGTTGGGCCAGCCCGTGATGAGCCCGGTCGCTTTTGGCCACAACCAAAAGTCCGCTGGTGTCCTTGTCGATGCGATGAACAATGCCGGGGCGCTTTTCCCCGCCCACGCCAGACAGGCGGTCCCCGCAATGGTTCAAAAGCGCGTTTACCAACGTGCGCGACGGCGTGCCGGGGGCAGGATGCACCACCATGCCCGCAGGTTTGTTGACGACGATCAGATCGTCATCCTCATGGACGATGTCGAGTGCAATGTCTTGCGCAACGATGTCGGTTTCCTGAGCCACGGGCACGTCGATCTCCACCAGATCGCCCTCGGCCACGCGGGCTTTGGCATCCACCGCGACAGCCCCGTTCACCCGCACAAACCCTTCCGCAATGAGCCGCGCCAGCCGAGTCCGGGACAGGGCCGCGCCCTCTGGCACATCGCGCGAAAGCGCCTTATCAAGACGCGGCGGCGGCGCATCTTGGATCCGAAAGCTTAACAGGGGTTCCCCCATGGCAGACAGCCCTCAGTCTAATTCGCAATCATCACCAACTGATCCTGGCCCAGTTGAACCTGGCCCAGTTGACCCTGGCACAGTCAAATACCTGCGTTGGCTGGTGACCATCCTCACGGCCACCATGGTTTTGGGCTTCATAGTGATCGTGGTTCTGTTTGTCATCCGTTTCTCGGACGCTTTCGGGCCGGAACTGCCCGATGTGATCACTCTGCCAGATGGGTCTGCGCCGCAGGCCTTCACGCAAGGCAGTGACTGGTACGCCGTGGTCACGGACGACGATCAGATCCTGATTTACGATCGCGAAAGCGGTGCGTTGCGCCAAACCATTCAGGTGGATTGATATCGGGTTGGATGAATATGGTACCGCCTCCCCGGCTCGAACGGGGGACCTCTAGATCCACAATCTAGCGCTCTAACCTACTGAGCTAAGGCGGCCCTGCAGCGCCATATGCCAAAGGGCGGGGACCTATGCAACTGTCAAAAAGGATTTCTAGAAGCCTCGGCCGACAAATCCGGCGCAACGCCAAGCGTTACGCTGCGGTTTCACCGCCGTCCATGCGGCCCATCTCAGGCTTGTAGATGCGATATCCGTGTCTGCCCTGCTCTTTCACGACATAGAGTGCGGTATCCGCCTGCTCCATGATTTCATCGACATCAGCGACCGTTGCATCATCAGCGATGCTGATGCCGATGCTGGCAGAGACATGCAGTTCCTGATCTCCAAAGATCACTGGTTTTTCAATTTCCCGAACAAGTCGCTCTGCAAGCTTTGACACAATGCCGCCCTCCGTCACGCCCGGCAGCACCACCGTGAATTCATCCCCGCCTTGCCGGATCACCGTATCCTCCACCCGTGTGGCAGAACGCAACCGGTCAGAAACGCCCAGCAGCACCGCGTCGCCTGCCGCATGACCAAAGGTGTCATTTACGGCCTTGAAGTGATCAAGGTCGATATGAAGCATCGCAAATCCGGTTTCCTTGGCACTGAGCTGGGACATGGCAAGCCGCAGCGCCCGGCGATTGCCCAAGCCCGTCAGCGTATCCGTCAGTGCGCGTTCTTCGGCCTCGACTTTCGCTGTTTCCAACCTTGTGTTCAGATGATGCAATTCCTTCATCACGGCTGTTTTCGCCTCAACCAGATAGAGCATTTCGACCGTCAGATCGGTCACTGCGAAGTCTTTGCCCGTCAGTGCATAATCGCTCACAGCCGTTATGACAGAAATGCCAAAACCCAGGCTGAGCACAGCCCCATCTTCCAGCCCTGGAGCAGCGCCGTCAGGCAGCGGAGCAATTACGCCTTTGAGCTCCGTATGCGGCGCGGCCCGGGTCACAAAATGAAGCTTTCGACCGCTATGTGCCAAAAGCCCTTCGATCCCGTGCAAAGACTTCGGGCGACGCAGCTCTAGAAAGTCCAGCAATGCAATTCCCGTCAGCGGCTGATCGTCATTCAGTTTCTCAACTGCAGGCCCTGCGTGATGGATGAAACCCGATGCGTCCACGACGATGTACCAAGGGCAAAGAACATCGAGCAGTTGTGCCACAGGGGGCGGGTTTTGCGCCGTATCCTTCATCCGGCCAGCGCCCCAAGTTCAAAATCACGCGCCTCGGCAAAATCGATGTCAAGCAGACACACGTCAATGATATCTGTCCGGTCCTCGCCCGGGTTGAGATCAAGAAAGACGAGCGCGCCATAATCATCGGCCATCGCCCGAAGCAGACCCGAAAGAACATGCCCGAACAGCCCTTCTGTCCCGGGCTTCGATCGGATGACGATGCTGAACCTTTCGGCTTCATCTTCCTGCAATTCAAGCTGTGGCATGGGCAGGTCCGGAACGGCCAGTCCGACGCGCGCGGGCAGTTCATCAAGGGAATTCAAAAACTCCACAAAATCGGTGCCGCCAAAGCGCAACAAACGGCGCAACGCATCTGTTTTGGGAGAGGCCACAAGATAAGTGCCCAGATCCTCAAGCACCTCTTCGCGCCGTTTTCCCAGCGCATCAGCGAGGCTGTTGACCACGCGATCGGTGATATCCCGATCATACGTCAACATCGCCTCAAAGGACGAAAAGGTCAGCCCCGCTTCATCGGCGACTGAAGTCCAGAATGCGTCACCATATGTGTCGCGGGCAAATCTTTCGACAGCCCTGTTCATGAGCCCGTGCAAATACCGTCTCCGCAAATTGCTTGCCGCACTTTGCCATCGGGATCATTAACACCGGCCAAATATCTTTAATTGTCGATACTTTCGGGCCCTGGTTGGTGCGCCGGCTCAAAAATCCGTGGGCGCACCGCCCTCGCGTTTGCGGCGTTCGACAAACTCCGCCAATTCGTCACGGATCGCGTCATCCATCGGCGGGGCCTCGAAATTGGCGATGATATCGTGGAACTGCTGATGCGCGCGCTGCGGGGTCCATATGCCGCCCGCCGCTTCCCAGGCTTCAAAGTTGCGCCAATCGCTCAGGAACGGCTGGTAGAAGGCTTTGGTGTAGCGGTCTTGCGTGTGCTGAATGCCGAAGAAATGACCTTGGTCGCCGACTTCGCGCACGGCATCTACTGCGATTTCATCCGGCCCGGTCGCAGTGATCATCGGATCCATATAGCGTTGAATATGCTGCAAAATTTCGCAATCCATAATGAATTTTTCGGGGCTGGCGATCAGGCCACCCTCAAGCCAGCCAGCAGCGTGGTAGACCATATTGGCACCTGCCTGCACCGCTGACCAAAGGCTGTTCGATGTCTCCCAGATCGATTGCCCGTCAGGCACGTTGGCCGCACAGACACCCGAGGCGCGCATGGGCAGGCCGTAAAAGCGCGCCAGTTGCCCAGTCATCTGGGTGGCGCGCATGTATTCGGGCGTGCCAAAGGCAGGCGCGCCGGATTTCATATCCACGTTGGACGTGAAGGTGCCAATGGCGCAGGCCGCACCGGGGCGAATGATCTGCGCCAGCACCACGGCGCACAGCCCTTCGGCCAGCGATTGCGCCACAGCACCTGACATGGTCACCGGTGCCATGGCACCTGCCAGCGTGAAGGGTGTGCAGACGAGGCCCTGATTGCGCCGTGCCATCCGCATCCAGCCGTCCAGCATGGGATAGTCATGCTTCAGAGGTGAGGTGGAGTTGATGTTGGTGTACATGTGCGGGCTGGCTTCAAATGCGTCATCCGTGTGGCCGCCCGCGATGCGCACCATCTCCATGACGTCTTCGACCCGCTCTTTTCCGAGGCAATAGGCATGGGCCGCTTTATCGGTCAGCGTCAGCTTGTCATAAAGCGCATCAAGGTGGCGGACCGAAGCGTGCACATCCTGCGGCTCCACCGGGTAGCCGCCGATGAAGTGAATGCAGTTGAAATGCTGGCTCAGCTTGAAGAAATTCGCACACATCTCCCGCGTGCCGGTGACCTTCTTGCCGATATTCATGTCCCAATAGCTGGGCGGGGAAGACACGTTGCCGAAAAGCAAGTTTTGCCCGCCCATCGTGATGGTGCGGTCTGGGTTGCGGGGGGTGACTTTCCAGGTCGAGGGCGCGAGCGCGATCTTTTCCATCACGAAATCGCGGCCCATGCGGACGTTTTCGCCGTTGATCGTGCAGCCGCCTGAGGCTTTCAGAATCTCCACCGCTTCGGGGTTCAGAAACTCAATCCCGATCTCTTCAAGAATGCGCATGGCCCCGTTGTGGATCGCCTGCACGCCTTCTTCCGTCAGAGGCTCTGTCGGGCGGTCGATATTGACCGGCGGGTTCCACGGCATTTGATGGTCAGTTGCTGATCCACGCCGATCGGCATTTCCCGCACGCCCACCACCGCGTTTTCTGCGTTTGGTCTCTGTCGCCATGGGACTCTCCTTGCTGTCGGGAACCAAGGAAGCATTTGAGACGCGTGGAGGTATGTCATTTTGCGACAAGATTTGTCGTTTAGCTTATTTGACTGCCTTAGCGCCTGCAAAAAGAAAAACCCCAGGCCATGCAGCCCGGGGTTTTTCGCAATTCGTAGGCCGGGGTTCACCCCGGCAGGCGTTCAGCCTTTTTCTTCGATGATCTCCACCAGGTGGGGGATCTTGTTGACCATGCCGCGCACCGACGGTGTGTCTTCCAACTCACGCGTCTTGTGCATCTTGTTGAGGCCAAGGCCCACGAGGGTCGCGCGCTGTTCTTTGGGGCGACGGATCGGGGAGCCGACTTGATTGACGACGATTGTCTTTGCCATAGGTCTCTCTCCTTAGCTCGCCGCTTCTTCAGCGGGGGCTTCCGCGACCGGTGAATCATCGCGGCGCAGAATGTCGGCGACTTTCTTGCCACGGCGCTGTGCCACCATGCGGGGGCTGGCTTCTTTGCCAAGGCCGTTCAGCGTGGCGCGGATCATGTTATAAGGGTTCTGGGAGCCGATGGATTTCGCAACCACATCCTGCACGCCCAGCATTTCGAACACGGCACGCATCGGACCACCT
>JBCCNB010000038.1:0-33698 GCA_039026055.1 Pseudomonadota bacterium | reverse complement strand
AATCCACGAAAACCATCACCTTTGGTCGAAAACCCGCGTGGGCCGCGCACAAACGGATGGGCAGTATGAGGTGGTGTTTGAAACCGCCGAACTGGTCGAACCCGATCCATTCCCTGAGGGCTATCAGTAAGCCCTGACCCCTGCGGCCCGCGTGTTGGTTGTCTCGCGCGGGCCGCGCATCTTCTCCCCTCACTTTTTCCTGACCGGAGGCTGGCATGTTTGCTGACTATTCCTGGCCCGAGCTTGGTGCGATCTTCGCGATGCAAGGCTTTGCAGGGCTTATCCTATTTTCGGTGTTCGTGCTGATGGCCTTGGGGCTTGCGATCATCTTTGGCCAGATGGGCGTCATCAACATGGCCCATGGCGAATTCATGATCCTTGGGGCCTACGTCACCTATCTGGTTTCAAACCTGTTTGCCGATTACATGCCCGCGCTCTTTGGCGGGTATTTCTTCTTGGCTATGGCGCTTGCGTTTCTGGCCTCGGGTGCCTTGGGGCTCTTGGTCGAATGGGGCATCATCCGGCATCTTTACAAACGCCCGCTGGATACGCTGCTCGCCACATGGGGTCTCAGCCTGATCCTGCAGCAGATCTACCGGTCTGTATTCGGCGCGCGTGAAGTTGGGGTCAGCATCCCTGACTGGATGATGGGCAGCATGCCGATCACGGACCTCATTGAGGTGCCCATCAACGGGATCTTCGTGATGACGCTGGCCGTCAGTATTTCGCTTGGCGTCTACATTCTGATGTTCAAATCCACCTGGGGCCGTCAGGTGCGCGCGATCAACAACAACCGCGTGATGGCCGATGCCGTGGGCATCAATACCGCCTGGACCGATCGGCTCACCTTCGGGATCGGCTGCGGGGTGGCGGGCGTTGCGGGTTCGGCCTTTACGATGATTGGCTCAACCGGCCCGACGGCGGGTCAGCTTTACATCGTCGATACGTTCCTCGTGGTCGTCTTCGGCGGCGCGGCCAGCCTTCTGGGCACCATCGCCAGCGCGTTTTCGATCAGCCAGGCCCAGTCGATCATGGAGTTCTTCCTGTCGGGCTCGATGGCCAAGGTGCTGACCCTTTTGGTGGTCGTGGGGATCCTGATGATCCGCCCGCAAGGCCTCTTTGCCCTGAAACTGCGCAAGTAAGGAGCTGCGATCATGACCCTCTCCTCCTTCATCTCCCGCAAAGAGCTGATCTATTTCACGATCCTTGCTGTGGTGATCTTTATCGTGCTGCCGGGCATCCTCGACAGTTTCCGTCTCAACCTCTTTGGCAAATACCTTACCTATGCGTTCGTCGCGATTGGCCTGGCGCTGTGCTGGGGCGCGGGGGGCATCCTGAGCCTTGGTCAAGGCGTCTTCTTCGGGCTGGGCGGTTACTGCATGGCGATGTTCCTCAAGCTGGAGGCCTCTACGCCAGAGGCCACGGCCATCCAATCTACCCCCGGCATTCCGGACTTCATGGATTGGAACCAGCTGACGGAATTGCCCGTTTGGTGGCAGCCGTTCTACAGCCTGCCTCTGGCGCTCATCGCAGTGGTCATGGTGCCGGTTTTCTTCGCCTTCGTCATTGGCTTTGCCATGTTCACCCGTCGGGTGGGTGGCGTTTACTTCGCCATCATCACACAGGCCTTTGCGGCGATCCTGACCATCCTCATTATCGGGCAGCAGGGTTACACCGGAGGGGTCAACGGCATCACGGATTTGCGTACGCTTCTGGGCTGGGACATCCGCACCGATGAGGCCAAAACGACGCTTTACTTTGTCAATGGCGTGCTCCTCTTTGCGGTGCTTCTCATCGCGCAATATGTGCGCAAATCCAAACTGGGCCGACTTCTGATCGCGATGCGGGATCAGGAAGATCGCGTCAGGTTTTCGGGCTATAACGTCGCTAATTTCAAAATCTTCATCTTCTGCCTTGGGGCCGCCTTTGCAGGCATCGGCGGGGCCATGTTCACGCTGCAAGTGGGCTTTATGTCGCCAACGCTGGTGGGGATCGTGCCCTCCATCGAGATGGTCATCTTCTGCGCAGTCGGCGGGCGGCTTTCCATTATCGGCGCGGTTTATGGCGCGCTGGTGGTCAACTGGGCCAAAACCACCTTTTCGGAGGCCTTCCCCGAACTGTGGCTCCTTGGCCTCGGCGGGCTCTTCATCGCGGTGGTGATGTTTTTCCCCAACGGTCTGGCGGGCGTGTGGTCCGAAAAGATCGAACCAAAGCTTCTTTCCCTCATGGGCAAATCCAAAAAGCGCGAGGCGGACACCCCCGCAGGCGCCCCGGCGGAATAAAGGAGCCGCGCGATGTCAGATAATAGTTTCATCCTCCGCGTCGAAGACCTCACCGTGTCGTTTGACGGGTTCAAAGCGGTCAATGATCTCAGCTTTTATGTTGAGCCCAATGAATGCCGGGTGATCATCGGCCCTAATGGTGCGGGCAAGACCACCGTGCTCGACCTGATTTGCGGGCGGACGAAGGCGACCGGAGGGTCGGTCAAGTTCAAGGGCAAAGAACTGCTGTCGATGCGCGAAGACCAGATCGTGAATGCGGGCGTGGGGCGTAAATTTCAGACGCCGTCCGTCTACGAAGACCTGACTGTCTTTGAAAATCTGGAGCTCAGCTATCCAAAAGGTCACAGCGTTTTCGGCGCGCTGATGTTCCAGCGCGATGACCCGGTCAAAGCCCGCATTCAGGAGATCGCCGAGACCATCTTTCTTGATGATCAACTGGACGAAAAGGCTGCCTTCCTGAGCCACGGTCAAAAGCAATGGCTCGAAATCGGGATGCTCCTCATCCAAGACCCGGAGCTTTTGATGCTGGATGAGCCGGTAGCGGGCATGTCCGTGGCCGAGCGTAAGAAAACGGCCGAGCTTCTTAACCGCATCATCCAGGACCGATCCGTCATCGTGATCGAACATGACATGGGGTTCGTGGCCGATATCGCCACGCGCGTCACCGTGCTGCACCAGGGCCAGACCCTGTCGGAAGGGTCCATGGACCGGGTGCAGAACGATCCCAAAGTCATCGAAGTTTACCTCGGCCACTAAAGGAGAACCGACATGCTGAACGTGAATGCACTGCGCGCCTCCTACGGCGAAAGTGAGATCCTGCATGCGCTGGATCTGGATGTGAAACCCGGTGAGATCGTCGCGATCATGGGCCGCAACGGTATGGGCAAGACCACGCTGATGAAGACGCTCATGGGCATCGTGCCCGAACGGGGCGGCGACATCACGGTGGAGGGGGCTGAGATTACTGGTCTGAAATCCCATCAACGCGTGGCCCATGGCGTGGCCTATGTGCCGCAGGGACGGCAGATCTTTTCGTCTATGACCGTGCAGGAAAACGTGGAAACCGGCCTAACGGTGACCGGCCAGAAGGTCGTGCCGGAAGAGATCTATGAGCTCTTCCCGGTGCTCTTGGAAATGAAAGACCGTCGTGGGGGTAACCTCTCAGGCGGGCAGCAACAGCAATTGGCGATTGCGCGCGCGCTGGCGTCCGGCCCCAAGGTGCTGCTGCTTGATGAACCGACAGAGGGCATTCAGCCGTCGATCATCCGGGAAATGGCCCGCACCTTGCGCAAGATCCGCGATCAAAAGGGCCTCAGTATCGTCGTCTCAGAACAGGTGCTCAGTTTCGCGCTCGACGTGGCCGACCGGGTGCTTGTCATCGAGAACGGCCGCTTCGTCCATGACAGCCCGCGCGACGGGATCGACGAAGAGAAGGTTTCAAAATTCTTATCCGTTTAACCAACCCAACCAGGAGGATGTCTTATGCCTGACACATTGCAACAACCGACCTCGTCTTATTCAGCCGATACGCTGATCACGGTCAATCTGGACGAAAGTCCCCACACCAACGAAAAGATCCACAACCGCTGGCACCCCGATATCCCGATCGTGGAATGGGTTGATCCTGGTGATGATTTCATCGTGGAGGCCTATGATTGGACAGGCAGCCAGATCGCCAATGACGATGACGCAAGCGACGTGCGCGATGTGGAACTGCCGCAGGTGCATTACCTGTCAGGTCCCATCGGCGTGCGCGGCGCGGAGCCGGGCGATCTGCTGGTCGTGGAACTGCTGGATGTAGGGCCGCTCAATCGCAGCCAATGGGGCTTCAACGGGGTCTTTTCCAAGAACAACGGCGGGGGCTTCCTGCAGGAACAATTCCCCACTGCGCAGAAATCCATCTGGGATTTCAAAGGCATGTTCACCACATCGCGCCATGTGCCGGGCGTGCGCTACGCAGGCCTTATTCACCCCGGCCTCATTGGCACGCTGCCTGATCGCAAGATGCTCGATGCGTGGAACACGCGCGAAAAGGCACTGTTTGACACCAATCCCACCCGCGTTCCTGCGCTGGCCGAACTGCCAAACACGCAAGCTGCGCATATGGGCAGCATGACGGGTGAGGCGCGCAGCGATGCCGCAGCCGAGGCCGCCCGCACTCTGCCACCACGCGAAAACGGCGGCAATTGCGATATCAAGGACCTCAGCCGTGGGTCTGTCTGCTACTTCCCGGTTTACGTGCCAGGTGGCGGGCTCTCCATGGGCGACACTCACTTTAGCCAGGGCGATGGTGAAATCACCTTCTGCGGGGGCATCGAAATGGCCTCCTGGCTGCATGTCAAAGTCAGCGTCATCAAGGACGGGATCGCGAAATACGGCGTCAAGAACCCCATGTTCAAACCCTCGCCGATCACACCCAAATACGATGATTATCTGATCTTCGAGGGCATCTCTGTCGATGAAGATGACAACCAGCACTATGTCGACATGACCGAGGCGTACCGTCAGGCCTGCCTCAATGCGATCAACTACATGACCAAGTTCGGCTATTCGCGCGAACAGGGCCTGGCCATCCTGGGCACAGCACCGGTGCAAGGCCATGTGTCGGGGATCGTTGATTATCCCAACGCCTGCGCGACTTTGTGGTTACCCACAGACATCTTCGAAGGTGACCTGATGCCAGGCCCGGACGGCCCTACGACGTATCTCGACGGGTCCATCGACATCCCAACTGCGCCTGATCTCTGATCAAGCACGCCCAGCCCCGGTTTCGGGGCTGGGAAACCGCTAATAAAAGTCAGGGAACACTCCGATGCCAGTTTACCAATACACTTGCGCCACTTGCGGCAGCTTTGAAGAAACCGCACCGATCAGCCGTTTTGCCGAGCCATGCGAATGTCCCGCCTGTGGGGCGTTGTCGGAGCGCAATCTGCTGAGCGTGCCGCAACTTTCGACACTGAATTCGCAGGCAAGGGCCGGTCACATGATCAACGAACGCGCCTCCGACAACCCAAAGCGTGCCTCACAAACAGGTATGCGCCCGACCGGCCCCAAGATCAAAAGCCGCGCACGAAATCACGCCGACGGTTCAAAAAGCATGCCAGGTGCGCGCCCTTGGATGCTATCGCATTAACGCTTGCTATCGTCGCGCATCAGGGCTCTGCCTTGCGACTTTACCGCAAGCGCACAATGCAGCCTTGAGCACAAGCCAGTGAATAGTCGTTTTGTCCTGCAGGATGGAGATTATTCTACGCGTTTGTTGCGCATTTTCAGCGAGAGGTCGCTTTGATGGCCCGCGCCGCGGCATCACACGGGATGAGCTAAGGTCCGAAACGGGCCGTCCTTAAAGAGCTAAATGTCGGCTTTGAGCCCACCGCAGCCATTCGGGCAAAGTGCGGCACTTAGTAGATATGGGCTCGAAGGTGACATTCATTGCATCGCTCTAACGTCCAAGAATCCCAAATGCTGACGCATCGTAAGGGTATCTTGACTAACAAGAAAAAGGGCGCAGTTACCTGCGCCCTTCCCATGAAGCTATGAAAATGAGATTTACTTCCAGCCAACCGCGTTGAAGATCTCCGCGGCCTTCTCGATGTTGGCAGCCGCAGCGCTCAGATCCACGTCGTCGGCTTCAAAGTCACCCAAGGAAGCTGCCGGTGCGCCAAGGGCTACACCTTCCACAACCGGGTACTCATCGTTGCCGTTGGCGAAGTATTCCTGCGCGCTTTCAGAGGCGAGGTACTCCAGGAACTTGATCGCGTTCTCTTTGTTCGGGGCATTTGCAGCGACACCACCACCGGAGGTGTTGATGTGGGCACCATTGCCGCCCTGATCAGGGAAGACCCAGCCGATGTTTTCCATGTCGGCTTTGCCCAGGCCGTCCACATCCTTCCGGATCGCACGGGCAAAGTAGTCGGTGTTGGAGACAGATTTGTCGCACTCACCCGACACCAGACCGCGCAGCTGGTCGGTGTCACCGCCCTGCGGCTCACGGGCAAAGTTGTCGGCCACACCCTGTGCCCAGGATTTTGCAGCTTCTTCACCGTAGTTCTCGATGACAGCAGACAGCAGCGTCAGAGAGTACACGTTGGAGGACGACCGGTGGCAGACTTTGCCTTTGTACTTGGGGTCGGCCAGGTCGACATAAGTCTGCGGCGGCTCGGACACGTCGTTCTTGTCGTAAAAGAAGATCCGCGCGCGCTCGGAGAATGCAAACCACTGGTTGTCGGCATCCTGCAGGTTGGCCGGAATGCGGTCTTCCAGCACCGAGCTGTCAATCGACTGCAACACGCCTGCATCCTTTGCGCGTGCCAGACGCGTGTTGTCCACGGTCAGCAGCACGTCGGCCGGGGAGTTTGCACCTTCCGAGACCATACGCTCGATCAGGGCGTCGCCCTTGCCTTCGATGCGGTTGATCTTGATGCCGGTTTGTTCTTCGAAATCGCTGTAGAGACGCTCATCAGTGTCATAGTGACGCGAGGAGTAGAGGTTCAGCTCACCTTCAGCAAAACTTGCGCTCGCGGCACTCACGGCCACAGTGGCTGCAATAGCGAAGGTCGAAACGGAATTGGAAAAAGTCATATCACGCTCCCTGTTGATATCCTGACGGAAACAGTGAGGTACTGGTTTTCGCGGGATTGGCAAGGGCAATGTTGATCAATTCGCTCAGAATTACAGCAAAACGCCTGAAAATCGGGTCAACTATGCTCTTCGCGGGAAATCTCGGCCAGCGCGGAGTTGTAATTTCGCAAAGCATCCACGTGGAAAACCGCGCCCAAAAGTTCCGGCGGTGCGCCTTCCCCGCCGATCTGCACCACGGGCAGGAACCGGGCCGAGGTGCGCTCGAATATGGTCATAGCCACCTCCAGCGTGGCCGCGCCATCCACATAGATGCCATCTTCTATCATCTGCCAGCAGTCTTCCTCAGGCGCAGCGCGCTCATCATCGCGCACCCGCATCACGCGCGCGACCCGCATCATCGACAGCACGTAGGCATGAGGCCCCGCCGCCAGTCGCACGCCGCGCCGTTCCAACTGCGTGAGGAAAAACGAGCGCGTCACCAGATTGGCGCTGAGGGCAGAAGAAATGGATACGGCCACCATCACGGCCAACCCGATCTGCCAATCCCCTGTCAGTTCAAATACGATGAGGGTCGTGGAAATGGGTGCCCCCAGAACAGAAGCCGACACCGCCCCCATTCCAGCCAGCGCATAAACATTGGCCGACCCCGAACTGTCGGGGAAAATTGACGTGGCCACCAATCCGAAGGCAAGCCCCACCAACGCCCCCACCATCAGAGAGGGCGAAAAAACCCCGCCCCCCATGCGGCCTCCTAACGTGATCGCCACGGCCACAACCTTCAGCACGGTGAAGACGATCGCTTCATGCAGCAGCAATGACCCGTTGAGCGCGGCAAAGGTCGTCTCATAGCCAACGCCTATGATATGGGGAAACCAGATCGCAATTCCGCCCAGCATTGCGCCCGCCACAACAGGGCGTAGCCAGCGCGGCAACCCGATCCGCTCCTGCAACAGATTGCCGGTGTCTTCGGCGAAAAACACCGCATACATCAGCCCGCTCGCCACCAGCCCGCAGAGTATCCCCAGCAGCAGGAAGGCAGGAAGCTCCACGTAAAATTCCAGCATCGTGGCCACGGGCAGCGCGAATTCGGCCATCTCTCCAAACTGGAGCCGCGCGATCACGGCACCAGACACGGCGGCAATCGTAATCGGCGCAAAAGCATGCAACGCGAAATGGCGCAGCACCACCTCCAGCGCAAAAAGCGCGCCCGCGATGGGCGCGTTGAACGAGGCCGACACCGCCGCCGCCACCGCACAACCCAGCAAATCCCGGCTGGTCAGCCCGCTCGCCTTGATGCGGTTGCTGACCCAGGTGGAAATGACGCCCGCCATATGCACCACCGGCCCTTCCCGCCCGCTCGACCCGCCCGTGCCCAGCGTGATGATCGAGGCAAACATGGAGGCCACACCGGCTTTGGTCTCAACCCGGCCCTCGCCCAGGGCTGCGCCTTCGATCACATCCGCCACCGACCGCGCGCGCCCGTCCGGCGTGAAGAAATGCAGGATCAGGCCCACCGCCAGCCCGCCGCAAATGGGAATGATTAGGATCCAGTACCACGGCAGCGTCTCGGCAAAAGAATGCAGCAGCGCCACGTTATCGGTGCCATAAACCCATCGCTGCAACTGATTGACAGCCAAGCGAAAGAGGTTCGCCGCAAACCCCGCGGCAATCCCGATGATCAGCGCGATCACCCAGAACTGAAACTGACTTGGCCCTTTGACCAACATCACCTGCCAGCCACGGCGCACCCCCACCCCCGCCGCATGAGCCTTGTCTTTCAGAAAGCGGCGGGAGGATACGGTCATCGGACAGGCGCGCCCCATTTCCGCTGTGGGTGCGTGCCGCCTTTGCACAAGCCCCGCATTGCCTTACATTCCCCGAAAGGGCGTAGAGGGGTTCCGTATTGACGGGGGGTAGACATGGCGCATGAAACCGCGATCGAGGATTTATCCACGATCCTAGGACAACGGCTGACCCGCTCCAAGTCCGATCTGGATCTGCATGGCCGGTCTGAGACACATTTTCCACTCACACCGCCTGATGCTGTGGCCTATCCCGACAGCACCGATGATGTGGTGGACATCGTGAAAACCTGTGCCGCCCATCGCATGCCGGTCGTGGGCTGGGGCGTGGGCACGTCGCTCGAAGGTCAGGCACAGGCGATCCATGGAGGGGTCAGCGTTGATTTCAGCCGCATGAGCCAAATCCTTGAGATCAATCAGGACGACCTGACCGTGCGCGTCCAGCCGGGTGTCACGCGCGAGGCACTGAACGAAGAACTGCGCGCCACCGGGCTCATGTTCCCCGTCGATCCCGGTGCCAATGCCTCCCTCGGCGGCATGGCCTCCACCCGTGCCAGCGGCACCACCGCCGTGCGCTACGGCACAATGCGCGACAACGTGTTGGGCCTTGAGGTGGTAACGGCCTCAGGCGAGGTGATCCGCACCGGAACAGCGGCGCGCAAAACCTCTGCCGGCTACGACCTCACAGCCCTTTTCGTGGGCAGCGAAGGCACGCTGGGCCTCATCACCGAACTCACCCTGCGCCTGCATGGCATTCCAGAGGCCACGGCAGCGGCGGTCTGCGGCTTTGACTCGGTTGACGACGCAGTGGGATGCGTGATCGACACGATCCAGATGGGCGTCCCCATGGCGCGGATCGAATTGGTGGATGTCGAAAGCGTCCGCGCCGTAAACGCCTATTCCGGCACAGACTTGGCCGAACGCCCCCACCTGCTGGTCGAGTTCCACGGCTCCGACAGCGGCGTGGAAGAACAGGCCGCCCTTTTCGGCGAACTGTCTGCAGCGCGCGGCGGGTCCGATTTCCAATGGGCCACCCGGGCTGAAGACCGCACCGCACTCTGGACCATGCGCCACCACGCCTACTGGGCCATCCTCGCCGCGCGCCCGGGCTGCACCGCGCTGGTCACTGACATCTGCGTGCCGCTTTCCAAACTGGCCGAAGCCATCGAGGCCTGCCGCGCCGACCTAGAGGCAGCTGGCATCGACGGGCCGATCCTCGGCCATGTGGGCGACGGCAATTTCCACGCAATCCTCATGTTTGACCCTGACGATACCGCGGAAAAGGCGCGCGTCCTCACCGCGTCCGAACGGCTGGTGGAACTAGCCCTGTCTCTGGGCGGTACCGTAACCGGTGAACACGGCATCGGGCTTGGCAAACTGGGCTACATGGAGCGCGAACACGGGGCCGGATGGGCCATGATGGGCGCGATCAAAGCCGCGCTTGACCCTTTGAACATCATGAACCCAGGGAAACTCGTGCCTCCCAGAAACTGAAAAACTGCGCCGCGTGGCGCCTTTCAGATTTAAGTATTTGTGGCCAAAAAGAAGACATGCCTCGCGCTTCTTTTTGGCTGGCAATACTCCCGCCGGAGGCATGAAAACTTTTTCGTGCGCTAGCCCGTCATCAGCTTTTCAGCCGCCGCGCGCGCCTCATCGGTGATGGTGTCGCCCGACAGCATCCTTGCAATCTCATCGACGCGGTCTGTGCCGTTGAGCGGCGTGACCGTCGACAGCGTCGCGCCCTTCTTCACCCTCTTGGCAACCTGCCAGTGATGCGCGGCCTTGGCGGCAACCTGCGGCGAATGGGTGACCACAAGTACTTGCGATTGATCCGCCAGCTGCGCCAGTCGACGGCCCACCGCATCCGCCGTGGCGCCCCCGACCCCGCGATCAATCTCATCGAAAATCATGGTGATGCCGCCCGCCTGATCCGTCAGACACACCTTGAGCGCCAGTAGAAACCGGCTGAGCTCCCCACCCGAGGCGATCTTATTCAAAGGTCCTGCTGGCGCGCCCGGATTGGTAGCAACGGTGAAGGTAACACTGTCGGCCCCATCGGGCCCCGGTTCTGACGCGGTCACCTGTGTCTCAAACTGCGCGCGCTCCAGCTTCAAGGGCGCCAATTCCGCCATCATGGCGCGGTCCAGCTTTCCTGCCGCCTTCGCTCGTTTCGCGCTGAGATCGCCAGCGGCCTTATCAAACGCCGCGCGGGCCTCAGCAACCGCCGCCTCGGCCGCTGCCAGATCAGCATCACTGCGATCCACCACGGCCAGCTTTTCACGCATCAGATCACCGAACCCTGCCAGATCATCCGGCTGCACCCCGTGCTTGCGCGCCAGCCCGCGAATGGCGAAAAGCCGTTCCTCGGCCTCTTCCAATTCATGGGGATTGAAGCTGAGCAGATCGGCAAACTGCGTCACGTGGCCGGCGGCTTCGTCAAGCTCCACCATCGCGCGGCCCAAGGCGGCGATCGCGTCATCAAGCCCGCCCTCTGCGGTCTCAGAAATACGCTCCAGCCAGCGCAGCGCATCCGCTGCTGATCCTTCCGCACCCTCTGCGCCCAAAGCCGCTTGTGCACGACCCAGATCTTCGCGAATGCGTTCTGCGCCCTGCATCATGCGGCGGCGGGCATCCAGTTCAGCGTCCTCACCCGGCTGGGGCGCCAATTGATCCAGCTCGGCCACGGCGTGGCGCAGAAATTCTTCATCCTCGCGGGCCTTTGCGATGGCGTCTTCGGCTGCCGCCCGCGTCTTTTCTGCCTCTCGCCAGGCCCGCCATGCGGCACGCACCTTGTCGCGTGCACCATCCAGTCCCGCAAAACTATCCAGCAACACCAGATGGTTGCGCGGATTCAGCAACCCTCGATCATCCTGCTGACCATGCAGTTCCACCAAGCTGTCCGACAGCGCGCGCAGCACCTCCCCCGAACAACGGCGATCATTCACAAAGGCCGTCTTGCGCCCGTCGCGCGCATTCACGCGGCGCAGGATCAGCGTGTCGTCCACGGGCAGTCCAGCCTCCGCCAAAACAACGCGCGCAGGGTGACCCTCGGGCAGATCGAACTCCGCCAGAACCTCCCCCTGTTCGGCGCCCTGCCGCACCAGTTCGGCCCGCCCGCGCCAGCCCAGCACGAATCCGAGAGCATCAAGAAGGATCGACTTTCCTGCACCGGTTTCCCCGGTCAACACATTGAGACCCGGCTGGAACCCAAGCTCCAACCGGTCGATGATCAGGATGTCGCGAATATCGAGCGCCCGCAGCATCAGTGCACGGGGCCTACAGCCACCTGCCTTGCAGCGTCTGGCGATAGACTTGGCTGAGCCAGTTGTCGCCCACGGCTTCCAGCGTCAAACCGCGGCCCGTGAGCAACGCGTAACTGTCCTCGTACCATTCCGTGCCGCGGAAGTTGTGGCCCAGAATAGCGCCCGCTGTGCGCGCCTCATTGGTCAGGCCCAACGACAAGTAACCTTCGACCAGCCGGTGAAGCGCCTCAGCCGTATGCGTGGTGGTCTGGAAATCTTCCACCACGAGGCGGAAGCGATTGATGGCCGATGTGTAATGGTCGCGGCGCAAATAATATCGCCCGACTTCCATTTCCTTAGAGGCCAGATGATCAAAAGCCAGCTCAAACTTCAGCTTTGCAGACCGAGCGTACTCGCTTTCGGGATAATTTTCGATCACGCCGCGCAGGGCCTGCAATGCTTCGAAGGTCAGCTTTTGGTCGCGGCCCACCTCATCAATCTGATCATAATAGCTGAGCGATATGAGATACTGGGCGTAGGCTGCATCTTCATCGGTGGGATAGAAATCAATGTAGCGCTGCGCGGCGGCGCGGCTGTCTTCATATTCCTTCGCCTCATGATGGGAAAAGGCCTGCATAATCACTGACCGTTTCGCCCAATCGGAAAACGGATAAAGCCGTTCCACTTCGCCAAACACCTGCGCAGCCAGCGACGGATTGTCCCGCGCCAGATCATATTCGCCGCGCTCATAAATCTGTTGTGCTGTGAATTCTTCGTAATTCACCTTGCCAAGCTCAACCCGATCGGTCCCGCCACAGGCACTTAGAGCCATCACAGCCACAAAGCCGGTCACCAGACCGATGCGTCGCTTGGTCAAATTCATGCTCGCACTCTCATCGTTGTTGCAGCCTGCAATGCCTTCCCCCGGGGCAAGTGTGCCAAGTCCCCCACCAAAAGCATGCAGGTTGGTAGCACATTATTCAGGATTGGAAAATGGATTTGGCGTGATTTTGCGCCGCAGCGCAAGGTGACGGCCACCCGGCGCTACACAATCCTGTTAAGCGACTTCAGGCAATTCGCCCAGATGCACGCCCGCGCCCGGCAGAAGGGCCAGCATATCCGCGTCGCACTCAACGATTTCAAAGGCTTCGCGGTCAGCAAAGAGCGCGCGCAGCAAATCGTTGGTCAGCGCGTGACCGGCGCGAATGCCCTTGTAATGGCCCAGAATCGGATAGCCAGCGAGACCTAGATCACCAAGCGCATCCAGCATCTTGTGACGTACAGGTTCGTCCGCGTGGCGCAAGCCACCAGGCGATACGATCTCATCCCCATCAAAGACCACCGCATTTTCACCGGGGCAGCCACCAAGAGCCAGTCCATTCGCCTGCATATGATCCACATCCGCCTGACGGCAAAACGTCCGGCTGGAGGACAATTCGCGCACGAAGCTGCCGTTGGACATGTTCAGCGTCTTACTTTGTGCGCCGATGGCGGCATCGTCAAATTCGATGTCGAACTCAATAAGCAGTGTCTCATTCGGACTTATCCGAGCAACAGCATCGCCGCGGCGCACTTCCACAGGCTTGAGCACCTTGACCGCTTGGACCGGCGCAACCTGATGGCGGATGCCGGTCTGTAGAAACCCTTTGACGAATACCGAGGCGCTGCCATCCATGATGGGAACCTCGCCAGCCGTGACATTAATGCGCGCATTGTGGATGCCGCAGCCCATCAACGCAGCCATCAGATGCTCAACGGTTGACAATGATACGTCATGGTCATTGACCAACTTGGTGCAAAGCGGGGACGATATGACACTGTCCCAACGCGCTGGCAGGACACCTTTGTCTGCCGCCACATCCATCCGCTGGAAAACGATGCCCGTTCCCACGGGTGCCGGGAAAACGGTCGCAGACGTTTCAACACCGGAATGGAGCCCGACGCCGGTAAACGTGATGGATTTACGGAGAGTGCCTTGCAAAACAGGACCCAGTTGCTGCTTAACGTGGGTGAGAACGTAAATTGCAGTGGGTTTATCTACAATTCAATCTTTGCAACGCCGTGAAACATGGATGAAACAGTGGCGGCGAGTTTCCGCTTACACCGTATAACATATTGATTTTATGTAAATTATATCCGCTCAGACCCGGGTGATTTCGGCCCATCAGGGGCCACGAGATTGGTATGCAGTGATGGCTGTGAATTGCGCTATTGCAATCGTTAACGAACCACTGCAGCGGGTTAAGAGAATCTGGGGACAAGTTGCTCCTATGAGAACGTATGCTTTGTTTTCTTTGGATTAAACCGAACAATGCGCGCGCGCCAATGGTTAACGTGGGGCATGCAACCGCCAAAGAAAAAGGGCCGCATTTCGCGGCCCCATTTCAATCTGTAACCAAATTCGTATCAGTTGGCCTGCCTGCGCAGGAAGGCCGGGATTTCGATCTGATCTTCCTCTTCCCGAGGCGCGGCTTCTGGCGCGGCACCGCTTACGGGCGGTTGCTGGCGTGCGGGTCGTG
Organism: Pseudomonadota bacterium; assembly: GCA_039026055.1. Lineage (GTDB taxonomy): Bacteria > Pseudomonadota > Alphaproteobacteria > Rhodobacterales > Rhodobacteraceae > Roseovarius. The sequence goes on along the minus strand of JBCCNB010000038.1, from coordinate 19,272 downwards.
CGGCGGGCGCTGTTGATTCCGCAGCTGATCCGGTCATCCGGTCAATCAGGGAGTTTATGCCAAAACGTTTCTTCTCAGGCTCCTGCGCTGCAGGCGCGCTAGGCATCACCGGTGCTGCAACGGGGGCCTGGGGCGCCGCAGGGGCGCGGCCCACAGCCTGTTCCAACCGGCGTAGCGTGTCCGGGCTCGGCTCACCAGCGACAGGGGCGCGCGGCGCAACAAAGCTTTCGCGCATATCAGGCTCTGCTTCTGCGACGGGCTGCGGCTCCGGCTGATAAGCTGGCGGCGGTAATCCGTCATCCGTGGGTGTCAACTCTTCGCCAGCAAAGATGTCTTCCATCTGGTCCTGCTCCGCCGCGCTCCGCGCATCAAAGAGGCCCGGCTCAGCTTGCGGTTCGGCCGCCTGTGCGACAGTCTCTTCCACCATCGCGGCCACTTCCGGCTCTGCCAAAGGCGCAGGGTTTGGTACGGCTGCAGGCGCAGGCTGTTCCACCACCATCTCGCGAGTCGGAACCAGCGGTTCTGCCAGCGACCGGCGCGGCACCGGCAATTCCTTGTGTTCGGCGACGGCGTCAATGCCGGTTGCCACAACACTCACCCGCATCACACCGTCCATCGAGGTATCAAGCGTAGAGCCTACGATGATGTTGGCCTCGGCATCCACCTCTTCGCGGATCCGGTTGGCTGCCTCATCCAGTTCAAAAAGCGTCAGATCATGACCACCGGTGATGTTGATCAACACACCCTTGGCACCCTGCAGCGAAATCTCATCCAGCAGCGGGTTGGCGATTGCCTTTTCGGCGGCCTGAATGGCGCGATCTTCACCGCTATCCTCGCCCGTGCCCATCATGGCTTTGCCCATCTCATCCATCACAGCCCGCACATCGGCAAAGTCGAGGTTGATCAACCCTGGGCGCACCATCAGATCGGTCACGCCTTTGACACCTTGATAGAGCACGTCATCGGCCATGGAGAAAGCCTCGGTAAAGGTCGTCTTTTCATTGGCCAGACGGAACAGGTTCTGGTTCGGAATGATTATCAGCGTGTCGACCACAGCCTGCAGCGCATCCACGCCATCCTCGGCCTGACGCATCCGCTTGCCGCCTTCGAACTGGAACGGCTTGGTCACAACGCCCACGGTCAAAACGCCCAATTCCCGCGCGGCCTGCGCGATAATCGGGGCCGCACCCGTCCCGGTGCCCCCGCCCATCCCGGCGGTGATGAAGCACATATGCGCGCCCGCCAGATGATCGACGATCTGTTCGATGTTTTCCTCAGCCGCGGCCGCCCCAATGGTCGCTTTCGCGCCCGCGCCCAAACCTTCGGTCACTTTCACACCCAGCTGGATGCGCGATTTGGCCTCTGATTGGCTCAGCGCCTGAGCATCTGTGTTCGCGACAACGAAATCCACGCCTTCGAGGTTTTTCTGGATCATGTTGTTGACGGCATTGCCGCCTGCGCCGCCCACACCAAAGACCGTGATCCGTGGTTTCAGCTCTTCCTGTCCGGGCATTGTGAGGTTCAATGTCATGTGCTCTTCCGCCTGCTGCTGGCCCGTGGAATCGGGCTTCATTCGCCTAAAATTAGCGCGATCCTACCGATGCCGCGCCGTTTCGTCACCCTAAAATCCGCGAAAACACCAGAAAACCCACCAAATATGGTCTGTTTTTTATCCACATACGCGGTATTTCGCCCATTTTCGTACATCTAGGGGTTACCAGTTATCCTTGAACCATTTCACCGCGCGCCGCAAAGACCGGGCCGGATAACGGTCCGTCGGGATCTCAAAATCCCACCATTCGTCTTGGGGGTTCGCCGCCAGCAGACACATGCCTACGGCAGAAGCAAAGCCCGGCCCCGTCGCTGCCTGCGGCAGGCCATGTACCCGCAACGGCCGCCCCAGTCGCACATTCTGCCCCAGAATGCGGCTGGCTAGCATGTCGAGCCCCGGGATCTGGCTCGCACCGCCCGTCAAAACGATCTGCTGGCTGGGCAAGTAATTGAACCCCGCCCCGTCCAGCGTCTGCTTCACCAGTTCCAGAATTTCTTCCACGCGCGGACGCATGATGCCGATCACTTCCGCGCGGCTCACATTGCGGCGGTCATGTTCCCAATCGCCCGTCTCGCCACCGATATCGATCATGTCGCGGTCATCGACGCCCGTGGCTTCAACGCCGCCATAGAAGGTCTTGATCCGTTCGGCCATGCTCTTGGGCACTTGCAGACCCATGGAGATATCGCCCGTCACATGATCGCCGCCCATGCGCACGCTGTCGGTATAGATCATGTGCTTTTTCATGAAGATCGACACGCCGGTGCTGCCACCGCCCATGTCGATGCAGGCCGCGCCCAGTTCCTGTTCATCTTCCACCAGCGCCGACATGCCGGAAACGTAAGCAGAGGATGCAATCCCGGCCAGTTCCAGATCACTGCGCTGCACGCAATAGGCCAGGTTTTGTACGGCTGTGCTGTCCACCGTGACCATGTGCATATCCGTGGCCAGCGTCTGGCCCAACTGGCCGCGCGGGTCCGACAGGCCAGAACGATGATCCAGCGCAAAGTTCACCGGCTGCGCATGCAGCACATCGCGCCCACCATCGAAACCGGCGCCATAATCGGGCACATCACAGGCCGCCAGCGCCCGGCTGATATCCTGTTCCGTCACCATGGGGCTTTCCAGCTCCACCTGTCCGGCCAACCCGTAGGATCGGGGTGAGGCACCTGAGAAACAGGCGATCACGTGATCCACCCGCACCTGTGCCATCTTCTGAGCGGCGTTGATCACAGTGCGGAACGCCCGCTCCGTTTCGCGCATCGCGGAAATCTCACCGAATTGCACCCCCAGCGACCGCGTCGTCGCCGCACCGATCACGCGGAACCCGGCCTGACCGGCAAGCGACCCCACACCGTCATGATCATTCAGCCGTTCTGTCCCATCAAACCGCAACACCAGGCAGGCAATCTTGGAAGTCCCGACATCCAGAACGGCAACCACACCGCGTTGAATAGCGGCCTTTCGCATGTTCCGCATGGCGCGTTGTCGGTCGTATAGCTCAATCATCACTGTAGATTCCCTAGCATCGGTTTACGCACCCGCCACCACGTGTCGGCGGCAGGTTGGTTCATTCTGACAGTCGGCCGTCCGCTCAGCCGCATATCCACGGTGGACAGATCACGCGCGAACATGTCTTGCGTCTGATCCAGCACCAGCACGCGCTCCAGCGCGCGCACGGCACCCTCTTCGGGCAGCAAAATGCGCTGATCACGATCCAGCACCACGTCCCAACGGCGCTCGCCCATCCGGACAAGGCCGATCACGCGCTCGCCCAAGGGTGCGGCAGCCTCAAGGATCGCCATCGCGCCGGGCACATCGCCATTGCCCCCCTCGCCCGCAATCACCGGCAGGTCCGCACGGTCCGATCGTGCCGCAAGCTCATCGACCACAACGCCTTCTGCATCCACCAGCGCGATCTCATCCCATGTCCGCCAGACGGCCACGGGCTCGCGTTCGGATACAGTGACGACCATGGTTCCACCCTTGCGCACGCGCACATCCGCCGACCGCACCGCAGGCAGACCCGTGATCATGTCATGCACATGGTCGATATCGATGTCGAAAGAGGAGGCAGGGAAATCGAAGGGGAAGATTTCGCGAATATCCTCTTCGACCTCTTCGCTCGCACCCTCGATGGCCAGAAGCTCAACCATGAATTCCGGCCGCGTCTCGATCTGATGGCGCACATCCATGACAGCCAGCACGATCTGTTCCTGCCGCGTTTCATTGCCGAAGTAAGACGTGGCAAGCCCGAAGGTGAACGCAAAAGGCACCCCAACCCGCAAGAGCATGCGAAAATATGGCGTCAGCATCAGCCGCTGATAGCGATAGGACCAACGCGAGGGCGATGGATCACATTTTTTGTCAGACCGCGTCACCTGTGACATGAAGCATCCTCCACCAACCACCGGCAGAGCGCGGGGAAGTCCATGCCCACGGCGGCCGCCTGTTCGGGCGACAGCGACGTGGGCGTCATGCCGGGCTGGGTGTTCGTCTCCAGCAGAATAAGCCCCTCAAGGCCCTTTTCTTCGTCCCAGCGAAAATCCGTGCGCGACAACCCGCGACAGCCGAGTATCTCATGAGCCCTCAGGGCGTAGTCCATGCAGGCGTCAAAAACCTCTCCCGGGACATCGGCCGGGACCACGTGGCTTGACCCACCCACTTCGTACTTGGCCTCATAATCGTACCACCCTTCGGTGATGATATCGGTCACTGTTAAGGCGCGGTCGCCCAAAACGGAGGTGGTCAGCTCCCGCCCCGGCACAAACGCCTCTACCATCACCTCATCGGGCATATCCTCAGCCAGCATTGGCGGACCATTCGCCGCCTCCTGCACCAGATAAACACCGACAGAAGAGCCTTCATTATTGGGCTTCACCACGTAAGGCGGCTCCATCACGTGCTCGCCGCGAACGCGGCTCGCTTTTGCAAGGATACTCTCCGCCACTGGCAGCCCGGCATGCGCATAGGCGTCTTTGGTCGCCTGCTTGTCCATCGCCAAAGCCGAACTGAGAACGCCCGAATGCGTGTAAGGCATTTGCAGCCATTCAAGCATTCCCTGCACGCAACCATCCTCACCCCACCGGCCATGGAGCGCGTTGAACACGACATCAGGGGAAAGCGCCGTTAAACGATGCGCCAGATCATGGCCCGCCACCACCTCGCTCACGCGAAAGCCGGCTTGCCGCAAGGCTTCCGCACACTCACGACCCGTGGACAGAGACACTTCATTCTCCGCCGAAAGGCCGCCCATGATGACCGCAACATGTTGGGAACCGCCTGCCTGTCCCACACTCGCCTCAATTTCCCGAGCCTTTTTGGCTCGCTATTCTCGCACCTATCCTGGCGCTTCAAAAATGCCCTAACGTGACCTGAAGGGCTGCTCGTATCTCTTTGGCTGATTTTTTGTTTTTTCTGCTCAGCCGCACGGGTGTTTATTCGGCAGTTTTTTCACCGACCCGCATAATCTCCCATAGTAACTCTATTCCGCTGTCTTGAAAAACCTTTTTTCGCACTTCCTCGCCCAAATTTTCGAGGTCCGCGGCACTGGCGTCACCGGTATTGATCATGAAATTGGAGTGTTTTTCGCTCATCTGAGCGCCCCCGATGCTGGCCCCGCGCATGCCTGCGTTGTCGATCACCTTCCAGGCCTTGAGGTCATGCACATCATCGGCCTTGCCGGTCGAGGAAAACCCCGCCGGATTGCGAAAGGTCGACCCCGCGCTGCGCTCCGTCGTCGGCTGCGTCTCATCCCGGCGCTTGAGTTGCGCCTCCATCCGCGCATGCAATTCTTGAGGATCACCCTTGGGCGCCTCAAATGTCGCTTCAAACAGAACGTAGCCTTCCGGCAACTCCGTCTGGCGATACTGAAACTGCAATTCTTCAGCCGTCAGCGTGACAATCTCCCCGGCCCTGTTCACCGCTCGCGCCGAGACAAAGACATCCGCCGTGTAGGTCCCATAACACCCCGCATTCATCCGCACTGCACCGCCGATGGAACCCGGTATCGTGCGCAGAAAGGTCAGATCGAGTCCCATGTCGGCGGCCTTCATCGCCACATGGGCATCAAGTGCGGCCGCCCCCGCGATTACGCGTGCGCCGTCAAACTCAACCCCGTTGAACCCCCGCGCCAACCGGATCACCACCGCGCGCAAGCCGCCATCGCGCACGATCAGGTTGCTGCCCACACCCATGGGGAACACCTCAACATCCTCCGGCAGGTCGCGCAAAAACGCCGCCAGATCCTCCACATCCGCCGGCATGAAAAACCAATCCGCAGGCCCGCCCACACGCATCCATGTGAGCGGCGCAAGATCGCGGTTCTGGGAAAGCTTTCCACGGGGCTGAGGCATATCTGTCATAGGGATGTGCTACGTGAGCCAACGCGCCGGAACAAGCCCACAAGGCCCACGCATTCTTTAAAAGAATGCGGCCGAAGTTTTTCAAAAACTTCGCAGCTCACCCGATCCCCAAACGCCCCTTGGCCCAACGGCTGAGGTAAATCACCGGCCAGCGCAGCACACTCATCCCGGCGAAAAGCACGGCAAGACCCCACCAAGGCCCGTTCTCATAGGTCACAAACCCCAGGATCGGAATGCCCACCGCAATCAACACGTAAGCCCGACGCCAATGATTGTCGCGGCTGGGCAGCATCGCCAGCACATTGGCAACAAGCGCCCAGATACAGGCGAGGATCAACGATAGGCTCATGTAAACATCTCCATGCTATGCAGGGCAGTGTGTTTCACAAAACAATGCGTCAAAATGATGGAACGGGCGGCCATCACGCCGCCCCCTTGCCACGCAGCCGTTCGGGCAGCGCATTGGCCCAGGCGCTGATCGTGCCCGCGCCGAGGCAGACCACCATGTCGCCTTCCCGCGCCACATCCCGCACCAGCTCGTAAAGCCCCGCCTCATCGTCGATGCCATGCGCCTCGCGATGGCCGTGGCGGATAAGCCCCGCCACCAGATCATCGCGGCTCGCGCCCGGGATCGGGTCTTCGCCCGCGGCGAAGACATCCGCAATGCCCACCACGTCGGCATCGTTGAAACAGCCGCAAAACTCATCAAACAGACTGGACAGCCGCGTGTAACGATGCGGCTGATGCACCGCGATCACCCGACCTTCGCACGCCTGTCGCGCGGCCTTGAGCACGGCGGCAATCTCCACTGGGTGATGGCCATAGTCGTCGATGATGGTCACGCCATCCACCTCGCCCACCCGCGTAAACCGCCGGTTCACCCCGCCGAAATTCGCCAGCGCCTCGCGTATCTCCGCCGCCCGCATCCCCAGATGCCGCGCCACGGCCACCGCCGACAGCGCGTTCGACACGTTGTGATCCCCCGGCATCGGCAAGGTGCAGCCTTCGATCACCATCTCGTCTTGCTGCAGGGCGATGTCAAAATGCGCCACTCCGCCGCGATACGCCAAGTTCACCGCCCGCACATCGGCCTGAGCGTTGAATCCAAAGCTCACCACGCGCCGATCCGTCAACCGTCCGACCAGCGCCCGCACCTCCGGGTGATCGGTGCAACACACCGCCAATCCATAGAAAGGAATATTGCCGACAAAATCATCGAACCCCTTCCGCAGCGCATCAAAATCGCCCCAATGCTCCATATGCTCAGGGTCGATATTGGTCACAATCGCAACGGTCGCGGGCAGCCGGTTGAAGGTGCCGTCACTTTCATCGGCCTCCACCACCATCCACTCGCCCCCACCCACCCGGGCATTGGACCCATAGGCGTGAATGATCCCACCATTGATCACCGTGGGATCGAAATTCCCATGATCGAGCAGCGCCGCCACCATGGTCGTGGTCGTCGTCTTCCCATGCGTCCCCGCCACAGCCACATTGGACTTGAGCCGCATCAACTCCGCCAGCATCTCCGCCCGCCGCACAATGGGCAGCCCCATGCGCCGCGCCTCCACCAGCTCCGGGTTATCTGGCTTGATGGCCGAGGAGATCACAACGACCTCCGCATCCGCCATATTCTCCGCCCGCTGGCCTTCGAACACTTCCGCGCCCATCTTCGCCAGCCGCTCGGTGATCTTGGAGGACTTCAAATCAGACCCCTGCACCACATAGCCGTGATTGAGCAACACCTCCGCAATCCCCGACATGCCAATCCCGCCGATACCAACGAAATGAATGGGGCCAACGTCACCGGGCAGTTTGGTGGCTGCGTTCATGTGCTCTGTCCCTTCAGTTCCTGCTTGAGCGCCAGCGCTTCAACCATATCCGCCAACACCTGCGGCGCATCAGGTTTGGCCACCGAAAGGGCTGCATCCGCCATCGCGGCTGCCCGATCCGGCGCGCCCAAAATCCCGGCCACTTGCTCCGACAGACCCACCGCCGTCAAGCTACTTTCCTGCACCACCACCGCCGCACCGGCCTCTTCCAGCCCCCGTGCATTCGCGGTCTGATGATCAGCCGTGGCATGGGGAAACGGTATCAAAATCGACGGCCGCCCGATGACAGAGATATCCGCCACAGAAGACGCCCCCGCCCGGCTGATCACCAGCTGCGCCTCGCTGAGCCTGCGCGGCACATCACGGAAAAACGGCTGCACCTCAGCGGCAATCCCATGGCGAGCATAAAACTCCTGCACCCGCTCCATATCCTCTTCCCGCGCTTGATGACTGACACGCAGGTTGGCCAGGATCTCTCCTTGCATCATCGACAACGCCTCCGGCACCAGATCCGAGAGCGCTTTCGCCCCCTGAGACCCGCCAATCACCAAGACCGACATCGGGTAATCCCCGGGCGGAATATAGGCAGCTTCGGCCTTCTCCAGCACCGCCGCGCGCACCGGATTGCCCACATGCACGCCTTTCGCGCCTTCCGGCAGCGTCGTCGGCCACGTCCCGCAAGCCACACGATCCACGCGCTTGGCAAACACCTGGTTCACCCGCCCCAGCACGCCATTTTGTTCATGAATCATCCGTGGCCTGCGCAACACCCAGGCCGCCGCCAGCGCCGGTATCGTGGGATAACCCCCAAACCCCACCACCGCATCGGGCTTTTCACCCCGCATCCGCAGCGTCGCACCCAAAATACCACCCAGAATATGAAACGGCGCCACAAACTTGTTCGCCGGCCCGCCCCGCGCAAACGTCGCCGACGCTACCTGTTCCACCTGCACAGAATGCGGAAAACCCCCGCAATACCGCGCCCCGCGCGCATCCGTCGACAGCTTCACCCGCCAACCCCGCCGCAGCATCACCTCCGCCAGCGATTGCGCGGGAAACATATGCCCGCCCGTGCCGCCTGCCGCGATGATGAGAAGCGGCTGCTTGGTCACCGCGCGGACCCCCTGAGAATATCGTGAATTTCACCCTGCGGCCGCGACCGCGTGAACGCAAAGAGCATCCCCACCAGAATACCGCCCGCAATCAGCGAAGACCCCCCGTAGCTCACAAACGGAAGCGTCATTCCCTTGGCCGGCAATAGCCGCACCGCCACGCCCATATTGATCATCGCCTGCACAGCAAAGACAGACATCAGCCCAACACCCGAAAGCCGCACAAAAATGTCCCGCTCCCGCATCAACCGGCTGAGTGAGCGCACCACGATGGTCGAGTAAAGCGCGATGATGCACAGGACGAGGACAAGCCCATATTCTTCAGCCGCAACCGCAATGATGAAATCCGTATGGGCGTCCGGCAGGCTCCATTTCACCTCACCCTCGCCAACGCCAACCCCAAAGAACCCGCCTTCGCGGATCGCATTGGTGGCAAAACCCAGCTGCGTGTTGGGGTCCACATCGGGGGACAAAAACCCGTCAATCCGACGCGCGAAATGCTCGGAATTGGAATAGGCGAAACTGCCCACCATCACGACCACGGCCGCCATGATCACCAGCAGCAGAATGGGCGCACCGGCCACGAAATACATCACGCCCCAGGAAAACAGCACCAGACAGGCCTGACCGAAATCAGGCTGCATCGCCAAAAGCGCCACGATCACCACGACAATGAGGAAAGACCAGGATTTGCCCGGCGGTCCATTGATCTGCTGGCTCGCCGCCATCAGCCACGCGGCCACAACCACGAAGACGGGCTTCAAAAACTCAGAGGGCTGCAACGAGGCAAAACCCAGCGAATACCACCGCACCGCCCCCTTGCCAAAATCCGTGCCAAAAAACGGCAACATCGCCAACGCCGCAAAGGCCGCGATGAACCCCAGCACCGCCAGCCGCCGCACCAATTGCGGGCTCATCATCGAGGTGATGAACATCGCCGTCAGCGCCATACCGCCAAACACGGCCTGTCGCTGCACGTAATGAAAGGGATCAAACCCGTTCTTTTCGGCCAAGGGGGGCGATGCCGCCAGCCCCAGCAAAATCCCAATGCAAAACAAGATCAAAACGCAGGTCATCGACCATTTGTCGATCGTCCGCCACCATTTGGGGAGGACAGGCTCGCCATCCCGTTGCGGGACCGCGCCATACACCATCTCTGTCATGTCTACCGCCGCTCTGCCTTTTGATGCCCCTCTTTTGCGGGGGCTATCCCATAAGTCTAGCAGATTGGCTGGCGCGAGGGAAGCATTTCCCTCACGCACTCATCGCGTCAATTGCCCCGTCAGGCCGCCCGCATCCCCCGGATCGGATAGTCGTTGCCGCGCACGAATTCGAGGCCACCCACAAGCGCCTCCAGATCGGGCCGCGCAAAAGGCGCGTTGGAGACATCAACGATCTGCAAATTACCATCCCCATTGACGACAAAAACACCCGGCTCCGGGAACGGCCGGTCGGTTTCCTGCGGGCTGCGCGGGTCCGACACGTAAACGCCCAGCGCGCGCATTTGCGCCTCGCTGAGCCCATAGCCCACCGGAAAACTCAAACCCACTTCGTCAACAAACACCTTCGCCTTGTCTTCAGGATCGCCCGACACCGCGACCACATCGATCCCCAGCCCGTGATACTTGCCCTGGATCTCCTCCAGCTTGCCCAGATACTTCTTGCACAGCGGACAATGCAGCCCGCGATAGACCACGACCATCTGCCAATCGTGCCCGCCCCCAGGCTCCCCAAGAACCAAATTACCCCCGCCCACACAGGCCACGGTCTGCTTTGGAAATGTCTCACCGGCTTGAAGCGCTTGCATCAGGTCTCTCCTTTGAAAAAGTCTACAGGCCTCAGGTGGACCCAGAGTCAAAGAAGTACAAACCCGTCACACCAACGTGATGCCCGCCGGCTTCTTTTGGCTGAAAATATCCCCGCCGGAGGCAAGAAATCTCAGCCCAACCCTTTCAGCACGCAAGCCACAAAATCATCGCCCCGCTGCTCAAAGTTGTCATACTGATCAAAGCTTGCCGCCCCCGGCGCCAGCAGGACTGTGTCGCCCTCTTCCGCCTCCTTCATCGCCCGCGCCACGGCACGGTCCATGGTTGTACAAACCTCCGCCTCGACATCGCCCAACTGCATCGCAAATGCGGCCGCTTCTCGCCCAATCACATAGGCCTTGGCCACATGCTGCAGGCCGGGCTTTAGCCCGGCAACCCCGCCTTCCTTCTCAAGCCCACCACAAATCCAACGCACCCGATCAAACGCCAAAAGCGCTTTCAACGCGGCATCCACATTCGTGGCTTTGCTGTCATTGACAAAAGTGACCCCGTCGCGTTGCGCCACAATCTGGCTGCGATGCGGCAATCCGTCAAAAGAATGAAACGCGTCCTCAATCAAACGCGGTGCAATGCCAATGGCACGACAGGCGGCATAGGCCGCGCAGGCGTTCTGATGATTATGTGCGCCGGGCAATCCCGCCACCCCGCGCAGATCAATGGATGCCGCCTGACGGCCCTTTCGGTACTCACTGAGGAACCCTTTGCGTGCAAACACATTCCACCCCGGCCCACCATGCTTTCCCGGCAGTTTGCCCGCAACCGACACCCGCAGCACCCGGTCATCGCTTGGACCTTCCGCCAATTGACCAGCCAGAAACACCCCCTCCGGCTCATCGACGCCAATCACCGCGCGATCCGGCCCGCCCTCGGCAAAGAGCCGCCTCTTGGCCGCAAAATACCCGCCAAAGCCGCCATGCCGATCCAGATGATCAGGGCTCAAATTCGTAAACACCGCCACATCCGGCGTCAGCGCGCGGGCCAGTTCCGTTTGGTAGGAACTCAGCTCCAACACCACCACACCGCCATCGCCCGGCGGATCAATATCCAGCACCCCGCGCCCGATGTTGCCGGCCAGTTGCGCAGGCTTGCCCGCACACTCCAAGATGTGATGGATCAGCGCCGAGGTGGTCGATTTCCCATTGCTGCCGGTCACAGCAATCACACGTGGAGGGCTGTCAAACCGCGCCCACTCCTCCCCCGCAAGCGACCGGAAAAAGAGCCCGATATCGTTGTCCACCGGAACGCCGGCCGCCATGGCGCTGGCAATAATCGGGTTCGGCGCAGGATAGAGATGCGGGATCCCCGGCGACACCACCAGCAAATCCACATCCTCAAATGCGCCTTGCTTGGACAGATCGCGAAGGTCCAGATCTTCCGCTTCTGCTGCAGACCTTGCCAACGGGCTGTCATCCCAACAAAGCGCCTCCGCCCCGCCTGCCCGCAACGCCCTCGCCGCCGACAGGCCCGACCGTCCAAGCCCCAAAACGGCCACCCGCTGGCCTTCCGAGCCACGCACCGGGATCACGCCGCGCCCTCCGAAAGCGCCCGCAAAACCTCTACTGCCCGATCCCGCATATTCCATGGCACAAACGCATGATCATGGTGAAACGCAGCCACCATATTGCAGGGGATGCCGTCATCGGCCAAAGCCACCGACACCGCCGCCGTCAACCCCACGCCATCCAGCGCCGAATGCACACTCAGTGTGATCTGCGCCATCGGCTGGGACCGATCGAACCCGCGTATCGCCGCGAGGTCGTCCGACAGCACCAAAGAGCGGCCCTCGGCCTCCTCAAACACCGCCAGCGCGCCCGAGGCATCCGCATCCACGCCCGTACAAAAATGCCAAACCGTCTCGTTCAAAACCGGCGCCATCCCCGCGATCATCGCCGCGCGGTCCTTGATGGGCGCACTCATCCCGCGCCCTCATGGGCATTGGTGACGTAGATCTGCGAGGAAAAGGAGATATCCAGGGTAAACGCGCAGGGCTCCGGGATCAGCGCCTTGATCGCCTCTTCCAAATCCCGGCTCAGCGCCAGAATGAAAGCGGTATCCCTGTGCGGTTTCGCCAACAGTGACACGCGCGCCAGAAAATGCGTGTGATGGAAAGTCTCCGCCGGATAGGCCCGCCCCTTGCACGCGCCCGATCCCGGATCATGGGCCTGCATTACCGCTTCAATGCGCTCCATGACGGCCTTCGGATCAAGGCTCAGATCAGACGAATAGCACAGTTCCGCGTGGGGCATTTATCTTACCTTCAAAGTGGCCAACCCGATCATCGCCAAAATCAGCGCAATGATCCAGAACCGGATCACGATGGTGGGCTCGGCCCAGCCCTTCTTTTCATAGTGATGGTGAATCGGCGCCATCAGAAACACCCGCTTTCCGGTCGCTTTGAAATAGGCCACCTGAATGATCACACTCAGCGCCTCCACCACGAAAATCCCGCCAATGATGCCCAGCACCAATTCGTGCTTGGTGGCCACCGCAATCGCGCCCAGGGCACCGCCCAGCGCGAGTGACCCGGTATCCCCCATGAACACCGCAGCCGGCGGCGCGTTGTACCAAAGAAACCCCAAACCGCCGCCCACAAGACCCGCGACAAAGACCAAAATTTCGCCAGTGCCGGGCACGTAATGCACCTCCAGATACTCGGTGAAATCCACGCGCCCCACGGCATAGGCGATGATGCCCAGCGCCGTCGCCGCGATCATCACAGGCATGATCGCCAACCCATCGAGCCCGTCGGTCAGGTTCACCGCGTTCGCGGCACCCACAATGACAAACATCGCGAACGGAATGAAAAACAGCCCCATATTCCACAGCGCATCCTTAAGGAACGGAAAGGCCATCGTGTTCTGCAGCGCATCAGGGTGATAGGCCGTCGCCCAGAACCCCGCGATCCCGGCAATGATAAAACCCAAGAGCAGCCGCAACTTGCCCGACACGCCCGAAGAGCTCTGTTTTGACACTTTCGCATAATCATCGGCAAATCCGATCAGCCCGAAGGCCAGCGTCACGAACAGCACGATCCAGACGAATGGATTGTCGAGCCGCGCCCAGAGCAGCGAGGACGTCAACAGCGCGCCCACAATCAGCAGGCCCCCCATCGTCGGCGTGCCGGTCTTGGCCATATGGCTTTCAGGGCCATCATCCCGTATCGGCTGGCCCTTGCCTTGCTTGCGGCGAAGAACATTGATCAACGGCTTGCCAAATATGAACCCAAAGATCAACGCCGTCAGAAACGCGCCACCAGCCCGAAAGGTGATGTAGCGGAAGAGGTTGAAGACATCCCCGCCGTCGGACCATATGGTCAGCCAATATAGCATCTATTCTCTGCCCTCTTCCTTCCGAGGTTTATCCCCCGGTATCGGTTTTTTTCATATCTCGCGCCGCACTTTCCGGCAGCCTCCAGCCCAGATCGCGGATACCCTCCACGATACGCGCCATAGCCATGGATAACGACCCCTTCACCAGAATGGTATCCCCTGCGGTCACAAGGTCCCGCAAGTGCGGTGCCATGGCCTCACTTGTGTCGGTGTACATCCCTTGCTTGTCGCCGGGCAGCGCATCATGCAGCGCCGCCATCAGCGGCCCAACGCAATGAACACAATCGATTTTTTCAATTGCTGGATGGTCGGCCATCCCCGCATGCATCGCCACTTCCGTCGGCCCCAGTTCCTTCATATCCCCGACAAACCCAATCCTGCGCCCGCGCGATGCGGCGCCCGCCAACACATCAAACCCCGCCCCCAGCGAGGTCGGGTTTGCATTGTAGGAATCATCAATCAGCACCAGCGCCGCCTCAGGCCGATCCGGATCGAGCTCAATCCGCTCCACTGCCCCACGGCCTTTGACCGGTGCCCAATTCGACAGCGCCGACACAGCAAGCGCCAAATCCGCGCCCAACGCCTTCGCCGCCGCAAGTGCCCCCAGCCCGTTCATCGCAAAATGCTGCCCGGCGGAGGCCAGTTTGAACAGAAATGGCCCCTCGGCCGTTTCCGCCTTCACCACGCTGACCCCGTCGGCCACGCTGACCGATAGCAGCCGATAATCGCGGCCCTGTTCACCAAACCCGATTTGAGTGGAGTGCGCCGCTTCTCTCAGAATGGGCGCGGTGGCAACATCATCGTTGATCACCGCCACGCCGTCCGGCTCCAGCCCCTCAAAGATTGCGGCCTTCTCCCGCGCGATCCCGTCGATCCCGTCGTCAAAGGCTTCCATGTGCACCTCTGCGACCGTGGTCACCATCGCCACATGCGGCCGCGTCATCTTGGAGAGCGGCGCAATCTCTCCGGGATGGTTCATACCCATCTCAATGACGGCGAATTCAGTGTCCCGCGGCATCCGCGCCAGCGTCAGCGGCACGCCCCAGTGATTGTTGTAACTGGCGACCGAGGCATGCGTTCGACCCTGCGCCGCCAAAACATCGCGCAACATCTCCTTGGTCGAGGTTTTGCCCACCGACCCGGTGATGCCCACAACACGCGCGTTCGTCCGGGCCCGCCCTGTGCGGCCCAGTGCCTCAAGTCCCTCTTGAACATCATCAACAATCAAAAGAGGCGCATCGTCCGCCACCCCTTCGGGAACGCGAGACACCAACGCCGCCGCCGCACCCTTTTCCAGCGCTTGGCCCACAAACTCATGGGCATCCCTCGCCACGGTGAGGGCCACGAACAAATCACCCGGCTCCAACGTGCGTGTGTCAATCGAAACACCCGTCGCAACCCAATCAGACGTCACGCGCCCGCCGGTGGCCTCAGCGGCCGCGCCCGCCGTCCACAGGCTCACAATGCGCCCCCGTCGAGCGCCGACACCGCAACACTCGCCTGTTCGGCATCGTCAAATGGAAACACGTCGTCGCCCACGATCTGGCCGGTCTCATGGCCTTTCCCGGCAATCAGCAACGCATCGCCCGCGCCCAGCGCATCCACCCCGCGCAAAATCGCCTCTGCCCGATCCCCCACTTCCGTGGCCTCCGGGCAGCCTTCCAACACCGCCGCCCGGATCACAGCCGGATCCTCGCTGCGCGGGTTGTCATCCGTCACAATCACCTGATCGGCATATTCTGCCGCCGCCTGCCCCATCAGCACGCGTTTGCCCGGGTCGCGATCCCCGCCCGCACCGACAATGCACACAATCCGCCCCATCACATGGGGGCGCAGCGCCTTGAGCGCTGTGGCCACCGCATCAGGCGTATGAGAATAATCCACGAAAACCGACGCGCCATTTTCGCGCCGCGCGGCCAGTTCCATCCGCCCTCGTACCGTTCGCATTGAGGGCAGCGTGGAAAACACCTGTTGCGGGTCTGCGCCGGCACCAACCGCAAGCCCAGCCGCCAACAGCACATTTTCAGCCTGAAACCCACCAATCAGCTGCAGTTCTGCCTGATGCACCAAGCCCCGCCAATCAAACCGCAGCACCTGACCCGTGGGCGAAAAGCTCCGCGCGACAATGTGCAGATCGGCCCCATCCGTGCGCCCGACGGTCAGCACCTCTTGCCCCCGTTCCTTGGCAATCGCCGCCATGTCGTGCCCGCGCGGGTCATCGATATTGATCACCGCGACCGCCTCTTCCGGCAACACCCGCGCGAATAGCCCGGCCTTGGCGTCAAAATACTCTTCAAAGGTGGCGTGGTAATCCAGATGATCCTGGCTGAAATTGCTAAATCCGGCCGCTGCCAGCCGCACCCCATCCAGCCGCCGCTGCTCCAACCCGTGCGAAGATGCCTCCATCGCTGCATGGGTCACCAGATGATCCTCTGCCTCCGCCAAAATCCTGTGCAACGTGATCGGTTCCGGCGTCGTATGGGCGAGAGGCGCGGTATAGGCGCCCTCCACCCCGGTGGTGCCGATATTGACGGCATCAAAGCCCATCCGATCCCAAATCTGGCGGGTGAAGCTGGCCACAGAGGTTTTGCCATTCGTCCCCGTCACGGCCACGACCGTATCCGGCTGCGCCCCAAACCAGAGCGCGGCCGTGTAGGCCAGCGTCTGACGCGGATCCTCGGCCACGATCAGCGCGGCATCAGACCCCGCCAAATCCTCTGATGCAATCTGCGCACCAACAGCATCTGTCAGGATCGCCCCTGCCCCCATCCGCAACGCGTAGGTGATGAATTCCCCGCCATGCACCTTTGTGCCCGGCATTGCCGCAAACAGGAATCCCGGCTTCACATCCCGGCTGTCGACCGCCAAGCCAGTGATTTCGGCCCGCTTGCCGCCCATGGCAGTCAGGCCCAGCTGATCCAAAGATTTCACCTGCACCACCCGATTGCCCTCACGTCAATTTTGCTGCGACACCTCTGTTATACCAGTGGGCACGAGGGGTTCAATCTCAGGTCTCAGCCCCATCAGGGGGGCAACACGGCGAATGATTTCTGCGGCCACCGGAACAGCTGTCCAACCGGCCGTCCGGCGCGGTTCACTGCCAGAGTTTTCCGATGGCTCATCCAGCGTCACCACCAGAACGTATCTTGGATCATGGGCCGGGAACACGCTGGCAAAGGTGGCGATCACCTTGTCCTCATAGTATCCGCCCCCGCGCGTCAGTGGCTTGTCGGCCGTGCCCGTCTTGCCGCCCACAGCATAGCCCGGCACCTCGCCAAAAGACGCGGTGCCATCTTCATGGGACACCACCAACCGCAACATCTTCATCGCATGCGCTGCCGCCGCTTCTGAGAGCACCGCTGCCCCCCGCTGATTGCGCGGCTGACGCAGCAGCGTCGGCTCCACCTTGTAGCCACCATTGGCGATCGTCGCGTAAGCCGCCGCCAGATTGAGCGGCGAAGTCGACACCCCGTGCCCATAAGACATCGTCATCAGCGTCAGTTCCGACGACCGCTGCATAAAGGGCTTCACCTTGGGCGCCTCGATCAATTCCACCGGCGAGGGATCCAGCAAACCCAGATCGCCCAAAAAGTCCTTCTGGCGGTGGATGCCGATCATCTGCGCAATCCGCGCCGTCCCGATGTTTGAGGATTTCACCAGCACCTTGGTCGTGGACAGCTCGGGCCCATAGTTTCGATAATCCCGGATCTTGTGTTTGCCCCAAACGATCGGCCCGCGCGTGTCGATGATGGTCGACGGGTTCACCAGCCCCAAATCCATCGCCTGCGCCACGGTGAAAATCTTGAAGACAGAGCCGAGCTCATAAAGCCCCTGTACCGCACGGTTGAAAATCGGGCTGTCATCCGGCGCGCCTTCGGTGGGCGGGGCCGGACGATCATTGGGGTCGAAATCCGGCAGGCTTGCCAACGCGATCAACTCACCCGTCTCGGCATCCATCAGCACCGCCGTGGCCCCCTTGGCATTCATGATGTTCATCCCACCATGCAGCACGCGTTCAACTGCGGCCTGAACCGACAGATCAATCGAGAGCGTCAGCGGCTCATGGCCTCGCGCGGGATCGCGCAGGCGCTCATCAAAACGCTTCTCCACGCCCGCGACACCGATCACCTCGGCCGAATGCACGTCTTCTTCACCGAAACTGGTGCCACCCAGAATATGCGCGGCGAGCGCCCCATTGGGATAAAGCCGCATCTCACGCGGGCCAAAGTGCAGGCCCGGTTCGCCAATGTCATGGACGGCCTGCATCTGCTCCGGGCTGATCTTGCGCTTGACCCAAACGAATGTGCGCTTGCCCGTGAAATCCTTCACAAGGCGCTCCCGTTTGAGATCAGGAAAGATCTTCACCAGCGCATCGGCCGCTGTCTCAGGCTCGATCATCTCCTGGGGATGCGCGTAAAGGCTGTGCGTTTCAAAATTTGTCGCCAGAATGCGCCCGCGGCGATCCACAATATCCGCTCTTTGCGCCAAAATCTGTGCACCAGACGCAGCCGTCCGGGGCTCGGCGGGCTCGGACTGCGCCAGCACACCCATCCGCGCGCCAATCGTGGCGAAGGCGAACATGAAAAACATCCCCAACACGAAAAGCCGCCCCTGCGCGCGGCGGCGCGCCCGGGTCTGCATTTCTTCATGACGCGCGCGAATGTTCTCTCGCTCAATGACGTCGGGATTTTCGCCTTCGTCCCGGGCCTTCAGGATGCGCGCAAGCGGGCGCAGTGGCGTACGGATCATGGAAACTGCCCCCCTTCACTGCGCAGCTCGATGATCTCAAGCTCCTCCAACGGGATCTCGATGATTTACAGCTCTTCCACCGGCATGGACACTTCGCCCACACGACCAAACTGATGAGGGCGAATTTCCATCAATTCCAAGGACTTGTAGTTAATCTCTGCCAGATCGCGCAGCCGATCCGGGCGGTTGAGATAGGCCCATTCTGCCCTGAGCATCCGCAGCCGTTCCCGCGCGCCGGAGATATCACGCTGCAACTGTTCGGTACGCGCCTGCGCTTCCTGCGTCTGATAATTCTCATGATAGGCCCAGAACGCCATGGAAATGACAATGGCGACGGTAAGGGCATAGAAAATCGTGCGCATTAAAATGACCTCTTCAATTCGGGCGTGCCGAGGGCGCGCCTGTCCGTTGGCTCGTGGGCCGCGTCGGTTCGCACCGCCAGCCTCAGTTTCGCCGACCGCGCACGCGGGTTTGATGCCACCTCCGCATCGCTTGGCTGCACGGCCTT
>JBCCNB010000037.1:0-35662 GCA_039026055.1 Pseudomonadota bacterium | reverse complement strand
CTGCCGCCGGTGGCCGATCTTGAAACCCCTCTGCCCGGTCATCTGCAACATCTTGTCAAACCGGCTGTCGAGCAACACATTCCCCCGCGTGCGATAGAGAAACCCCGCGTCGATCCCCGCCTGCTTGAGAATGTGCAGCCCGAGCGCGTAATTCCCAATGTGCCCCGTCAGCAGAATGACAGGCCGGCCGTCCTTCACCGCCTGCAAAAACACCTCCCGCCCTGGCCCTTCGAGGGGCGTCTTAGGGCAAACCTGCAGCAGACGTTCAAAATTCAAAACCTCGCCGAAAAACTTCCCCTGCGCCCGCTTGATCCGCCCCCTCAGCAACCAACGCTGCAAGGCCGACTTATCGCCGTAAACCGCGTCCACATTGGCCCGCGTGATCTCCGCCTGACCGCTCAGGCGCGCGAAAAGAAGGCGGTACCACAGCCCAACCCACGCACGGCGTATGTAGAACGATGCTTTCAACCAGGTCCCTCCCGAGTCGTGGGCAGATTACAGGAAAATCACGGTGGAATGAGGGCAAGACTGTTCCGTTTTTCAGGCCGTTTGGCTATGCGTTCGCCATGACCCGCGTGATCCTTTTCAACAAGCCCTTCGGCGTGCTGCCCCAGTTCACTGATCGGGGGACACAGACAAAACGCCCGACACTGTCGGATTTCATCGACGTGCCCCGCGTCTATCCCGCCGGCAGGCTGGATCGCGACAGCGAAGGACTGATGGTGTTGACGGACAATGGCAAGCTGCAGGCGCAGATTTCCAATCCTCGGTTCAAGACTGGAAAAACGTATCTGGTGCAGGTGGAAGGCTTGCCCGATGGCGCTGCGATTGAGGCTTTGCAAAAGGGCGTGGAGCTAAAAGATGGCCCCACCCAACCCGCAGACGCCCATGTGATCGCGCCCCCCGATATCTGGGCCCGCACCCCGCCCATCCGGGTGCGCAAAACAGTGCCGGACAGCTGGCTGAAGATCACCCTGCGCGAAGGCCGCAACCGGCAGGTCCGCCGCATGACGGCGCATCTGGGCTACCCCACGCTGCGCCTGATCCGCTGGCAGATTGGCCATTGGAACCTTGATGATATCGCCCCTGGCACATGGGTTGAAAGCAACATCAAGAATGTCTTTTAAACTACTGAAATTAAATTAAGATGATGCGAAACAGCCGGGGGCTGGAACAAGCATCTAACCCCCCAATTGCCGCTTCAACAACGCCGACACCGGCGCAATCGCCACGCTACCAGCTCGGTCCTGAAGACCCCACAACAACAGCGCGGACACGGTCTCGGCCCGCAGACGACCGACGATCACTACGCCGCCCTCCTCCTGACCGGCACGAAACGCCGCCTGATCCAGGAACCGACGGATCACTGATGCGCTCTGACCATTGCTGTCAATATCGCGAAACACGCTGAGCGCAGGCACACCCTCGCGCGAAATCAGCTTTTGCGCTGTGTCAAGCCCCTCAGAGAACAGGATCAGACCATGTCCACTTTCCTGCAAAATCGGGATTAACTGCTCGGTGGCCGCTCGGCTCGATTGAAGCCCAGACCCCACACCTTCCATCACCGCCACAGTCTCCGGCAGGGCGGCCAGATAGGTTTGCATGGCCACTTCTGCATCCGTGGCGCTGGCGCCCTCCGGCAAATCCACCATGGCCAGAACCTCCAACCCGGCCGCGCGATACTGCGCCATGGCGGCCTCCGCCTCGGGCGATGTCACGTCCACCGCATAACTGATGGGATAGGGAAAATCGGCCAAGGCATCAAAACTGACCGGGCCATCGCCTTCATCCAAAAGAATAAATGACAAAAGCGGTTTGTCGTCAGGGTTATCGAATTCCACCGAATACCGATCCAGCCGCGTCTGCGGACCCTCGTCCGGAGCCGTGTCTTCCGCCTCCGCGTCTGCGGCGCTCTCATCCTCAGCATCCAAAACCGAGGGCAAACGACCCACAGTCACGCCTTCTGCCAGGTTCCCGACGGTGCCCAAGGGCTGAACACTCGGTTCGGCCTCGGGCTGCGCTTCGGTCACGTCTGGTTGCAAAATGGTGGGCTCGGCTGCCTCAGGTTCTGCCGTCTCAGGCTCCGCGACATCAGGCTCCACCACCTCTGTCTCCGCCACATCGGTCTCCGGTGTGGTCGCTGGTTCTGTCACTTCAACCTCAGGCGTTGCATCCCCATCATCGGGCACCAATGCAGCCTGCTCTTCCTCTTCAAAGGCCCCGCTCTCCCCAATCTCGGGCTGCACGGGCTGGGCAGGCTCTGTGGAAATTGACAGATCGTCTTCCTCCGCAGGAGCTTGCGGGGCCAGCGATTGCGGGCTGGGCAGTACGGGTTCTTCCACGTCCGCCGTCACGCCCACCGCCTCGTCCGGCGCATCAGGTGCGACGAGGCCCTGAGCCGCATCGCCTGTGCTGGGCTGGGCTGCGCTTTCTGTGGCAGTGTCAACCAAGGCCAGATCATCAGGCTCCGGCGCTTCGATACTGGGCTTATCGGCGGCGTCCGGTGCTGCATCCGAGGCTGGCAGGCTCGCCTCCTCATCCTCGCGCGATTGACGAAATTCTGATCCGGCGGGCACCGCCACCTCTGTGGCCTCCGGCACCGCTGCGGGCGCGTAGGTCATCACGGACGCGCCCCCAAGCACCAAAGCCGACACCGCCGTGCCCGTCAGAAATCCACCCAGCAAGCCTGTTTTCACGGGTTTCACCCTCTATTTCTCTCTGCTGCCCTAATGCGCCTCTTGACGCCCAGTTGCAACCTCAGCCAAGTATACCGCGACACCTGACCGGGGCCAAAGCCCCAATGCGCGCGAGACCGGCAAAATGCTGCTTCTGATAGATAATTACGACAGTTTCACCTACAACCTGGTCCATTACGTGGGCGAGTTGGGGGCAGATGTGGTCGTGCACCGCAACGATGCGTTGAATGTGCAGGAAGCGATGGCGCTGAAACCCTCGGGCATCCTTTTGTCACCCGGCCCCGGGACGCCGTCGCAATCTGGCATTTGCCTCGCGCTGGTTCAGGCGGCCGCCGAAACGCGCACGCCTTTGATGGGCGTCTGCCTTGGCCATCAGGCGATTGGGGAAGCCTTTGGTGGCGACGTGGTGCGCCACACAGATATCGTTCACGGCAAGATGGGCGAGATGCGCCATGAAGGACGCGGCGTGTTCAAGGGCCTGCCCACACCCTTTGCCGCCACGCGGTATCATTCGCTGGTCGTGGACCGTAAGACATGTCCGGAAGAACTTGAAATCACAGGTGAATTGGAGGACGGCACGATCATGGGGCTGAGCCACCGAGAGTTGCCGATACATGGTGTCCAATTCCACCCCGAGTCGATCCGGTCTGAGCATGGTCACGCGTTGCTGAAGAATTTTCTGGACGAAATGGCGGTCGCGGCATGAGTGACGTCAAACCCCTGATTTCCATCGCCGCAGACCGCGCCCTGACGCGCGATGAGGCTGAAGAAGCTTTCACGATCCTCTTTAACGGCGAGGCCACACCGGCCCAAGTGGGCGGGTTACTGATGGCCCTGCGCACGCGCGGTGAAACGGTCGATGAATATGCCGCGGCAGCCGCCGTGATGCGCGCAAAATGCAATAAGGTCAGCGGGTTACCGGGCGCGATGGATATCGTGGGCACCGGCGGCGACGGCAAAGGCACGCTGAACATCTCGACCGCCACGGCCTTCGTGGTTGCCGGCGCAGGCGTACCCGTGGCCAAGCACGGCAACAAGAACCTCAGCTCCAAATCCGGGGCGGCGGATGCCCTTGGCCAGATGGGCGTCAACGTCATGGTGGGCCCTGAAACGGTGCAAAAAGCACTCAACGAAACAGGGATCGCCTTCATGATGGCCCCCATGCACCACCCCGCGATGGCCCATGTGGGCCCGGTGCGCGCAGAGCTGGGCACGCGTACAATTTTCAACATTTTGGGTCCTTTGACCAATCCTGCTGGCGTTAAACGTCAACTCACCGGGGCTTTCACCCGCGATCTTATCCGGCCCATGGCAGAAACTTTGGGTCAGTTGGGATCGGAAAAAGCCTGGCTCGTTCACGGCTCGGATGGCACCGATGAGTTGACCATCACCGGCGTCAGCTGGGTCGCGGCCCTTGAAGACGGCAAAGCAACCGACATGGAAATCCACCCCGAAGACGCTGGCCTTCCCGTACATCCTTTTGAAGCCATTCTTGGTGGCACGCCCGAAGAAAACGGCGCAGCTTTCCGCGCCCTTCTGGACGGCGCGCCCGGGGCTTACCGGGATGCCGTGTTGTTGAACGCCGCCGCCGCTTTGGTGGTCGCAGATAAGGTGAACACTCTTCCGGAAGGCATTGAAATGGCAAAAGAAAGCCTCGACAGCGGCGCAGCCAAAGCCAAGATTGAGGCGCTCGCCCGGATTACATCGGAGGCAGCATGAGCACACCCACGATCCTTGAAAAGATCAAAGCCTACAAGCTGGAAGAGATCGCGGCCGCAAAAACCGCCGTTCCACTGGCTGAAATCGAAGCGCAAGCCAAAAGCGCGCCGGTTATCCGCCCGTTCACCAACGGCCTTTTGCAAGCCAGCAAACAGGGCTACGGCCTGATCGCTGAAATCAAAAAGGCAAGTCCCTCCAAGGGCCTCATTCGCGAAGATTTCGATGTGCCCGCGATCGCTGCGGCCTATGAGGCTGGCGGCGCGACCTGCCTTTCTGTGCTCACCGACACGCCAAGCTTTCAAGGCGCGCCAGAGTTCCTGAATAAGGCAAGATCGGCCTGTAGCCTACCGGCTTTGCGCAAAGATTTTATGTACGACACCTATCAGGTGGCGGAGGCCCGCGCTTGGGGCGCCGATTGTATCCTGATCATCATGGCGTCCGTCTCCGATACGCAGGCCGCTGAGTTGGAAGCGGCAGCCAGCGAATGGGGCATGGATGCTCTGTTGGAGGTGCACAATGCCGAAGAACTTGAGCGCGCTTCGGCCCTTACATCCACTATGATCGGCATCAACAATCGCGATCTCAATACGTTTGACACCACCCTCGACACCACCCGCACCCTCGCCAGGATGATCCCTGAAGATCGCATGATTGTCTGCGAAAGCGGGCTTTACACCGCCGCCGATCTGGCCGACATGGCGCGTTACGGTGCGCGCTGTTTTCTCATTGGGGAATCGCTGATGCGGCAGGATGATGTCACGACAGCCACCAAAGCCATCCTCGCAGGCGCTGATACGACGGGTGCGGTTGGGATATGAGTAAACTCACCCATTTCGATGGCGACGGGAACGCCCATATGGTCGATGTTTCCGACAAACCGGTGACAGACCGCGTGGCTGAGGCAGCTGGCTACATAAAAATGGCGTGGGAAACCTTTGATATGATTACAGAAGGCCGCGTAAAGAAGGGCGATGTTCTGTCCGTTGCGCGGCTCGCGGGCATCATGGGTGCCAAGAAAACGGCAGACCTGATCCCACTCTGCCACCCGCTGCCCATCGCCAAGGTCAGTGTCGATCTCACTGCAGATCCTGACCTGCCGGGCATTCGGATCGCAGCCACGGTCAAAACCACCGGCCAAACCGGGGTTGAAATGGAAGCGCTGACAGCCGTCAGCACCACGGCACTCACCGTCTACGACATGGTAAAGGCCGCCGACCGCGCCATGCAAATCGGCGGCATCCGGGTGACCCTGAAAGATGGCGGAAAATCAGGGCGGTACGAGGCGACATGATCTCGGTTGACGAGGCATTGGAACAGCTGTTTGGCCTTGTCACCCCCATGCGGGCGGAGAGTGTCCCGCTGGATCATGCCGCAGGACGGGTTATGATCCGCCCCGCCTCGGCCTTGCGCGATCAGCCCCCCTTCGATGCCTCGGCGATGGATGGCTACGCTGTCCAAACGACGAACGTGACCACCGGCGCAAAGCTGAAGGTGATTGGTGAGTCTGCGGCTGGTCACAGCTTCAACGGCGCACTGCAACCCAACGAATGCGTCCGAATTTTTACCGGCGCGCCCGTTCCGAACGGCGCAGACCGCATCATCATCCAAGAGGATGTCACCCGCGATGGCGACGAGATCACGCTGGGCGACACCCTCGACGCAGGCCCTTACATCCGCGCCAAGGGATCCGACTTTGCCATAGGTGGCAAAATCGACGCCCCGCGCCGGCTGCGCGCCTCCGACATCGCGCTGCTTGCGTCGATGAATGTGGCGCAGGTCACGGCATCCCGCAAACCACGCATCGCGCTCATTTCCACCGGCGATGAACTGGTGTTGCCTGGCGAAACCCCCGGCCCCGATCAGATCATCGCATCAAACACTTACGGGCTGAAAGCGATGTTGGAGGCCGAGGGCGCCGAGGCCCGCATCCTGCCCATTGCCCGTGACAACGCCCCGTCCCTCACGGCCGCGTTCAAATTGGCGAAGGACAGTGATATGATCATCACCATCGGCGGCGCCTCCGTCGGAGATCATGATCTGGTGGCCGATGTCGCCGAAACCATGGGGCTGCGTCAGGCCTTCTACAAAATCCGTATGCGCCCTGGAAAACCACTGATGGCGGGCAAGATGGGCGATGTGCCTATGGTTGGCCTGCCCGGCAACCCCGTTTCGGCGCTCGTCTGTGGCAAGGTATTTTTGGTGCCTATGATTCGGATTATGCTGGGGTTTCCCGGCTCAGCAGCTCCTCGCTTACGCGCGTCGCTTGCTCGGGACATTTCCAAAAACGGCCCCCGGGAACACTACATGCGCGCTGTCGTGGATGACGGCCGTATCGCGCCCGCAGACCGTCAGGACAGCTCGCTCCTGACCGTGTTGGCCACGTCCAACGCCCTGATGATCCGCCCACCCGATGACAGCCCGCGCAAGGCCGGTGAGATTATGGAGTACCTGCCCCTCTAGTCCCAGTTATCCACAGGCCTAGTTGACACAAAACAAGAACATGCGTAGAACAAAGCATGACGACCGGAGACCGGAGGACAGGATAATGCTCACCAAGAAGCAGCTCGATCTGCTGGAATTCATCCATAAACGGGTGCAACGCGATGGCGTTCCCCCCAGCTTTGACGAAATGAAAGACGCGCTGGATTTGCGCTCCAAATCGGGGATCCACAGGCTGATCACCGCATTGGAAGAACGCGGGTTCATCCGTCGCCTCGCCCATCGCGCCCGCGCGCTGGAGATTGTGAAATTGCCTGACAGTCTGGGTGGAGATGCGGGAGGATTTGTTCCGCGTGTCATCGAAGGGTCGAAACCTGCACCCTTGCCCGCACCAGTCGCCGCGCAAGTGGTTGAAGGCAGTTTGATGAGCGTGCCCCTGATGGGCCGCATCGCTGCCGGTGTGCCGATTGAAGCCATCGCCGATGGGTCGCAGAACGTCTCGGTGCCAGGCGACATGATCAGCGGCAAAGAAGGGCATTATGCTCTTGAAGTCAAAGGTGATTCCATGATCGGCGCTGGCATCAACAATGGCGATATCGTGGTCATCCGAGAAACTGAAGTGGCCGATAATGGCGATATCGTTGTGGCCTTGGTGGAAGATCAGGAAGCAACGCTCAAGAAATTCTATCGCAACGGTAACGCCATCGCCCTTGAGGCCGCAAACCCGGCCTATGAAACACGCGTTCTGCCCGACGATAAAGTGCGCGTGCAGGGCCGGTTGGTCGGGCTGATCCGCACTTATTGAGAATTCCAAAGCCGTTTGCCGGTGATCTGGCGGGCGGTGACAGGTTCCAGGGCGCCATCGCGGGCATAAAGCGCGATGGCGCCTGTTTTTTGCAAACTCGCAGGCGTGAGGATGTGACAGCCTTCGAATTGCAGGGCAGAGGCGGGGTTTTTGTTCATCACCAACCACTTGGCCCCGTCACAGCCCGTCACACCATCCGCCGCCTTTTGACCTCTGAGCGCGATGGTTGGGCAATCATCGCCATTCGCCGCCCACCGGGAATGCGCACCCTCTTGCGTGGCCTTATCCCCATCATTTTCCAGCCAATTGAGCGCCACAAACCCCGCGCCGCGCTCCCGATTGAGCGCACGACCCTCAGGCGTCATCACACCGATCAGGCCGCCGGTATCTGCAATCAGGACCGCTGGACGCTCCGTTTCGCTCCATAGCACAAGACCCATTGCGAATGGCAGCACGCCAATAAATCGCACTCGGCCCTGCCACAGAAAAACAAACAGCGCACCAAGCGCCAGGATCGGCAGCACATACGCCCCGGGAGAGGCCACCATCCCCCGCGCGCCTTCAAGCCCGGCTGTCCAATTCGCGACGCCAAGGATCCAATCCAATCCCAGCCCCATCACCCAAAGCGGGATGAAGTCGAGGCCGAAAGGCATAAGACAGGCCGCCAGTACCGCCGCAGGCATCACCAGAACACCCATCAAGGGCACGCTCAGCAGGTTGGCGATCAGGCCATAATGGGCGAACTGGTTAAAATGCGCGGCAGCAATCGGCGCCGTGGCAAGACCCGCCACCAGTGAGGACAAAAATACACCAAGAACAGGCTGCATCCATCTGGGGCCAAACGACAAATCATAATCACGCACCAGGTTGAAAACAAACACAAGGGCCGTGGTCGCGGCAAAGGACATCTGAAAGCCGGGGCCCAGCAGCGCCTCGGGCCGCAGCGCCAACACAAGGAGGGCGGCAATCGCCACCGATCGCAAGGACAGCGCACGGCGATCCACCAGAATCGCACAAAACATGACCGCCACCATGATGAAGGCCCGTTCGGTTGCCACATTGCCGCCCGACAGCGCAAGATATCCTGCCCCCGCAATCAGCGCCCCGATGGCGGAAACTTTCTTGGCAGGCACCCGCAAACCCACCCGCGGCACCGCCGCCAGCCCCAGCCGTAGGGCGGAGAACACGAACCCCGTCAAAAGCGCCATGTGCAGCCCGGAAATGGCCAACAGATGCGCAAGGTTTGACACGCGCAGGTCAAAGAGCGTCTCTTGCGCAATACCCGATCTGTCCCCCGCCATGATCGCAGCTGCAAACCCGCCAGCCTCGCCCGGCAGTGTCTCCTGCACCCTTTGTGACAGAGCCATCCGCGCCTTGAACAGCCATTGGCCACCCTCCGGCGGGGCCAAAGTCAAAACAGGCGTGCGCGTATAGCCCACGGCCCCCAACCCCAAAAACCACGAATGTCGTTGAAAATCGAAGCCACCGGGTTCCACAGGACCTGAAGGGGGTGACAGATGCGCCGTCATGATCACAGTGGCGCCGGGGCGCAGATCTGTGAAACCCTGCTGTCCATGGAGCGACACGCGCACGCGGGCGGGCGTTTTGGAGGGCCGCACATTGGCCAACACCACCCGATCCAGGGTCAGTCGCAATGCATCAGAGCCGGATCGATCCATCCCCACGATCCGGCCTTCCACAGCGCCGTAATAGCGCCAATCCAGTACCGCGCTGGCAACGGAATGCGCCCGCAGCCCGGCCGCCCCCAGCCCGAGGGCGAAGAGAAGCAGCGCCCAGATCAGCGGCGTCCAAAGGCTGCGCCAGATCACCAAAACAGCCGTTGACAGTACAATTGCGCCGAAAATCCACAAAAAGAATGCATCAGAAGGTTCTGATTTCATGCTGAAATAAGTTCCAACGCCTGCGCCAAAAAACACCGGCGACCAGTGGAACAAATGCCCGCGCTGCGCCACCCAGATGCCGAAGGCGGCTTCGGTCATGGTGGCGCGAAGGTGTAAGGAGCGTTGCAAGTCTTGTCTCCACCACTTGGGGCCGATAGAGCTTGCCCGCCAAAGACTTACCTGCCTCACGTTTACGAAAGGTTAACCACGAACATGTCCGGTCAGATCGTCACCCGTTTCGCGCCATCCCCCACGGGCTTTCTGCATATCGGCGGGGCGCGCACGGCGCTCTTCAATTGGCTTTTTGCCCGGGGCTATGGCGGCAAGTTCCTGTTGCGGATCGAGGACACGGACCGCGCCCGGTCCACCCCCGAGGCGACGCAGGCGATTCTGGATGGCATGGCGTGGCTCGGCCTTGATCATGATGGCGAAGCGATTTCCCAGTTTGAACGTGCGGGCCGCCATGCCGAAGTCGCGCAGGACCTTTTGACATCAGGAAAGGCTTACAAGTGTTTCTCAACGCAGGATGAAATCCAAGCCTTCCGAGAGGCGGCGAAGGCCGAAGGCCGCTCCTCGCTCTTTCGCAGCCCGTGGCGGGATGCCGCCCCTGAGACACACCCGGATGCGCCTTTTGTCATCCGCATCAAAGCCCCGCAAGACGGCGAAACCGTGATCCGTGATGCGGTGCAGGGCGATGTGACGATCCGCAATGACCAACTGGATGATATGGTGCTTCTGCGCTCGGACGGCACGCCGGTTTACATGCTCGCCGTTGCTGTCGACGACCACGACATGGGCGTCACCCATGTCATCCGCGGCGATGACCACCTTAACAATGCCGCGCGCCAGATGATGATTTACGCCGCGATGGGCTGGCCTCTGCCCACCTATGCCCATATCCCACTGATCCACGGGCCCGATGGCAAGAAACTCTCGAAACGCCACGGCGCGCTCGGGGTCGAGGAATACCGAGATATGGGTTATCCGGCGGCCGCCATGCGCAACTATCTGGCCCGTCTGGGTTGGAGCCACGGTGACGATGAGTTCTTCACCGATGCCCAGGCCCAGGACTGGTTTGACCTCACTGGCATTGGCAAATCACCCGCCCGTTTCGATTTCAAACGGCTTGATCACCTGTCGGGCCAGCACATCGCGCACATGGACGATGCTGCACTGCTGAATGATCTTGTCGATTTTCGCGTTGTCACAAAAGGTGAGCCGTTCACAAATGCGCAACAGGCGCTTTTGACAAAGGGCATGTACTGCCTGAAAGAACGCGCGAAGAACTACCCGGAACTTATTGAAAAGGCGTCATTTATCCTGTCTGACCCCCCTATCGAACCCGATGAAAAAGCCGCGAAATCGCTGGATAATGTATCCCGTGGTATACTGAATGAATTGACGCCGCAGCTGCAAAATGCTACGTGGACGAGAGAGGATTTAGAGGCGGTCATGCAGTCCTTTGCAGAGGCCCACGATACCAAATTTGGCAAACTGGCAGGCCCTATGCGGGCTGCACTCGCTGGGAAAAGCGTAACGCCGAGCGTGTTCGACATGTTATTGGTATTGGGACGCGATGAGTCGATTGCTCGACTGCGCGAGGCCGCCACCCCTTAGACGCCCTCCCCCGGGGCGGACCAACAGCACGCGCTTTCAAACGGGAGGCGCCGCGCCAGAGAAGGAAGCACGCCCATGAAGGACGGACACAAATCTGCGAAACTGACGATTGAGGGCATGGATTACGATCTGCCCATGTTCTCACCGACGGCTGGTCCGGATGTGATCGATATTCGCAAGCTATACGGTGAGGCGGGCGTTTTCACGTATGATCCGGGCTTCACATCGACCGCCAGCTGCGACAGCACAATCACGTTCATTGACGGCGGCAAGGGGGAGCTGCTCCACCGCGGCTACCCGATAGATCAGCTGGCTGAAAAATCGCACTTTCTCGAAGTATGCTACCTGCTGCTTTACGGTGAACTGCCCTCTGCCGCGCAGTTGGAAGATTTTGAAAGCCGCGTGACCACCCACACCATGCTGCACGAACAGATGCACTTCCTGTTCCGCGGCTACCGCCGGGATGCGCACCCGATGGCGATCATGGTGGGCGTTGTTGGCGCACTCAGCGCGTTTTACCATGATTCAACCGACATCAATGACCCCTGGCAACGCGAAGTGGCCTCGATCCGCCTCATTGCCAAGATGCCCACGATTGCCGCGATGGCCTACAAATATTCGATCGGTCAGCCTTTCGTCTATCCGCGCAACGAACTGGATTATGCGTCGAACTTCCTGCGCATGTGCTTTGCTGTGCCGGCGCAAGACTATCAGGTGAACCCGATCCTCAGCCGCGCGATGGACCGTATCTTCACGCTGCACGCCGATCACGAACAAAATGCGTCCACGTCCACGGTGCGTCTGGCATCCTCTTCTGGGGCCAACCCTTTTGCTTGCATCGCAGCTGGTATCGCTTGCCTTTGGGGCCCGGCCCATGGTGGTGCCAACCAGGCCTGCCTTGAGATGCTGCGCGAGATTGGCACGGTCGACCGCATCCCCGAATACATCGCCCGCGCCAAGGACAAGAACGACGAATTCCGGCTGATGGGCTTCGGCCACCGCGTCTACAAAAACTTCGACCCGCGCGCCAAGGTGATGAAGCAATCGGCCGATGAGGTCCTGGAGCTTCTGGGCGTGGAAGACAATCCCACACTGCAGGTCGCCAAAGAGCTGGAAAAACAAGCGCTTGAGGATGATTACTTCGCCGATAAGAAGCTCTTCCCCAATGTGGATTTCTATTCCGGCATCATCCTTGAGGCGATGGGATTCCCCACCTCGATGTTCACCCCAATTTTTGCTGTGTCCCGCACGGTGGGCTGGATTTCCCAATGGAAGGAAATGATCGCCGATCCTCAGCTGAAAATCGGACGCCCGCGTCAGCTTTATCAAGGCGAGACGATGCGCGATTATGTGGATATGGAAAACCGCTGAACCGCGACAGGTTTGACACAAGGCCCCGATGCATGATGCACCGGGGCCTTTTTTTATGGGCCGTGATTTACCCATGTTTAAGGCAGATCCGTCATAATCAGGCGTCACCTGCCCTCACGCACCTTGGTTCATGTCACAACCTGTTCTCCGCCGTCCTATCATTCCACGTCTGCACGCCCGCTTGCCCTGTCATAGCGCCCTGCCCACGTTTTTGATGGAAGGTCGGGCCCTGCCCATGACGCCTCAGCCGGTTATGGGACCGCAGGACAGGCTGGAGGCCGCGATCATGCAAGGGCAAGTCTGGGATACGCAAACAGATCCGGTGGAGTTTGACAGTTTTGACGCAGAAGATGAGGTGATCTCTATCATCGTGGAAGAGGGCGATGAGGATTTGCAACTCAATGTGCTTGAGGGCGCTGGAAGGATAGAAATACTGGCGAACGGCAAACCCATGGCGCGCGTCGACGCGACAGGGCATCCTTTTTCCTCTTCCAATATCAAAGTATTGCAGCCTCGCAGTTCAATCTGAGCACACCGGCGCGGAATCAAGGCCCTTGGGCCGCCGCGCCTTCGTCCGCTACCCGGCAGGCGATTGCTTGCAATCGCTGAGAGGAGGGCCCCACCTAGGGCCTGGCGAAATGGCGACTGCAGGTTATCGCTCGGAATGCGTCCGGGACCTGATGGATAAAGCGCTGCTGTTCAAAGCTCTGGATCGCCAGACCGGGGCCAGCCAAAGCCGCTCTTTCTGGCACAAAAGGACAGATCTCCTCACCGCCCTTCAAACACCGCCTTACGCTTTTCCAAAAACGCCAGCACGCCTTCCTGAAAATCCCGCGTCCGGCCACATTCGCCTTGTAGCCTCGCCTCGACATCCAGCTGACCTTTCAGGGACTTCTCCCAACTGCCGCGAATGGCCTGCTTCATCTGCGCATAAGCCTCCGTCGGCCCCGCCGCCAAATGCGCAGCCCGCGCGCGCCAATGGGGCTCAAACGCGTCATCGGCCACCGCTTCCCAGATCATACCCCACTCATCGGCCTGGCGGGCTGAAATGGGTTCGGCAAAGAGCGCGGCCCCCATTGCCTTCGCCGACCCCATCTGGCGCGGCAGCCAATAGGTCCCGCCCGCATCGGGGATCAGCCCGATCCGCGCGAAAGCCTGCAGGAAATACGCACTCTCGGCGGCGATCACCACATCCGCCGATAACGCAAGATTGGCCCCCGCCCCCGCCGCAGGACCGTTCACCGCTGAAATCGTGGGAATGCGGCAATCGCCAATCGCATCAATCATCGGCACGTATTCATCGCGCAAAACCCGCTCCAGATCGGCCGAGGCCGCGGCGGCGTCATCGCTGAGGTCTTGGCCCGCGCAGAACGCCTTGCCCTCCCCTGTCAGCACCAACACCCGCGCCACCCTTGGCGCCATGCGTGCTGCATCAATGATCTCCGCCCGCATCTCTGCACTCAGGGCGTTCATCCGGTCGGGACGGTTGAGGCGAATGACCGCGATGTCATCTTCAACCGTGAACTGAATGGAATGGTACTCTTTCATTGGGATGCCGCCTTCGATCAAATCCTACCAGAACCTATCGGCATTTGCCGCCAGAGGAAATGCGTCAGTCCCTCAAGATCTCTTTGAGGCGCGCGCGCTCTTCCTCGGAAAGGTCTGTCACTGCCTCACCACGCGCACGACCCCGCAAGTAACCAACGCCCAGGCCCAGCCCCAAAAGCAACATCGCAGGCCCTGCCAGCCACAAAATCAGATTGCTGCCCGTCAATGTGGGCTTCAGCAAAACATACTCGCCGTACCGGTCGACTACGAAATCCATCACCTGCGTATCACTGTCCCCGGCCACCAGCCTTTCGCGAACCAGAAGACGCAGATCGCGGGCCAGCGGTGCATTGGACTCGTCAATGCTCTCATTGCGGCACACCAGACAACGAAGGTCTTCTGACAGCGCCCGTGCCCGCGCTTCCAGTTCCGGATCCTCCAGCACCTCGTCGGGCTGGACCGCCCAAAGCGGCGCCGCGATCACACACAGGATGAGCGCCAAAGACCTCATGAGCGCTTCATTCGGCAGGCACTTTCAGCGGCTCTTCCAGCGCGTCGCGTTGCCGCTGCTTGGCCGCGCCCGCCGCCACGCGGTACCGCCGATCTGTCAGGGACAAAAATCCGCCCAGCGCCATCAGGATCGACCCGCCCCAGATCCAGTTCGCCAACGGCTTGTAATAGGTGCGCACCGCCCAGCCCCCGCCCTGCTGTGGATCGCCCAGTGACACGTAGATATCCCGCGTGAACCCGATGTTCAGCGCAGCCTCGGTCGTGGGCATGTTGGCCACCGGATAGACGCGCTTTTCGGGATGCATCGTGCCGATCACGGTGTTGCCTTTCTCCAGTGTCAGATCACCCACTGTGGCGATGTAATTGGGGCCCTGCACCTCACGAATACGGTCGAGCGTCAGGGTGTAACCTGCAATTTCAAAACTGTCGCCGGGTTCGGCCACGCGGATATCTTCGCTTTCCCACGCCATCATCGCCGCCACACCCGCAAAGGTCACGCCCAGACCCGCATGCGCGACCGATTTACCCCAATCGGCGCGCGGCAGGCGTGTCATGCGCGCCAGCCGTTCTTTCAGACTGGCCCGGCCCACCCGCGCCATCAGATCCACAAAGCTGCCCATCACCAGCCACGCCCCGAGGAAAAGCCCGACCGGGCCCAAAGCGCTGCGCCCGGTTTGCATCGCCCATGCCAATGCGCCCACAGCCAGCGCAAGTCCGAAAACAGGGGTCAGCTTTCGCAAAACCCGCCCCACCTGCGCCCGCTTCCATGGCAGCATCGCCCCGACTGGCAGCACCAGCCCCAAAGCCAGCATGAAGGGCGCGAAGGCCAGATTGAAAAATGGCGGACCGACCGACAGCTTACGGTCGAAGAAAATCTCACTCACCAGCGGCCAGATCGTGCCCACGAAAATCACGAACGCAGACACCGCGAGAATGAGGTTGTTGAGCACCAGCACAGATTCTCGGCTCACCAGCCCAAACACACCCTTCGACTGCAAAACCGGCGCGCGCGCCGCAAAGAGCGTCAGCCCTAGCAACATGAAAAACCCAAGGATCATCAGCAGGAACACACCCCGCTCGGGATCGGTCGCAAAGGCGTGGACCGAAGTCAAAACGCCCGAACGCGTGATAAACGCCCCCACCATGGAAAATCCAAACGCGATAATGGCCAGCAGGATGGTCCACGCCTTCAGCGCCTCACGCTTTTCCACCACGATGGCGCAATGCAAAAGTGCGGCTGCAATCAGCCAGGGCATGAAAGAGGCATTCTCCACCGGGTCCCAGAACCAGAACCCGCCCCAGCCAAGCTCATAATAGGCCCACCAGCTGCCCAGCCCGATCCCAACGGTCAAAAACATCCACGCCGCCAGCGTATAGGGCCGCACCCAGCGCCCCCAGGCCGCATCGACCCGACCTTCAATGAGGGCGGCCACAGCAAAGGAAAAGGTCATCGAAAGGCCCACATAGCCGAGGTAAAGAAACGGCGGATGAAAGGCCAAACCGGGATCCTGCAGCAGCGGATTCAAATCCTGCCCGTCAAAAGGCGCGATCACCATCCGCTCAAACGGGTTCGACGAAAACAGGATGAAGGCAAAAAACGCCGCCGCTACCATGCTCTGCATTGCAAGGACCCGTGCGCGCAGTGTCGGTGGCAAACCACCGCCGCGCCACGCCGCCACCGCACCAAAGAGCGTGACAATCAGCACCCAAAGGAGCATCGACCCTTCGTGATTGCCCCAAACGCCCGTCACTTTGTAAAGCATTGGCTTCAGAGAATGGGAATTCACCACCACCAGACGCAAGGAAAAGTCCGACACAACAAAGGCATAGGTCAGCGCAGCAAAGGCGATCCCGGTCAGAAAAAATTGCAGCACGGCACCGGGCTCGGCCATGGCCATAAAGGCCTGCCGTTGCTGTTGAGCGCCGATCAGTGGCAGGATGGCCGTCACCAGCGACATCACAAAAGCCAGGATCAGCGCAAAATGGCCGAGCTCTGCAATCATCGCTTTATTATATGGGGCCGCGCGGCGCTGAGCCAATGACAATCCGTCGCGGTACAACAGCTGCGAGACTCGACCGAAGGAAGGGACTGGCGGCTACCGCCTCTCCCCCGCGCCGCCCGGCCCGCCCAAGAGCCGCGCATGGGCCTCAAGCGCGAACCGATCGGTCATGCCCGCGATATAGTCACTCACCAACCGGGCCAGTGCTTCATCGGTCCCGGCCCGCGCCACAGCACCTTGCCACTGACGCGGCAGGTTTTCCGGTGCGGACATGTAGAAAGGGAACAGCTCTTCCACCACATGGGTCACCTGCGCGCGCATCTCATTGATTTTCGGCGCGCGATACATCCGCTCAAACAGAAAATCGCGAATGTGCTGCAAATCCGCCCACATTTCCGGCGAAAACCGCACCACCGCGCGTCCCAGCTCTCGCACCTCCTGCGCGGACGCGGGCGCAACCTTTGCCAGACCCGACCGCGTGGTATCGATCACGTTGCTCACCATTTCCCCAAACACGCGTCTCAGCGCCTCATGCCGACGACGATAGGCATCAAGCCCGGGATAGGCCGCATCAACCTCCGCGTAACAGTCCTTCACAATCGGCAAATGCGCGACCTCATCCTCGGTGAAAAGTCCCGCCCGCAGCCCGTCATGCAGGTCGTGATTGTTATACGCAATGTCATCGGATAGGGCCGCCACCTGCGCCTCTGCACTGGCATGGGTGTGCAATTCCAGATCGTGGCGCGCGTTGTATTCGGCTAGCGCCCAGGGAAGCTCCCCCACGACCGGGCCGTTGTGTTTGGCCAATCCTTCCAACGTGTCCCAGGTCAGGTTCAGCCCGTCAAATTCTGCGTAATGCCGCTCCAGCGACGTCACAATCCGCAAGGCCTGCGCGTTGTGGTCAAACCCGCCATAGGGCGCCATCTGCGCATTGAGCGCATCCTCGCCCGAGTGCCCAAAAGGCGTGTGGCCCAGATCATGGGCCAGCGCCACGGCTTCAGTCAGTTCCTGATTGAGGCCCAGCGCGCCGGCAATGGTGCGCGCCACCTGCGCCACCTCGATGGAATGGGTCAGCCGGGTGCGAAAGTAATCGCCCTCATGCTCCACAAAGACCTGCGTCTTGTGCTTCAACCGCCGAAACGCGCTGGCATGGATGATCCGGTCGCGATCGCGCTGAAAGGGCGAGCGGAAGGCGCTTTCCTCTTCCATCACCAACCGTGGCCGCGCGGCAGCCGGGTCCAGCGCATACGCCTCACGCATTCGTAAGTCCCTATCTTAAGTTCTTGTCGCCTCTCGCCTGCGCCCTTATATTAGGGCTGCACGCCCATGAAAACATGAAGGTTCGCAATGGATCTGCCCCCCATCGTCACAGACCGCGCCTTTGCCCGCCTGGCAGAGATCGGTGCATCCTCCGAAGGCGTCGCCCTGCGCGTGGCCGTGGAAGGTGGTGGGTGCTCGGGCTTTCAATATGAAATCACACTCGATGCACCCTCCGACGAAGATCTGGTGCTCGAAGGCCAGGGCGAAGGTGAAGGCGAAAAGGTCGTCGTCGATGCCATTTCGTTGCCATTTCTTAGCGGGGCCACGATCGATTTTACCGAAGAACTGATCGGCGCGCGGTTCACCATTGAAAACCCCAACGCGTCCAGCTCCTGCGGGTGCGGCACGTCTTTCTCAATGTGAGAGGTAGGGTGGGCTTTCACTCAACGATCGGGTGAAAGCTTTATTCTGCAGGCACCACAGGCCGGTTATGCCGCTCCCGTGCCTCATCCCAGACCAGCCACGACCCTGCAAGAATGATGATGGCCGCGCCCAGATACGTGCCCATGCCCGGCACTTCGCCGAAGAACACGAAACCCATCCCGACCATCCACAAAAACTGCAGGTTCATCAAAGGTGTCACCACGTAAGCGGGCAAGGCGCGAAGTGCTGCAACCAACACCCATCGCGCCCCGAACAGCAGCGTGGCGTACACCACGACCCAGGCCAGATCCATCAAACCCATGGGCGCATATACAAACGGCAATGCCGCCCCCATCACAACCATCAATGCAAGATTGGGATAAAACACTTGCGCTAGAATGTTGCGATCACGCAGCCCGATATAGCGCGACGCGACCATCGACACCGTCCCAAGCGCCACCGCCACAAAGGCCAAGACGTGGCCCAAGGACACCGCGCCGATCCCACCGGGAAAAAGGCAGAACACCCCAACCGTGCCAAAGCCCAAAGCGGCCCAAACCTGCACCCGCACCGGTTCACCCAGCACGGGGCCAGACAAAAGCGCGGCCAAAAGCGGGATCATCGCGATAAACAAAAACACCTCCGCAAAGGGCAAAAGCGCGAAGGCATAGAAAAACGCCACCGTCGCACCCACCGTCGCGCCCACGCGCAGGGCCATCGCCCCGGGGCACTTCGTTGCCATGCCTTTAAACCGGCCCGCCCGTCGATTGGCCACAACGCTCAAGAACGCCACAATCCCCCCCGACAGGGCGTATAGTTGCGGCGCAGCGTAGCTTTCGGCAAACAGCTTGGTGATCGCGTCAGCCGATGAAATCAAAAGCGTGTAAATGGCAATGAGCCCCACACCAGTCAGGCCAATCAACCGCAAAGCGCGGGCGCGAACAGCGCCGATCATATCGCACCCCCCGACACCATCACCCGTGGCCCCGTCGCCCGCGAAAACCCGCGAAAGAACGCCTCAAAATCCACCGCCGTCTCCGCCGCCTCGAGCACATGGCGCGCGCCCTCGGACATCCCCTGCCCCACGGCATCGCGCATGAGCGCCCAGTCACACTGCCGCTCTGGCCCTTGCTGATAAAGACTGTTTGACAATTCCCTCAGCGGCGCGGCCGCCGGGCTGGGCGCTGCGAAAATCACCGATCCTCCGCACGTCTCCGGCATCTCCATGCCAAAACCCCCTCGCCCTGTTACTTCCATGAACCAATTCAGCATCAGCCACGGGTGGTAGTCATCCTGCGGCATTGGCGCATCAGACCGCTCCACCGCGAAGCGACGTACCTGATCGCGCAGCCACCGCTCCCAAATCTCGGGCGGGCGTTGCCCAGCAAAACGCAGCGCGATGCAAACCTCAGACAGCAGATCGATGTTCAGCTCCAAAAACGCCAGCGTGCCCGCATTGCGTAAAGAAAGAATGGAGGCAGGCCCAACGCCCGGATCCCGGCGCCCGTATTCCGAAAGATAGAAGACGATATGTGTTAGCTCATACGCGGCTTTTTTGTTAGGCAGCGCGAAGGTCTCCGACCGTTCGCAAAAGGCGCGCAATCGGTCATCCAACCCGGGATCGACGGACACATCCACGCCCCGCCGCGCGCAGAGCCTCCTCGCCTCTGCGCGCTGCAAATCTGAAAGTTCGGCCTCAACAAACCCGGCCTCTGCCACCCAATGGGCCATGCGTTCACCCATGTCACCGCAAAGCCCGAGATCCTCAAGATCCAAGGCGAGCGACAGAAAGAACCGATAGTATTGCGGAAAGAAACCGGCCCGAGCCTCCAGATCCTCATAGAAGGCCTGATAGACCGACAAACCTTGCCCATCTGCGCCAAGCCCCGTGGCCTCGAACACGCCCAAAATCTCGGCGTTCTCCTTCAGCCAGAACACGTCATCAGGCCCGCGCCGCGTTTCGGCAAACCGCTGCATGATGGCGTTCTGCCGCGCGCGTTTGTTGCGTTGGCGGAACGGCGTATTGATCGCCACCACCACGCCGCGGGCATCGGGCCCGGGCGCAGGGTTGCAGTGTATATCGCCGTCCCGCAGGGTCATCGGCGCTTACATGCTCGACGTGAACATGTGGCAGCCATCACCTTCCTCAGATGTGACGCTCGGCCCCATGGAAGAGGTGAACGCCTCAACCGCGTTGCCTTCCGTGGTCGTGGATGCCCGGACGGGCCCCATGGACGACGTGAACGCCTCCACAGCGTCGCCTTCGACGGTCGATGCCGTCACCGGCGCCATGGAGGAGGTGAAAAGCTCCACCGCGTCGCCCGTGGTTGCATCCGTGCCGACAGGTGCCATCGACGATGTGAACAGGCCCGTGGTCTCGCCCGCGCTCAGCTCAGCGGTTACCGGCCCCATCGAGGACGTGAACGCCTCAACCGCAAGGCCGTCATGCAGGCTTGTCTCGGGATGAGACGTCGTTGTTTGATCAATCATTTTGCGTTGTGCAGACATACAAATTCTCCCGTTGCTACGCCCAAATCGGGCCTTTCGACGGTCACATCTTTAAGATGAGTACTCAATCAGTAATTCTTGTTAAGAGGGTTATCCACAGGGTGAAATGCTGCGATGAACGTGCCCAGTATCCGACAAGGAATTTGACTTCATTCAAGAATTAGAATTACACGCCTTGGTTGCAAATTATTTATCCACACCTCTGAATAAAAACATTTATCGCCTTTAAATTGTTCTTCAATCACGCGAATCAATTCTGTTTTGTCGCATTGCCACCCCACACGGTGAGCCGCAAGGCTTGCCCTTCCACCAGTCGCGCGCAATAGAGAGAGCGACCCTATCTGCGGCAAGGACCCGAGCCATGAAAATCGCCAGCTTCAACATCAACGGCATCAAGGCGCGGGTTCAAGCCTTGGGTGATTGGCTGGATGAGACCGACATGGATGTGGTGCTTTTGCAGGAGCTTAAATCCGTCGACGAAAACGTACCCCTGGAGATGTTCGAAACGCGCGGGTACACGGTCGAAACCCACGGCCAGAAAAGCTTTAACGGCGTGGCGATCCTATCCAAACTGCCGCTGGAGGATGTGACCCGAGGCTTGGCAGGCGACGAAACGGACGAACAGGCCCGCTACATCGAGGCAACCGTGATGGGCGATAAGACGGCTGTGCGCGTCTGCGGGCTTTACCTGCCCAATGGCAACCCCTGCCCTGGTCCGAAATACGATTACAAACTGGCGTGGATGGATCGCCTGCACACACGCGCAAAGGAACTCCTGGCGCTGGAAGAGCCGTTCCTGATGG
Organism: Pseudomonadota bacterium; assembly: GCA_039026055.1. Classification (GTDB taxonomy): domain Bacteria; phylum Pseudomonadota; class Alphaproteobacteria; order Rhodobacterales; family Rhodobacteraceae; genus Roseovarius. The sequence goes on along the minus strand of JBCCNB010000037.1, from coordinate 14,062 downwards.
CGGGCGACTATAACATCATTCCCCAAGACGAAGACGCCAAACGCCCCGAGGCCTGGCAGGAAGACGCACTCGCCCGCCCCGAAAGCCGCGCTGCTTTCCGCCGCATTGTGAACCTTGGCCTAACGGAAGCCTTTCGCGCCCGCACGCAGGGCCCCGGCCACTACACATTCTGGGATTATCAGGCGGGCGCGTGGAACCGCGATGACGGCATTCGCATTGATCACTTCCTGCTCAGCCCTGAAGCTGCTGATCTGCTCACAGACTGCCAGATCGACAAAGCCATCCGCGGCCGAGAAAAGCCGTCTGACCATGTGCCTATCTGGGTCGAACTGGACGCCTGAGCATTTTCGAGCCTCCGTCGGGAGAATGTCTGGAAAGATGAAACAGGGGACCGCCCCCTAACGTGTCACATCATGCTCATAAAGCCACGAAAACTGCCCCATCATGCGGTCTGGCATCAACGCACCTCCCAAACGGATCGCCTGATGCGCCGCCCAGCGGATGGGGGGCGACGACAAATGGTACTTCCACGCATTGCCCTGCGCGGCATCTGCCACTTTGACCACGCGATCTCGCCTGCGCGTCTGGTAGGCCGCAAGCCGCGTCTCCAACCGCCCAGGCAAAGACAGCGTCTCGGACAAGACCCAGGCATCTTCCAGCGCCATATTCGCCCCTTGTGCCAGAAAGGGAAGCATCGGATGGGCCGCATCCCCCAGCAGCACCGCGCGCCCACGATACCAATCCCGGGCCACGGGATGGCGGAATAACCCCCACAGATGCACCCGGTCGACCGCCGCCAGCATCGCCTGCACCTCCCTCCCGAAATCGGCGAAGGCCGCACGCAAATTGTCGGGTTGGTCCTCCTGGCTCCAGCCCTCTTCGACCCAATCTTCACGTTCTTGCACCGCCACAAGGTTGAGCATTTCGCCGCCCCGCAACGGGTAGCTGACCACATGGCGCTTTGGGCCCATATGCACGCAGGCCTCGGGGGGTCTGTCGGCTATGTTGGGCACAAGTGCGCGCCACGCCGTCTGACCCGTGAAGAAAGGTGCAAGCGATCCGCAGACCGCATGACGCACCACCGAATGCAGGCCATCTGCGCCGATCACCAGATCGGGCTCTGCCTCTGCGCCGTCTTTCATGCGCACGAGCGGCCCATCGGTCTTTATACCGTCCACCTGCGCATTGAGCACAATCTCCACCCCGGCGGCCCGCGCGCCATTGGCCAGCAGATCAATCAGATCCGCACGATGGACAAAGACATATTCCTGATCGCTGAGCCGCCCCAGATCAAGCCGCGTCACCAAGGCGCCACGATAGTCCTTGAGCCGCACCGCTTCCGCGCGCAAACCCATGCCGCGCAGCGTCTCCCCCAGCCCCAGCGCCTGCAGCACGCAAGCCCCGTTGGGCGAGATCTGCAACCCCGCGCCCACCTCTTTGATCGCAGGCGCCTGTTCCAGAACGCGCACCCGCGCCCCGCGCAGCGCCAGGGCCCGCGCTACCGCCAGCCCACCGATTCCCGCACCGATGACGGTGATGTCCATGTCGCGCAATGTCATGATGGCAGCCTAACGAAAAACGCCAGGGCGATCACCCTGGCGTTTCATCACATCTCTTCGGGGACCCTAGTCGTCGCGATGTACCTTCTCGCGGCGTTCGTGACGTTCTTGCGCCTCAAGGCTCATGGTCGCGATCGGGCGCGCATCCAGACGCTTGAGCGAAATCGGCTCGCCCGTCACTTCGCAATAGCCGTACTCGCCTTCGTCAATGCGGCGGAGCGCACTGTCGATCTTGGCCACCAGCTTGCGCTGTCGGTCCCGCGTTCGCAGTTCCAGGGCGCGGTCGGTTTCTTCGGAGGCACGATCGGCCACGTCCGGGATAGCGCGAGTGCTGTCCTGCAGCCCTTCAATCGTGTCCCGGCTGCCTTCCAGCAACTCATCTTTCCACGCCAGCAGCTTACGCCGGAAATACTCCAACTGGCGGTCATTCATAAAAGGTTCGTCTTCGGCCGGGCGGTAGTCGTCGGTTACAAACGATTCAGCTTTCATTGAGATGTATCCCTTTTTTGCCGGACCCAAACGCGCGTTTAATGGAATCCAGCTTCCCCGTTTGGTGCCGAAATACACGGACCTTTAAGGAATGTCACTAGGCAATCATCGAGAATGGTTTCTATTTCGCCTTGCACTCTATGGTCTTGGCCTGCACAGAGAGGCATCTGCAAAGGGGCACCGTTCATGAAGTTTACCGGAACTGAAACCTATGTGGCCACCGATGACCTGACCGTGGCCGTCAACGCCGCCGTCACGCTGGAGCGGCCTTTGTTGGTGAAGGGCGAGCCGGGCACCGGAAAGACGGAACTGGCCCGACAGGTATCGGCGGCCCTTGGTCTGCCGATGCTGGAATGGAACATCAAATCCACGACCCGCGCGCAGCAGGGGCTTTACGAATATGATGCCGTCTCCCGCCTGCGCGACAGCCAGCTGGGTGACGAGAAGGTTCACGACGTTGCAAACTACATCAAGAAAGGCAAGCTTTGGCAGGCCTTCGAGGCGGACAGCAAGGTCGTCCTCCTGATCGATGAAATCGACAAGGCGGATATCGAGTTTCCCAACGACCTTCTGCAGGAACTCGATAAGATGGAATTTCACGTCTACGAGACCGGCCAGACGATCCGCGCCAATGTGCGCCCCATCGTGATCATCACCTCCAACAATGAAAAAGAACTGCCCGATGCCTTCCTGCGGCGGTGTTTCTTCCACTACATCCGCTTCCCGGACCCTGAGACGATGAAAAAGATCGTCGAGGTGCATCACCCCGGGATCAAGGAATCACTGCTGACCACGGCACTGACACAGTTCTATGAGATCCGCGAACAATCGGGGCTGAAGAAGAAGCCATCGACCTCCGAAGTGCTGGATTGGCTGAAGCTGATTCTGGCCGAAGACCTGACGGCCGAGGACCTGCGCCGCGAGGGCGGTGATGCGCTGCCCAAGCTGCATGGTGCACTTTTGAAGAATGAACAGGATGTGCATCTCTTCGAACGGCTGGCCTTCATGGCCCGTCGTTAAGCGACACCTCGCCTCCTTTGCGGCGCTGAACCGCAACGGCACGGCCAGACTTCGACAGATCCGAGGACCTAAGTGCCAAAAAAATTGGCCCTTACAAAATTGAACGTCGATACAGTGATTTGCCGCGCAACCAGCGTTTTCAAGGCATTGGAGGACGCCCCCCTACCCAACGCGGCCGAGATCGCCGGTGATGCGCAAGAAATTGTAAGGCGTCTGATAATTTTTTGACAAAACATTCCGGGATCTTAATCGTTATATAGATAGAAGATTGGTCTTTCAGCCACCCCGAAACCATGTAATTTGCCCAAGTGCCTGACCGAAGGCGCAGTGGTACACAAGAAGGCAGCTCTCAATGCATCCAACGGCTTTTGAACCCAAGACACCTGTGGGCGATAAAAGCCTTGAGAATGCCGCGATCGTTTCCAACCCGCGCCAAATTACCACTGCACACCGCACCGCAGACGCGCGTTTTTGGTTAACAGGCCGTAAGATCCTGCGGCGGGGTACAGTTGTGTTAAGTAAGTTGAATTTTAATCGGTTTTTATTCGTACCTCTCTGCATGACGCTTGCGGCGTGTATGAGCACACCTCAGGATGTGACCTCACGCGCGGCGACACCAACGCAATCTAGCCTTCCGGCGATGAAGACGTTCGGTGCGTCGCGCCCGACCGCACCGCAGCGATCCAACCGTGATATCGCGCGAGATTTTCTGGAATTGAGTTTCCAACTCGAATCCGGACGACAGCTGCAACAGTTTTCCCGCTTCGAAGGCCCCATAGCGGTGCGCGTCACCGGCAACCCGCCGGCCACGCTGATGCCGGATCTTGGAAAACTGATCGGGCGGCTGCGCAACGAGGCGGGGATCGATATCGCCCAACGTCAAGTCAGCGGGCCGGAGGCGTCTGTGATCACGATCGAGGTCGTCTCTCGCGCCGATATCCGGCGCTTCCTGCCCAAAGCGGCCTGTTTTGTGGTGCCCAATGTGTCCTCTCTGAAGGAATATCGCAGCGCGCGTCATTCGACACAGACCAATTGGTCCACGCTCGCCCGCCGCTCCCGGATCGCGATCTTCCTGCCCGGAGACGCGGCGCCACAAGAGGTGCGCGATTGCTTACATGAAGAGCTGGCTCAGGCGCTCGGGCCGCTCAACGATCTGTACCGCTTGCCGGATTCCGTCTTCAATGACGACAATGTTCACACCGTTCTGACCGGCTTCGACATGCTGATCCTGCGGGCTTACTACGCGCCTGAATTGCGCTCCGGCATGACACGCGATCAGGTCGCGCAGCGCCTTCCCGGCATCCTGTCGCGGCTCAATCCGCGCGGCAATGCCGTGCCTGCACGAAACACGCCACCCACGCCGCGGGCCTGGATCCGCGCCGTGCAAACCGCTCTCGGGCCTGACACCAGTTCGGGCCAGCGCCGCCGCGCCGCCTCTGATGCGCTGCGTATCGCTCAATCCCAGGGTTGGACGGATCATCGGTTGGGCTTCAGCCATTTCGCGCTTGCCCGTCTCAGTCAGGGCGCCGATCCAGAGCTTGCATTCCGCAATTTCGTGGCGGCCGAAGTCGCCTACCGTCGCGCGCCAGGCACCCGACTGCATCAAGCCTATTCGGCCTCGCAACTGGCCGCCTATGCGATCAGCCAGGGCCAGAGCAATGACGCGCTGATCCTGCTTGCGCCCCATATTGAGACCGCAAAGCGATTTGAGAATGCCGCCCTTTTGTCCACCTTGCTGATGCTGCGCGCCGAAGCTCTGACCCAGATCGGTCGCACCGCAGAGGCGGATGCCACGCGACTGGACAGTCTGGCCTGGGCACGATACGGCTTCGGCACGGACTGGGCCGTCCGGGCAAGAATGCGAGAGATTTCTGCCTTAAGCTCGGCCCGCGCAACACAGTGATCACCCAAGAGATCACGGCAGAAAGATCAGCAAACGGGTCAGTAAGATGTTTGTTCTCATCGGGGCAATTCTGGGTGCAGCGCTCGGCGCGCTGAATGCACGTCGGCGCAACGGCAACCGCGCCGATATCGCCCAATATGCGTTTGTCTACGGCATGGGGTGCGCGGTGCTGGGTCTGTTCTTGACGATCATCATCCACCGCATGTCGCTCTGACATGTTCCAGCCCTTCTTTCAGAATTTGCGTGAGGCGGGAATCCCCGTTTCATTGCGCGAATATCTGACCTTTCTGGAAGGCATGGGGCAGGGTCTGGTGACCTATGACGTCGAAGGGTTCTACTACCTGGCCCGCACCGCGATGGTGAAGGATGAACGTCTGATCGACCGGTTTGACCGGGCCTTTGCCGCAAGCTTTGAGGGGTTGGAAAATATCTCCGTTGATCAGGTCCTGGAGGCAGTGGAACTGCCACAGGAATGGTTGGAAAAGATGGCTGAAAAGCATCTGTCGGAAGAAGAAAAAGCAGAAATCGAGGCCTTGGGTGGCTTCGACAAACTGATGGAAACGCTCAAAGAGCGACTGAAGGACCAAGAAGGTCGCCATCAAGGCGGCAACAAATGGATCGGCACGGCGGGCACCTCACCTTTCGGCGCCTATGGCTACAACCCCGAAGGTGTGCGCATTGGCCAAACTGAAAGTCGCCACCGCCGCGCCGTCAAAGTCTGGGACAAACGCGAGTTTCGCAATTTCGACGACAGTGTTGAGCTGGGAACACGCAACATCAAGGTGGCGCTGAAACGCCTGCGCAACTGGGCCCGCGAAGGCGCCGAAGAGGAACTGGATCTGGGGGGCACCATCCGCGCCACCGCCGAGAACGGCTATCTGGACGTCAAAATGCGCCCCGAGCGCCACAACGCGGTGAAGGTGCTTCTCTTTCTCGATGTCGGCGGGTCCATGGACCCCCACATCAAAGTCGTCGAAGAGCTCTTCTCCGCCGCCCGCACCGAGTTCAAGCATCTCGAATACTACTATTTCCACAACTGCCTCTATGAAGGTGTCTGGCGCGACAACCGCCGCCGGTGGGCAGAACAGACCCCAACCGATGAGGTCCTGCGCACCTACGGGCCGGATTACAAATGCATCTTCGTGGGCGATGCGTCGATGTCGCCCTATGAAATCGCGTATCCCGGAGGGGCCAATGAACACTGGAACGCGGAAGCAGGACAGGTCTGGCTGCAGCGTGCTCGCGAACAATGGCCAAACCATCTCTGGATCAATCCGGTGCCGGAAAACTACTGGGGCTACACCCAGTCAATCCAGATGATCTCTCAGATTTTCGAAGGCCGCATGGTTCCGATGACCCTCGCCGGCATCGAAACCGGTATGCGCGACCTTGGCCGCTAAACCGCATCAGAGCCGCGCCTTCGTCTGGCCCCGGTCTGGCGATCCGTACCTTTGAACAGCAGCACTTTATCGTCGGGTTCCCAGACGACATCCGAGCACAGTCCTGCAATTGCCAATTCGCCAGGCCCTGGCGGGGGCCTGACGAAGGCGCGGCGGCCCCAAGGGGCCTTGAGTCCGCGCCGGGGCGCAATCTACCGCTGGTCCGAGTTCTAACCGTGGACAAACCCACCCGACCATGAAATCCATCCCATATGACGCCGCGCAAAATCATCATCGACACAGACCCCGGCCAGGACGACGCCGTCGCCATCCTGCTGGCCCTCGGCAGCCCTGAACTCGACCTCCTCGCCCTCACCTGCGTCGCGGGCAACGTCCCTCTGCACTACACGACCACCAATGCCCGCAAGATTTGCGAACTTGCTGGCAGAACCGATCTGCCCATCTACGCAGGCTGCGAGGCACCGATCAACCGCCCCCTCATCACAGCAGAACACGTCCACGGGCGCACCGGTCTCGACGGCCCCACCCTGCCTGATCCCACCATGCCCCTCGCGAAAGGCCACGCTGTTGATTACCTGATAGACACCCTGCGTGAAGAGCCGGAAAAAACCGTCACTCTCGTCCCTATCGGCCCGTTGACCAACATCGCCACCGCGCTGACCCGCGCCCACGACATCGCCGCACGCATCAAGGAAATCGTCCTGATGGGGGGCGCCCATTTCGCCGGGGGCAACGTCACGCCTTCGGCCGAATTCAACATCTACGTGGACCCCGAGGCGGCACAAATCGTCTTCCGATCAGGCGTGCCAATCACTGTCCTGCCTCTCGACGTGACCCACAAAGCGCTGGTGACACAAGCACACACCGCCGCCTTTAGCGCCTTGCCGGGCGCCGCAGGCCCCGCTGTTGCGGCGATGACCTCCTTTTATGACCGCTACGACCGCGAAAAATTTGGGCAAGCAGGCGCGCCTCTCCACGACCCATGCACCGTCGCCTATCTCATCGATCCTACCCTTTTCACCGGCCGAGACGTGAATGTAGAGGTCGAGACCACCTCGCCTCTCACCCTCGGAATGACGGTGATGGACTGGTGGCATGTCACGGACCGCGCACCCAACGCCACCGTGATGAGCGACATCAATGTAGTTGCCTTCTTTGCCCTTCTCACCGAAAGGCTCGCCCGCCTATGACCCAGCTCACCCTCGCCAAGCCGGACCATGCCGAAACCCTGATCAAACTGATTGGCGATTTTCACGCCGAAGAAGGTCTGGAAAGCACCGAAGACCACCGCGCCGCAGCGATTTCGCCCCTGCTGGAAGGGTCGCCCAATGGCGCGATCTACCTGGCCGGTCCGGCGCGCGCACCGGTGGGGTATGTGGCCCTCTCCTTTGGGTGGTCGATCACAGGCGGCGGGCTGGAAACCTATATCGATGAGTTCTACATCCGCCCCGGGGTACGCGGCCGCGGGATCGGCACGGAAATCCTGACAAATCTGCCCGCGCAGCTGGCCTCTTTCGGCCTCAAGGCGCTCCATCTGGATGTCCATCACACCAATACCCGCGCCCGCAAACTCTATGAAAAATTGGGTTTCAACGCCAATGAGGACTACACCTTGATGACGCGCCGGTTGTGACGCCGGCAAGGCGCGCCTGTAAGGGAGCGATGAGCCCCTACCCATCCAGCCCAAGCCCCCCTATCTTAGCCCCATGACCCTCTCGATCCCATTCGACAACAGCTATGCCCGCCTGCCCGAGCAGTTTTACACCCGCATGAAGCCGATGCCGGTGAAAGCCCCACAGATGCTGCGCTTCAACGATAGCTTGGCGGCAGAGCTCGGGATCACGCCGGGCAAGCCAGACGAGATGGCCCAGATCTTCGCAGGCAACCGGGTCCCCGAGGGCGCCGACCCTCTGGCGCAGGTCTATGCCGGTCACCAATTCGGAGGTTTCTCTCCGCAACTCGGCGATGGCCGCGCAAACCTTCTGGGCGAAGTCACCCCGAACGGCACCCGCTACGACATCCAACTCAAAGGCTCCGGCCCCACGCCGTATTCCCGCATGGGCGACGGCCGCGCCTGGGTCGGGCCGGTGATCCGCGAATACATCCTCTCGGAAGCCATGCATGGCCTGAACATCCCCACCAGCCGCGCGCTCGCTGCAGTCATCACCGGCGAAGACATCCTGCGCGAACAAGGCCGCCTGCCCGGCGCGATCCTCACCCGCGTCGCCGCCAGCCATATCCGCGTAGGTACATTTCAATATTTCGCCGCCCGCCGCGACCGCGAAGGCTTGAAAGCGCTCTTCGACTACACCGTCACGCGCCACTACCCGGACGTCGAAGACCCAGTGGAGCTTCTCCACGCCGTCATTGACCGCCAGATCGCGCTCATCACCAAATGGATGTCCGTGGGCTTCATTCACGGCGTCATGAACACCGACAACACCACGCTGTCTGGCGAAACCATCGACTACGGGCCCTGCGCGTTCCTGGATGTCTACCACCCAGACACCGTCTTCAGCTCCATCGACAGCCATGGCCGCTACGCCTATGCAAATCAGGCCAATGTGATCGTCTGGAACATGGCCCAATTCGCCACCTCGCTCGTCCCCCTCATGCCCGATCAGGACGCGGCGGTAGAGTCTTTCACCCACATCATCCACGCCATGGGCCCAAAGCTGGAAGCCGCCTGGCTGCAAACCTTCGGCCGAAAGATCGGCATCGCTCAGGCCAAGGCAGATGACCTTGATCTGGTGATTGATCTGCTCCAGCGCATGGCCGAAGGACGCGCGGATTTCACCAACACCTTCCGCGCCCTCATCGACGGCAAGGCCCGCGACCAGTTCCTCCAACCCGACATGTTCGACGCATGGGAAGCCGACTGGCGCACCCGCATCGCCTCTGAGGCCGACCCCCAGGCCACGATGCGCGCGGAAAATCCCATCTTCATCCCCCGTAATCACCGCGTGGAAGAGGCCATCGCCAGCGCCGTGGCGGGCGATCTTGCGCCTTTCCACCGTGTGGTCGATGTGCTGTCCCACCCCTTCACCGATCAGCCGGACGCCGAAGACCTTCGCCGCCCACCTCTGCCTGCGGAAGTCGTGCAACAAACCTTCTGCGGGACGTAAAACAGTCCGTTTTCCAGTGGAAATAGCGACGCACACGCGCTATCCCCTTCGGCGACGAAGCGCGGACACGAATGCTCATGAGCGACACCATCACCGATCGCTGCGAGGCCAAAGGTCTGCGCATGACCGACCAACGGCGCACCATTGCGGCCGTTTTGGAAGACGCCGATGACCACCCCGACGTGGAAGAACTCTACGCTCGCGCCTCCGGTGTCGATCCGCATATCTCCATCGCCACGGTCTACCGAACGGTGAAACTCTTTGAAGAGGCGGGCATCCTCGACAAACTGGAATTCGGCGACGGCCGCGCGCGTTATGAAGATGCCGAGCGCGATCACCACGACCACCTGATTGACCTGCAATCGGGTGAGGTGATTGAGTTCGTAGACGCCGAAATCGAAGCCCTACAGGAAAAAATCGCGCGCAAACTGGGCTACAAGCTCAAGGGCCACAAGCTGGAACTTTACGGCGTCCCCCTGAAAGAGGACTGAGCACCGTTCAAGGCGAAGCGCTCTTTGGGCAAAGACCACCGACAAGTTATGCCCCAGGCGATCAGCCATTTCATTAAGCAACCACGTCGCGCGCATTCGCCAAAGTCAGTCGTGCGGTCGAAAAGATGCCTTTGGATTTCCCGATCTCAAGTTCCGCTTTGTGCGCTTTTCGACAGATGCGCCGATCAACCAGGGCGGCGCGGACTTTCGCCGCAAACACGACCGGTGGGGTTTTCAAGTTTGGGAGCAGTCTTTCTCAGATTGACGTGACCAATACTGCGACAGGTTTTGGACGAAAGACCTAGGGCCATTGAAGCGGTTCAAGATCCATTTGCATTTAGGTATCTGTCTGCCAGGACGGCTGCAGAGGTTCTGTTATCGACGCCCATTTTCTGGAAAACCTGTTCTAGGTGTTTGTTCACCGTTCGCGCGCTAAGGCTTAGAATTGCACTGATGTCACGGTTCGTCTTTCCCAGTGTCAGCCAATAGAGAACCTCGGCCTCACGCGCCGTCAGGCCAAAGGCGCTTTGCAGCAGATCCTCGTTGCATTCGGACCGCCGCTGCACAAGCTTGATCAAAATGTCCTGCGCGGCAGAGACCCCGATAAACTGCAACGCGTGCGTTTCGCTCAGCACGCTTTGATCGACACCAGACACCGGTCGGTCGATACAACCGCGAAGCCAAGTCAGCACGCTGGGGGACGCAATATCGAAATCGTTTGCGTCCAGCGTCCGTTGTGCTTTTTCCGTGCTCCAGACAAGCGCGCCTTCGGTGTCAAATGCCAGGACGGAGCTTTCAATGACACCGACGGCGTTGCGCGCACGGGCCAGCGCACGAGCGTTTAGAATATGCGTCGTCAAACGCGCGATCATTTCTTCAACAACCACGGGTTTGGTGATGTAATCGACGCCACCGGATCTCAGCCCTTTGACCACGTGTTCGGGATCCGTCAGGCCGGTCATGAACACAATCGGCGCCGGCGTCGGGTTTTGCCCCAATTTTAGGCGACGGCAGGTTTCGAACCCGTCCAGTTCGGGCATCATGGCATCCATCAAGATCACATCAGGTTGCACACGTTCGGTCAGTTGGATGGCACTGTGACCATCGCGGGCGACAAGCACGGTCATGCCCTCTGCCTCAAGCGCAGCAGACACCATGCCCAGCGATTCCGGATTGTCATCCACGACCAAAGCGATGCCTTTGTTTCCGAGGTCAAGTACGGTCATCGTAAGCCTCCAGCGTGTGGACAATGCCCACCATGTCGAACTTTTCCAGTTTGCTGGTCAGATCGCGTATCGTGGCGCGATCCCCTTTTTGATCTGACCGCAGCGTGTCAAGGCATGTGCGCAAGGCGCTGGCATGTCCAAGCTGTGCAAGATCCATCAATTTGGCGAGGTCATCGGTTGAAAACGGCACATTGGCCTGATCGATGTCCGACCCTTCGATGGTGAGTTTGATCTTCAGAAGTTCGGCAATCTGCAACATCAGATCGTCCAGATTATAGGGCTTGGCGACAAAGGCGTCATGCAAACCCAATTCCGGTCGGTGATGACGTTCTTCATTGGCATGGCCCGAAATCATGATGATGGGCGTGTTGGCATGCTGCCCTTCGCGCAGCGACCGCGCAAAGCTCCACCCGTCGCGGCCGGGCATGTCGATATCAAGCAAAATCACATTTGGCATCGCATCGACCAGCATCGCTTCGGCCATTTCCACGCTTGTGGCGCAGAGCACGACGAACCCGTAATCGCTGAGAAATTTGTCGAGCAGGGCAAGATGATTGGTGTCGTCGTCAACAGCCAGGACCGTCTTGCGAGGTCCCTCGTATCCCGTGACCGGTAGGGCACTGGGTTCAGGGGACAGGCCTTGGGCACCAAACACGCTTGGCGCGACAGACGGCAGCATTAGGCGAACGCGGAACAGGCTTCCTTCATTCTCCTTGCTTTCCACCTCAATCTGACCGCCAAGGATTTCCACCAAGAGCTTTGTGATCGTAAGGCCAAGACCCGATCCATGGGTGTCAGACCGACTGGCCCGTTCAAACGGGCGCCAAATGCGGGTCAGGTTTTCGTCCGAGATGCCAACCCCGGTGTCCCGGACTTCAATGATGGCCACTTCGTTGCGATACTTCAGTAAAAAGTCGACTGACCCTTTTTCGGTGTAGCGCAGGGCGTTGGACAGCAAATTGATGATGATCTGGCGCAGGCGTTTTTCATCGGACCGGACAAACGCGGGCAACCGCCCTTCGGTGCGCATCCGGAACTCTATGCCCTTGCGCTGCGCCTCATCCTCAAAAATCGACGTGATCTGATTGAGAAAGACCTGCAGGTTGATGCGATCGCTCATGATCTCCAGACGCCCCGCCTCAATGCGCGATATGTCTAACAGCCCGTCAATCAGCCCGGCCAGATGCTCGCTGGATCTGCGAATGCTGGTCAGCGAATTGCGCCAGGCCCCCAATTCACTGTCTTTTTCGAGCAGCTGCGCAAAACCGTAGATGGCATTGAGCGGCGTGCGCAATTCGTGGCTTAGCCCGGACATATAGCGGGTTTTAGCTTGGTTGGCGGCCTCAGCTTTGTCTTTGGCTTCCTGCAAGGCGCGGTCGGTGCGTTCATGGGCGCGGATTTCTCGCAAGAGGCGCTCGGATTGGCGTTCCGCCTCTGCCATTGCGCTTTTGCGGCTGGTGCCGATCAGCAAATACATCCAGACCGATATGCCGATCACGATCACAACGGACCCGTATATGACGGTCAGCAAAGCGTCGAAATTGGGCGTATCCGCCACCGCGCGAATCCCCAGGAACACCCCACCAAACATGAGCGCTATGACCGCCGTGGCAAAAATTGCCGTTGCTGTTTGGGTCAGCATGGCGCGCGCGACACCCCACGGGAAAAGGGCATAGACCCAGTCTTCGACGATGGATCTCAGCCGCGCATGGGGTTTGCACATATCGTGGCAACTGGTCTCAAGCGAGCAGCAAAGCGAACAGATAGCGCCAGCGTGAAACGGGCAGTCTATCATGTCTTCTGCATCGAAATGGTAGTCACACACGGTGCAACTGCTATCGGCCAGAGGCTCTTTGGGTTGGGGCCGAGCGATGTAGTATTTGCCACCAGTGGCCCAAGCGATCAGCGGGGCCAGACAAAAAGACGTTGCCAGTGCAGAGACCGCCGAAAAGGCCTGCAGCATCATACCGAACACACCGGCATAAGCCATGAAGGCAAAGATACAGGCCATCGCCATAGCCCCAAGGCCAACCGGATTGATATCGTAAAGATAGGCCCGTCTGAACTCGATCCCTTTGGGGCTCAGGCCAAGCGGTTTGTTGACCACAAGATCCGCAACCAGCGCCCCGATCCAGGCAAGCGCAACATGGGAGTACACGCCCAGTACATGCTCAAGCCCGGTAAACACACCAAGCTCCATCAGCAAAAGCGCGATGCCAACATTGAAGACCAACCAAACCACTCGGCCTGGGTGAGTTTGGGTCAGCCGTGAAAAGAAATTCGACCAAGCGATTGAGCCTGCATAGGCATTGGTGACATTGATCTTGAGCTGTGAGAGCACGACAAAGAGGCCAGTCAGTAGCAGCACCAGGCCTGATGAATTCAAAAGCTGATCGAAGGCTGCATGATACATGCGTGTCGGGTCTGCGGCCTCCCCTATCGGAACACCTTCCCGCAAGGCGAGTGTGACCAGGTAAGAGCCTGCGACCATTTTCAAAACGCCCAATATCGACCAACCTGGCCCAGCTGCAATCAAGGCGGCCCACCATCTGCGTTTTTCTTGCGGGCTGGTTGGTTCCGGCAAAAACCGCAGAAAATCCACCTGTTCTCCGATCTGCGCCACCAGTGAGAACGCCACCCCAGTCGCGGCTCCGAACATCAGCAGCCGCGCGGCATCGGGCATCTCTTCGGAGCCAGCAAAGGCGGTTCCTGTATGAGACGTCCAAACCTCGATGTCATAACCTACAAAAGCGAGAAACACGAAAGGCAGGATATGCAGCAAGATCCATATCGGCTGCGTCCAGGCCTGAAAGGTCGAAATTTTGGAAAAACCGTGGATCACCAATGGG
>JBCCNB010000036.1:0-37019 GCA_039026055.1 Pseudomonadota bacterium | reverse complement strand
CGGGAGGCGAGCGCGGGAATGCCCATCATCGCGGTCTTTATGACCATCTCGGAGGTCAGCCGCCCAGTGGTATAGAGCAGCTTGTCGTCCGCGCCGATGCCCTCCATATGCATCCACCCCGCGATTTTATCGACGGCATTGTGGCGGCCGACATCCTCCATGTACACCAACGGCTGGTCCCCCTGGCAGAGCACCGTACCATGGATCGCGCCCGCCTCCAGATAGAGCGAGGGCGTGCGATTGATGATTGCGGCAAGGCTATAGAGGTCTGACGTCTTCACCGGTAGATCAGGAAGTTGCACGCCCTCCAGCCCCTCCATCATATCCCCGAATACTGTACCAACAGCACAACCCGAGGTGCGCGTCTTCTTCTTCAGTTTCTCTTCATAGTTCGTTTCGCCGTCGGTCCGCACTACGACCGTTTCCAGCTCTTCGTCATAGTCGACACCCTGCACGGTCTCGCCATCGGTCAGCATACCTTGATTGCACAGAAACCCGACTGCCAGATAACCGGGGTAATCCCCAATCGTCATCGCCGTTACGATCTCCTGTCCATTCAGAAAGATCGTCAGCGGCCGTTCTTCCACCACGGAAATCTGTGTGGCTTGCCCTTCATGATCCACACCGTCCACCACGCGGGTCAGCCGTGGGGCGCTTGGATCCGGCGCGATAAGGTAGTTCAATGATTTGAATTCAACTGCCAATTGCATCTCCCGGCATGACAGGCTAGCCGTTAGGGGTATCGAGCATCCTAAGGTCTTCTGATGACAAGGCAAACCACCAATTCGCCCTTCTGGACTGGCTGTAAGGATGCGGCCCCCTTCCTTCTGGTGGTAGGCCCCTTTGCCGTGCTGTTCGGCGTCGTGGCCACCGAGGCGGGCCTGAATGTTCTGGAGACGCTGACATTCTCGTTTCTGGTGATCGCTGGGGCGGCGCAACTGACCGGTTTGCAGCTCATGGTCGATCAGGCGCCGGTTCTGGTGGCGCTGGGCTCTGCGCTGGCGGTGAACTTGCGGATGGCAATGTATTCGGCGTCCCTGACACCCTATATCGGCGGTGCGCCGCTCTGGACCCGGGCGCTGGCGGCCTATTTTATTGTCGATCAGAGCTACGGTTTATCGGTCCTGAAATTTGAACAAAACCCCGATTGGACGCTGCGCCAACGGATGGCTTATTTCTGGGGTACCGTCGCGCCGGTCTGTCCGTTCTGGTATGTCTTCACAGTGGTCGGCGCGCTGATCGGCACGTCGATCCCCGAAAGCTTTGCCATCGATTTCGCGCTGCCTATCTGCTTTCTGGCCATCATCATGCCGATGCTGCGAACGCGGGCGCATCTGGCGGCGGCGCTGGTTTCGATCATCATGGCGCTGGCACTGGCGTGGCTGCCCTATAATCTTGGTCTCATGGTGGCCGGGCTTGCCGGTATGACGACCGGCGCAGAGATTGAGCGCCGATCTGAAATCAAAAAGCCGGAGGTGTCCCATGATTGACCAAACCACGCTTTGGATCGTCATCATCGGCTTGGGCCTCGGCAGCTATTTCTTCCGCTTCGTGTTCCTCGGTGTCATTGGCGATAGGGAACTGCCCCCTTGGGTCTTACGCCACCTGCGCTACACTGCGGTGGCCATCCTGCCGGGCCTCGTGGCACCGCTTGTACTTTGGCCGCCTGCGACGGGCGGCGAACCGGATGTCCCTCGCCTTGTGGCTGCTTTGGTCACGATCTTCGTGGGTCTGACCACCCGCAATCCGCTGCTGGCGATCTTCTTTGGCGCAATGGCGCTTTATGGTGGGCTTTATCTGGCGGGATGATGCGTCAAACCTGGCGTGCCATTGTTGTCCAGATCAGCATCAAGGTCAGCGTGTGGATGGCGATGACGAAAAGGTTGGTCAAAACGACCGGATGACCCCAAGACCCCACGGCAAAGGGCGTGATGGCTTTGTACAAAACCTGAACAAACAAAAGCACGGCAACGGCGTTTGGATTGGGAAACAACAAAAAGCCGACCGATGTGATCAGAAGCGCCATATAGACCGACATCAGAATTGAACGCGCCGGTGTGTCGGCACCAAAAGCCGATTGTACCCAGGGTGCACCGTTCAATAGACCTGCACAGACGGGGATTAGAATGACGACATTCAACACCAGCGAAAGCTTGATCATCAAAACCATGGGAATTCCCAAAACGCTCATGCCAAGGGGTACGCATCGCGCAAGGCCGTGGATCACTCCGACGCCCGGTCTGTGCGGTTATCAGGTGTCGTCATACCCTTTCTTTTGCGCTTTATAGAGCTGCGCATACAGGCCGTTTTTCTTCAGCAGGGCCCCATGCTTGCCCTCTTCGACAAGCTGCCCCGCTTCCAGCACGAAAATCTTGTCGGCATCCGCAACCGATGACAGCCGGTGCGCGACCACGATGGTCGTCTTGCCCTTGGTCAAACGGTTGAGTGCGGCCCGAATGCGTTCTTCTGTGGCTTGATCCAATGCACTTGTTGCTTCATCCAACAGCAGGATCGGCGCGTCGCGCAAAAAGGCCCGTGCAATGGCAATCCTCTGTTTCTGCCCACCCGACAACTGCGCGCCCTTGGGGCCCACCGGTGCATCGCCGCGCGACCGGATCAGATCGGCAATCTCGGCATCTTCTGCGGCCTGCCAGACCTCTTGATCGCTGGCCTCGGGGTTCACATAACGGATATTTTCCCAGATCGAATTGTTGAAGATCACGATATCCTGCGCCACCACGGAAAACGCCCCACGCAGCGCGCGCACCTGTAGCCCGTCGATGGCCTGATCGCCAAAGGTGATGTCTCCCCCCGTCACATCATAAAGCCGCGATAAGAGCGAAAGGATTGTCGTCTTGCCCGACCCGGTGGCGCCCACGATGGCGGAAACCTTGCCGCCTTTAAACACCATATTTAGCCCGTCAAATAGCGGTTGATCGGCGCTGTAGGCAAAAGACACATCGCGCAATGTAATGTCCGCGCCGGTCTCGAAACTGTCTACCGCACCGGGGGCGTCGGTGATCGATGCTTTCTCCGCAAACATGCCGCTCACGCGGTCCAGCAGCACCAGATTGGCCTGCAAGGATCCAAAGAACTGCGCCAGCAACCGTGCGGGATCAAACACCATGACCATACCTAGCAGGAAGGTGATGATGCCCGCGCCATCCACGTCAAAATCGGGCGACAGCACCATGTACCCGCCGCCGCCAATCACCAACACATAGACAAAAGCCGAACTCAGATCGATCGAAGGCATCACGAGGGCTTGCGTCACCTGCACCCGGTTCATCAGGTCCCGAATGCTGACCGTGCCTTTCATCAGGCGCGCGGCTTCCACGTCTTCCTGACTGGCGATCTTGACAGTGCGCATACCGTTCACTGTCTCCTCGATGCCGTTCATGTATTCGCCGATCTCGTTCTCGGCGTCCCCCTGCACGCGCTTCACGCGGTCAGAGACGAAATTCATGACCCAGATGATGAAGGGCAAAACCACAATGGCGGAGGCAAATAGAATCGGGTTCTTCCAGATCAGATAACCCGACACGATGATCACCGTGACCGCATCTCGCACCGCACCTGCGATAGCAAGCCCTACGAAGTATCCCAGACCGGCCGTTTGCGTGACAAGCCCGTGGATGATCTCCCCCGACTTGGTGCGTTCAAAATAGGCCAGATCAAGCGACATCAAATGCCCGATGATATCGCGCCGCATTTCAAAAATCGCCTGATTGGCCACCCGTACGGTGACCAGCGGTACAAGAAACGACATCAGGCCACGAAGTGCAAATAGTCCAAAGACCGCCGCGCAAACCCAGACGAGATCCTGCACCGCGCCGGCCTCGAAAATCACCCGCAGCCCGCTTTCTGTCAGCGCCAGAAACTGCTGATACACCAAGCCCTGCACCAGGATCATCAACAATACCAGTGCCAGCCAGCCCGAGTGCTTTTTCAGATAGTAACGCCAGAACCAACGAATATTGCTCCGATCTCTCTCGGAATACATCGGTCCACGTTTTTTAGATGTCGTGTCGGTCATGCACTCTTCGCATCAAAACCCAAGTCCCGCTCGCTATACGCTCTGCGTGGGAAAAGGTCAGCCCCCGGCTTCTTTTGGGCCAAAAATACTCAAAAACCGGCATCAGACACCCACATACCTGTCGACAATGGAGTGATCTTTGCGCAGCGCCTCCGCCGCCATCACTTCCCCGTTGCGACCGTTTTCGATGAAAGCCACGCGATCTGCAATGGACAGAACCGCATCCACCCGCTGTTCCACCAACAGCACCGCCACCCCTGCTGCGCGCATTTTTACAATCACATCGCGAATGGCGGCAATCATGGAGGGTTGCAAACCTTCAGTGGGTTCATCCAACAAAAGCGCTTTGGGTTTCAGACAGAGCGCGCGGGCGGTGGCGAGCATCTGCTGCTCTCCACCCGACAGCGTCTCCGCTTTTTGATTCAGCCGCTCGCGTAATCGCGGAAACAGCTCCAGAACCTCTTCGCGGACATCTATCCCCGATCCGCGTGCCGAAAGCCCAATCTCCAAATTCTGCGCCACGCTGAGGCCCGCGAAAAGCCGCCGCCCCTGCGGAATATACCCCAACCCTGCGCGCGGCACCCGGTGTGCAGGCAAGCTGCTGATTTCTTGCCCGTCCAGCATCACGCGGCCCGACATCAGCGGCAAAAGACCCATGATCGCCTGCATGGTGGTGGTCTTGCCTGCGCCGTTGCGGCCCAGAAGGCACAGGATTTCCCCCGCCTCCACCCGCAGCGTCAGATCGCGCAGCACCTGCGCCTCGCCATAGCCTGCGTTGATCGCGTCCAGCTCAAGCATCTGTGCCCGTCCCCAGATAAGCCGCTTGCACGTCGCGGTTGGCGCGGATCTCGGCGGGTGTCCCCTCTGCCAGCATCTCCCCGAAATTCAGTACGCTGACTGTGTCGGCCACTTCCATAACCACGCTCATATTATGCTCAATAAGCAGTATGGTCGCCTCTTGTGCCAGATCGCGCACCAGACCTTTGAACCCTTCAATCTCTCCGTCTGCCAACCCTTGCGTCGGCTCATCGAGGATCAGCAATCGAGGCCGCTGCACCAAGCCCATCGCAATCTCCAACAGCCGCTGGTGCCCGTAGCTCAGGTTGCCTGCCTCCTCCTCCGCCCGGTCCAGGATCCCCACACGGGTCAGCGCCCCCTCTACGGCATCGCCCACCTGCCGCGCCGGCATTCGACGCCGTGCTGCCAGTGCCACGTTCTCCCGCGCGGGCAGTTTGGCAAAGACGGATGTAATTTGAAACGTATAGGCCATCCCCGCCATGATCCGCTTGTGGGCGGGTAGGGCGGTCACGTCGCGCCCATTGAACTGAACCGTGCCGAACGACGGCGCAATGCGGCCGGAGATCATGCTCACAAGCGTCGTCTTGCCTGCCCCATTGGGCCCAATCAGCGCACGCACTTCCCCCTCTGGCAGGGTAAAGTCCACATCCGTGACCGCCTGCAAACCGTCAAAGTTTTTCGACAGTCCTTTGGTTTCCAACAGCAAAGTCACGGCAACCACTTCGCCCCGCGTCTGCGAATTTCACCAACCAAGCCCTGCGGTGCAAAGAGTGTCAGCGCGACAAGGGCCACGCCTGCGATCAACATATGCGCCGTGGTGATGCCGGAACTGAGGTCGATGAGGTAGAACATGAAAACCGTCCCGACAAACGGCCCTAACACCGTCCCCGCGCCGCCGAGCAGTACCCAGAGCAGCGGCAGGATCGAATACTGGACTGAGGCAAAGCTCGCCCCGGCATAGCCGAACAGCAGCCCGTAAAACGCCCCGGCCGTCCCGGCGATTGTGCCGGACAGAACCATCGCCGAAAGCTTATGGGCGAACGTGTCATACCCCAGCATTCGCACACGTTCTTCATTCTCCCGGATCGCCACAAGAGTACGACCGAACGGCGCGCGGACGACGCGTAGACAGATCAGCATACTAACCGAAAAAAGGCCCCAGGCCGCGAAATAACGGTTCGTCTCATCGGCCAGATCAATCCCCCAGAGGACACGCTGGGCGGCTTGAATAACAAACCCTTCATCCCCGCGCGTGTATTCGCCGAAGTAAAGCACTGTCAGGTAACCTGCTTGTGCGAACATCAACGTCACGATCATGAAAGCCACGCCCACCGTCCGCAGCGCCAAAAGCGCCAGTGCGGCAGAAACCACCGCCGCCGCGATGATCCCGACCAAAATCGCCGGTGCAGGCGTGAAACCCGCATGCTGAATGGTCAGCCCCATCCCATACATACCGGCGGCAAAAAACAGCGCATGGCCGAGGCTGAGAAGCCCGGTGTAGCCAAACAGAATGTTGTATCCCACAGCGTAGCTGGCCAGCACCATGATCCGCGCGATGTTGCCGTGGTGATAGGGCGGCAGCACGAATTGCAGCGCAAAGAGAACAGCGATCAGCCCCAGATGCAGGGTCAAAATCCGCGCCTGCACGCTCATGCTGCGCGCGTCCCGAACAGGCCCTGAGGCCGGAAGACCAAAACCAGGCCCACCAAAAGCGTCGCCAGAATTTTCGCCAGCGTCGGTGAGAAAAAGACTGATATGATCCCGTCTGACAGCCCAATGATCACCGCGGCCAGTACAGTCCCCGGCAGGCTCCCCAAGCCCCCGATGATCACCACGATAAAGCTGAGCAACAGCGGATCGGCTCCCATCAGGTAATGCGCCTGTTGAATAGGGACGATCAGCACCGCCGCCAGCGCCGCGAGCCCTGCTCCGATGCCGAAGACGATGGCATAGACCCGTTCCACCGGGATCCCAAAGGCCAGCGCCATCTCCCGATCGGCTTGCGTGGCGCGCATCAAAAGACCCACTTTTGTGCCCGTCATCATCGCCCAGACTCCGGCCAGAACCACGCCAGCCGCACTGATCACAGCGAGCTTGTAGCTCGTCGTGGAAAGACCCCAAGGGTAGTAGAATTCGAGGCCCTCATCGCCAAACTCAAACCATGGAAGGGCAATACGTTCATTAAACGGCGGCTCTACTGGCCGCGCCTCTGGCCCGTAGGTCATCAGCGTCAGCTGCTGGATAATGTAAAGCAGTCCGATCGTGGCTACGATGGTGCGTTCTGGGTCATATTCAATCCGCTTCAGGATCGTCATGTCGGCGGCCACCGCGATGGCACCCACAAGAACCGGCGCAATGATCAGCGCGGCGGTGAACCCAAGCGCTGGATGCCCGCCCATGTAGTGCGCCACATACCAGGCAATCACCGCGCCCAGCATGAAGAATTCCCCATGGGCGATATTCACCACCCGCATCACGCCGAAGACAAGGCTGAGCCCCACCGCCGTCAACGCCAGCACTGCCGCTGTCACCGCGCCTTCCAGCGTGGCAAGCAAGATATAAGGGCCCAGTTCCATGTTACCCGCAGCCTTGCGCAGGATGCCCGACAAGGGCAAGCGAAATGGACATCACGTGGTCTTGTCCCGCGACGCCAGCAGCACTTCGATCACCCCTGCACTCAAGATCATCAGACTGCCCACTGTTTCTCGCCACCCAAAAGCCTCTCCGGCCCAAATGGCCGCACTGATCGCGCCGAAGATCAGCTCTGATAGGATCAGGATGCTGAACAACCCTGCACCAAGTTGTGTGGGTGCCCAAGTGACCAGAATATTGGTGGGCAGGAAAAACCCCAGGCATAGGGCCAGAAACCAGGGCGTCAACAGAACCCATGTCTCCAACGGCGGTATCGGGCCAAGCTGATCGGCCAGCATAAACGATTGGGCCACTGCGAAGGCGCCGCCGAACACGAAAAAAGCAAACAGCATCGGGAAAATTCCGTCGATGCGTGCGATCTGCACCCGTGCCGCGCCCGCCGCGAACATGGCACCGCCCAAAAGCGCCAGCCAGTCACCAGCGTTTTCTGGCAAAGGCACGCCGGTTTCACCGCCGATCACGATCCACACACCCGCCACGGACATCGGAAGCGTGATCGCCCGTCGCCAACCGGGCGGCCTGCGGAAGAACAGGATTTCAATCAGCGTGGCCCAAACAGGTGTCAGGTAGAAGAGCAGGAGCGCTCGGATCACGTCTGTGAGCAGGAACGCATTGGCATAGCAAACAATGCCCCCGCCCATCAGTAGCCCGGCGAGCGGCAAGTTCAGCCCAGTTTGCTGGCCTTTCAGCCCGCGCCAGATTGCAATCGGTCCCAAGATCGCGATGCAAAAGAGATACTGAGCGATGGTACCCCAACCGCCGGTCATACCCGCAGCGTCCAAAGCCCTTTGCGGTATCCAGTAAAGCCCCCACGCGCCCGCCGCAAAGAAGAGGCCAATGCTGATCGCAAGAAAGCGCGTTTGGGGCATATCGGTCCGAGGAAGCGGCAGCGTCTGATCCTATCCTTAAGGATCTGGCATCAGATTTGCGCGGATCGACTGATGATAGCAAGTGTTAAGGTCACGCTGGCCGCCAAATAATCACCGCATTTCCAGGCTAAAGATTGTGCATGCGATACCTTTTGATTCTTGCTTTCCTGTCCCTGACTGGCCCCGCCTGCGCAGATATCTCGGTGGACACCAATTTTGTTGTCATGAAACAAATGGAGGCGTTCGAGGATGCAAAACGGCTCGGCGCGTTGTCGGACCAAGCGATTGCGGCCCTGGAGCCTGCCATCGAAAAATTTGGCGCGACCATCATCGACCGCGCAGCGTTCAAGGACGTTCTGCTTGGCGACACCTATGACGAAATGTTTGAAATGATGCGCACCGCTTGGGTGGAACAATATAGCATGCATCTGACACCGGCTGAGATCGCCGCGCTGGCAGAGTTTTACCGCAGTGACGTGGGCAAAACCTTAGCGGCAACTTTTCCCCGAACCGGGGATTTGCCCCGTGATGCGCATACCCTGCTGAATGGGCCGCTGAAACCTGTGTTGGAAAATTACGCCCAAATGCAGGCTGGCGTTTCTGACCGTGAGGCGCAGATCAAAGAAGAGTTGTCGCGCATTTTTGCCCTTGATCGCTTTTCAGAGGTCTTTGCCATGAAAGACATCATCGGCTTTGAATCTGAAGCGCGCCGGCAGGAGGTTGTCGACGCGTTTGAGGTCTACCTGACAAACCAATAGCGTGATCTTAGCCCGACAGCTCCTTGCGGTGCGCCTCCACCATCTCCGCCATCGAATGGAACATCATGTTATAGCGTGGCATCTCACCGGGGTTCATCGTGGCGCCAAACCCCTTTTGATCGTGCCGTCTGTAGATCCAGCAATTGGAAAGCCCGAACGCATTGGCGGGCGCATGATCATGGAACATGCTTTCGGCCGTGTGCAGGATCTGATGCTGAGACATTCCCATCCGGGCTAGGTTTTCCAGCATGTAATCAAAATTTCGCGGGTCAGGTTTGTAACTGCCAATGTCGCCTGCCGTGTAGGCTGCATCGAACGTGACCCCCAGCTTGGCGTTGGAGTGGGCGAAACTCACGTTGTCTACATTGCTGAGAACCACCAGTTTGTAATGCTGCTTGAGGTAAGCCAACGCCTCTGCACTGTCCGGGAAGGCGGGCCAGTCTTTCACCGAAGCACCATAGGTCATGCACTCTTCCCACGTCACCTGCACGTCCCATTCTTCAGCCAGACGTTTGTACACGACGGCAAGGATCTCCGAATATGTCTTGGCGGGTATGTACCTCTGCGTGGTGCTTTCGTGATGGGCGTGCGCCTCAAGGATGTCATCCCGGCGCAGCCCCCCCACCTTATCCGTGAGCGGCTTCAGCCCGTCCACCATCCCGGTTTCCCAGTCGATCAGCGTGCCATAGACATCGAAGGTCAGTGCTTTGTAGTCGGTGAGTTTCATTCGAACGATCCCTGGTTCAGATTTGATCAAGGCATAATCAAAGCTTGTACATGACGCAAACAAATGATTTTCATACTGTCATCGAATTTTGTCATGTAGATTGCCCGTGCCCGAACGCCTAGAGATCGATGCCCTCCGCACCCTGCGTGCGATCCGCACCCATGGCGGTGTGACCCGCGCAGCAAATGCACTTGGCCTTTCGCAATCAGCCGTCAGTCATAAAATCAAACGTCTTGAAGACACGCTGGATTGCGCGTTGCTCGCCCGTCGTCCGGGCGGCCCGCTTTTGACAGAAGCGGGCGAAAGGCTGCATGACTACGCCGTGCGCATTTCCAACCTGCATGATGAGGCGCTGGCCGATCTGGGTAAGAAGCCTTTGAACGGCGCCATCCGCCTAGGCATGACGGAGGATACGACCACCAGCGATGTGTCCCGCATTCTCGGCCGCTTCACGCGGTTATACCCCTCGGTGCGCATCCATGTGCGCGCGCATCAAAGCCTGAATGTGCAGAAATGGCTGGACGGAGATGAACTGGATCTGGCGGTGATGCAAATCTTCACCAAGGATCTGCGAAAGGGCGATCAGGTCCTTCATGGCGATAGCCTCCACTGGGTCAAATCGCCCGACCTAGCGTTAGACCTCGCGCGCCCCGTGCCTTTCCTGTCTTTCGACCGAAACTGCTTTTACCGGCAGTGGGGGTTCTCCGACGTGTTGCCCGACGGTCTGGATCTTGAGAAAGTTCTGGAATGCCCCAGTGCGGCTGGCATCCAAGCCGCCGTTCGCGCGGGCCTTGGCGTCGCCTTGCTCAACGGCACCCATGTCACGGCAGATATGGAGGTTTTGGATCGTCCATTCCCAACGCCCCCGGCCATCAGTTTCATCGCGCGCAGCAATCCAAAACGCCGCAGCGCCCCTGTAAAGGCGCTGCTTGCTGAGATCATCGATGAGGCAGCCCGTCAGGGCTGATGAATGGGCTTAGAAGGCCTGCGTCGTGTAATCGACCTCATCGGGATAGAACGTGTCTTCGATCGACGTGGTGTGGACCAGCTTCAAATTCCCGTCCTCGACCTTTGAGATGTATTGATGCCCAAAGACCTGGTGCGTCTTGCCATTAAACAGCTTTGCCCCTTGGGGATGCGCGTTGGAGTGGGGCATGTCGGTCATCGCCTCCACCGCTTCAATCAGCGCAGCACGATCGCCCGGCCCGGCATAGCCTGCGGCCTCCATCCCGTCCTTGATCACATGCAGCGTTTCCCAGCAGCCGAACATATGCGCGTAGGTCGACACATCCGTCGCATCACTCACTGACGCCCCTCGCGCATCAACGCCCACCCGCTCGCGGAAGAACTTGTCGAACTCACTCTGGTCGGCCTGCACATGACGCGGATTGCCCTCCCAGAAATAGGTGCCATCGAGGAATTCGAGGCCGGGGCTCGCCATATCGACGGCTTCCAGACTGTCGATGAAGCCGAAGATTTCAGGGCTAGAGGGGCCAAAGAATTCCCCCAGTTCTTTAACGAAGGTCAGCACCGCAGGGCCGACCATCACGTGATACAGCACTTCGGTGTCCCGCGGGATTTTGGGGAAGTATTTGGTGAATGACGTCTCTGCCGGGGGAATGGCAATCTTTTCCAGAACCTCCCCCCCCTGACGTTCAATCGCTTCCGTGAAGAAATCCCGGTGGTCATGGCCAAAGGCGAAATCGGGGAAGATCATCGTGACCTTTTTGCCAAGGTTTTCCGCCACAAACGGCGCCATGGCCTGCACTTGGCTTTTCACATCCGTGATGCCCGGTTGCAACGTGTAACGGTTGAGCATGCCCGAGGCAACGTGATGCCCTTCTGAGACCACGAAATAGGGCAGCTTCAATTCACCCGCACGCGGCGACGAGCCGATCACTACATGGCTGAAGAGCGTGCCAAAGCCCACATCGCAATTGTGCTGGTTGGCGAATTTCTCGACTACTTCCGCGCCGCGCTTGGGATCCGTGCCATCGTCTTCGGCGATAATCTCCACCATGCGGCCATTGATCCCGCCGCCTTCATTGATTAGTGCCGCTGCTGCCTCTGTCGTGCGGCCATACCAGCGACCATAGGCAGCACCGATACCGGTCCGGTGAATCTGAAAGCCGATCTTAAGGGGCTCAGATGTTTGCGCATGGGTGTAACGTGCCCAAAGCGGCATGGTCGCGGCCCCCGCAACCCCACCCGCCAGCGTTTTCAAAGCACCCCGGCGTGATGTCTTGATCAGTTTGGTCATCCCGTTCTCCCACATGGTGTATCGACGCATTTCCCGCCGCTGAGTGTGAGAGCGCGCCGCCTGTTTGTCCAGTGTTTTGCCTCGTCCGGTTCGCCATGGTGGCCAGCTCTGCGGTCTGCTACGGCATATGCATGGATTTTGCGCTTCTCGGTGACATGGACGTTGTACTGCTCGCGGCTTCCTTCGCGGTGGCCATCCTGTCGGGCGTGATCAAAGGTTCCATCGGGTTCGGCATGCCGCTTGTGATGCTCTCTGGCCTGTCTACCTTCCTTGATCCCAAGCTGGCGCTGGCGGGGATGATCTTCCCCATCCTGTTTTCCAATGCGCTGCAAGCCTTCCGCACAGGCGTCACCCCGGCCATTGAAGCCACCCGTATCGCCTGGCGCTACATTCTCATCGTCTGCATCGCTATATTCGCGGCCGCCCAGTTGGTTCCCGTGATCCCAAGCGAGGCATTCTATTTCGTCCTCGGCATCCCGGTTCTGGTTCTGTCGCTCATCCAGTTGATGGGCCTGCGCCTGATCATTCCAGTGCGACATCGCGGTTGGGCGGAATGGGCTGTTGGCCTCATCTCAGGCATTTTGGGCGGGCTTGCGGGCACCTGGGGCCCGACAACCGTGCTCTATCTGCTGGCCATCGACATGCAGAAGGCGCGTCAGGTGATCGTACAGGGCATCATCTATGGCGCGGGATCCGTGACGCTTCTCTTTGCTCATCTGAGGTCAGGGATTTTGAACGAACAGACAATCCCTTTCACGCTTGCTTTGCTGCCAACGGCGCTTCTGGGTATGTGGATCGGGTTTCAAATCCAGAACGGGTTGGATCAGGAAAAATTCCGCAAGATGACCCTGATCGTCCTGGTCATCGCGGCGCTGAATCTGTTGCGCAAAGGCGTGGGTCTATAACCCTCTCGGCGAGGCCAGTAACCACAGCCCGAAGAACGTGTAAGCCACCATAAATGCCGCCAAAGGGGCTTGCCCCAAGACCGCCCGCCGCGTGCTGTGCTGATCGCGCATGGCCAATGCGTGGGCCAGCAGGATCGCCACCACATGTCCTAAAACCACCGCCCCGGCTTGGCTTAGCCAAATGGCCTTCACGGTGCCGGGCGTGTTGAAAAACCCGGTGGTCACATAGAACTGACCCAACCCTGCGGCGTCATTGAAGACCTTCAGGACGTACTGCCCGTCCACCATGAACGACGTCAGGTAATGCGCCACATGATAGGCCAGCGCGATGGGCAGGATCGAAGGCGCGAAGAGGCAGTAGGCCTGCCGCAGGCTGCGCCCAGATCCTGCGATCCGCTCCCCCAACCAAAGACACGCGGCAAAAGCAGCAATAAGCGCGGCGTTCACGGCAATGAGCCCTGTCAGCGTTTGCAAGATCACCGCCGACCGCCCCGGAAATTCGAGCGGGTTGATGCCCAGCGCACTCAGCCAGAAGAACGTCTCATTCAGCCCATCAAAACTGCCTGTTCCCAGAAGAACCAGCGCGAACGTGGCAAGCGCAACCGGCGGGGCGTTGCGCCGGACAGTTTGCCAACCCCATAATCCCACGCCAACCCGCCGTCCCCTTGGTCCAAACAACCCCATCTGCCCATAAGCGCGCATCATGACAGTGAAGGCCTCCGCCCGCACCAGCCAAGCGGGACCAAATGATACCAACCCGAGAAACGCCACATACCAATAAAGCCCGGCAAATGCTGCAAGACGGGCCGGATCTGCCGGTGCCGGGTCGGCAAGCAGAAATGCAGCAAAGGCAATGAAAAGCGCCAAAGCGGGCCAATGGCCCAATGCGCGAGGGTAGCGAAACGGGGCGCGCGTGCCCGTGATGTTTGACAGCAATGCGGCCACCCCTGTCCAGGGATTGGTGTATCGCCAGTGGTTCCCGATCAACCCTTGCAAGGATACGAGCCCGATCCACCAAACCGTCCAGATCATCAGCGGCATCGGGTTGGCCAACGGATCACGCGGCCCGGTAAAGCCCCGCCAAACCGCATAAGCCAGCGCCACCGACGCCAACAGGCTCGCCCCATGGCGCAGACCGCCCGGAAAGCGCGGCAGCAGAGGACGTGAAGCAAAAATCAGGTCCGCTGTTCGCGCCGGCAAAACCGCGATCAGCACGATGGTCAGCGCCACGCTGGCCACACCTGCATTGATGTAAAAGTCCGTCGGCAGCAGCAGAACAAACCCCTGCTCGGAGGCATGACCCCACGCCATGCCCGCGCTGAAACCGATCAGAAGCGCTGCGATAAACCCCGTTTTCATGCCTTCACCGTAGCGATGCGGCAGGTCAGCGAAAGCCCCATTCGGAATTGACTTTCCCATGGAACGCACCTGATGTCGTGGTCAGGGGGTATCCGTGACATTTCAACCATCTACCAAATCCCTTTGGGTGATATTCCTTCTGCTGGTGCTCGGCATCGGTTGGGGCCTGCATTTTTCCCTGATCAAGATCGCCGCGGAATCCGGCCTGCCCTTCACTGGGATCACATGGTTCACCACGCTTGGTATCCTGATCTTCATGCTCTCCATCTGCGTCCTGCGCCGTCGCTGGCCCACAGTGCGCCCCGGCGCGCTGCGTTTCTATGTGATCTGCGCGCTGCTCGGCTATGTCGTGGCGTTCTTCGTAGAGCTGGAGGTGTCCCAACATATCGCGGCGGGGGAACTGACCCTTATCGTCGCCACCACCCCCGTCTGGACCTTCCTCATCACCCGCATACTTCGGCGCAAGCCTGTCGCGGTTCGCCAGATCGCGGGGCTTGGTCTGGGGCTGGCGGCCGTTGCTGTCCTGATCGTGCCGGAGCTGTCATTGGACATTGGTTCCACCACGCTCTGGCTTGCACTTGCGTGCCTGGTGCCGCTCACCTACGCCACATACCACAACGTGGTGGAGGCCGCGTGGCCCGACGGCATGGACAGCTGGCAGGTCGCCTGTGGTGAAACGATCGCGGCCGCGATCCTCGTAACCCCGCTTTTCGTGTTCTTCGGTAACGGCTTGGGCGTGTACCTCGATCCCGCGTCCGGCAGTTGGACCATCCCCGTCATGGCCTTCATGGCACTGTGGGAAATCTACCTGTATTTCGAAGTGGTCCGCCTGTCATCCGCCATCGTGGTCAGCCAGGCCAATTACGTCACCATAATCAGCGGCCTGGTCTGGGGTGCGCTGATCTTTGGTGAGGCGATCAGTGGTCTTGTCGTAATCTGCGCGGCCTTCACCGTAGCTGCGCTTTTTCTGACGTCAGAACAGGATTAGTGCCCGCCACCCAATGCACCCGTCCGCACCGCGTAATCGACGGCAATCTGGTAATCAGGATCATCATCGCTATCGACCATCAACTGCCCTGCCTTTTGCAACAGCTTGTGACAATCCCGGCTCAGATGGCGCAGCTGCAATTGCTTGCCCGCCGCCTTATATTTCGCGGCCACCGTCTCAATCGCATTCAGCGCCGATTGATCCACCACGCGGCTTTCGGCGAAATCCACGATGACAGCGCTGGGATCCTCAGACGGGCTGAACAACTCAACAAACCCCTCAGACGATCCGAAGAAAAGTGGCCCCTGCACCTGATACACCCGCGCCCCTTCCGGCGTGTCATGACGGCGCGCAGAGATGCGGGAGGCATTGTTCCACGCATAGGCCAAGGCAGATACGATCACACCGACGACCACCGCCGTGGCCAGATCGAAAAAGACTGTCACGACCGTCACTAACACGATGACAATTGCGTCGGTCAGCGGCACCTTCCGCATGATTTTGAAACTGTTCCAGGCGAATGTCCCGATCACCACCATGAACATCACACCCACAAGGGCAGCGAGCGGGATTTGCTCGATCATGGGCGCGGCCACCAGAATGAAGGCCAGCAGAAACAGTGCCGCCGAAATGCCCGACAGCCGCGTGCGCCCGCCCGATTTCACGTTGATCATCGATTGCCCGATCATCGCGCAACCGCCCATACCACCGAAGAACCCGGTGACCGTGTTGGCCGTTCCTTGGGCGATACATTCCTTCGATGACCCGCCCCGCTGCCCGGTGATATCGCCCACCAGATTCAGCGTCAGCAAGCTCTCAATCAGCCCAATCGCTGCCAGGATCAGCGCGTAGGGCAGGATAATCTCCAACGTCTCCAGATTGATCGGCACCACAGGGATATGAAACCCCGGCAAACCGCCATCAATCGACGCCATGTCGCCCACGCGCGGTACATCAATCCCGAAGGCAATCACCGCCAGCGCCACAATCCCGATCCCGGCCAGCGGCGCAGGAATGGCGGTCGTGATCCG
Source organism: Pseudomonadota bacterium (assembly GCA_039026055.1). GTDB lineage: Bacteria > Pseudomonadota > Alphaproteobacteria > Rhodobacterales > Rhodobacteraceae > Roseovarius. Next base: position 20,636 of record JBCCNB010000036.1, on the reverse strand, counting down.
TGGCATCACCCAGATGATCGCCATGGTCGCCGCCACCAGCCCCAGCATCATGTAAAGCGGCCCACCGGACAGCCATTCGCCATTGGCCATGCCATGGCCTGCATGCTCCGCCGTGCCGGGCACCTGAAACTGGCTCAGCTGGGCGAGGAAAATAACAATTGCCAGCCCATTCACGAAGCCCAGCATCACCGGATGCGGGACCAGCCGAATGAACTTGCCCAGCCGAAAAATCCCGGCTGCTATCTGAATGAGCCCCATCAGAACCACGGTCGCGAAAAGGTACTCCACCCCATGCACCGCCACCAAAGACACCATGACAACGGCCAGCGCACCGGTTGCGCCAGAGATCATGCCCGGACGTCCGCCCATCACAGCCGTGATCAGCCCCACGATAAATGCCGCATAAAGCCCTACGAGCGGATGGACACCCGCCACAAAGGCAAAGGCCACCGCCTCCGGCACAAGGGCCAGCGCCACGGTCAGCCCCGCAAGAAGTTCAATGCGGATGCGGCCAGTATCGAAGCCGGTATCTGTGCGAAGGGACGAAAAATTGGGCCCGGCGGCAAGCGCCGCCATCATGAATTTTGTCATAGGGTATCTCTGCTCAGCATAGCTCTGTTTGCCAGAGCTAAGTCAACGCCGGGTAAAGACACGGTATTCTTAGGTGTGCAAGGCTTAAATGCTGCGGCGCGGCATTAAACTGGATCGCGGATCAGGCTCTGACACATGCAATGCACCCCGCCGCCGCCTTGGGTGATCATTGACAGATCCGGGTCATAGATCGTGAAGCCAAGCGCGCGCAGCTTGTCTTTCAGCACTTTAGAACCCTCAGGCAAAAGCACACGATCCTCGCCCAAAGCCACCACATTGCATCCCAGCGCGATTGTGTCCTGAAACGGCACCTCGACGATTTCGATGCCCTTGGCCTTGAGCCAATTCACGATCTCGGGATCCGTGCAATCGGTGCACACAGCGGCCAGTTTCGGCGCCAACATCACCACCATCAGATCGATATGCACATAGAATGGGTCGATATCGGCCAGCTTCACTTCCCAGCCCTCGGCCTCCATCCAGCTCGCGATTTGTTTGGCGCCCTGTTCCTGTGAACGCCCTTCATCACCTTCCCAACCGATCAGCACGCAGCCCGGTTCAATGACGTTGAAATCCCCACCCTCGAACGTGCCTGCGGTGACGAAATCGTAAATCGGAATGCCTAGCGACTGATACGTTTCAATCGCGCGAAAGTTCTCACCCCGCCGCCACCACTGCGCCATATGGGTGATGATCGCACCAAACGGCGTCATGACGGAACTGTCCCGCGCATAGACCTGATAGGGCAGATGCGGGTCGGGGGAGTGGGTATGAACGTCAACACCGGCGCTTTGATAGGCGCTCACCATCTCGGCGTATTGTTTGCGTGCGGTTTGTTCATCGAAGGGGACACCTCGGCGCAGTGTCTTCTTGGAAACAGACGAGGTCTGCAGCCACCGGTAATTCTCAATGGGTCCGAGCAGCACCGACCGCAACGTGCCATAATCCGAATTCGCGCCCCAAGTGTTCAGCGTCGGCGTGCCCCCACCATCGCGCCGGGCGTGCAAGGTGAAACTATCGGCAGAATGATCGTCCATGGCGGCCTCCTGATGCTAAGTCGTACGGTCGACGCGTTACTTCTCCGAGTCAAGCGCCGCCCGCGCGGCTCAGAGCGTCACGGATAGCTCGGCTCCAGACCCATCACCTCATCCAACTGTCGCGCGATCCAGCCGCGCGGGATGAAATGACCCCTCGGATGGATGTCCAGCGTCACGCGCCCGCCCTCGCAATCCCATGCCGTCTTGGTGAATTGATCCAGTTCCGTAATCCGCCAGTCTCCGTAAGGTTCCCCCGCGCCGCAGCCCAACCGATCGCGCCAAAGCCGCACAGCATCGCCCGTATTCTCCCCGGGCCCAAACGGAAACGGCAGCACATTGTCCGTCAGCCCATAGACCTGCCGCACGTCACCGGGCGCCGTCTGACAGTTCTGCCCAGGTCCCAGCGTGCCCGAAATACCCAACAGCACCGCCACATCCGCCCCATCATGGCAGACAAACCGCCACGCCATATTCGACCCCCAGCTATAGCCGGATATGAAAATACGCGTCTCATCCACCGGATAGCGCGCCTTCACATCTTCCAGCACCGCGCGGGCAAAGGCGATGTCCGCGCTATCCTCTGGCCAGAAATTCCACGTTCGGTTCGCGCCATTGGGGGCAACCAGCAACACACCGCGCTTCGACGTCGCACTCACAATCCGATCGTGGCGCACAATCAGCGTGCCCTGCCGCTTCCAGCCGTGAAAATGCATCAGAACGGGCAGGGGGGAGGTGCCATCCCACCCCTCGGGTTCGGCGATGTGATAGGATCGTTCACCCACGAAACACGGTTCCTGCCCATGGCAAAGCGCGCGCTGCTCAGAAGCGACGGCAAAGAGGGGAGTAAGGCTGAAGAAGAAGGAGAGAAAAAACCTGCGCATGCCGCGCAACTTAACCGGCCCGCCGCTCAAGTCACGTCACGAGTTTGCGAAGTTCAGTGCGTCACACCTTTGGGCGGAAACGCGGTTACGCCTTCCGCCGCGAGCCGTGTGAAAAAGCCAAGCGCCTCATCCTCGGTCGCCCGGTCCACGGCGCCGCCTTGGACCTCATCAATAGACCAAACCCAGCTTTGCGCCGGATCATCCTTCATCGCCCAATCCGGAAAAAGCCGCGTCTTGATCGTGCGTTTCATCAGCGTCTTGGCGTTGGCATGCCGGTCATCCTGCCGAATGCGGTGGTAGCACTCCTCCACCTTCTTCCTCGGCCCCTCCAGCAGCTGGATATAGAGATCCCCGCGCACAATCAGCGCGCCAGTGATCCCATCCCGTTCATTACAGCGTCGCGCATCGAGCAAAATGCCCGCCAGCATAGCGTTATCAAACCCAAAGGGTTCCGATGCATAAATCAGTTGATGCAGAGCCATAAGTAACGGTCCTTTCCAGATAACCGTAGGATGGGGTTTCACCCAACCAATACCGTGTCCCTAGCGCGATAGTCCACCATGCAGGGTGGGCACGTCAAGCGGGGCGAACCCATAGTGCTTGAGCCACCGCAGATCGCTCTCAAAGAACGCGCGCAAATCCGGGATGCCGTATTTCAACATCGCCAGCCGGTCGATCCCCAGCCCAAAGGCAAACCCTTGCCATTCTTCGGGATCCACACCCGCCGCTTTCAGCACATTGGGATGCACCATGCCCGACCCACCGGCCTCCAGCCAGTCATCGCCTTCACCCAGCTTCAGCGTGCCGCCTTCCCAGGAACAGCGAAAATCGATCTCGGCCGAGGGTTCCGTGAACGGGAAATGGGAGGCCCGGAAGCGGACCTCGATATGATCGACCTCGAAAAACGCCGCCGCGAATTCCTCCAAACACCATTTCAGGTTCGCCATGGAGATATCGCGATCAATCGCCAGTCCTTCGATCTGGTGAAACATGGGCGTGTGCGTCTGGTCATAATCCGCGCGATACACCCGCCCCGGCGCGATGATCCGAATGGGCGCGCCATTGGCTTCCATCGACCGGATCTGCACCGGGCTGGTATGGGTCCGCAACACATGGGGCGGGCGCTCATCGCCTTCTGCGCGATGAGTATAGAACGTGTCCATCTCCGCCCGCGCCGGGTGATGGCCCGGAATGTTCAGCGCGTCGAAATTATACCAATCGCTTTCGATCTGAGGGCCCTCGGCGACAGAAAATCCCATATCGGCGAAAATGGCCGTTACTTCCTCAGTCACCTGAGAAATCGGATGGATCGAACCCTGACGCGTGGGCCGCGTGGGCAGCGTCACATCCAGCCATTCCGATTTCAGCCGTTCATCCAGTGCGGCATCCGCCAACGCCACCTTCTTGGCAGAAAGTGCCGCGTTGATCTCATCTTTGAGCGCATTCAGCTTCGGTCCCGCGACCTGCCGCTCTTCGGGGGTCATCTTGCCCAGCTCGCGCATCTGAAGGCTGATCTCACCCTTCTTGCCCACGGCCTGCACGCGCAGCTCTTCCAGCGTGGCCTCATCCCCGGCCTCACCAATCAGCCCCAGATACTTGTCGCGCAGATCATCCATGTCGCACCCTCTAAGCGGTTTGGTGTTCTGCTATCCGTGGAGGGCCATGATTGCAAGATGGCGGCGGATCATCTCTAGTGTCCGAAACAAGGGATAGAGGCATGGGTTACTTCGCAGACTACCTCAAACGCACCGACCACCGGGCGATCACCAAGTGGAAACACTATTTCGGCGTCTATGAACGCGAACTGGGTCGGTTCCGTGGGCGAGACATTTCATTCCTCGAAATCGGCGTCTATCGCGGCGGATCCATCCCGATGTGGAAAGGGTATTTCGGCGAAGGCGCCCACCTGACCTTTGCTGATATCGACCCGGCTTGCCGCGACCATGCAGAGCCGGACACGGTGGTGGAGATCGGCGATCAAGCCGATCCTGCTTTTCTAGAAGAGCTGGCCGAAAAGTACGGGCCCTTCGACGTGGTGATCGATGATGGCGGCCACATGATGCACCAGCAGATCACCAGTTTCGAACATCTCTGGCCGCACATCTCGGATCAGGGCGTCTACCTGGTCGAGGACACCCATACCAGCTATTGGCCCGGTTTCGGCGGCGGGTTCCGGGAAGAGGCGAGCTTTATCGAATATGCCAAGCGGCTCGTCGACAAGATGCACAGCTGGTACACCGATCAGGATGAAATTTTCCCGTTCGATGAGATTGCGAAGGAACTCAACAGCGTGCGGTTTTACGATTCCATCGTGGTGTTGGAAAAGTTGCTGACCGATGAGCCACCAATTTCACTTCATGCCCAAAATGGAAAGATCACCGGGTCCCGCAAGGCACTCGAAGTCCGAAATCGCACATCCGTTTTCGAAAAGTAGCCCTGCGCGGAATCAAGGCCCCTCGGGGCCGCCGCGCTTCGTCAGGCCCCGCCTGGGCCTGGCGAAATGGCAACCGTAGGCTGTCGTACAACAAGGGTCCGGGAACTCAACGATAACGTGCTGCCGTTCAAAGATCAGGATCGCCAGACCGGGGCCTGACGAAGCGCGGCTCTATTTCAAGTCGCTCACAAACTCGGATGTGAATTCACGATAACCGTTCGACACCACCTTGTGATGCCCCTGCATCCGTCCATGCAACTCCGGAAGCTTGTGGAACGGCACCTGCGGCAGGGAATGATGCTCCACATGATAGGGCATGTTCCACGCTATGAACCGCACCACACGGTTGGTATAGGTCGTCCGCGTGTTCTCAAACATATTCGCCACAAACGCGCAGCGCCCGTGTTCAGCGAGCAGGTAAAGCCGCAAAAACGGCTGCCCTACCAAGCAAGGTAAAATCCACACCCAGAAGAGCAGTGGCGTGACAAACAGACTGCCCAGTAAGATGGCGTATATTCCGACCATCCACCGTGCCTCCACGATTACACGCCGCTTGGCGTGGCTCGGAATGTAACGCCCCGGATCACGCCCCATGGCATTGCCAACGGTTTGCCATGCCATTCCCCACCAATAGGGTAGCCCGCAGACAAACCGGGCATATTCCCCCAACGTTTCCGGCTTCGCGCCGGCCTCAAGCTCGGGGTCCTTGCCGGGGATGTTGGTGAACCGATGATGGGCGAGGTGAAAATACCGAAACCATGTGAACGGCAGCAGAATCATCAACCCGCAAAACCGCCCCACCCATTCATTGACCCGCTCGGTGCGAAACGGCGTCTTGTGCGTCGCTTCATGTTCCAGCGTAAAGAGAAAGCAGATCACAATGCCCTGCGCCACCAACGCCACTTGCCAAAGCGGCAGACCCGACGCGATCCATCCCCCAAACACCACGATCATGCCCAGATGCCCTGCCAAATGCCAAAGGCCCGGTGCATCAGCGGTCTCGTTGAGAGCGGCTAGTTCCTCGGCGGTGAGAGTGGCTGCAAACTCTTTGTGGTTCATGGCGAAACCCTAGCTCAGACCGGCCGCTCTGACCACAACGAAAAAGGCGTGCCCTTGCGGACACGCCTTTTCAAAACTCATACCTGTTTGCGCCTCGGGTTGTACCCTATTGCGACAGGCCTCAGCCGCGGACGCTGCGCCAGATCAGCACTTGGCGATCATGGGCGGCCAACATACGGCGGGCCTTTTTACTCAACTCTTGCTCTGCTTTCGCTGTCATCGGTTTTTTCCTTATTTTTGTCCTGTTCGAAAACAATATACCCGCGAAATGGAAACAGTTGGATAACACTGTGACGATTCCTTGACGCACAAAAAAACCGCCGATCTGATGCGCAGATCGGCGGTTTTTCTCTTAAAGTCTTGGAATTTACTTCGCGAGGGCTGTCTTGGCCTGCTCCACGATGGCACCAAATGCCGCCGGCTCATGCACGGCCAGATCGGCCAGAACCTTACGGTCGACCTCAATTCCAGCCAGGCTCAGGCCGTTGACGAAGCGCGAATAGGTCAGGCTTTCGTCATGGCTGCGCACGGCGGCGTTGATCCGCTGGATCCACAGGGCGCGGAAGTTCCGCTTGCGCGCTTTGCGGTCGCGTGTGGCGTACTGGTTGGCCTTGTCGACGGCCTGTGCGGCCACCTTGAAAGTGTTTTTGCGACGGCCGTAATAACCCTTCGCGGCGTTGGTGATTTTCTTGTGACGGGCGTGGGTTACTGTCCCACCTTTAACGCGTGACATCTTAGCTTCTCCTTAGCGCGAATAGGGCATCATGGGCTTGATGATCTTGGCGTCAGCCTCGCTCATCACAGTGGTGCCACGTGCGTTGCGGATAAACTTGTTGGTGCGTTTGATCATGCCGTGGCGCTTGCCCGCTTGTGCGGTCTTGATCTTGCCACTGGCCGTCACTTTGAACCGCTTTTTGCAGCTCGACTTCGTCTTCATCTTGGGCATTTCCGTCTCCTTACAAATCAAGGCGGTAGAACGCGCGACTCGGCATGCCACTCTGGCCGGTCGCGCGGATGAGAGCGCCGTATAGGCCCGCATCAGAAACATCGCAAGAGAAAACAGCAAGGCAGTGTGGTTTACCTAAGGCAGTCTGGCAAAGGCGAAATGCCTGCATTCGTCCAAATCTTCGCTCAAGTCTCCCAAAGACATTCTATCAATTAAGTTTTCTCTGTTCTGATCTACGTAGCGGGTATGCGGACAAGGCTGTCATTCCCTTTTGTGTTCCTACGTCCGCTTTCTGACCAAAGGCACATCCGGATCGATTAACGAGGATGCGAACTCAAGCGACCACACTTAGCAAAGTGGAAAAAGCTGATTGTTAAACGGGACCTGAGGTGTTGTTTTCCCAATGCTCGCCCATGGCCACAATGCAAGATGTACCGTTTGAGTAGTTTTGCACGATGATCCAGTCCCCGCTGGCACGGGCGACCCACACTTCCAGAAGCGTTTCCGGATCGCGCAAGCCCGTACCTTGGCGTTCTGCACCCAAAACGTTTTTCAAGGTGTCGGTCATGCGCGAGCGGTCGTCGCAACTTACATCGCTTATCTCGGCCGCACCTACGGACTGCATAAAAAGTGCCACGAAACAGCTCAAGATAAAACGACACTATATTGGAAAAGCGTAGCGCACCAATTCGCCCAAAGTAACAGTTTTATGACATCTGACCGCACGAGACGCCGCAACTGTGGTGTCGATGACATGGTCTTTTAGGCGCGTGGCTGTCATGCGCGCGTTACGAAACCGTCACTCAGTTGATTCAAAACTGTCGCCGTTTTGTCGTTTGAGGATTCTATCCCGCTTCCAACACATGGGGGCGATATGCTGCAAATCGATGCGCTGACCAAGCGGTTCGGGGACAAAGTTGCTGTGGATGCGGCAACGATTTCTGTCGACACACCGACCATGATCGGGATTATTGGCCGGTCTGGTGCGGGTAAATCCACACTTTTGCGGATGCTCAATCGTCTGAGCGATGCCACGGAAGGCTCCATCGTCTTTCGGGGCGAAGAGATCACCGCGCTCAAAGGCGCCGCCAAGCGGGCCTGGCAATCCCGCTGCGCGATGATTTTCCAGCAGTTCAACCTGGTTCCCCGGATGGACGTGGTGTCGAACGTGCTGCATGGCACGCTCAACCGTCGGTCTACCTTCGCAACCCTGTTCAACCTTTATCCGCAGTCAGACATTCATAAGGCCATCGAGATCCTTGACCGGCTGGGCATTGCCGAACAGGCGCCCAAACGGGCTGAGGCGCTGTCTGGCGGGCAGCAGCAGCGCGTGGCGATTGCCCGGGCGTTGATGCAGGACCCTAAGATCATTCTGGCGGATGAGCCCATCGCCTCGCTTGATCCGATGAACGCGCAGGTGGTGATGCAGTCACTGCGCCGCATTCACGAAGAAGACGGGCGCATGGTTATCGCCAATCTGCACACGCTGGACACGGCGCGCCGCTACTGCGACCGCGTCATCGGAATGCGCGATGGCCGGATCGTGTTCGACGGCACGCCCGAGCAGCTGACCACCGGCGTGGCGCGCGACATCTATGGTGCGGGCGCGGATTTCTCTGAGGCTGCCACGTCAACAGAGATTGAAACGCTGAGCGCATCTGAGGCGGAATATCAGACTGCCTGACCGCTTTTCACCCACATGTCACATCCAAAGGAGCCTTTTGACATGACAAAGACCCTCGTTATGGCGCTTGCCGCCACCACTGCGCTGACCTCTGGCGCATTTGCAGAAGAGATCACAGAATTCCGCATCGGCATTCTGGGCGGCGAAAACGCGCAGGACCGGATGAATTCCTACCAGTGTCTGGCTGATTACACGACCGAGGCGCTGGGCGTGGAAACCAAGATGTTTGCCCCGGCTGATTACAACGGTGTCATCCAGGGATTGCTGGGCGGCACGATTGATATGGCCTGGCTGGGTGCATCGTCTTACGCGGCGACCTATCTGCAGGATCCAGAAGCGGTTGAGCCGGTGCTGATCAAAGTCAATGTGGACGGGTCCATCGGGTATCATTCCATTGGGTTCGCCCGCAAAGACAGTGACATCGCATCATTGGATGACATGGAAGGCAAGGTCTTTGGATTTGGCGATCCGAACTCCACCTCCGGCTATCTGATCCCGTCTATCGAAATCCCCCAGTACAAAGACGGCGTGACCATGGAGTCGGGTGAGTATTTCGGCGAAGTGAAGTTCACCGGCGGCCATGAGCAGACAATCGTTGCCGTGAATAATGGTGACATTGATGGTGGCGTGACCTGGGCCGATGGGCAGGGCAACTGGGAAGATGGCTACAATTCCGGTGCGCTGCGCAAGGCCGTTGATGCGGGCCTGGTGGACATGAACGACATGGTCCAGATCTGGAAATCTGCCGTGATCCCCGAAGGCCCTGTGGTGCTGCGCAAAGCGCTGCCCGATGACGTGCGCGCGACAATGACCGCACTGGTGGATGGCTTGCATGAACGTGATGCCGATTGCGCCTACGGTGTGGCCGCAGGCGACACGCTGGGCTTCCAGCCGGTGACGCATGACACCTACATTTCCATCGTTGAGGCCCGCAAAGCCAAAATCGGTGGGTAACGTCGGCTTTGCCGACGGGTGGGTGGCAGTGTCTTTTGCCTAGCAAAAGATCACGAGAGCCCACGCCTTCACAAATCTGGGTGCCCCGGTTCGGGGCATCCTTTTACCATCGGGGGCAGGATGGCTGATATTTCTTTAGGCGGTTCGCAAGCCAGCGTGGACAGCATCCAATCGAGCTACATGGCGCACGTGCAACGGCGCAGGCTCTATGGCGGGCTGACGCTTTTGGTCTTTATCGTGCTGATGGTGTCAGGCTTCAACGTGGCCGACGACCGCAACGCCGGTGGGTTCTGGGAAGGGCTGCACCAGATTGGGGATTATCCTGCCGATGTCCTGTCTGAAGCGTGGGAGAAACGCGCCGATCTGCCCGGCCTGATTGCCAAGTATTTCCCGGCCCTCGTTGAGACGATCAACATCGCCGCGGTATCGACCCTGATCGGCGCCTTGGGCGGGCTGTTCCTGTCGCTTCTGGGCACCCGTGGGCTTGCCAAATGGCCGCGCCTGATCCCGCTTTTCCGCCGCATCTCAGACATCATGCGCGCGGTGCCTGAGATCGTGATCGCGCTGATGCTGATCTTCGTTCTGGGTGGCGGGCCGGTGCCCGCGATGATCGCCATCGCCATTCATACGGCAGGTGCGCTCGGAAAGCTTTTTTCCGAGGTTGCCGAGAACGCAGACTTAAAACCTATCGAGGGCCTCGCCTCTACCGGATCAAACTGGTCTCAAAGGATGCTTTTGGGTGTCATGCCACAGGTCGCACCCAACTACGTCAGCTACGCGCTCTTGCGGTTTGAAATCAACATACGCGCCTCTGCCATCTTGGGCTTCGTCGGCGCAGGCGGGCTGGGATACGAGCTGCGCAACGCCATGGCCTGGGGCCCTGGGCGGTTTGATGAAGCAGGTGCGATCTTCATCCTTCTCTTTGGCACCATCGTGTTCTTCGACCAGCTCTCCAGCTACTACCGCAACCGTCTGACCGAAGGGCAAGGCCAATGACCACTGTTGACTTGACCGTAGCGAAACAAGCAGCGGACCAGCTCTTTCGCCGCAAGCGCCTTGTCGGGTTCGGCATCCCGGCAGTGATCGCGGTCTACTTGGTCTACATCTTCTTTGCCTTCGATCTGCCCGGTCTGGCACAACGCGCCAATCTCGACAATGCTGTCACGCTGGTCTCTGACAGTTGGTCCCACAAGGTGCATGTCACCCGCGACAACAGATCAGGTGAATTTCGCTATGCCGTAGAAGGCGAACGCAAAGGCGCTTATCCGGAAGGGCAGCGGCCCGATTGGGTGTCGGGGGATGAGATCATCACTGTTGATCTGGGGGCAGACCACATCGTGCGCTACCTGCCGGATAGCCGGACAGAGGTCTCGATCCCGGGATATCAACTGATCGAAGTTCAGGCTGAAGGGCGCAATCTGGTCAGCAATTTGCCCGACGACCTGCCCGAGTGGATATCCGCTTCCAACCGCCGCATAGGCATTACTACGCCTGAGGGCCGTATCACCCTCACCGGTGCTCGTACCGAGGTGTTCAATTACTTCCCGGGGTGGGAGCTGTTTTGGTTCACGCTCGACAGCCCCTATCACGGGCAAAGCCTTGGAACCATACTCTTTGGCGACCGCTTGGTGGCGGAGAAATCCAACATTGCAGGCGCGCTCTCGGATTGGTGGAACAATGCCATGTGGCGGCACAAGGATGTCGCCTGGGCCATCGGAGAGACGGTTCTGATGGCCTTCCTCGGCACCATGGGCGCGGCCATCCTCGCCCTACCTTTGGCCTTTCTGGCAGCCAAAAGGTTTTCGCCCTTCATGCTGCTGCGCGCCGCGACCCGTCGCCTCTTTGACTTCGTGCGCGGTGTCGATGCGCTCATTTGGACGGTGGTTCTGGCTCGCGCGTTCGGTCCCGGCCCGCTGACCGGCGCGTTGGCGATCCTGATCACGGATACCGGCACCTTCGGCAAAATCTTCTCCGAAGCGTTGGAAAACGTGGACGACAAACAGATCGAGGGCGTTGCGTCCACCGGCGCGAAACCGCTGCAGCGCTACCGCTTCGGTGTGATCCCACAGGTCGTTCCGGTCCTGCTGGCGCAGATCCTCTATTTCCTGGAATCCAACACCCGGTCGGCCACCATCATCGGGGCCATCACCGGTGGCGGGATCGGTTTGATGCTGACCCAGGCGATCCAGACCCAGAAGGACTGGGAAGAGGTCGCCTATTACATCGTGCTGATCGTCGTTATGGTGATGTTCATGGATTGGTTCTCTGGCTGGCTGCGCGGCAAATTGATCGGGCGCAACGCGTAATGGCAAAGCTTGCTGTTGACGCGCCGCTCATCCACCCCGAGTGCGAGATCATAGATAGCACATTCGGTGCCTTCACCGAGATCGGCAAGGGCAGCCGCGTTCAGAATTCCAGCTTTGGCGATTACAGCTATTGCGACCGCTACGCCGATATTGCCAACGCGCGGATCGGCAAGTTTTCCAATATCGCTGCCTTCGTCCGCATCGGCGCCACCGATCATCCGTTGCACACGGCGTCGTGCCATCATTTCCTATACCGCTCGCATGATTACTGGGATGATGCGACGCGCGATGAGGCCTTCTTTGCCCATCGAAAATCCCGAACGGCCCATATCGGCCACGACACGTGGATCGGCGCGGGTGCAATGCTGAAACCAGACGTGACGCTGGGCCATGGTGCGGTAGTGGCCGCCGGTGCCATCGTCACAAAGGATGTGGATCCATATGTGATCGTTGCCGGCAACCCCGCGAAACCGCTGCGCCGCCGCCAACCGCACGAGATTGCCGAGCGGCTTATCAAACTGGCTTGGTGGGATTGGACGCATGACACCCTGCGCAACGCCCTCAAAGACTTTCGGACCCTGCATGCCGAAGCATTTCTGGAGCGCTATGAAGCGTGAGACGGGGTGCTAACCGAGTTTGATCCCAAACGCCTGAAGTCTCTCCCCAAGATCGACGGGGATCATCTGTAAACACTTGCTGCGACAGCGCCGTTGATCGGGAAAACGCATCAGTCAAGACGCGCGAAATCTGTCACGGTATTGATAGGTTCGTTGCGAGACGCAGTTTTTGCCAAAAGCAGACCTCCATCCATCGTGCTAGATAACGTGTTTTGGGCTCAAACTGGTCATTCGTTTCGACACATATGGTCCATCATTTGAGAGCTGGTCTTCAAATGAACTTGGCGGCCACTCGGATGAAAACGTCTGGCACATCCCGTAGGCTGTAGACACCCGGATTGGTCTGCACCGTGTAGACAAGTATCCCCGCCGCCAAAATCGCTGTCAGCGCGGCCACGCGCGGCGGGCGGCGGTCGATCATCGCGGCGATAAGCGATGGTACGGACAGCACAAGTAGAAACACGCCTAAGGCGATCAGGATATCAGGCTCCACACTGGACATGGTCGGGATTTAGCCCGGGTCGGTAGAATAAAGCAAACTTTCCTGACAGGGCGCGACGCGCAGAATGTTGGTCGTGCCCGGCACGTTGAAGGGCACACCGGCGGTCACTACGATCTGATCCAGCGCCTCGGCATAACCATGTTCGCGTGCGGCCCGTGCCGCCGCCAAAACGGCCATTTTGAACCGGTCGAGTGTTTCCGTCATCACGCAATCCACACCCCAGCTCAGCGCGAGCCGCCGCGCTGTGCCGCGCAGGTTGGTCATTGCGATGATGGGCACCCCAGGCCGTTCGCGCGATGTCAAAAGCGCGGTGGTGCCCGATTGGGTGAAACAGCAGATGGCGCGAATGTCCGTGGCCTCTGCAATCTCGCGCGCAGCCACCACGATTCCGTCGGCGACGGAGCTGCGGTTGACCACGCGGGAGGCGGCGATGATCTGTTTGTAGGTGGGGTCGCTTTCCACTTCGCGCGCGACATTGTCCATGGTGGTGACGGCCTCCACCGGATAGCTGCCAGCGGCGGATTCCGCGCTCAACATCACAGCATCGGACCCTTCATAAATGGCCGCCGCCACGTCGGACACTTCGGCACGTGTGGGCATCGGGCTGTCTATCATGGACTCCAGCATCTGTGTCGCCACGATCACTGGCTTGGCCTTGGCCCGGCATTTGCGCACAAGGCGCTTCTGGATTGGTGGCACGTTTTGCACGGGCAATTCCACGCCCAGATCGCCGCGCGCCACCATGATCCCGTCAGAGGCTTCCAGAATGCTGTCAAACCACTCCACGGCAGAGGGCTTTTCGATCTTTGACAGCACCGCCGCGCGGCCTTTAACCAGCGTGCGGGCTTCCTCCACATCTGCTGCGCGCTGTACGAACGAGAGCGCCAGCCAGTCCACGCCCAGCTCACAGACAAATTCCAGATCCTTGCGGTCTTTCTCCGACAAGGCGGCCAGTGGCAGCACCACATCGGGCACATTCACGCCCTTTCGGTCGGAAATCGTGCCGCCCACCGTCACCTCGGTTTCTGCGAAATCAGGGCCGCATTCGATCACCTTCAGGCGGATCTTTCCGTCATTGACGAGAAGCGTGGCATCGGGCTTCAACGCCTCGAAAATCTCCGGATGGGGCAGGCACACGCGTTTGGCATCGCCCTCGGCAGTGTCCAGATCAAGACGGAACATCTGACCGGGCTTCAGTTCCTCTTCGCCCGAGGAAAAGGCACCCACGCGCAGTTTGGGGCCCTGCAGATCGGCCAGAATACCGATTGGGCTGTCGAGATCCTCTTCAATTTGCCGGATGATCCGGTGTTTTTCGCGGATCGCGCCGTGCTCGCCATGGCTCATGTTCAGGCGGAAGACGTCTGCGCCGGCCTCATGCAAAGCGCGAATGGTTTCATAGGTTTCCGAGGCCGGGCCAAGGGTGGCCACGATTTTCACATTGCGATGGCGTCTCATGGGGCGCGCTGTCCTTCAAAGTCTGGGCCCGGCAGGTGGGCCAGGAAAATATTTGCGGCGCGTTAACGCTAACGGAGTTAGCAATGCGCTTATTACGCAATTCCCTTCCCACCGCAACTGTCATAGACGGGTCATGGAATATCTTCGTGACACGTCAATGACATATCAACCCTATCATATCGAAGGGGCCGACCGGCCCGCGCGCTGGCTGATCACCTGTGATCATGCGTCCAACACGGTGCCTGATGCCGTGAACGGCGGGGATTTGGGCGTGTCAGAGACGGATATGGGCCGCCATATCGCCTATGACATTGGCGCGGCGGGGTTGGCGTCTGCGCTTGCGCAGCATTTGAATGCGCCCGCGATTTTTGCCAATTTTTCCCGTCTGGTGATTGATCCCAATCGCGGGGAGGACGATCCGACGCTTCTGATGAAGCTCTATGACGGTACAATCATTCCGGGCAATCGGCATGCAGATGACGCAGAGCGCGAACGCCGCCTTAACCTGTGTTATCGCCCCTATCACGCCGCGCTGGCCCGCATGGCGGCGCGCCAGGATAACACAATCATTGTGTCAGTTCACAGCTTCACCCGGCAATTCCGTGGCCGTCCACCGCGCCCGTGGTATGTGGGTATTCTCTACGCGTCAGACGAACGGCTGACACGGCCATTGATCAAACGGCTGAAGGCGGAAGAGGACCTGTGCATCGGAGAAAACGAACCCTATACCGGTGCTCTGGAGGGGGACGCGATTGATCGACATGGCATCGCCCATAACCGGGCAAATGTGCTGATCGAACTGCGCAATGATCTGATTGAGACAGCGCAAGATCAGGCCGCATGGGCCGCACGTCTTGCCCCTATTCATGAGGCGGCCGCCCGCGACGGCGGTGTTTAGGGACCCAAATTTTTTCAAAAAATTTGCCGCCAACGTTGGCGGCATTTTCTTGTTCCAAGAAAATGTGGTCCAGGCTGCACGGCAAATCTCTACCGATATCAGGTAAAAAAGCTGATCAGCCAGAGCGCGCTGAAGCAAGCGACCAATCCGCCCCCCATAATCTGCAGCCCGGCGGACACGCGTCCGATATCGTCACCTGCCAGAGATTGGATCGCGCTCAACCGTCGCGCGGCCACACCAGACCATGTGATCATCAAATTGAAGGCCGCCGTGCCAAGGCCCATCGTTAAGACCGCCAAAGCCCCTGCCCAAAACACGTCAAACCGCAGCGCGATGATCAAAACAAACAGCGCTCCGGTACAGGGCCGGATCGCGATGCTAAGCACCAGCATCGTCGCATCGCGCAAACCAGACAGCCCGGCCACCTGCGTCACGGTTGGCCCATGGGCATGGCCGCAGCCGCAACTGTGACTGTGCCCGTGCTCATGTTCATGCGCGTGCGTGTGCTCGTGGTCATGTCCATGCTCATGCCTGTCGGACTGCGCATATTTGCGCCACAGCTTCACCCCGCGAACGATCAGATAGACCCCGACCGACGCAATCGCAGCATAGCTGATCGGCGCCAGCCAATCTTCGGCCATGGGTGCAATGCGCTGGGTCGCGACCCCCAGCACAAGAACCAGCCCACCGACCATGACAATAGCAGCCAGCGATTGTGCCAGGCTTGCCGCCACGGTCAGTACCGTCATCCGCCTAAGCGTCGCACCCGAGGCCAACGCCGCCCCGCCCAACAGCACCTTCCCATGCCCTGGCCCAATCGCATGAACAAACCCGTAGGCCGCCGTCGCCGTACAGAGCGCCATCACAGCCGTCGGTTCCCCTGTGCGGATCGCCTGCAACGCCTGCGCCATGGAATTCTGAAACCCTCGCTGCGCCTCTGCCGCCCAAAGGATCAACCCGGCCCAGGGCACGAACACCCAGGCACAGGCTAACAGCAGGGCCAGGCCCGCCATGGGAAGAAACGACATCACCCGCATGAAAGCCGCGTGTCCGAATATGCAAGGTTCACCTTCATATGCCTTCTATCCCATGACCAAACTGATCAGTGCAAGCCTGCCGACACCCCCGGACGGCCTGCCGGAGAATTCTAGCCGATGCCCCCCCCTTGATCCTGGTCACCATCCCACGCATCTTTTGGTTAAAGGGAGAGCCGATATGGACGAACAAACCCAACTTGAACTGGAGGCTGCGGCCTTCCGCCGTCTGCGCCAACACCTGATGGAAGACCGCACCGATGTGCAGAACATCGACATGATGAACCTCGCTGGGTTCTGCCGCAATTGTTTGAGCCGCTGGTATCAGGAGGCCGCCAATGCCCGCGGCATCGAGATGAACAAGTTGGAAGCGCGCGAGGTATTTTACGGCATGACGATGGATGAGTGGAAAGCCAACTATCAGACCGAGGCGACGGACGCGCAAAGCCAAGCGTTCAAGACGTCGTTTGAGGAAAATGTCGGCAAGCAGGGCAGCTGAAATGTGCTGTCACTGACAGCGGGGCTGCGCCTCACATGTCTCGCCTTGAAATCGCGTGATCAACTGGTCTGTCTCTGGGATTTCGCCCACCGGGGCAAAAGCAGAACACAGCAGATCGCCATGCACCTCAAGCTCTGACAGAAAGCTGGCCTCCCAGGTAGGATAAAGCGGAAGCATCTGTTCGGCGGAATAAAGCAGATGATCCACGAAAGCCACGTAGGACCCACCCTTGGTAGACGCTAGTAGCGCGCATCCATCCTGCGGCTCGGCAAACTCAGGCTGGGTCGCAGCCAGCGCCAGATGCGCGCGATACGCCTCACGCGCTGATTGTTCGCGCTGCAGTCGGTCAGCCTCATCCAGCTGAAATTTTACTCCTATCAGGGCGGCCACTGCCACCAGCGCGGTCACGCTTGCGGCCAAAGCCTCCACCACTTCAGCATTGCGCCTGAGCCAAGACATCACGTGCCTCAGACCGCTTTTTTCAGGCTCTCATCCAGATAAATCTCTCGCATCCGCTTGGCGACCGATCCAGGGGTGCCATCCCCGAGTGACACCCCGTCAATCTCCACCACCGGCATCACGAAGGCACTGGCAGAGGTGATGAACGCCTCGTCGGCTTCCTTGGCTTCCTCAATGGTGAAGGACCGTTCCACGATCTCCATCTGCGCTTCTTCAGCAAAGCGCAGAACAGCCGCGCGGGTGATCCCGTGCAGGATGTCGTTTGACAGCTCCCGCGTGATGATCTTGCCGTCCTTCACGATATAGGCGTTGTTCGATGTGCCCTCAGTGACATACCCATCCTGGATCATCCAGGCATCATCGCATCCGGCCTTCTTGGCCATCATCTTACCCATCGACGGGTAGAGCAGCTGCACCGTCTTGATGTCCCGCCGCCCCCAGCGAATGTCGTCGATGGAGATGACCTTCATCCCCTTCTGGGACGCAGGGCTATTGGCCAGACCGGGCTTCGACTGCGTAAACAGAACCAGCGTCGGCTTCACCTCATCGGGGTCAGGATACATGAAGTCGCGATCTGCAGCACCCCGTGACACCTGAAGATAAACCAGCCCATCATCAATCTCCTTGATCCGCACCAACTCGCGGTGAATATCCAGCAGGTCGTCAAACTCTTCGGGCTTCTGCATATCCAGCTCGTTCAAAGACCGCTGCAACCGTACCCGGTGGCCTTCAAAATCAATCAGCTTGCCCCCGAGGACAGACGTCACCTCGTAAACGCCATCGGCCATCAGGAAGGACCGATCAAAGATCGACACCTTGGCCTCATTTTCATTCAGGTATTCGCCGTTCAGATACACAGTGCGCATGTCATTCATCCCCATAGCTCTGCCGCGGGCGGATGCACCCCGGCGTCATCGAATTGAAGCGGTATTTTTCTGTCTTCGCCCAGAAGCAGCGGGCCATCAAGGTCCGTCACTGCCGCACCCTGCGCCACCAAAGTGGCGGGCGCCATGGCAAGGCTCGACCCGATCATGCAGCCCACCATCACGTCATAGCCTTCCGCGCGCGCCGCATCCCGCAGGGCCAGCGCCTCGGTCAACCCGCCGGTTTTATCAAGCTTGATATTTACGACGTCATATTTGCCCTTGAGCTTCGGCAGGCTCGCCCGATCATGGCAGCTTTCATCGGCACATACCGGCAGGGGTCGCTCCATCCCCATCAGCGCGTCATCCTCACCCGCAGGCACAGGTTGCTCCACCAACGCCACGCCAAGCCGCACCAGATGCGGGGCCAGATCGGCATAAATCTCTGCGCTCCAGCCCTCATTGGCATCCACGATGATCCGCGCATTGGGCGCACCCGCCCGAACAGCCTCCAGGCGCGGCATGTCATCCGCCGTTCCCAGCTTGATTTTGAGCAGAGGACGATGCGCATTTTTCGCGGCCTCAGCCTGCATCTTCTCAGGTTCATCCAAAGACAGCGTATAGGCCGTGATCTCTGGTCCGGGCACGCTCAGCCCCGCAAGCTCCCAAACCCGCTTGCCGGCCTGCTTGGCCTCCAAATCCCACAAGGCACAATCGACAGCATTCCGCGCCGCACCGGGTTCCAACAGATCATAAAGTCCCTCGCGCGTCAGGCCCTCCGGCAACCCCTCAATCTGCGCTGTAACAGACTCCAACGTCTCCCCGTACCGCGCATAGGGCACACATTCACCCCACCCGGTCACGCCGCCGTCGCTTACCCGCACGGTCAGCACCTTGGCCTCCGTCCGCGACCCCCGCGAAATGGTGAAAACCTGCGCCAGCTTGAACGTGTCAGGCGTTACTGAGATTTGCACGGAACCCTAGTCCTTCTTCTGGCTGAAAATATCCCCGGCCGTTTCTTTCACTGAGGCATTAAATCTTGGCTAGAGCATCCACCAATTTTCCAGACCCAAACCGGTAAGGATCCGTTGTCGGCAGCCCAAGCGCCGCCTCAACCTCGGCCAGATACGCCTTCGCATTTTCTTCCGACATATGCTGCGTGTTCACGGACACACCAACGACCTCACAGGCCGGGTTCCCCACCCGCGCCAACGGCAATGCTGTGTCGCGCAATGTCGCCAGAGACGGCTGCGTGTATTCCGGCAACCCGCGCATATGCTCTCTCGTCGGCTCATGACACAGGATGAGCGCATCGGGCTGCCCACCATGCACCAGCGCCATGGTCACACCCGAATAGGACACGTGGAAAAGCGAGCCCTGACCCTCAATCAGATCCCAATGATCCGGGTCATTATCTGGCGTAAGATACTCCACCGACCCCGCCATGAAATCTGCAATCACCGCATCCAGAGGCACGCCAGAGCCCGTCACCAAAATCCCGGTCTGACCCGTGGCGCGGAACGTGGCCTTCATGCCCCGTTCCCGCATCTCAGATTCCATCGCCATCGCCGTGTACATCTTGCCCACCGAACAATCCGTACCCACCGCCAGACAGCGCTTACCGGTCCGCTTCTTGCCGTTGGCAATCGGGTAGCCCACCGTTGGCACCCGCACATCATGCAACGTGCAGCCATGGGTCTGCGCGGCGGCCACCAGATCGCCTTCATCGCGCAGCAAGTTGTGCAAGCCGCTGGCCAGGTCGTAGCCCATCTCAAGTGCCTCGATCAGCACTTCTTTCCACGCCTGGCTGATCACACCGCCCCGGTTCGCCACTCCGATAACCAGCGTGCGCGCGCCAGCCGCTTTTGCCTCGGCGAGGGTCATGTCTTTGATCCCCAGATCCGCCCCACAGCCCGGCAACCGGATCTGTCCCAACGCGTGTTCGGGCCGCCAGTCGCGAATGCCAATGGCAACCTTTGCGGCAAGCATGTCCGGCGCATCGCCCAGAAACAGCAGATAAGGGGTCTCGATCATGGCACATCTCCCACCAGACACACGGAATCATTTCGTGGCCGTGATACCGGATTCGCGCGCCAAGTAATCGTGAATTTGCGCCATCCACGGCGAATTTGTCGACAGAATATGCCGCAATTGATCAGATACTTCGAACAATCTTCGAAGGACTTCATCCTGATACTGATTTTCGTCATCTGTGTCGCGCGACAATGGCGTCACCGCCAGTTCACCCCGGCTAAAACGCCGGCCTTCAAAACACTGGCCTTCAAAACACTGGCCTTAAAGACGGTAACCCCCAGATTCTGTGAGAACCTCACCTGTAATGAAAGCAGCGTCATCACTTGCGAGAAATCGCACCGCCCTAGCAATGTCTAGCGGTGTTGCCATCCGGCCCAAAGCTG
>JBCCNB010000035.1:0-38231 GCA_039026055.1 Pseudomonadota bacterium | reverse complement strand
CGTGCGATCATCGGTGCGGATGAACACCTCCACTGGCATGCCGGGCCGCAATTCCACATCCGGATCCAGCCGAGCGCGCTCCTCTGCTGGCAATGACACCTCCGCCCGGTAGTAACTCACACCCGTCGTCTCATCCTGAAATGTGTCGGCCGAGATGCCCACCAACTGACCAAAAAGCTCCGGCGTCCTCGTTTGATCCAACGCGGAAAACCTCAGGCTTACTTCCTGGCCCTCAAACAGCAAATCCACATGCACCGGATCGACATCCGCCGTAATCACCAGTGGACGATCCTGCGGCACCAGATAAAGCACTGGTTCCGCAGGCCGCAGCACCGCGCGCGGGGCGTGCACCGTCAGCCCGTAAATCACGCCTGACACAGGGGCGACAATGTCCAAACGGTCAATCTGTTCCAAAAGCGCCACCCGCTGTTCGGCAAGTTCCAACTCGCGAAATTGCAGATCACGGAGCTCTGTGATGGCTTCTTCCCGCGCGCCCGCGTCCAACTTCAAAAGCTCGATATCAATCTCCGTGCGCCGCCCCTCGGCCTGCGCCTTTTCCGCCTCAAGCTCCCCAAGCCGTCCTGCCAGGCTCGCCGCTTCGCGCTGCAACGCCAGCACGCGCGGCATCTGGGCAAGACCACGCTCCAGCAAATCCTGCTGGGTCGTCAACTCCTGCCCGATCAGATCCAGTTGCTCGGCCAGCGCGTCCAATTGCGCGTCAATCCCAGAAATCTGATCCGAAATCTGCACCCGGCGTTTGCCCAGTTGATCCACCTCCCGCGCTTTGGTCTCGCGCCGCGCCTCGGCAAGGCGAACTTGCCCCTCCATCAAATCACGGATCGCGGCATCGGTCTGGGCGACCTCCATCAACATGGGATCAAATTCAATCTCATCCGCCCCATCTCGTGCCGCCTGCAACCGGCCGCGCCGGGCCATGATCTCAAACAACTGGCTTTCCGCGATATTGAGCTGACTGGTCAGCGTCGTGGCATCAAGCCGCACCAGAACCTGTCCAGCTTCCACCGCCTGACCTTCATCCACTTCGATGCTGCCCACCACGCCGCCATCCAGATGCTGCACAATCTGGCGGTTCTGGTCGACTTCCACCTGTCCACCGGAAATCACTGCGCCTGCGATATTGGCAAAAGCCGCCCAGGTTCCAAACCCACCGACAAGAAGTAGAAGGGCAACAAACCCAACAATGACGGGACGACGCGGGGTGTATCCTTCACTCATTGCACACCTCCCGGGCCACCGCCCATCACCTCGGAACTGTTCTGCAGCACCTCACGCAGCACTTTGTTCTTGGGTCCAAAGGCCCTCACCTTGCCGCCATCCAGCATCAGCACCATGTCGCATTCCTTTATCGCCGCGGGGCGGTGGGCAATCACCAACGCGGCATGTCCGGCCGCCTTCGCCGCGCGGATCGCGGCATTCACCGCTTCGCTGCCCGCATTGTCGAGGTTCGAATTGGGCTCATCCAGCACCAGCAGAACCGGCGCGCCATACATCGCCCGCGCCAGCCCAACGCGCTGAATCTGACCGCCCGACAGCTGATCCCCGCTGCCTGCAATCACGGTGTCGTAGCCCTTGGGCAAATCGACAATCATCTTGTGCGCATCAGCCAATTGCGCCGCTTTTACAACCTGATCGTCATCAGGTGCATCCGCCAGCCGCGCGATGTTTTCTGCAATGGTCCCGTCAAAAAGCCGCACACGTTGTGGCAGATACCCGACGTATTTCCCGCGATCCGCGCCGCCATACTGATCCAGCGTTGCCCCATCCAAACGCACCTCGCCAGATGCAGGTCGCAGCGCGCCCGTAATGACACGCGCCAGCGTCGACTTACCCGCGCCTGAAGGCCCAATCACACCGACAGCCTGACCTGGCTCAATGGCAAAGCTCACCCCCCGCAGGAGTGGCGTTTCCGCCCCCTTTGGCACAACGGAGACATTCTGCAATTCCAGCTTCGCCGCCGGGCGCGGCAGCTGCGTGCGCTGTGCCTCGGGCGGGCTCGTCTCCAACAACTCCGCCAACGACCCCCAGCTTTTCATCGCCGCCTGAACTTGGGCCCAATGCCCGGTCGCCTGTTCAATCGGCGCCAGCGCACGACCCAGCAGGATCGAACCCGCAATCATCGCCCCCGCTGTGAGTTCACCGCGCAGAACCAGCAACGCGCCCAGCCCCAGCATCGCCGATTGCAGCATCAATCGAAGCGCCTTCGTTGCACTCAGAAACGACCCCGACATATCCGCCGCGCCAAGGTGTTTATCCAGCGCCAGACCACGCTGCGCCCGCCAACGGGAGAAGATCGTCTCTCGCATGCCCAGCGCATTGATCATGTCCGCATCAGTGCCGACCCGTGCGGCCATCGTATCGGCGTGAAACGATGCCGCATTGGCCTGTGCCGAGGCATCCCGCGACACCCGTTGGTTCAAGATTGCGATGATCACCAGAAGCGACCCGCCCACCAAAGCAAGCGTCCCCAGCCACGGGTGAAAAATCCAGATCCCGAACAAAAAGAGCGGCGTCCACGGAATATCAAACGCCGACGTCACCACGGGCGAGGTCAAAAGCCGCTGCACCTGCTCCAGATCGCGCATGCCAGAGACGGGTGTGCCCCCTTGACTGGCCGCCCGCCGCATGGAGGCATCAAAGACGCGCTCCTCCAACCGCGACTGAAACCGCGCTCCAACGCGCGCCATCACGCGGCCCCGGGCAAAATCCAAAAGGCCCATCATGGTGTAAAGAAACACCACCAACAGGCTGAGCGCGACCAGCGTCTCTATCGACCGGCTGCCGAGAACGCGATCATAGACCTGCAACATGTAAATCGGGCCGGTCAGCATCAGCAGATTGAAAAACGCACTGAACAGCCCGACGCCCCAGAATAGTGCGCGATCCTTGCGGAGGGCGGCACGCAACTCAGGCCGTCCCGGCGGTGTATGACCGCCACGCGTCATGGTCGGGCCCGGCCTGGGGCCAAATGGGTCAAAAGGTGCAACATCTCGTATCCTGCTCGGGGCTTCACCCTATGATACAAGACGTACATTGAGAAGGGCTTACCGCGTGCTGGCTTCCCTTGGGCTGGTCCGGTCCAATTCGGGCGTGATCGGAATGTATTCAGCGGTATCACCGGGCGGCAATTTGAACGGACCATTGGCCCAATCGGCCTCTTTCCAGGCCTCTTTTGCTTCCTCAATCCGGTCTTTGGACGACGACACAAAATTCCACCAAAGATAGCGCTGTTCATTCAGTGTCTCCCCGCCCAGCGCCATCAACCGCGCGCCTTGAGCGCCGGCATGAATGGAGATCCGATCCCCGGGACGGAAGATCATCATGCGACCGGCCTCGAACACTTCGCCCGCCACCTCGACCGACCCTTGGGTCACATAAACACCGCGATCCTCATGGTCATCGGGCAGCGGAAAGCCCGCGCCAGGCTCCAGCACCACATCCAGATAGAAGGTCTCAGACTGCATGGTAACAGGGCTCGCCTCGCCATAGGCCGTCCCAAGAATAAGCCGCGCCTGCGCGCCGTCATCCTCAATGAAGGGCAACGCGGCTTCCTTGTGATGTTCAAAATCCGGCGCCATGTCTTCACGATCTTCCGGCAGCGCAATCCAGGTCTGAATGCCAAAAAGCTTGTGACGCGTGGCGCGCGTCTCCTCGGATGTCCGCTCCGAATGGGTCACGCCGCGGCCCGCCACCATCCAGTTCACCTCACCAGGATAGATCATCTGATGGGTGCCCAGACTGTCGCGATGTTCAAACTCACCCTGATAAAGATAGGTCACCGTGCCCAGCCCGATATGCGGATGCGGGCGCACATCGATACCACCATCTGTGATGAATTCCGCCGGGCCCATCTGATCGAAGAAAATGAACGGGCCAACCATCTGTCTTTTCGGAGAAGGCAGCGCGCGCCGCACCTCAAACCCACCCAGATCTCGTGCCCGGGGGATGATCAGCGTTTGAATGGCGTCAGGGTTTGCGTGTGGGCAATCGGGCCCGTGGGTGGGGTTCCAGCTCATGATGTCGGCTCCGGGTTCAGCGTGGCGTTCTGCGCTCCAACCTAGCCCGAAAGCCTGCTGCATAAAATCGCAACTAATTTGTATTTTCTATTGCGTTCTGGGCAACAAATCAGCACCCAGCCCGATATCGCGTTTTGAGTAATTCCGGAAAGATGAAACGCGGGCCCGTGTTTCATCTTTCCAAAACTACTCCCGCCGGAGGCATCGAATTTTTGGCACTAAATCAATCGTCGAGTGAGAAATCCGGCAAGCTGTCCACGGCCTGTTTCAAGGCCGATCCCCACCCGTCCGAAATCTGCGTGAAGTAGGGGTCATCGGCCTCAAAGCGACGAGACGGACCAAGCGCCATCTCTCCTTCACAGTAAATCTGCAGATCAATTGGTGGCCCGACAGAAAGATTGGCCTTAATCGTGGAATCAAAGCTCAAGAGCATCATCTTCACCGCCGCCTCAAAGCTCATGGACCGGTCATAAGCGCGGACCAGAATGGGGCGACCATACTTCGTCTCACCGATTTGGAAAAACGGGGTTTCGTCACCAGCCTCAATGAAATTGCCCTCCGGGTAGATCAGGAAAAGCCGCGTCACGCTGTCGGCGATCTGACCGCCAAGGATCAATGTGCCATTGAACGCACTGTCGGCGCGTTGACCACAGTCTTCGTGATTGGCAATCACTTCCCGCAAAGTGGCCGCAACGATGTTGGCGACCTCGAACATCGAAGGCGCGCTCATGATGGACGGTTTGCGATCTTCAGGGGCTTTTGTCCGCTCTTCCAGCAGGCTGACAACCGCCTGGGTGGTGGCCAAATTGCCGGCTGTCATCAGGGTGATCACCCGCTCACCCGGTATTTCCCAACTGTGCATCTTGCGAAACACAGAGACATTATCGAGGCCCGCATTGGTACGGGTGTCCGACATGAAGACAAGGCCCCGGTCGAGGCGAACCCCCACACAATACGTCATGTTCAGCCTCTACTGCTCCGCTTCCTCTGGAGTTGTCTACTGCTGCGCCACTTTCACCGCAACAGAAAGGGTTTCTTGCGCCCCGCCCATGCGTAGGCCCCGGATCGGCGCGGCTTCCCGGTAATCGAGCCCCGTGGCCACGCGCACATAACGCTGGTCCGGTGATATCCCGTTCGAGATATCAAATCCGACCCAACCAAGCCCATCGACATGTGCTTCCGCCCAGGCATGGGTCGCTTCCTGTTCTTCGCGATCATCCATCATCAGAAAGCCAGAGGCATAGCGCGCCGGAAACCCCATTATACGCGCACATGTTAAAAAAACGTGGGTGTGATCCTGACAGACGCCCTTGCCCTCGGTCACAACCTCCTCTGCTGTCCAATCGGGGTGGGACGCGCCAATCTCATAGGCGATCTGATCCTTGATTGCCTCAGACAATCCATGCAAGCGCTCCAGTGGCTCACCGCCGGGGATTTGCGCGACGAGGGCCCGTGTGCCGCGCCCGGATTGGGTCAACGGCGTGGCGCGTTCAAAAAGCCAGATTGGCGATGGCCCGGCATGGGGGCCCACCACGCCATGAGTGTCGACCATTTCCACCTGACCTTCGCTTTCGATGATCAGTTCTTCCACGCCTTCACGCATACTGATCAATTCCACCCGATTGCGGTGGAAATCATCAAATTCCAGTTGCTTCCTGGCCCCGGTCAACCGCGTGTTCCAACTCAGCACGCTTTGCGCGCGATAGGATTTGGGCGTCAGGCGCAATTGCTGCAACCCGTAGCTGACGGGCGCATCAAACATGTACCGGGTCTTGTGGGAAATGGTCAGGATCATGCAAAAAACCGGTAGTCACGTTCAATCTGATGGCCCAGAGCATTCAACGCTGCCACCACATCCTGAATGTATTCGTGCAAGCCGTAATCAAAAATCGCCTCCACATCATGGGACATGAATCGGCGACAGAGGTCATCGCCCATCTGGTGGACATCGCGCTTTTGACCGTACTCTGAGGCCAGATAGCCGAGGTTATCCCGGATCTTGGAGCAGCAGAAATTCAGGCTGCGAGGCATGCGTTTGTCCAGGATCAGAAAGCGCACGATCTCGGTCGGTTTCACTGTCTGGCCATAGGCCGTACGGAACCCCGCCGCCCCACTGACCGAGCGCAGGATCGTTTCCCATTGAATGTTGTCCAGCTGCGACCCCACTGGCGCAGAGGTGGGCAGCAGCACGTAATACTTCGTGTCCAGAATGCGCGCGGTGTTGTCGGCGCGTTCCAGAAAGGTGCCGATGCGAGCGAAATCATAAGCGTCATTGCGCAACATCGTGCCATGGGTCGCCCCCCGCACCAGCGCTGTACGCTGACGAATAAGGCCCAGCACACCTGGCAGGTCGCGTTCATTGACCCGCCGTTTCAGCGCCTCTTTGACATCAATGTAGCATCCGTTCATCGCGCCCCAGACCTCTGCGGTCAGCGCTGTGCGCACCATGCGTGCGTTCTGGCGGGCCGACTCAATGGCGGACCGGACCGAAGACGGGTTATCAGGATCACGCAGCATCCAGTCGATGGCGGCTTCCTTTGTCACCGTCTCGTATTTGTCGGCAAAGGAAAGATCGGTCCCGGTGGTTTGCATCACCGGCGTCCATTCATCCGTGGTCGCGCCGGATCGGGTGAGCGCGATGCGCTGACCCGTCTCAATCAGACGCGCATTGTTTTCCGCCCGCTCAAGGTAGCGGAACATCCAGTAAAGGCCGTTTGCGGTTTTGCCCAGCATCAGTCGTCCAACACCCATGTGTCCTTGGTGCCGCCCCCTTGGGAGGAATTGACGACCAGCGACCCCTTCTTCATCGCCACCCGTGTCAGGCCGCCGGGGGTGATACGGATGCCTTCGGGGCTCATCAGCACGAAGGGGCGCAAATCCACGTGGCGTGGCGCAAGGCCCTGTTTGGTGAAAATCGGGACAGTAGACAGCGCAAGCGTGGGCTGCGCGATGTAGTTGGCGGGTTTGGCTTCCAGCTTTTTACGGAAATCACGGATCTCCTTTTTGCTGGCCGCAGGGCCCACCAGCATGCCGTAGCCGCCCGAGCCATGGACCTCTTTGACGACCAGTTCTTCGAGATTATCCAGCACGTATTTGAGCGACTCTGGATCCGAACAACGCCATGTCGGCACGTTCTGCAGGATTGCCTTTTCGCCTGTGTAGAATTCAACGATCTCCGGCATGTAGCTGTAGATCGCTTTGTCGTCAGAGATGCCGGTGCCGGGCGCATTGGCCAAGGTGACGCCCCCAGACCGGTAGACATCGAAGATGCCCGGTACGCCCAATGTGCTGTCGGCGCGAAAATTCAACGGGTCAAGGAATTCGTCATCCACGCGGCGGTAGAGCACATCAATCGCCTTGTAGCCACGTGTCGTGCGCATGCAGACCCGCCCATCGACAACGCGCAGGTCGTGGCCTTCGACCAGTTCCACACCCATGTTGTTGGCGAGAAACGAATGCTCGAAATAGGCGGAGTTGTAGATGCCCGGTGTCAGCAGGGCGACAGTCGGGTCACCTGAGGTGCCGGACGGCGCGCATTCGGCCAGCGACTTTTGCAGGCGCACCGGATAGTTCGAGACATTGCGCACCTTTTCCTTGGCAAACAGTTCGGGGAACATGCGCAGCATGGTTTCGCGGTTTTCTAGCATGTAGCTGACCCCGCTGGGGGTGCGAGCATTGTCCTCCAGCACGAAAAATTCGTTCTCACTGGTGCGAACCAGATCGATGCCCACGATATGGGTGTACACACCACCAGGGGGCGAGACCCCCATCATCTGAGGCAGAAAGGCCTCGTTTCCTGCGATCATCTCGCGGGGCACGCGGCCCGCTTTCAGAATTTCCTGGCGGTGGTAGATATCATGCAGAAAGGCGTTGATCGCGATCACGCGCTGTTCAATGCCCCGCGACAACTTCTGCCATTCGCGGCCCGAGATGATGCGCGGGACGATGTCAAAGGGGATCAGCCGCTCCTCGGCTTCCTTGCGCCCATAGACGTTGAAGGTGATGCCGGTGAGGCGAAACACCTCTTCCGCTTCGCGCTGTTTGGCCCTTAGACGGGCCGGGTCTTCTATCGTGATCCAGTCATGGAAGGCGGCGTATGGGCTGCGCGCGTGGTCATCGCCTGCCCACATTTCATCAAAGAACTTGTCTTGCAACATAAGGTTAACAATACGGAAACCGTTTACTTCTTCAACGATTCCACACGCACATAACCTTAAGCCTCAGATTTCGCTGAAAAAATGGGCAAATGCCCCCTGCAGAACTCTGCAGGGGGCTCACGCGTTATGCGACCAGTTCGGGCAAAGCGCGTTCAATCTTGTCGCGCTGCGCCTCGTACTGCGCGGGCAGCATCAGCGCTTCACCCAGATGCGCCGTGTCTTCATCATGGTCAAAGCCCGGCTCATTGGTTGCGACCTCAAAGAGGACGCCACCGGGCGTGCGGAAATAGATCGCCCAAAAATAGTTGCGATCAATCACCGGAGTGACCTGATAGCCCGTCTGCAAAAGCTGCTCTCGCACGCGCAGCTGCGCATCACGGTCATCTACGGCAAACGCGATGTGATGGACCGACCCGGCGCCCTGCCCCGCCATGGGTGCGGCACCCAGTTCTTCGAGGTCGATCGTATCGGCGGCATTGCCCCCTTCGATCACATAGCGCGTCAGGTTGCCCTCGGTTTCGGCCTTTTCGTAGCCCATGAACTTCAAAAGCTCACCCGTGGCCCCTGCATTATGCAGACTGAACCGCGCGCCGTTGAAGCCAAAGACAGCCGCTGTTTCCGGAACACCCGCCCCGGTCCAGCCCGTGCGACCACGGTCTTCGGTTTCCACAAGGGCAAACCCATCGCCGTCCGGGCCTTCAAAGCTGAGCCGTGTTTCCCCAAACACCGTTTCGGTCTTTTGGCGGATCAGGCCCTTATCGGCCAGCTGCGTCTGCCAGTAGCCAAGGCTGCCCTTGGGCACAGCAAACTCCGTGACGCCCACCTCTCCGACGCCGCGCGTGCCACGCTTCATGCCAGGGAACGGGAAATAGGTCATCACCGACCCGGGCGTACCCGTCTCATCCCCATAGTAAAGGTGGTACACATCAGGCGCGTCAAAGTTGACCGTTTTCTTGATCCGACGCATGCCGAGCGTGTCGGTGAAGAAGGTGTTGTTTTCATTGGCGTCTGCGGCCATCGAGGTCACGTGGTGCAGACCTGTGATATCTTTGATCATGTCTCGCTCCTTCGCGAAGGTGTTTGCGTTGATGGCAATGTAGGTCGGGCTGCGCTTTAGTAGAATGACTGATATTATCGATATTCTATTGCGTTCAACGCAATAATAAACGCCACCCGCCTCTCTCTTATGGGCGCGTCTCGTCGCGGCACGCTGATGCGCTTGGAACAGCATGTTGCTGAATAAAAAGCGAAATCTGATGCTGATTGTTGCGAATTTGACTGATTCCGCTCTACCTTGCCGGCATGAAGGAACTGACGCCGGAAACCATCGAAGATCTGATCGCATGCCCAAAATGCGATGCGGTGTATGATGTGGGCTATGTGGACAAGGGCGATCGCGCACGGTGTGATGTGTGTCACTACCCCCTGATTTCTCGCAGGCGGGATGCGGGTCTTTTGATCATCGCCATGTCCACGGCCGCCTTCGTTCTGGTGATTGCCGCATTGTTTTTGCCCTTCATCAAGATCCAACGCCTGGGTTTTCAGAACGAAACCACCATTCTGGACGCGGCCATGGCGTTTTCCGAGGGCCCGATGATCCTGTTATCCTTGGCCACAGTCGGTCTGATTGTCGGCCTGCCCGCCCTGCGGCTGGCATTGACCATCTACACGCTGACGCCGATCGTCTTTGATCGAAAACCCTGGCCCGGGGCGCATCGCGCGTTCTGGCTCAGCGAAAACCTCAAGCCATGGTCGATGGTTGAGATTTTCGTTATCGGGACGGCGGTGGCGCTGGTCAAACTAACCGATCTGGCACGGGTGGAACTGGGCCCCGCGTTTTGGATGTTTGCGGCCCTCGTGATCCTGGTGATTGTCAAAGACACGTTCACCTGCCGCTGGTCGGTTTGGCGGGCGTTGGAACAATGACCGTAACCGCAAAAGAATTGGGCCTTGTAGGATGCCGGACCTGTGAAAAGGTCTGGCCTGCGGGGACCAAAAAATGTGGTCGCTGCGGGGCAAAGTTAATCTCCCGCGACAAAAAAAGTCTGCAGCGCGTATGGGCGTGGTGGATCGCCGGCATCATGGCCTACATCCCGGCCAATCTCTATCCGATGTTGGTCACCACGACGCTGTTCCGAAATCAGGAAGACACGATCATCGCAGGCGCGATTGAACTGGCCGCCTATGGCTCCTGGGGGGTGGCGATCATCATTCTTGTGGCTTCTGTGGTGATCCCGCTCGCCAAGTTTTTCGCGATCGCCTACCTGGCGCTGTCAGTTGGGCACAAGACCTCAATGACACCGTTCCAGCGCCATGTGATTTTTGAGGTTGTTGAGTTTATCGGCCGTTGGTCCATGATCGACGTGTTCGTCGTCGCGGTCCTGTCGTCCCTGGTCCAGTTGAGCGTCGTAGCATCAATCAATCCCGGCATTGCAGCACTGGCTTTTGCGCTATCTGTGATCTTCACCATGCTGTCAGCCAAAAGCTTCGACAGCCGCATGATTTGGGACAAAGTGCTAGAAGATCAAAAAGCAGCCGAGGCCGCAGAGTGACGGAAGAGATCCCCAAAATCCACACCAAACGGGCGGGCGAGCATAAGTTTCGCGTCGCCTCTGCCGTTTGGCTGGTACCAATTGCGGCGCTGATCGTCTCTTTCTATGTGGGTATCACAGCCTATCAGGACCGCGGGCCGATTGTGCAGATCGTGTTTGAAGATGCCTCTGGGATCGTGGCCAAGGAAACCTCAGTCAGGTTTCGGGACGTGTCGGTGGGCGTGGTCGAAAATGTCTCGTTCAATGAAGATCTCACACGGGTTCTGGTGGATGTGCGGATCGATAAGAATGTGGCCCCATTCGTCGACCAAAGCGCCAGCTTCTGGATTGTCCGGCCTGAGATATCTGCCAGCGGCATCAGCGGGCTCGATACGGTGTTTTCAGGTGTGTATATCGAAGGCACATGGGATAGCGAACCGCAAGGCACAGCAAGTGTCCTGCAAGGGCTAAAGACCGCGCCTTTGGAAACAGCGAACCGGCAAGGCACCGTGTTCGAACTGCGCACGTTTCGCGAAACTGGTTTGGCAGATAACGCCCCCATCCTCTTCAAAGGGATTGAGGTTGGCCGCATCGGCCCGGCGGAAATCTCTGGCAACGGGCGCTGGATCTATAGCCAAGCGATCATCTATGAGCCCCATGATCAGCTGGTTTTTACCACCACGCGGTTCTGGGACACGTCTGGGTTCACCTTCTCCATCGGCACCGGCGGGGCAGAGATCGATTTTGCCTCGCTGGCCTCTCTCATCGGGGGCGGGGTAACTTTTGACACGCTGGTCTCGGGCGGTGAACCGTTGACCAAAGGCATGGTCTTTGATGTCTACGAAAGCCAGGCCGCCGCGCGCCAGGCAATCTTCAGCGATGATGAGGGCGGCACAATCACCATGTCCATGGTCTTTGAAGACAATGCCAGCGGTCTGGCGCGCGAGGCGGCCGTTGAATGGCGCGGCGTACGCATCGGTGAGGTATTGAGTGTGAACGGCCTCGTGGATGAAGAAGCTTTCGGCGACGGTCGCGTGCGATTGCTGGCCACGGTAGAAATGAAACCCGCCCGGCTGGGCATGGCAGTCGGCAGTGATCCTTGGGCCTTTTTGTCTGACCGCGTCGCAGAAGGGCTGCGGGCCCGCCTGGTGAACGCGTCTTTCCTGACCGGGGGATTGAAAATTGAGTTGACCGAAGTGGACGACCCCGACGACGCGACCATCGTCAATGCCGTTCCCTTCCCGATTTTTCCCGTCACTGAAAGCGACCTGCCTGATCTCAGCGGCTCTGCGGCAGGTCTTCTGGACCGGGTGAACAACCTGCCTGTTGAGGAATTGTTGGGCTCCGCCATCGCCTTTCTCGACAGCGCAACAGGGTTCGTCACCAGTGATGATTTTCAGGAAACGCCAGGCGAACTGCGCGGTCTTTTGTCTGATGCGCGCGGCGTGATCGGCTCTGACGAGGTGCAAGCCCTACCTGCTGAACTGAGCGAACTTGTGGGCAATCTGCAAAGCGCGAGCGGCGACCTGAGCGCGCTGTTGAAAGAGCTGAGCGATGCCCGCGCCGTAGAACGCCTGCTGGCGGCGGTCGACACGGCAGGGGCAGCGGCAGAAAGCTTTGACGCCGCCCTGCAAGGCGTGCCTGCGCTCACCGATGAGGTGACCGCGCTGGCCGCAAAGGTGGGTGCCCTACCGCTTGAAGATCTGATCGAGCAAGCCACCGGCCTGGCCGCTGATGCGCGCGGCTTCGTGGCCTCCGAGGCGCTGCAGCGCCTGCCTGAGACCACCGACAAAGCTATGGATGAACTCGCCGATATCCTGACCCGCGCGACGGAAGCCGGCACCGTTGAGACACTGAACACCGCGCTCACGGACGCTGGCGAAGCCGCTCAGGCGATCGAAGCCTCCGTCGCGGGTGTGCCATCTGTTGTGGCGCGAATTGATCGGATCGCCGCCAATGCAGAAGCTGTCAAACTGGACCAGCTTGCGCTGGAGCTGGAAAGCGTGCTGAACACCGCCTCGCAGCTTTTCGGCGATGCCAGCGAGGCGAAGCTGCCAGATGCGCTCGCCGGTGCGCTGCGGGAAATGGATGCGGCACTCAAAGAGCTGCGGGAGGGCGGTGCGATCAAAAATCTCAACGCCACAATGGCCTCCGCGCAACAGGCCGCATCGGCCATCGAAAAGGCCGCCGACGCGCTGCCCAATGTTCTGGTCCGCGTCCGCGCCACATTGGGTCAGGCCCAGCGCACGCTGGCGGATTTTGACCAGGATTCGAACTTCGGTCGCGACACCGCCGCCGCCCTGCGCGAAATCCGCCGCGCAGCAGAGGCTTTGGGCGATTTGGCCCGCACCATTGAACGCAATCCAAATTCCCTTATTCTAGGCCGCTGATGATGCGATTTTTCTTTATAAGTTTGATGGCCTTGGCGCTGACCGGATGTTTCAGAAGCGACACCCTTATCGCGGCGCCCGAGGTGAAGGTGTCCGAACGCGTTTCCACCTCGTTCCGCACGATCGAGGTGTTGGAAGTATCCCTGCCCGATTACGCCACCGGCGATGAGATCGCCTTGGAAAACGACAGCTCCCTGTCGCTGTCCCGCGCGATCTGGGCAGATGATCCCACGCGCGCCGTCACGCTGGGGCTGTCACGCAACCTCACCGAAATCACCGGCAGGTCTGTCGCGCCGGAACCCTGGCCCTTTGACGAACGTGCCGCCGCACGGGTCGATGTAAGGGTTGAACAGATGCTGGTTTCAGGCGGCCAGATGCGCATGTCTGGGCAGTTTTTCGTCACCGATCTGGAAGGACGCGGGCGCGATCGGGCAAAGCTTTTTGACCTGACAGTGCCCATGGAAACCGTAAACGCCCAAAGCGCCGCGGAGGGCCGCGCGAAACTCGTCGCCGCCCTGGCCAGCCGGATCGCCAAAGACGGGCTTTAACCCCCGGCGCGGAATCAAGGCCCTTTGGCCGCCGCGTCTTCGCCTGGCCCCACCCAGGGCCTGGCGAATTGGCAATTGCCGCGCATCGCTCAAGTTTCCTCCGGAACCCCACGATAAACCGCTGCTGATCAAGATTCAGGATCGCCAGACCGGGGCCAGCCGAAGCCGCTCTGTTGTTCTGCCGACTTGCCGTTTCCCCGCTTCAATGCTTTGCTGTGTCAAAACGGGACAGCGGACACACATCACATGAGCAAAGCCGTCACTTTCAGCCGACGCGCAGCCCTCCTTCTGGGAGGCGCAGCCATTGGCTACGGTTTGGGGCGATCCTGGGCACCGGGCCTCAGCCAATTGGAGGGCGTAGCAACGCTCGAACAGGCGCAGGGCGACATACTCAACGACGCAAGCCAACTCTCCGCGACACCCATCCATTCCCATGTCAGGCCCACATCCCATGGCGATGCATTGATCGAGGCCTTCCGCACCGAACTCAAAGCTGCAAAAGCCGAAGGTCGCCCCGTCAATGTAGGCGCGGCGCGCCATTCCATGGGCGGTCAAGCCATTCCCAAGAACGGCCACGCAATCACAGTCGACAATGCATGGATCGAGGTCGACTCTGCCGCCCGCACCTACCGCGCCAATGGTGGTGCGCGTTGGAGAGACGTGATCAATACACTAGATCCGCTGGGCTTCAGCCCGGCCGTTATGCAATCCAACCACGATTTTGGCATCGCTGCGACCTTCTCTGTCGGCGCCCATGGTTGGCCCGTTCCCTACGGCCCGATGGGCGCCACGGTGCGGTCCCTGCGCATGGTGCTGTCGGATGGGGAGCTCGTCACCGCGTCGCGCACGGAAAACCCAGACCTCTTTGCGATGGCGATGGGCGGCTACGGCCTCGCAGGCCTCATCGTCGATATGGAAGTGGACATGGTCGAAAACCAACGCGTGCGCCCCAGTTTCGAAGCCATACCCGCCAGCGCGTTTCCGGAAAAATTCCGCGAGGCGGTGGATGATCCGGGCAAACCCATGGCCTATGGTCGCCTCAACGTCGACCGGGCGCGCTTTTTCGAAGAGGCACTTCTCGTGACCTACTCCCCCTCCCCTGATCAGACCGAAATCCCAGCCGCGACAGGTTCCGGTGCGATTTCCCATCTGGCCTCCTATGTCTATCGCGGGCAGGTCGGGCGCGAAGGCATGAAACGCCTGCGATGGTGGTTCGAGGCCGGTCTTGGCCCCAGGATCGCGGGCACCTCTACCCGCAACTCCCTGATGAACGAACCCGTGGTCACGCTAGATGACCGAGACCCGACCCGTGTCGACATCCTGCACGAATACTTCGTCCCCTTTGACGCGTTCGACGGGTTTCTCGAAGCCTGCCGTGAGGTCATTCCAAACGCATTCGTCGAATTTCTTAACGTGACCCTCCGCTTCGTTGACAGCGACCCGGTGAGCCTTTTGGCCCATTCCCCTACGCCGCGCATCGCCGCCGTCATGTCCTTCACCCAAGAAATGACCGAACGGGCGGAGGCCGATCACCGCCGCATGACCCAGGCACTCATCGACCGGATCATTGCTTTGGGCGGCAGCTATTATCTGCCCTACCGCCCCCACGCGACCGTTGATCAATTCGCCGCCGCCTACCCCCGCGCCGCCGAATTCGCGGCCCGCAAACGCGAGATTGACCCCTCGCTCACCCTGCGCAACAACCTGTGGGACAGCTATCTGGAGCGCCTATGACTTTCGTTCGCCGTCTCTGCTTCGTTTATGCCGTGATCCTTCTGGGCGCGGCTTCGCTGAATTACATCCCCGGGCTCACTGATGACGAAGGACTGGCCTTTGGCATCTTCGCACTCGACCCGTTTGACGACGCGCTGCATCTGGTCTCCGCGATCTGGGCGTTATGCGCAGGCATCATCTCCCAACGATCTGCCACGATGTTCATGATCCTCTTCGGCGCGGCTTATCTGGGCGATGGCGGCCTCGGGATACTCACTGGCTGGGGCTATCTGGACTTCGGCATTTTCACCAACCCCTCGCTCGGGCCGGAGTTTTCCTTCCTGCGGCTTGCCGCGAACATGCCCCATATTAGCCTCGGCCTTATCGCGCTGATCGTCGGCCTTATCACGGCCCGCAAAGCGTGAGACGGCTCTGGCGCTTCACCAAATGGGCGCTGCTTTTATTGGTGGCACTGATCATCGGGCTACTGGCCCCCGTCGGCTATAATGAAGCCATGTGCCGTGGCGATGGCCCCCCGGCGCCCGCAACGCCTCTATCTGGTGAAACCCGCGCAGAAGTACGCACCTTGCTCACCTATCCCGAATGGCACATCGTCCACGCCTATGACGATTATGCCGAGGTGATCCGCACCGGCGATCCGCATCAATTCAAGTATCTCGCAGCCATCGGCGGCTATTGGAGCTCGCTGTGTTCGCTGACAGAAGAAAGCGCCCAACTGGGCGAAATAGACGCCAGCACCAAGCAACTTGTCTACGTGATCGGCGTCTCTTTCACCTTCGAGATGCTGGTCAAAGCGCTCTATGAGGAAACGCTCGGCCGTTTGGCGGCCTCGCTGCGCGGGTCTGATCGCGCCCAGCTCGACGATCTGTCGGCGGAACAAGCCGCAGCATACGCCAAATTCCTGCGACAAGTCCCATGGCACCAATACGATTTCCGCGCCGATGCCGCCGCATTGGCAGAGGCCGCTACCGGGTCGTTGCGCGATCGGGAACGATCTTCAGCACTTGGATTCGAACACCGCAATCGCGCCGCCTATGCGGAAGTGATCGCCGCCGCTGTCGAAGCCACGGGCCCAGATGACCTGACCCTTCAAATGGTCATCACAGCCATACCCCAAAACGCGCTGACCTCTGTGGAGGGTGTCCGCGTGATTGGCCCTGTCGAGGACGGGCTAGAGATCGAAACGCCCCGCTACCGCCAATTGACCGGCATTCTGGCGAACTGGGCCGCGCAGGGGGCTAACTTTATCGACATCGCAGGCAACGACCAGATCATGTTCACGGCCATTTCGCAGACGCCCCAGATCGACGGCGCGCTCGCCAGCTTGCCACGACAGGGCTACGGCGATACCCGGCATCTCTTTCTGCTGCCCGTGACCGAGCTCGCCGACACCCTGCGCGGGCTCGCGGCACGAGACCTCACGCTGGAACACATCCATGATTACTGAGCGCGCCCCATGATCCGCCGTATTCTGATGGCGATCCCAGTGCTTTTCATCGCTTGGATTGCAATCCTCGCCGTCGTCATGCGCGTGGGTGGTGAGGCGCCCGGTGCCTTCGTGCCTGTCCCCTCCGAGGCTTTCATCGCGGGACTGCCCCAGGATGTCGCCATCACCAGCCGTTCGGCCATTTCCGTGACGCTCCAGAGCGAGGAAACAGACCTCACCAAACGTCTCTACGCCGCAGGGGCCTACCTTGTTCTGCCGGCAGGCCTCGATGCCTGCATCCCGGCCTTTCTCCTGAGGCCGGTGAACGGCGCCTAACCCATTGACGCATTCGATTTGCTCCTGCACGCTTAGGGCGATGTCATGCAGATGGAGGCTTGTCCGGTGCTGACCCAAATTTTGCGATACTCTGCCGTGCTTTTCGCGCTGAGCATGGGGCCTTCCCAAGCCGCGCAAACAGAAGACATTCCCGCCTGGCTACAGAAGCACGTTGGCACGGGTGAAGGCCAGATCGCTGAGGTGGTTCTGCAACGTGCCCGCGCGCTTTATCAAGAGAAAGTCACCGCCGGAGAGGTCTCCAACGCCTGCTATCTCGCCATGGACGTGACCCGCCCAAGTGCGGCCCTCAACGGTGCCCCCAATGACCGGTTCTACGTCATCTGCGAGGCCATGAAGAGCTTCCGCGCCGTCTATTCTGGTTATGGCAACGGGCGCAAACTGGCCGCGGCGGACTTCTCCAACGGACGGCAATGCGCGAAAAACTTCTCCAACGCCGAAGGCTCGAAACTGACCATGGGCGGATCCTACGTGACCGCCGAACACCGCACCTCCTTCAAAGGCTACTTCACCGAAGACGGTGAGAAAAAACCCTTCTTGCGCACCTTTCTTCTCTTCGATGGCGAAGGCGAAACCGAAAACGCCCGCGAACGCGAAATCGGCGGGCATGTGGCGATGTTTTTGCGCTGGCAATGCCGCTACAAGGACGAAGACAGCCCGCACGCCGATGACGAAGGCTACGTGCCCTACGGCTCACTTGTGAACTACACCGGCGGGCGCAGCAACGGGTGCACCACATGGTCCATTCCCGAGACGGACGAGATCCTGAAACTGACCGAAGGCAACCCGACGTCGCTTTATATTTATCCGGAGTCCAAGGATATCGAGGCCGTGAATGCGGCACTGAGCAAAGGGCAAACGCCTGCGCAGGCAGGCACCTATTGGAACGCGCGCTGTCTCAAAGAGATCGGCAAGCCGAAATTCTGGCCCAAGTCGCAACTGCAGCCCGTGATCAACAAATGGCGCGACAGCCTGCCAACGCCTGCGCCATACGTCCTTCCCATCTGCGACTAACAGAGCGGCCTTGTTTCCGCGCCACTGCACTAGGCAGAATACGTCACGCGCCCATCCATGATCGTGACCACTGCACGCGCCTCCGTCACCTTGGCCGGCGCAAGCTGCATCAAATCATGGCTCATCACCGCCACATCCGCATCCATCCCCGGCACGAGCCTCCCACGCCGCGCCTCATCAAACCCGACCCACGCATTGTCCCGGGTGTAACTCGCCAGCGTGTCCTCCAAAGTCTGCGTTTGATCCACCCACTCTGGGCCCAAATCGAGGGGCGCCACGGCGGCCTTCACCGTGTCCATCACATCAATCTGAATGACCGGCCAGTCGGTTGAGAAACAAACCCTCGCCCCGGTCTCCCGAATGGTTTGCCAGGCATAGGCCCCCTCAATCTGATCAGGATGCAAATACTGCCCGACAGCATTTGGCGGAAAGATATGCCCCACCGGCGCATGGCCCGGCTGGACCGACGCCACGACCCCCAGCCCGGCAATCCTCGGAATATCATCCGGATGAATAACCTCAATATGCTCAATCCGGTGCCGACTATCCCGCCGCCCATTGGCCTCCATCGCCGCCTCATAGGCATCCAGCGTCCGCCGTACCCCCGCATCCCCAATCGCATGCACCGCAATCTGAAACCCCAAGCGATCCGCCTCCATGCAAGCCGCCTCAAAATGCGCCTGCGTGAACACCTCGTCACCCGCATTGCCCCCTTCCCCCATCGCACCGGGATAAGGCCGCAACATCAGCGCCGTCCCGCTCTCGATCACACCATCAATGAACATCTTCACATGGCTCAGCCGCACCTTGTCGCCCTGAAATTCCTCCCTGAGCGCAGGCGCTTCCTCCGTCATCCGCGCTACCGGATCCGTGCCTTTCATGTGAAACGGCACATGACAGCGACACAGCAATCGCCCTTCGGCTTCCAACTCCGTCAACAACTCCAACTGATAGCGATTGCCATCCATCAGATGCAGCCCCGTGATCCCTTGCGCTGCGCAATGCTCCAGCCCGCGCGCAATCACATCCTTATCCATCTGCCGTTCTTCAGCCGTGATACCCTGCGGGCCCTGCCCAGTGGTCAGCCCCAACATCTCCCGCCCCTTATGGCGGGTATAGGCCAGCAGCGGTCCATAGGCCCCGGGCTCCAAAAGCTCTCCGGTGGCCAAGCCATCCGCGCCCATCACAATCTCAGAGCCTTGATCGACCTCACCACCTTACAACAGACCGACCAAATCAAGCGCGGCCGTATTCACCCACATCGTATGATGATCCGCCGCATACATCGCCAAAGGTCGATCCGCCAAAATCGCGTCCAGATCATGCCGCGTCAGCGTCCGCGCCAACCCCAGCGCGTCGTAATCCGCCATCACGCAAAACACGAGCGGATCATCCGGGTTGGCCGCCGCATAAGGCAGCACAGCCTCTCGCAACGCCTCCGCCCCCTTGACGCCGTAGAGGTTGAGGCAATCAAGCTCCACCGAGCCCCCAAACAAATGCACATGGCTGTCGATAAACCCGGGCAACACCGTACCACCCGCGGCATCAATCACCCGCGTCTCCAGACCCTTGAGCATCATCAGCTCAGCGCCGCCAACGGCCACAATCTTGCCGCCCTCAATCGCCAACGCATCGCCCTGCGCCTCATCAAAGGTGATCAACGCACCATTATGAATGATGATATCCGCCGCCATGGCCCCCTCCGCAAAAAAAGGCCCCGCAAAAACTGCGGGGCCTTGTCGGTTTGTTTACTTCTGAAGCTCAGTCCAGATCGCCGTATAAAGCTTTGTTGCTTCCGGCGGGCAGGTCTCTGCCACATAGGCCGCCCCCACCAGCTCCGCAGGAACGACCACCTCAGGCGCAGTCTTCATGTCCTCAGGCATAAACGCCTCGGACCCTTTGATCCCGTTCGCGTAACGCGCAAAGGACGACAGCATCGCGGCATTCTCCGGGGCCATTATGAAGTTGAGGAAAGTCTTGGCCTCTTCCACATTGTTTGCGTCCGACAAGATCGCGGCATTGTCCATCCAGACCGGGAAGCCCTCTTGCGGATACCCGAACGCGATGTCGGGGTTCTGGTTGCGCGACCGCATGGACGCCCCGTTCCAGTTCACACCCGCCGCCAGGTCACCCTTCGCGTATTTCTCAATGTTGCCGTAATCCATCGACAGCCAATGCGGCTTGGCCTCTTGCAGCACATCGCGCACCTTCTTGAGCACTTCCTTATCCGCCGTACACTGCTCACCGCCCACATATTTGATGGCCAGCCCCATCACGTCGCTCATCTCAGGCACCACATTGATCTTGCCCTTAAGCTCTTCTGGCGGATCAAAGATCAGCCCAGCTGTGTTGATGTCGCCCCCGTAAACGGAGGTATTCACCGTCACACCCACAGTGCCCCACTGCCACGGCACGGTGTAGTTGCGACCTGGGTCGAAATCCACGTCGATCCACTGCGGATCCACATGCTTGAAATTCTCCATCTCGTTGGGCTTGGATTCCATCAGCAGGCCCTCACCCACGAAGATCGGAATATACGTCCCCGACGGCACCACGATGTCGAACCCGTGCCCGCCCGCCTTGATCTTGGCCAGCGCGGTATCATTGCTGTCGTAGTCCGTGATCGTCACCTTGATGCCCGTCTCGGCCTCAAACTTCTCGATCATTTCAGGGGAGGTATAGTTCCCCCAGTTGTAGATATTCAGCTCCCCTTCGGCCAGCGCGGGTGCTGCGAGGAAGGCAAGGACTGCTGTAAGTGTCTTCTTCATGTTTAAACTCCCTTAGTTTTTGATTTTACTCAGCAGAGTGAAGGCGATCACCATGGTGACCGATATGCCCAGAAGGGCGGTGGAAATGGCGTTGATCTCTGGTGTGACCACCCGCCGAAGCTGGCCAAGCATATATGTCGGCAGCGTATCCTGCCCGGCCGATTTCACAAACTCGGTGATCACCACGTCATCCAGACTGATCACAAAAGCCAACATCGCCCCCGCCAGAATGCCCGGCCAAAGTTGCGGCAGAGTGATCCGACGGAATATCTGAAACGGCGTCGCGTAAAGATCGCTCGCCGCCTGTTCGAGCGACAAATCCATCCCCTGCAACCGCGCCCGAATGGGCAGGTACGCAAAGGGAATACAAAAGGCCGAATGCGCAATGATCAGATAGAGCAACCCGGTATACCCCGTCGCCACCTTGATCATTGCAAAGAAGATGAGCAGCGCAACCGCCGTCACAATCTCTGGCACCATGAGCGGCTGATTGATCATGGCGAAAACAGTCGTCTGCCCGCGAAACTTCCGCGTCCGTGTCGTGGCAAGCGCGGCCAACACCGCCACCGTCGTGGAAATCCCCGCAGCCCAAAACGCAATGATCAGCGACCGCACCGTGGCCTCCTGCACCTGCTCATTTTCCAAGGCCGAGGCGTACCAGCGCCAGGAAAACCCCTCCCATATCGCGATGGAGGAGCCCGCGTTGAACGAATACACCACCAGCAGAATGATCGGCATATAGAGCATCACGAAACACGCCATCGCGATGGTCGTGAAGCCGGTCTGCTTGCGGACGTCAAAGCCTTTAGCCATGCCGCACCTCTTCATCGCCCGCCGCGCGCACATAGGCCATCAACGCCACCATCACGATCGCCAGCAGCGTGATCGACAATGCAGCTCCCAAGGGCCAATTCCGCCCCTGCCCGAATTGCAACTCAATCAGGTTGCCAATCATCAACTGATTTCCGCCCCCCATGATCCGCGGCGTCACATAAGCCCCGAGCGACGGGACAAAGACCAGAATAGACCCCGCAATCACCCCAGGCTTCACCAGCGGCAAAATCACCCGCCGCAGCACGCGCATCCTTGTGGCGTAAAGATCATACGCCGCCTCCACGAGGTTGAAATCGAGCCGCTCCATCGACGCATAAATCGGCAGCACCATCAGCGGCAGATAGACGTAAACCATCCCCAGAATGATCGCGAACTCGGTAAACAGCATCTGGATAGGCTCATCAATCACGCCCATGGCAATCAAAACCGTATTCACCACCCCCTCATTGCGGATCAGTTCTAGGATCGCAAAGGTCCGAATGAGCAGGTTCGTCCAAAACGGAATGATGATCAGCAGCATCCACATATCGCGCTGCTTCTTGGGGCGCGTGGCGATGAAATACGCCGTCGGGAAGCCGACGATCAGACAAGCAAGCGTGGTCAGCAAGGACAGCTTCACCGACCGCCAGAAAATGCTCAAATGGGCATCCGACCACCCCAGCGTGTCATCGAAAATATCCCGCTCCATGAAGACGCCGAACCAGGCATCTGTGGAAAACTCCCACTCCACCCCGCCGAAATCCCCCGCCGTGAGGAAGGAATACACCAGCGTGATCAACAGCGGGCCCGAAGCTGCAAAAATCAAGATCACCAACGCCGGACTCAGCAAAAGCCAGCGATTGCGGCTCTGGCGTTTCGCCTCAGTGATCGACAGATCCGACACCTAGTCGCTCAACACCTGCGCCACATCTGCCGGGAAGGTGATGCCCACCTTATCCCCCGCCACATGCCCCGCCGCCGTATCTGGCGCGTTCTGCTGGCGCAAAACAAACGCCGTGCCATCCTCCAACGCCACATGGAAATGCGTATCCGTGCCCAGATAGACCACGTTCTCCAACACCCCCGACATCAACCCATTATCGGCCCCAGTCAGCCGCGCATGTTCAGGGCGCACGGCAATCGTCACCTGCCCTGCCTTCGGCGCGCCGGCTACTTTCAAACTCTTGCCCGAGGCCAGCTTCACGGAAGCCCCCTTCGCCTCCACCGTCAGGAAATTCGTGTCGCCAATGAAATCCGCCACGAACCGATCTGCCGGGTGATCATAAATCTCGCGCGGCGTGCCGATCTGCCGGATCGCCCCATCGGACATCACCGCGATGCGGTCCGACATGGTCAACGCCTCTTCCTGATCATGGGTGACGAAAATAAACGTAATCCCCGTCTCCAGCTGCAACCGCTTCAACTCCAACTGCATGTTCTTGCGCAGCTTGAAATCCAGCGCGCTCAGCGGCTCATCCAGCAGCAAAATCTTCGGCTTGGGCGCCAACGCGCGGGCCAATGCCACCCGTTGCTGCTGCCCGCCTGAGATCTGGCTTGTCTGCCGGTCCGCCAGATGGGACATCTGCACCAGCTCCATCATTTCGCCCGTCGTGGTCGCGATCTCCCCCTTGGATTTGCCCAGCATCTCCAGACCAAACCCAATATTCTCCGCCACCGTCATATGCGGAAACAGCGCGTAATTCTGAAACACGGTGTTGATCTGCCGCTTGTGCGGCGGGGCCTCAAGCAGGCTTTCGCCAAACATATCCATCGTACCGGACGTAGGATGTTCAAACCCCGCAATCAGCCGCAAAAGCGTGGTCTTGCCACAACCCGACGGGCCCAACAGCGTGAAAAACTCATTGTCGGCGATCTCAATCTCAATCCCGCCCAGCGCCTCAACGGGCGGCGTGCCGGGATAAACCTTGCGCAAAGCGCGCGCGCTGATGGCTTTGGCCAAGACCTATCCCCCAACGGACCGATGCAGTTTGTCTCGCAGAATGT
Organism: Pseudomonadota bacterium; assembly: GCA_039026055.1. GTDB lineage: Bacteria > Pseudomonadota > Alphaproteobacteria > Rhodobacterales > Rhodobacteraceae > Roseovarius. The sequence continues at coordinate 14,458 of JBCCNB010000035.1, read as the reverse complement.
GCAGGCGCAGCATCACCCGATGATTGCGCGTAATCGCAGGCAGGGATATACCCCTCATGGGGTATTTTTTTGGCTTTTATGACCGAAAAAGAGGGTATTTTTGTGCAACTTACAAACCGGGACATCCGCAGGTTGCGCCGGGCCATGGGCGCGGTGGGGACGGAGGCGTTCTCCCCCGCTTTCCGCAATCTCCTGCGCGCCCGCGTGCCAATCGCGACTTGCCTTATCCTACGGTTCGACCCGGCTCGCACGCCTGTCTTGCTGAACGCTTGGCTGTCGCACAGGCGCGTACCAAGTGCCGCGCTCCAGGAATATGTCGACACCACCTACCCATTCGACCCCTTCTACCAATTCACGGCCCTTCCCGAAGGAGGTGCTATCTATCGACTGCCAGAGATCGCGCCGGACCGGTTCTTCTCGTCTGAGTACTATCTGGATTACTACCGCAACACTGGCCTTTGCGATGAGGTGGGGTTGCTGGTGCCTTTGCCGGGAGGATCACGCGGGCATGTCTCTGTCAGTCGGTTGGAGGCGATGGGTCCGTTCAAACGGCGCGAGATGCAATGCCTGCGCACATACGGCCCGCTGCTGCTGGAACTGCTCACCCAGCACATCGCCGCCATAAGCCCAGCCGCGCCCCCAACAGACGAGAATACCCCCATCCTCTCAGACCTGATCGCATCCTATTCCAAAGAGACGCTCGCCATTCGTCTCACCAAACGAGAAGCCCAGATCGCGGCGCTGGTACTTCAGGGCCATTCCAACGGCTCCTCCGCACTCGCCCTCGGCGTCGCCCGTGAAACCTGCAAGGTGCACCGCCGCAACCTCTACCGAAAACTGGGGATCTCCTCCCAACGCGATCTCTTCGGGGTTTTGAAACATCTTCTGTGACGCGCGGCACGTAAAGGTTAACGAAAAATGCCCAAAAACCCGCACCGACGGGATACCGACGCAATACCGACGTTAAAACGGGGCCCAAAACAGCCATTCGTTAACGATTCAGCCGCTTCAGCGACCTTTAATATTGATGCTGAAACTTGTCTGCGCGCCGGGGGGCGGAGGTGGGAAAGGCGCCGCCCGACGCACCACGTTCAACGCCGCCTGATCCAGGTTCGGATTGCCGGAACTGCGTGCGATTGATGCCCCGGAAAGCCCACCGCTGGAACTGACCCGGAACGCAACCACAGTCGTGCCCCGGCCAACGCCCCTGGGCTTGGAAACACGCGACAGCCTGCGCATCACTTTGCCCGGATAATTGCTAACAGCAGCATTGCCCGTCTGCGTGGACGTGCCGGTGCCAGACCTTGTGTTGCTTTGCTGCTGGGTGCCCGTCGCGGCGCCTGCCGTGGCGTTCTGTTCTGCACCCTGTACGGTCTGCTGCCTGGGTTGTTGCGTGGGTTGCTCACGCGGCTGCGTCACCTGTTGGCGCGGCTGTGGCTCAGGCTGCCTTTCGTGCTTTTTTTCGAATTCCGGCGTGCGCTGTTGGGGACGCAGTGAGCGTGCCACGGCAGAGGTGTTTTCCTCAACAGATTCAATGGTTTCTGCGGGTTGGGGCTGCGCCACCTGTGTCGGCTGCACCTCTGTGGGCTGCATGGGCAGGATCGGAATGACGGTTTCCACCGGCAGAGGTGTGATTTCGGTCTCGATCAGGTCCTCCACCGGGACATCTTCAGCGGCTTCTTCGACCTCGGCGGGCTGTTGCTGAACCTCATCCGGGGTCGTTTCCTGCACGGTTTGTTCCGGCTCCACCGGGTCGGTGACATCCTCGACAGGCTGGTCTGGTTCGGTCACGTCTTCCGCGTCCTGAGAAACCTCCATCCCGGCGACCATGTCCGCAAAACTGCTGCCGAGCGCCGCTTGCACCGCACCGGAATCGCCTTCCATCTGGACGTCTTCCTTCTCAAATGCGCCATGCAGACCCAAACCATGGGCCGCAAGAGCGATGCCCAGCGCGCCGATCAGAACAGGGCGCGATGCGGCGATCATGCTGCAGCCCTCCGGTTGCCTTGGGGGTGCAGGGCGGTGGAAATGGCGCGCTCGGCCAGAACGCGGTCCGCATCCATCCGGCTTTCAAACCAGCTATGGGCCAGCGATGTGGGCATCGCCACGGCCAGACCCACAGCAGTGGTCAGAAGCGCGACCCAGATGCCCCCCGCCAGCAGCGAAGGATCAACCTGCGACCCGGCCGCCTGCATGGCTTGGAATGCCTCAATCATTCCCAGAACAGTACCGAAAAGGCCCAAAAGCGGGGAGATCTGCGCAATCGTATCCAGCAACCGCAACCCCCGTTCAAGCCTGGCAAAGCGCGCCTCGGCTTCGGCCTCCAGGCGCGTGGCGTCGCCGTCATCAGTGGCAAATGACATCCCCACCACAGGGGTCAGATAACTACCGGATTTCGCCAGATGCCCAACCGCTGCAGCCCGATCCCCGGCATCCCAAGCGTCAAGGGCAGAGACCAGTGCACCGTGCCGGCCAACACCGGATTTCAAAAATTGCCAAAGTTTGTAGAGCGCCGTGGTCAGGGCCAAGACTGAGCCCGCCATAAGCACCATGACCACAGGCCCGCCCAGATCAAAGACCCGCAGCAATAGATCATAGGTCCCTTGCATCGGCCCCTCTCAATCGCAAAGGTCGCATGTTGAACGCCTATCGCCCACCGCAGCATGAAATGAAATAGGATAGGTCTTGCGCAAATCTATAAACCCACATTCGCATACTTCAGACGAAAGCCTGGCACGAGCACGGACTCAGCTTGGCGCAACTGGCAGCTAGATATCCTCAAAGACGCATGAAACTCAACGGGCAAATCAATCCATGGCGCGGGTTTGCACTTGGTCAAAGAATGCGGTTTTGCTGAAAACGCGGGCTCTGAAATTCTCCGGCCTTGCCATGTCCGGAGCGCTTCACATAGCATTGCGTATGTAGGGAGGATCACCGCATGGGCAAACCATGCGGGAGGATGGTCTGCCCTCAGCATCGACCATGGCAATATCTACGCACGACATATCACCCCTGGCCCCACCCGCCGACACTGCCACCGTTGGCAAAGGGTTTGCCCATGAATTGGGCCTCGCGCGCGTGTTGGTCATTGATGACGAACCGGGCATGCGCAACTTTTTGTCCAAGGTTCTGAAAGGGGTCTGCGCCCGCGTGGATGTCAGCGAAAGCACGGCCAAGGCCGCCCAGCTGCTGGATGAAAACACCTATGACGTGATCGTTCTGGACAATATTATGCCTGATCAGACCGGGCTCGACTGGCTGGCCGAACAACGTGAAATCGGGCTTTTCAGCGATGCCATCCTGATCACGGCCCATGCGGATCTAGACACCGCCATTCAGGCGATCCGCGCGGGTGCCAGTGATTTTCTGCTCAAACCCTTCCGGTCCAATCAGGTGCTCAACGCCATCGCACACAGTTTGGAACGCGCGCGGCTCAGGCGGCAAAATTCCGTCCTGCGCCATGAATTGGAGGTGGGCAAGGACCTGCTCAACCATCGTGACGCGCTGCTGGGCACCTCCACAGAAATCCAAGCCGTGCGCCAAGAGATTGAGCGCGCCGCCCTGTCGCAATCCCATGTGGTGATCCGGGGTGAGGTTGGATCGGGCAAGCAAGTGGGTGCCCGCATGCTCCATGCTGCGTCTGCGCGCGCGGACAAACCGTTTGTCTGGCTCAAATGCAATGGCCTGACCGAGGAAAGCTTTCAAGAACGCCTGTTTGGTCAGCTCGACAGCACGACACCCGGTGGTGAGGGCATTTTGCGCAGTGCTGCAGGTGGGACACTCTTTCTCGAAGATGTGGAAATGCTGAGTTCCGGCTGTCAGAACATACTCGCCGAATTGCTGAGCACGGGGCGGTTTACGCCGCTGGGGGCCAGCCGTGGTGTCGATCTGGATATGCGCATCATAAGTTCAACTCTGCGCCCGTTGGCTGATGCCGCGCAGGATCGCACATTTCGCGCCGATCTCTACTATTTGCTGACGGTGGTGGAAATCATCTTGCCCCCATTGCGCGAGCGGGCCGATGACATTGTGGAACTGACATCTTTCTTTTCTGAAAGTCTCGCAGCACAAATGGGGCTGGATGTTCCCGTCTTCTCCCCCCTGGCAAGGCGTCGGTTTATGTCTCACGGGTGGCCCGGCAATGTGATGGAGCTTCGCAACACGGTGGAGCGAGCACTGATACACCACAATTTCGATGACGCCTTGGGCAATACAACCGATCAGGTTGAGGTGGAAAGCCTCGCTTCTGTTGAACAGCGCCACATCCTTGCGGTTCTGGAGGCCTGCAATGGCAACCGGGCGGAAGCGGCGCGGCGGCTGGGTGTGGCGCGCAAGACCATTGATCGCAAATGTCAGGCTTGGGGCGTCTGAGCGATGCGGTCTGTTCGCCTTCGCCTTTTGGTCATCGCGCTTTTGCCGTTGATGGTGGTGCTGCCGCTTCTGTTCGGCGTGACCATGGTGCGATGGATTGATCGCTACAATGACCTGTTGATCGCCAAAGTGGCCAGCGACCTGCGCGTCGCGGAACAGTATTTCGGACGCATTGAAGCCACGCAGGCAGCAGAAGTTTCGGCGCTGGCGAAATCCGTGGGCTTTGCCCGGGCAGAGGCCCAAGGGCCAGTGGCGCTTTCTGCCTTTCTGGCTCGGCAGCGCAATGAGATGGGGCTGGATTTTTTGGTCTGGCGGTCAGTTTGGGATTCCAACCTGTCCAACGCCGCGCGTGAAGTGGCGATGGCGGCGGCCCCGGATGACCCTATCGCGCACCTGGTGCTGTTAAACGAAACGGCCTTGCGTGGGATTTCCAATGAATTAGCAGACCGCGCAGCGATCTCGCTTGTCCCAACAGAAGCTGCGCGCCAGATCGACCGGAATGTGGAAAGCCGGGGCATGTTCATTCTGGCCGCGCACAGGTCGGCCGAAGGCGATGACGTGTTGCTGGGCGGGCGACTGCTGAACCGCAATCTGGACGTGATCGACACGATGAACGGGCTCATCTACCGCGATGAGGACGGACAGATTTCGCGCACCGGGACGACCACACTGTTTCTCGATGATGTGCGCATTTCCACCAACGTACGAATGTTCGAAGGTTCCCGCGCCTTGGGCACGCGTGTGTCTGAGGTGGTGTGGCGGCAGGTGATGGAAACCGGGCGCACATGGCTTGATCGCGCGTTTGTTGTGAATGACTGGTATATCTCAGGCTACGTGCCGCTGTCGGACATTTCCGGCAATCGGATCGGGATGCTCTATACCGGCTTCTTGGAGGCGCCCTTCGTGGCGCAGCGCAACACCACGATCGTCGTCCTTATCGTCGCCTTCATTGCGGTTGTGGCGCTGTCTATCCCATTCTTCTTGTGGCTCGCACGCGGGATCTTTTCGCCGCTGGAACGGATGACGGCCACCATGGCGCGGGCTGAGGGGGGCGCGCTGGATGCCCGGATCGGGACAGTGGGCGAACAGAATGAAATCGGCGCGGTGGCGCGTCACCTGGATCGGTTGCTCGACCAGGTTGAAGAGAGGGATGCCTCGCTCAGAGACTATGCCGAGAACCTCAATGATCTGGTGGAACAACGCACTCAGGAATTGCAGGAAGCCAATCGAAAACTGGAAGCCACATTCGCCAAGCTGGTCATGTCCGAAAAGCTGGCAACCGTGGGCGAGATTACCGCCGGCGTGGCGCATGAAATCAACAACCCCGTGGCAGTGATTCAAGGAAATCTGGAGATCATTCGACGCGATCTGCCGCCTGAACAGGCGGCCGAATTGAAGACTGAATTTGATCTGATCGACGCGCAGGCCCACCGCATCAATATCATCGTGGGCAAATTGCTAAACTTCACCCGGCCGGAAGAGATGTCCGATCTGACCACCACAGTGGATGCCGCAAAGTCGGTGGAGGATTCGCTGGTGCTGGTTGCCGCCGACCTGCGCAAGCACAAGATCGACACAAAGCTGGATCTGGGTCCCGCTCCTCCCTTCCGCGTTGTTGAGACGGAGCTGCAACAAGTGATCGTGAACCTTGCCGTCAATGCGGCACAAGCCATGGACACCGAAGATAGCCCGGGGGGCACCCTGACAATCCGCACACGGCCCGCAGAACGTGACGGCGAACGAGGGGCCGAGATTGTGATGGAGGATACCGGCCCCGGCATCCCCGCCGAGAGAATCGACAGCGTTTTCGATCCGTTCATGACGTCAAAATTGGGAACAGGGTCAGGCTTGGGCTTGTCGATCTCTCAGACTTTGGTCACCCGAGTCGGTGGTTTGATCACGGTGAATAGCCCAAAAGGCAAAGGCGCTGTGTTTTCCGTCTGGTTTCCGGCCGCGGACAATTTGTCCCCTGCGCCGGTGGATCCCGCCCAATAAGTGGACATTTTGACCGTGTCGCAGGCTTACTAGTCCGAAAATTCCGGACATTTTGACCTTTCCGCAACGCGGCGAAAAATTCTAACTGACTGAAAAGTAATAATAATTTGTTGACGTACAAGGGGGTGCGACATACCGTCAGTGCATCGTCGCAAGACGTCGGTTGCCCAAAGGGGTTTCGCGCTTGAGGAGAGCGCAAAACCTTGGGTGCCGAGAAGGGACAAAAACTGAACTGTCACTCCTTGGTCAGGGGAACCCGTCTGAATGACGAATCCGGGCAACCGGTTTTAGCGCGTTTTATCATGCGCGGTGCGTGCGGTGGGGGCCGCACAGCCACGCAGCTACAAACGCTTAACTTGGGAGGAAGCTAAATGAAGCAACATCGCTATAGAAACTGGCTGGCTGCTGCAGCTGTGGCCACGGGTCTCGTTGCAGCGGACATGGCTGTGGCGGAGGAAACACAATATTTCCCCATCGCCTCAAGCCGTGTGGGTCCTTACTCTGCCATGGGCACCGGGTATTACGGTGCGCAGATCGACTACCTCAATTACGTCAACATGAATGGCGGCGTGAACGGAGTGATGCTCGAATGGCAGGAATGCGAGACTGAGTATAACGCCGTGAAGACGGTGGAATGCTACCAGCGTCTGCTGGAAAAGGACGGTCAGAAGATCGTGGTGTTTGACACGCTGGGCACGCCCGGCGCCTATGCCGTGATCAACCGGATGGCCGAAGATGAGGTTGTTCTGGCGCAGTACGGCTATGGCCGGACGGACGCGGCAGATGGCACGGTTTGGCCGTGGGTCTTCAACGCAGCGGGCCACTACTGGTCGCAGATGGCTGTGAAGCTGAAGTTCATGGCGGAACAGGAAGGCGGCATCGAGAACATGAAGGGCAAGAAGATTGTCCACATGCACATCGACAGTGCCTATGGTCGGGAGCCTCTGCCCGCGATGCGCGCAATCCTTGCGGATTGGGGTGCAGAGCTGGTGGAAATCTCCATCCCGCCGCCCGGTCTGGAACAGCAGTCCCAGTGGCTGCAGGTCCGCAAAGAGCGTCCCGATTGGGTCACGTTCTGGGGTGCGGGGTCTGGCATGAACTCCACCGGAATGACCAACGCAGCCCGGATCGGATTTGACCGTGAAAAGCTGATCTATGTCACCTTCGGTGCTGCCGAAGAAGACATGTTCCCAGCAGGCGACGCCGCCACCGGCACCTATGCCATGGCCAACGCGCTTCCGGGGGATCAATTTCCACTGGTCCAGTCCATCAAGGAAACTGTCTATGGTGCGGGCAAGGGTAACCTGGCCGAAGAAAGCCGTATCGGCACTGTCTACTGGAACCGTGGCTTGGGTGCTGCTGTGACGTATATCGAAGCGTTGCGCGTGGCCCAAGAGATGCACGACAAGGTCGGCAAAGCCGTAACCGGCGCGGAATTCCGGGCAGGGTATGAAAACCTTGTGATGGATGATGCGCGCCTCGAAGAGCTTGGCATCAAAGGCATGATCGCGCCTTTCGCGATGTCCTGCGCGGAAAACGCAGGCGCGGGTAAGTTCGCGATGATGCAGTGGGATGGTGAAAAGTTCCAGCAGGTCTCCGATTGGGAAGAGCCGCTGGATCCGGGCTACATCCGTGGCCTGGTGGAAGCCTCTGCTGCGAAGTTCGCCGAAGAGAACGGCATCACGCCGAGAGACTGCGGGTAATAATACCTCTTCCTGAAGTCTGATGCGGGGGGCCGCCCAACGTGGCCCCCTGCACATCGCACCGACGCGGATGACAAGCGCAGTGCACATTTCGAATTCTAAGCGGGTGACGGGGTTCTCATGAACAAAGCGACCGATAATATTCTGGAGATCGACTCCATTGAGGTGGTGTATGACAGCGTGATCTCTGCGCTGCATGACGTCACACTCTCTGTCCCACGGGGCAAGATCGTGGCCCTTCTGGGCGGCAATGGCGCGGGCAAAAGCACCACGCTGAAATCCATTTCAACCATGTTGGCGGCGGAACGCGGCAAGGTCACGCGCGGGTCCATCACCTATGATGGGACGGCAGTGAAGGGCCAAGATCCAGCGCAGATGGTGGGCCTAGGGCTTGTTCAGGTGCTGGAAGGGCGTCGCTGTTTTGGACACCTCACGGTGGAAGAGAACATCATTTCGGGCGCCTATTCACGCAAGCTCAGCAAGGCACAGATCAACGATGAACTGGAAAAGATCTATGGCTATTTCAACCGTCTGAAGACGCGGCGAAAAAGCCAGGCAGGCTACACCTCTGGCGGGGAGCAACAGATGGTTGCCGTTGCCCGCGCAATGATGGCCAAGCCGAAGATGCTGCTGCTGGATGAACCGTCTATGGGCCTCGCTCCGCAGCTGGTCGAAGAGATCTTCAACATCGTGCAGGAGCTCAACAGCAAGGAGGGCGTTAGCATCCTTCTGGCCGAGCAGAACACCAACGTGGCGCTGAAAAATGCTGACTATGGCTACATCATTGAGACAGGTCACGTGATGCTGCACGGCACCGCCAAGGACCTGCTGGCTGATGACAAGGTCAAAGAGCTCTACCTCGGGATTTCCAAGGAAGGGCGCAAGAATTTCCGCGATGTGCTGCGTGAGGAGAGTTCCTCCCACGCGGGCATCCACTGACGCGGGAGGGGGAACATGTTAGACGATACAAGATCATTCCCGATCGGTGATCCGATCCTTGAGGTGAACAACATCTCACTCAGTTTCGGGGGTGTCAAAGCCATCACAGACACCTCGTTCAAGGTGCTGCAACATGAGATCAAGGCGATCATCGGGCCGAATGGCGCGGGCAAGTCATCGCTGCTCAATTGCATCAACGGGATCTACAAGCCGCAGGAAGGCTCCATCCATTTCAAAGGACGGAAGCTGGATGTGATCACACCGAAGATCATCGCGGAAGAAGGCATTTCACGCACCTTCCAGAACCTTGCGTTGTTCAAGCGGATGTCGGTGCTGGACAACATTCTGGTGGGGCGCAAGCTGCATATGCACGCAAACTTCCTGTCTGTTGCGTTCCAGATGCCATCGGCGCGGGCCGAGGAAAAGGCCAATCTGGAAAAGTGCGAAGAGATCGTAGAATTCCTCGAAGTCCAGGACATCATGCACACGCCAGTGGGCAAGCTGCCTTACGGCCTTCAGAAGAAGGTGGAGCTGGGCCGCGCGCTCGCCACCGAGGCGGATGTGCTGCTTCTGGATGAGCCCATGGCGGGCATGAACGTGGAAGAAAAGCGCGAAATGTGCCGGTTCATTTTGAAAGTGAATGATGAACTGGGCACGACCATGGTCCTGATCGAACACGATATGGGCGTGGTTATGGATATCTCGGACAATGTGGTGGTGCTGGATTACGGCAAGATCATTGGCGACGGCCCACCCGACGAGGTTCGCAACAATCAAGACGTAATCGACGCCTATCTGGGGGTGGCACATGACTGAGTTTCTGTTTTTCCTTGAAGTTGTGCTGGCAGGTCTTCTGGCGGGCACAATGTATTCACTGGTCGCTTTGGGGTTTGTCCTGATCTACAAAGCGTCTTCAACCTTCAACTTTGCCCAAGGTGCCATGGTGTTCTTCGCCGTGCTGTCCTTCGTGGGCTTCATGGAATTGGGCATACCGTTTGTCCTAGCCTTCTTTGTGACCATCCTGCTGATGGGTCTTGTGGGCTTTGCGACCCAACGATTGGTCCTGCAACCGCTAATGAATGAAAGCGAAGACACGGTGCTGATGGCCACAATTGGCCTTGGTTTTGTGCTCGAAGGCCTCGCCCAAGCAGCCTGGGGCGTCGAAGTACGCCGCCTCGACCTAGGCATTGGCGACTTCCCAATCCCGTGGATTGTCGACAGCACGGGCCTCTTTATCTCTGCACTCGACCTGACCGCTGGTCTGGTGGCGGCAGGGCTGATCATTGGGCTCGCGCTGCTCTTCAAATACACCAAGATGGGCCTCGGCCTGCGCGCTGTGGCGGATGATCCGGGTGCGGCAAGCTCCATCGGTATTCCGCTGAGTTCGATCATGCTTCTGGTGTGGACTGCGGCAGGCGTGGTGGCTTTGGTCGCCGGGATGATGTGGGGGGCCCGGGCGGGGGTACAATTCGCCTTGGTTGATCTCGCCTTGAAGGCCCTGCCGGTCCTGATCATCGGGGGGTTCTCATCGATCCCCGGGGCCATTGTCGGTGGGCTGATCATCGGCGCATCCGAGAAAGTGCTGGAAGTCTATATCGGGCCGTACTTTGGCGGCGGCATCGAGGTTTGGGCGCCGTTCGTCTTGGCCATCTGTTTCTTGCTGTGGCGGCCCGAGGGCCTCTTCGGTGAGAAGATTATTCGGCGCGTGTGAGGAGAGAGATTATGAGACAACAACCCATATTCATGAGCTTCGGCCGCGCTGACGTGACTAACTTTGTGATGCTGATGGTGATCGGCCTTGCTGTGATCCCGCTGCTTATTCAGACGGATTACTGGTATTCGTCCATCCTGATCCCATGGCTGTGTTTGTCCCTTGCAGCCATCGGCCAGCAGATCGTCATGGGTTATGCCGGTCAGCTGGCCCTTGGGGCCGCGGGCTTCATGGCCGCGGGGGCCTTCGCGCTCTTTAACCTAGAGCTTCGGGTCCCGTGGATGCCTTTCCCGATCAACCTGATGTTTTCCGGCATGATCGCGGCAGCCTTCGGGATCATCTTCGGCCTGCCCTCCCTGCGGGTCCGCGGGATCTATCTGATGGTCGCAACACTGGCATCGCAGTTCTTCATCATCTGGATGATCGACAAGTTCGGATGGTTCAAGAACTACGACACCTCGGGCATCATCACGGCGCAGGACATCGTTATTGGCGGCAAGGAATTCACCACGCCGCTTGAGATGTACATCGTCGTTTTGGTGGTTACCGCTTTCCTCACCATTCTTGCCATCAACATGACCCGAGGAAGCACTGGTCGAAACTGGATGGCCGTTCGCGATATGGACATCGCGGCGGAATCCATGGGCATCTCCCTGCTCAAGACCAAACTCCAGGCCTTCGCGATCTCCGCATTCTTTTGCGGGGTCGCGGGGGCCCTTTTTGCCTTCACGTATCTGAAGTCGATGGAGCCGGTAGCCTTTGACATCAAACTGTCCTTCCGGATCCTCTTCATGGTGATCCTGGGCGGCCTTGGTACAATCAAAGGTGCCTTTATCGGGGCGGCATTCATTCTGCTCTTCCCGGTGGTGTTGAACACACTTGGCAATGAACTCTTCCACGGAGCGATTGACGCGACGATCATTTCATCGATCGAACTGGTGGTGTTTGGGGTTCTGATCATCGTCTTCATGATCTACGAGCCGCTGGGCATGGCCAAGATGTGGGATGGCATCAAGGCGCGCTTCCGCAAAAAGCAGACGGGTGGCGTTTCAAGCGCGTCTGCCAAGGAAGCGTAAGGCGATGTCATCGCGAAGCATAAAACTGGCCCTGGCCCTCATAATTGGGCTTGGGCTGGGTATGATGGTCGACAAGAACTTCGTCATCTTCTGATCAGCGGCACATGACACCACAAGGCGCGGGCCCCAAAATATTGGCCCGCGCTTTTTGTTTTCTGCATGTGAGGCTGCCCCCGCCTGCCGGCACAGTCTGCCAGGTCAGGACCGGTATATTCATTTGGTTAAATTGTTCGACCAGCAGGTCAATTTTGCGTTTTCAGATGTGTCCGATTTACGGAATCGGTTAGCTGAAGTGACCAATGAGCGGGGATTTGCGATGTTTTGATCCGCGTCCAGGCGTTCTTTTCAAAGAATTTTCCAGATTTAGAAGGCAATAAAACCAACAAATTAGGCATTTTTTCGCCTTGCAGGCAAAGGTTTACATTTACTTTGTCAGGAAAAGCTTACACAATGAAATATCGACTTTTACCGCGCCGAAAGGTCGTGAGGCGGGTTTTCTGTTTGGAATACCGAACGGGTGGTCGCGTCTCGTCTTCTAAAACTATGAGGAGATCGGATATGTCCGACGATGATAAGGTGTGGCCGACCGGCTTGACACTGAAAGAGGCCGAAGAGGTACATAGCTACCTGATCGATGGCACCCGTGTGTTTGGCGCGCTTGCGCTGCTGGCACACTTCCTGGTGGCCGCAACAACGCCCTGGTTGGGCTGAAGGGAAGAAAGGTTAAGCCATGAATAACTCAAAAATGTGGTTGGTCGTTTCCCCGACAGTCGGTGTGCCAATTTTCCTTGGTGCCGTTGCCGTGGGTTCTTTCGCAGTCCATGTTGCCGTGCTGAGCAACACCTCCTGGGTGGATGATTTCCTTCAGGGTGTGCCGATGGGCACAGGTGATCAGGCAGCACTTGAGCTGGACAGCAACACTGCCAAAGCGTCCTATGTCGAAGATGGCGTCATCACCGTGACGCTACCAGACGGCACAGTGACCAAGGCGGTTCTGCAATCGGATGCGATGGCGTCCGCTGTGATCCCGGAAGCCGATTAATCTGTCGGCAGAAAGAACGAGCCACTGGCTGTTGGCCGGTGGCGGTTCCTCCGGATTTCCCGGACCGCGCGGACACCCCTGCGCGGTCTGGGCTAATGCGGCAACAGCTGGCTTGGACACACCATGAGTAACTTCCGCGCATATTCCCTGCGCAAGTTGGTTTCCATTGCGCCGCGCTATTTGCCCTTCGCAGATGTAGCGACAGACAATGTACCGCTTTCGCGCTTGCTGCGATTGTCCCTGTTTCAGGTGACAGTCGGGATGGCGCTGGTGTTGCTTGTTGGCACCCTCAACCGGGTCATGATTGTTGAGCTGGATGTCGCGGCCTCTCTGGTCGCACTCATGCTCGCGATCCCACTTCTTTTTGCGCCACTACGGGCATTTATCGGTTTCAAATCGGACACGCATCGCTCTGCTCTGGGCTGGAGGCGTGTGCCGTATATCTGGAAAGGCACGCTCTATCAATTTGGCGGCTTTGCCATTATGCCTTTCGCCCTGTTGGTGCTCTCAGGCTATGCTGAGGCCCATGATACCCCGCGCATCGTTGGCCTGTCAGCGGCAGCACTGGCCTTCCTTTTGGTGGGCGCGGGCATTCATATTGTCCAGACCGTTGGCCTTGCCCTGGCCACCGATCTGGTGAAAGACGAAGACCACCCGAAGGTGGTAGGCCTCATGTATGTGATGCTGCTCTTCGGGATGGTACTCGCGGCGCTGGTCTATGGCGCACTTCTGGCAGACTACACGCCAGGACGGCTTATTCAGGTTATTCAAGGCACTGCGGTGGTGACCGTGGCACTCAACCTCTTGGCTCTGTGGAAACAGGAGTCCCGCGACCGGGAACGGGCGCGGGACATGGAAACGGCTGCACCCAAGGCGTTCAAAGCTGAATGGGCTCGCTTCATGGGCCAGCCCGGCGCGCTGCGCCTGCTGATCTTGATTGGGCTTGGCACATTTGGATTCAGCATGGCGGATGTGCTGCTGGAACCTTATGGCGGACAGGCGCTTGGCCTCAGTGTGGCGGAAACGACGAAACTGACAGCGATGCTCGCCGGTGGGACGCTGATCGGTTTTGGCATCGCATCCCGCGTTCTTGGCCGCGGTGGTGATCCTGCAAGTCTTGCAATGAAAGCTGCAATCATCGGTGTACCGGGGTTCATGGCCGTCATTCTATCTTCGGCCTTCTGGGGCCCTGCCCTTTTCGTCGCGGGTGTCTTCGCCACGGGGCTCGGCGCCGGGCTTTTCGGCCACGCCACGCTTACATCCACGATCCGCCGCGCGCCCAAAGGCCAGATCGGCCTGTCACTTGGCGCATGGGGGGCCGTGCAGGCCACGTGCGCAGGCCTTGGCGTCGCCATGGCCGGGATCATCAGGGACGTTTTGGTCGGCACCGGAGCATTTCCAGGACTTATGCCGCACACGCCCTACAATTTTGTATTCACGCTAGAGATTGGGTTCCTAGCGTTGGCTGTCTTCGTCGCCGTTCCCCTGCTCGCGTCCCGGGCGTCCGGCAAACTTAGCGGAACCGGTACAGATCCGTCTGGACCAACGACCAACCCAGTGGAGGTATCATGACAACGGTCATCACAAGATATTTTGAGAGCGCCGACCAGGCGGACGCGTT
>JBCCNB010000034.1:0-39460 GCA_039026055.1 Pseudomonadota bacterium | reverse complement strand
GCCCAACATCCCAGCCCATGTGGAGGCTCATTTCGGCGTGCCTGCCTGTGGTGCCGTCCTCAACGCCATCAACATCCGTCTTGAGGCGGACACGATTTCCTACATCCTCAGTCACGGGGAAGCGAAGGTCGTCCTCGTCGACCCGCAATTCATGCCCGTGGTGCAAGTGGCCATTGAAGAGATGGACGGCCCTGCCCCCAAGATCATCGAGGTCGCAGATCCCCATGCCGGTGTTACCGCGATGACGGATTACCCGGAATACGAAGACGTTTTGGCCAGCGGAGATCCGGATTTTGACTGGATCATGCCGGAAGACGAATGGGAAAGCATATCACTCAACTACACCTCCGGCACCACGGGGCGACCGAAGGGTGTGGTTTGCCATCACCGCGGCGCCTATTTGATGACCATGGGCACCGCGATCACCTGGCCCCTGCCGCGGCATTCCAAATACCTGACCATTGTGCCGCTGTTTCACTGTAACAATTGGAACCACACATGGGCCATGCCCATGATGGGCGGCACGGTCGTCTGCTGCCGCGACATCACGGCGGCCAATATCTACAACGGCATCGCCGATGAAGGCGTCACCCATTTCGGCGCAGCCCCCATCGTTCTGAACACGCTGATCAACGCCTCAGAAACCGACCGCCGCGATTTCGACCACATCGTGCAGGTCTTCACCGCCGGTGCGCCGCCCCCAGCCGCCACGCTCAAGGCGATTGAGCCGTTGGGGTTCAACGTCACGCAGGTTTACGGCCTGACGGAAACCTATGGTCACGTGACAGAGTGCATGTGGCACGCGGCATGGGATGCGGAGCCTGAGGAAGATCGCTACGCCATCAAGGCGCGCACGGGCGTTCTGATGCCGATGATGGAAAACATCACGGCTATGGATCCCGACACCATGACCCAGATCGACATGGATGAAACCGCCCAGGGTGAGATCATGATCCGGGGCAACGCGGTGATGAAAGGGTATTTGAAGAACCCCAAGGCCACCGAAGAAGCGTTCGCCGGCGGATACTTCCATTCTGGCGATATCGCCTACCAGCACCCCGACGGGTATCTCAAAGTGGCTGACCGCGCCAAAGACATCATCATCTCGGGCGGCGAGAACATCTCCTCCGTTGAGGTCGAAGGCGCGTTGATGCACCACCCGGCGGTATCGCTTTGCGCGGTGGTGGCGCTGGTCGATGATAAATGGGGCGAAGTGCCCTGTGCCTTCATCGAACTGAAGGACGGCGCGCAGGCCACCAGCGAAGAGATCATAGCCTTCGCCCGCGAACGCCTGGCCGGGTTCAAGACCCCCAAGAAGGTGGTGTTTCAGGAATTGCCCAAAACCTCGACCGGCAAAATCCAGAAATTCGAACTGCGCAAGATCGCCGCAATCGCGTAAGATCTCGCAAGAAAAAGGCCCGGCACATCAATGCCGGGCCAAGTTTGTCTCTCTGCTTTTTGTTTGTAATTAGAACTTGCGTGCGACCGAGAAGATGAAGTTGCGGCCTTCAGCTTGCCGCGCCGCCAATTGCGGGCGGTAGCTGCGGTCGAATACGTTTTCTACGCTCAGGCGGAACTCGGTATCTTTCCATACGCCCTCTTCCGGCGCCACAGTCACACGCAAGTTGTTGACGAAGTAGTCGGACGCCAAGCGGCCAGAGCTGGTACGACCACCCTCGCCGTAAATGCCTTCCCAACTGACATCGACACCGCTCGCGAACTTGCGGCCGATTGTAGTCCGGATGTTGTCTTGCGTGATCCCGCTAAACACTTGGGTTGCACCAGTATCGAGCGTTTCAGTGGCGTCCACAATCTGACCATTCACATCAACGTAGTAGCCTTCTTGCGTCTCGTAAGACCCTTCCAACTCAAAGCCCATTGTATCGACGCTACTGACATCGGTGAAGGAGTTAACGTCGCGAAGCTCGGTGAAATAAAAGTTGCCTTTCAAGGCCAACTGATCGCCGGATCTAAAAACATCGAGACGATCAATAGAACCACCAACCTCATACGTCAGCGCTTTTTCAGACGTTCTTATAGCGGGAATTTCGGTCGTGCCGAAGAACCCAAAGCCGACAATACGAACATCATCGATGATCGGGAGCACCTCGGTGTAGGCCACGCTACCGAAAGCGGCAAAGCCATTGTTGAATTCATAGCGAGTGGATATCCCGCCCATGAATGCGCTTTGTGCATACGTATCGCCGATCTCTGTTGCGCGCCGCGTTTGTGACTCATACCGAATTGCCGGCGTAAACGTCCAGTTGCCTACATCAATCTCATCGACTAGGAAAAAGGCATAGCTTTCTTTGTGTCCGGCTGGAACACCATTTATTTGCTGACTTACGCCAAGAAACGGCCGCTCGCGGAACTGCCACTCAATCCCAGCGACCAGATTGTGCTCCAGCGCACCAGTATTGAAAATAGCTCGGTTTTTCGCTGTGATAGTAGACGTCTTGTAAACTTGGTCCGCGTTGAAAGTCGCACCAACAAAACCACCACCGGGTGATACCGAACGCAAGATGATCTTCTCATCTGCAAACGAATACTGAAGGCTAAAGTCGATCAGATCGTTGTCGACAGGATTGAACCCATACTTCACCGCCAAAGTCGTTGAGTCCACAAACCGGTCAACATTACCGTTGAATGCGGGGCTCGATGTGAACGACTCGAACGGCACGTCAAATTGGGACGTTTTTGCTTCCGTGAAGGACGCCTCGACGCTGTGTTCATTGTCGTTGCCAAAGCTCAGCTTGCTCTTGAGAAGCCATGACGGATCATCAACCGATCCGGCGGCTGCGTTGATTGGGTTGCCAGATCCGTCAACACGAACACCCAGTTCCCGCTGGGTGTAGTTGAACAGGAATTCTGCTCGCTCGGTTGGTGCCCATGCAAACGTACCAGAGCGCGTCACCCCTTCACCGTTTGAACGGTATTCAACGAGGGGACGGAACGCGAACCCAAGCTCACCATCAAGAACATCGGATGCGTCAATGGTTTCAAGCCGTACAACGCCACCCACGACACCAGACCCAAATTCAAACGAACCGGTCGTGCCACGAATAACTTCCACCTCTTTGAAGAGATAGGGGTCGGTAAACAGCTGCGTTGAGTTGCGGTAAAATTCTTCCGCACCACGGGTCACACCATCAATTTGGATCAGTACCTTGTTGTCAGTCCCGAACGTGAAGTTCGAACCGAAACCGCGGATGTTGATCCCCGAACCCACTGGCGTACCACCGTTGATCAGGTTCACACCCGGCACAGAGTCGATCAATTGCGCAATAGTGCCTGCCTGACGGTCTTTGATCTCGGTCTCATCGATGACGGTCACAGAAGTCGCCGTATCCGTGCGCACCTCCCGCTTACTTTCACCCAGCAGCAACGTCCCAAGATCAACAGCGCCATCCTGTGCGCTCACCGCCGTAGATGACAATGCGAGGCCCATGCTGGTGGACCCCAATAGCAATACGTTTCTGATATGAGACATACCAGCTCCTTCCCGATTTCCATTAATGCAAAACGCGTAATGGCTAACGTGAAGCTCGCTGGTCGTGTTTTGTTCGCGTTATGAAACTGCTATTGACGAGTCCGATCTGAGTCAAGAAGCGTTAACACGTGACCGATTTAGTGGTTATTTTGCAACAAACCGATAAGCAACCGCTATAATTGAGCGTCTTCGCTGGTTTGCAATCGCCATAGTGCCGCGTAACGCCCATCGCGTTCCAACAGGTCTGTATGACGACCTTCTTCCACGACTTCACCGGCCTCCAGCACGACGATCCGGTCTGCCTCGGCCACGGTCGACAACCTGTGCGCGATGGTAATGACGGTGCGCCCCTCACTCGCTCGGGACAACGCCTCCTGAATGCCCTGTTCGGTTTCAGTATCGAGCGCGCTTGTCGCCTCATCGAGAAGCAGAATGGGCGGATCCTTTAAAAATGTTCGGGCGATGCCGACACGCTGCTTTTCACCTCCCGAAAGCTTCAGCCCCCGTTCCCCCACCTGCGTGTCATAGCCATCGGGCAGGCCCATTACGAAATCATGGATCTGCGCCGCCTTCGCCGCTGCCTCGATATCGGTTTGCGTGGCACCATCGCGCCCATAGGCGATGTTGTAGCCGATCGTGTCATTGAAGAGCACGGTGTCCTGCGGCACCACACCGATGGCGGCGTGCAGGCTTTCTTGTGTCACATCGCGTATATCCTGCCCGTCGATCCGCACCGCCCCGCTGCCTGCGTCGTAAAACCGAAAGAGCAACCGACCAATGGTCGACTTTCCCGACCCTGACGGGCCCACGATGGCCACGGTCTGCCCTGCAGGCACGTCGATGGAAACACGCTTTAGGATGGGCCTGTCTTTGGCATAAGCAAATGAGAGGTTTTCAAGACTGACCTTGCCGCCATCCACTTTCAGCATTTTGGCATCCGGTTTGTCGGCCACATCGGTGTTTTGTTCCAAAAGGTCAAACATCTCCCCCATATCCACCAGCGCCTGGCGGATTTCGCGGTAGACAAAGCCGAGGAAATTCAAAGGCATGGTGATCTGTATCATGTACGCATTGACCATCACGAAATCCCCCACCGTCATGGTACCTGCCTGCACACCATAAGCCGCCATGATCATCACACCGACCAAGCCGGAGGTGATCAGCAGCGCCTGGCCCGCATTCAGAAAGGCCAGCGAATAGGAGGTCTTGAGCGCGGCTGTCTCATAGCCCTCCATCGCCACGTCATAGCGCGCGGCTTCACGTCCCTCGGCGCCGAAATACTTGACGGTCTCGAAATTGAGCAGGCTGTCGATGGCCTTCTGATTGGCATCGGTATCCTGATCATTCATCTGTTTTCGCAGACGGACGCGCCATTCAGTGACCTTGATGGTGAAGGCGATGTACAGGATCACCACCCCCATCACGACCACCAGATACCAAAAGTCGAAAAACGCCCACAGCACGATGGAAATCATCAAAAGCTCAATCAGCAGCGGCCCAACGGAGAGCAAAAGGAAACGCAGCAGGAACTCCACCCCCTTCACACCCCGTTCGATGATCCGCGACAGACCGCCGGTTTTGCGCGTGATGTGATAGCTGAGCGACATCTGATGGATGTGCCGGAAGGTGCGCAGGGCCAGTTGCCGTAGCGCCCTCTGGCCAACCCGGGCAAAGATCACATCGCGCAGCTGTTGAAACCCGATGTTGAGCAACCGCGCCATACCGTAGGCGATGGTGAGACCGACAGCACCTAACGCCAGCACCCAGGCTGCGTCTGACGCCTCACCCGACAAGGCATCCACCGCGCCCTTGTAGAAAAACGGCGTGCCAACCGCGACAAGCTTGGCCAGAAAAAGCGCGATCAGCGCTGCCACGACCCGCCGTTTGACCCACGGCTCACCGTCGGGCCAAAGGTAGGGCGCGACCTCTCGGATCGTGCGGAAACCTTTTTCTTGTGTGTCGGACCGGGCCACGGATTGCCTGCTTTACCTAAGTGCAAGGGTCAACGTAATTCGCGGCCCCATCTATCGCCAGTGCGGATCTGCACAGATCACTCTGCGTAGGCCAGGCGCGCCCGCGTGGGAGCGAAGAGCAGCCTCTCAGGACACGTCCTTGTAGCTGATCTCCCGCCGATCCTTGCCGCTTAACTTGTCACGCCGCACCAGAAGCCGGTTGAGCGCCACCACGTACGCCTTGGCGGAGGCAACCACGGTGTCGGTGTCGGCAGACTGCCCTGTGGCAATGAACCCGTCTTCCTCCAGCCGGACGGTCACTGTGGCCTGGGCATCCGTGCCTTCGGTCACCGCGTGCACCTGATAGAGCGACAGCCGCGCGGTGTTGGGATGCAGCGCACGTACCGCGCGGAAGGTGGCATCAACCGGGCCGTCACCGTTTTCTGTGGCGGATTTTTCTTCGCCATCCACAGACATCACCAATTCTGCCTTCGCCTTGCCAGATGTGCCGCAATGCACGGCCAGCGACGTGACCAGAAGACGGTCATTTTCAACGTCCTCTCCGGCGGTGACCAGCGCGATCAGGTCGTCGTCATAGACTTCTTTTTTTCGGTCGGCGAGTTCCTTGAACCGCACGAAAAGATCGTTGAGTTGATTATCCGCCAGCTCATAACCCAGATCGCTGAGCTTGGACCGCAGCGCCGCGCGGCCTGAATGCTTGCCCATGACGATGTTGGTTTCCGTGAGACCCACATCTTCGGGGCGCATGATCTCAAAGGTTTCGGCGTTTTTCAGCATGCCATCCTGATGGATGCCGCTTTCATGGGCGAAGGCGTTCTTGCCCACGATGGCCTTGTTGAACTGCACGTTGAAGCCCGAAACCGTGGCCACACGGCGGCTGACATGCATGATCTTGGTGGTGTCGATGTCGGTGTAATAGGGCATAATATCACCCCGGACCTTCATCGCCATGACCACCTCTTCCAGCGCGGTGTTGCCCGCCCGTTCGCCCAGACCGTTGATGGTGCATTCGATCTGACGTGCGCCACCTGCAACAGCAGCCAATGAATTTGCCGTCGCCATCCCGAGGTCGTTGTGACAATGCGTGGCAAAGACCACGTCCTCAGCCCCGGGCACTTCGGCGATCAAGCGCTTGATCAGATCGGCGCTTTCCACCGGCGCGGTGTAGCCCACCGTGTCGGGGATATTGATCGTGGTCGCGCCCGCTTTGATCGCGATCTCGCAGACACGGGCCAGATAATCCCATTCGGTGCGCGTGGCATCCATCGGCGACCATTGCACGTTGTCACACAGGTTGCGTGCATGGGTCACCGTGTCATGGATGCGGTCAGCCATTTCATCCTGAGTGAGATTAGGAATGGCCCGGTGCAGCGGCGATGTTCCGATAAACGTGTGGATGCGCGGACCTTTGGCATGCTGCACCGCCTCCCAACACCGATCAATGTCCTTGAAGTTGGCGCGCGCCAGCCCACAGATGACCGAGTTTTCCGCGCGTTTGGCGATCTCGCTTACTGCCTGAAAATCACCCTCGGACGCAATGGGAAAGCCCGCTTCGATGATATCAACGCCCATTTCATCGAGAAGCCACGCAATCTCCAGTTTCTCATTGTGGGTCATAGTTGCGCCGGGGCTTTGTTCACCATCGCGCAAGGTCGTGTCGAAGATGACCACTCGGTCTTTGTCAGCGTTTGTCATGGGTAAATCTCGTTTTTAAACCTAAGCATCTGGCGCGAAACACGATCCTCTGAGCGGTCGCGCCGGATCAGGGCACGCTCAGAGGCGGCTTAGGAGCAGCAGGAGAGAAAGGCAAGCCGCACGGGTGCCTTGATGGGATGTGATATGATCCTGCTTGGTCATCGGTTCAGTATAGGCGGGGAATTTCTGTTTGACTAGGCACGATTGGCGGGCCGCTCGTCGCTCGCGTCAGGATCCATCCCGCCAGCGGTTCACGATTGGGTAGCGCCGGTCCAGCCAGAACGCGCGCTTGGACAGCCGTGTGCCGGGCGCAGACTGGAAGCGTTTGTATTCGGCGATGTAGATCAGGTGTTCCACCCGCTTGGCATCTTCGCGACTGTATCCCGCCGCCACGCAATCAGCGATGGACCCGTCCTGATCGATCAGAATGTCCAGAATGCCATCAAGAACCGGGTAGTCCGGCAGAGAATCGCTGTCCTTCTGGTCATGCCGCAGCTCTGCCGTGGGCGGCTTTTCGATGACCCGTACCGGGATCACTTCGCCCTCTGGCCCCTTCATCCAGGTGCGATGATTGGCATTGCGCCAGCGGCACATCTCAAACACACGCGTTTTGTATAGATCCTTGATCGGATTATAGCCGCCAGACATGTCACCATAGATCGTAGCGTATCCCACGGCGACCTCGGACTTATTGCCGGTGGTCAGCAACATTTCCCCGAATTTGTTGCTGAGCGCCATCAAGAGCAGGCCGCGCAGCCGGGATTGCAGGTTTTCTTCGGCCACATCTGGCTCCGTGCCTTCAAAGAACGGGGCCAACGTGTTGGTGATCGCCTGCCGGCCTTCCTTGATCGGTACGAAATCATAGTGTGCGCCCAGATTTTCCGCGACCTCCTTGGCATCTTCCAAAGACGTGTCCGAGGTGTATTCCGACGGCAGCATCACGCAACGCACATGGTCTGGCCCCAGCGCGTCAGCGGCGATGGTGGCTACGATCGCGCTGTCGATCCCGCCAGACAGACCCAGAAGAACTTTGGAAAACCCGGTCTTGCCCATGTAGTCGCGCAAAGACAGCACCATCGCCTGATAGTCCTGTTCAAAACTGTCGGGCAGTTTGGCCAAATCGCCCTTCTCGGCGCGCCAGCCATCGGGCCCGCGCACCAGATCAAGCTGGGTGATCGCCTCTTCCATGACGGGCATCTGAAGCGCCAGTTCGCCGCCCGGGTTCAGCACGAAGGAGCCACCGTCAAACATTTGATCGTCCTGCCCACCGACAAGATTTAGGTAGATCAGCGGCAACCCCGTCTCCACCACGCGGGCCACCATGTGGTTTTGACGCACGGCCATTTTGTCTCGGTAGTAGGGTGACCCGTTGGGCACCAGCAGAAACTCCGCGCCCGTCTCCTCCAGCGTCTCAGACACATCTGTGTGCCATGCATCTTCGCAAATCGGGCTGCCCACACGCACGCCATCAACCACGTAAGGCCCGCCCAGCGGCCCTGCGTCATAGATGCGCACCTCATCAAAGACGGTCTCATTGGGTAAGTTGTGCTTGAGGATGCAAGCCTGCGCCTGTCCGGATTTCAGAATGTAATACCCATTGTGCAGCGCCCCCTCGACCACCGCTGGGCCACCGATGGCCATAGCTGGTCCCTCTGCACAGTCCTTGGCAAGAGCATGGATCGCGTCAATCGCGGCCTCATGAAAGGCAGGTTTCATCACAAGATCCTGGGTGTTGTAGCCCGTGATGAACATCTCAGGCAGCGCAACGAGCTGCGCGCCCGCTTCGCGCCCCGCGTCCCACGCTTTGCGCGCAAGCGCGGCATTCCCGGCCAGATCGCCCACGGTCGCATTCAACTGCGCCAAGGTGATGCGAAAACGGTCTGTCATGACGCCAAATGCTCCTGCTTTGGCGAAGACTTAGCAGAAGCGTGAGCGAGGGAAAGCGCATTACACCTATTGGTGAGGCGGATTTCGGCAAAACACGTTGTCAGGCTTCAATGGCTCCACTAGAATTTTTTGCAGGACATGAACTGGGACCGCCACCAGAGAGGCATTGATGATCATGAGGCTGATTGCCCCGCTAGCACTTGCAGTGACGATGACGACCGCGCCGATGGCGCTGGCACAAGATGGCACGGTGCAGACCAAGCAATATGAGGATGGTGGCATCTATGAGGGCACGTTCAAGGACGGGCTGCAACACGGAACGGGCACCTACACGCTGCCCAACGGGTATGAATATACCGGCGAATGGATCGATGGCGAAATTCGCGGTCAGGGCCGCGCGGTATTCCCGAACGGGTCGATTTATGAAGGCCAGTTCGCAAAGGGCAAGCCCGAGGGCGTTGGCAAGATCACCTTCTCGGACGGTGGAACTTATGAAGGCGAATGGCTGGATGGCAAGATCACGGGCAATGGACTCGCCATCTATGCCAATGGCGTGCGGTATGAAGGCGGGTTCCTAAACGCCATGCACCACGGGCGTGGTCGGATGGAAAGCCCCGGCGGCTATATCTACGAGGGTGACTGGGCCGAAGGTGTGAAAGACGGCACAGCCATGGTCACCTACCCCGATGGTGCGGTCTATGAAGGCCAGGTGACCAATGGTGCGCGGGAAGGCGAAGGCACTCTGCGCATGTCAGACGGGCTTGTCTATACCGGGCTTTGGAAGAACGGCCAGATCGACGGCCAGGGTCGGCTGACGCAGCCGAATGGCGATGTCTACGAGGGTGATCTGGTCAGCGGCAAGCGACAGGGTCAGGGCCGCGTGGTCTATAACAATAGCGATGTCTATGAAGGTGCGTTTGAGGATGACCGCCGCCATGGGCAAGGTACATTTGTGGGCACCGATGGCTATCGCTATGAGGGCGAATGGGCCCAAGGCAAGATAGCCGGGCAAGGCACGGTAACCTATCCAGATGGCTCCGTTTATGTAGGTCAATTCGCAGATGACCTGGCCAATGGCACGGGCAAGATCACCTATCCCGACGGGTCGACCTATGATGGGCAATGGAAAAACGGCGTGATCGACGGGACAGGTGTCGCGCGCTATCCCAACGGGGTGGTCTATGAAGGGACCTTCGTGAATGCCCGCAACGAAGGCTTTGGCGTGATGACCTATTCGGATGGTTACCGCTACGAAGGGGAATGGCGCGATGGCCAGCGCCACGGGCAAGGCAAGGCCACCTTCCCTGATGGTGCAGTGTATGAGGGCAACTTCGCAGACGGCCAACGTGATGGCACAGGTAAGCTCACCATGCCCAACGGCTTTGCCTATGAAGGCGCTTGGCAGGACGGAGAGATCACCGGCATTGGCGTTGCGACCTATGCCAATGGCGATGTCTATGAAGGCACGTTCCTGCGCGGCACAAGGCAAGGCGAAGGATCCATGCGATACGCCACGGGCGAAGAGGCCAGCGGGAACTGGGAAGACGGTGCTCTGGCATCGGCCTCAGAACCAGAGACCAACAGCGAAACGCAAACCGAGTAGCGAAAGCGAGACTGCCCGTCAGGGCGGACGAGCGGCTTACCAAGGGATGCGCTTGCCCTGCCAGTCAAAGAACCCACCAGTATCCTCGACAGTTAACCCGTTTATCACGCGGATCAGGTTCTGTGCGGCCTCTTCCGGCGCAACAGCAGGATGCTTGCCGACATATTTCCGCGTCAGGGATGTGGCCACCGTGCCTGGGTGCAGGGCCACGCAAATCGCCTGTTTGTGACTGCGTCCCAATTCGATCGACGCGCCGTGCAGCATCTGATTGAGGGCAGCTTTAGCCGTCCGATAGGAATACCAGCCGCCCAACTGATTGTCCCCGATTGAACCCACCCGCGCCGAAAGTGCGGCAAATACCGCGCGCCGGTCTTTCGGCAATAAGCGCTGCGCATGCTTCAGCACCAGCGCCGGGCCCATTGTGTTGAGCTTGAACTGCGCGAGCATTGCCTCAGCGCTCAGATCCTTGAGGGATTTCTCCGGCCGGACGTCAGAGATCTCCAACCCGCCTGTGGCGACCAAAATCAAATCATATTCGTTGCTGATCGGATCCAAAGCTGCCGCGACAGACGCTTCATCGGTCACATCCAACCCGTCGACGCTTCGCGATAGTCCAGTGACCGCCACATCGCCATCCGAAAGCACTTTGGACAGCGCGGACCCGATCCCGCCGGAGGCGCCGATGATCAAAGCGTTTTTCATCGCCGTGAGGTAGCGGTCATGGCCTCGTGATCAAGCCACAATCGCGCCTGTCACAGCATCAATTGGTAAGAGCTGGGCACATAGCGAAACCCGCTGCCCGCCACCTCCACATAGCCCACACCGGGCCAGGGCATATGATATCCCGCAAAGGCCAGTTTATCGGCCGCCAACATATCCAGCAGGCGGCGCCGGGTCTTGGCGGCGGCGTCCTTGTCCATGTCAAAAACCACATGCCAGTCGGGGTTGCCCAGTGACCAGACATAGTGGTTGGCAAAATCGGCCGCGATCAAAAGCTGCTGGCCGTCCGATTCAATCATGTGAACCATATGCCCGGGCGTGTGCCCAAAAGCCGCCATAGCGGTGTGGCCGGAAAAACCACTCGCGCCGTCTTCCATCATCGCCATTTTGTCTGCGAGCGGACGCACCTTGCCGTCAAAGCCGTCGCTGCCCGCCTTGGCCCAGTGATCGAACTCCACCCGTCCGGTGGCATATTGCGCGTTCGGGAAAGTTGCACCGCCCTCCCCCATCAAGCCGTTGATGTGGTCACCATGCATATGCGTGATCACCACCAAATCAACCTGATCAGGGCTATAGCCTGCATCCTGCAACGCCCCGGTGATCGCGTCCGGATTAAGCCCGGTGTCGAAAAGCACAAGCTGCGCGCCGGTGTTTACCACCACCGGAGTGAAGAAAAACTGGGCTTGATCCAAAGGAATGTTGGCGGCCTCAGAGGCTGCCGCGAAATCCGCCTCTGAGGCGTTGAGACCAAAGATCGTTTGCGGCTCCCCGCGCGTCGCGGAGCCTGCCAATAGCATTGTGACCTCAAAGGAACCAAGCTTGAAACGCCGGTGCTTTGGCGTGCTGATCCCCAGCATCGGTGCCCCGGCCCATGCGTGCGCGCTCAGAAGTGGCAAAGAGGCCGCTGCCCCCAGAAGCTTACGACGGGTAAAGTGATTGGATTGGGTCATGGCAGGTCCTCCGTTTGGTTAAAAACCTAGAGCGCCTCGCGCCAAGGCCCATGTCTTTGACCCGATCATCGCGCTGTTGTGAGCACGATAGCCCAAAAAGCAGGCTCTGTTCCCAACACCGATGGCAAAGGCATCGACGCCTCGCCAGGGAAATGTATAGCAAGAAGAAAGGCGGGCCCGGATCAGAATGGTTTGCGCGCCGAAAGGCGCACCCCGCCCACCACACCATCGGCCAGATAACCGGCCATCTTTTCATAAAAGAGATGCAGCGCGGTGTAGCCATCCTGACCGTGGCGCGCCTCATAAGCCGGGCGCGTGGCACGGAATGCCTTCAACCGATTTGCCGTAAATTCAGCCCAGTCTTCGGTCATATCGGTAAGCGCGACATCATCGAAACCCGCCTCTTGCAAAGAGCTTTCATAGTCCCTGCGGGACACCAGAGAGTTGGGAAAAAGATGGCGGGCAAAATCCGCTTCATCGTCAGGCGCGGCAATCAAGAAGAGGTCTTCGGCAAACAGCACGCCGCCGGGTTTGAGGGATGCGTTGATTTTGGCCTGATACCGGGGTCGATCGGGGATATGAAAAAGTGCGAGCCAGCTGACCGCATGATCATACCCACCATCCTGCAAATCTACTTCCAGAAAATCGGCGTTGAGATGCGAAACACGAGGGGTCAAACCAGACCGCAGCGTCAAATCCTGCGCGACACGGTGATAGTCTTGCTGCAATTCTACGGCGTGCAACTCTGCACCGCTGGTCTGCGCCAGATATCGCGCGCAGCCGCCCCATCCGGACCCGATTTCCAACACCCGCTGGCCAGCTTTCATGTCACAGGCGGCAATCGCTGCATCAAGCGCTTGCGTCCCATGATAATGCAGCTGATCGAACTGGTTCAATACATCCACGGGCACCGGCGCGTCTGCGTCATAACCGAGGGCTTCCAACTCCGAATAAATCCGCTCAGCCCGCGGATAAAGCTGCATTGTTTTTATCTGATCTGGCATTTTGCCCCCCGGTCATCCCCGGGCCAGCGTACAAACATCAGCGGATATGGCAAAGTTCTAAGACACACTTTCCCGCAATTTACGCACCAGCCACCAGACGACCGCCACAACGGGCAAAGTGACGGCGGCCGTCACAACGCCTTGCGTCACGCCCAGCGCCTCCGACAGCGGGTAAAGCAGGTACCCTGCCAGTGAGACCGCATAGTAGCTGATCGCCACAACCGACAGTCCTTCCACCGTGCGTTGCAGGCGCAATTGGAGTGCCGCGCGCTTGTCCATGCTTTCCAGCAGGGACTGGTTCTGCGCGCTGCGTTCCACATCAACCCGGGTCCGCAGCAATTCGCCCGCACGTCGGGCTCGTTCCACCATGGCATCCAGCCTTTCCTTGGCGGCATTTACGGTGCGCATCGCAGGATCATAGCGACGCATCATGAATTCCGAAAAGGTCTGGCGCGACCCGAAACGATCCTCGCGCAGCACGTCGATGCGCTGTGCCACGATCTGGCGGTAGGCCTCCGTCGCGCCAAAACGGAAGGACGACGTTGCGTTGAGTGCCTCCATCTCCGCAGTGATGTCCAAAAGCTCCCGCAGGGTTACCTCTGCGTCATCATCTGCAGCGCTCAACCCGCCGATGATCTTGCTCAGACGATCCTCCATCTTGCCCATATCAGCCTCCATCGCGCGGACGCGGGAAAAGCCCAGCATGGACATAGCTTTATATTGCTCAACCTCGCAAAGCCGCTGCATCACACGACCGGCGCGGCGCGGACCGATATCGGGGTCCACGCTGATCAGGAACCGCTGATGACCTG
This sequence comes from Pseudomonadota bacterium, assembly GCA_039026055.1. GTDB lineage: Bacteria > Pseudomonadota > Alphaproteobacteria > Rhodobacterales > Rhodobacteraceae > Roseovarius. Next base: position 25,326 of record JBCCNB010000034.1, on the reverse strand, counting down.
CCGGATCAATGCGAAAATCGCCGGCGATGACGGCGGTGTTTTCCACCACCCGTGCCACCGCCACAGACTCAGACACGAACCAATCGGCAATGTCTTTTTCCAGCGCGGTGTCATCTTTGCGCGGTTCGACGCGGATGAGGGCCGAGGTTATGCGTGAACCCGGTGCGTGCTCTAGCCAGTTTTCTGGAAACACCTCAAAATCCGCCGGGTCGAACGGCCGCCCGCCATTGGCCTCCGCAATCGCGGAATAGCTGACAAACTCTGCATGACTTTCCCAGGTCAGATGATGGCGCCCGACCTGACCAGAATAATGCGTGGCACCCGGTTGCGGATGCGCCGCGCCGTGCCGATCCAGCAACTCCACCAGATGCACCATATCGAGCGCCCGATCTCGCGCGGCGGCATTTTCATTTTTTTTCAGCACCAGATAGGCAATCGTTGCCGGCGCTTCGAGCTGGGGAAACGGGCGCGCGTGCAGCTCGTTGGCCAGCTGGTATCGCAAGGGATGGTCTTCAATCGGGGCCATTTAGGTTCCGTTACTTTGGGTCGCAACTCGCTCTAACGCATTCATGGTTAATGAAATGGAAGCGGCCCTTACATCTGCGGTGGTGTCCAGCTAGCATGACGCCGATGAACGACAACCCGCATGCTTCATCTTTCCAAAAATACTCCCGCCGGAGGCATCCAACCGCCACAAAAAAGGGCGCCCGGTCAACGGACGCCCAATTTTTTCTGCGAAAAAGATCACTCCACCAAAGGTAGCAACTTGCTGACGGAATCCTTGGCGTCGCCATAGAACATCCGCGTGTTCTCCTTGAAGAAGAGCGGGTTTTCGATGCCGGAATAGCCCGTGCCCTGCCCGCGCTTAGATACGAACACCTGCTTGGCTTTCCAGACCTCCAGCACCGGCATCCCGGCGATGGGCGAATTCGGATCGTCCTGCGCCGCCGGGTTCACGATGTCATTGGAACCGATCACGATCACCACGTCCGTGTCCGGGAAATCATCATTGATCTCATCCATCTCAAGCACGATGTCGTAAGGCACCTTGGCCTCCGCCAGCAGCACGTTCATGTGCCCTGGCAGACGGCCCGCCACCGGGTGAATGGCGAAACGCACGGTCTTGCCTTGGTTGCGCATCTTGTTGGTGAGCTCGCTCACCGCCTGCTGCGCCTGCGCCACTGCCATACCGTAGCCCGGCACGATGACGACAGAAGACGCATCATTGAGCGCGGCTGCCACGCCGTCGGCATCAATCGCCACCTGTTCGCCTTCCACGGCCTGCTGTTCACCAGCCGCCGCACCGCCCCAGCCGCCAAGAATGACGCTGACAAAACTGCGGTTCATGGCCTTACACATGATGTAGCTGAGGATCGCACCAGAGGAGCCCACAAGCGCACCAACAACGATCAACAGATCATTGCCGAGGCTGAACCCAATCGCCGCCGCCGCCCAGCCGGAATAGCTGTTGAGCATCGAGACCACGACCGGCATGTCGGCGCCGCCGATGCCCATGATCAGGTGATAGCCGATAAAGAGCGCCAGAAGCGTCAGCAGCACAAGCGTCCAGCTGCCAGAACCGCCTAGATACATCAGGGCCAGCACGAGCGAGCCTGCGGCCGCGGCCGCGTTTAGCATATGTCCACCCGGCAGTTGCTTGGCGGAGGTATCGACCTTGCCCGCCAGCTTGCCATAGGCAATGACAGACCCGGTGAAGGTCACGGCACCAATCCAGATGCCCAGCACCAGTTCAACCCGCAGAATGGTGATCTCAACACCCGATTTCTTCGCGATCAACTGACCGAAAGACGACAGGCCGTCATAGATCTCTTTGGGCAGGCCAATGGCAGTGAAACTATCGCCCACCGTGGCGCCCAGCACCCGGTCATTGGCGGCAAAAAGCGCATCCATATTGTTGATCATGAGGTCGGCGTTGAAGCCCACGAACACCGCTGCAAGACCCACGAGGGAGTGCATGATCGCGACCAGTTCGGGCATTTGCGTCATCTGCACGCGCGTGGCCAACTGATAGCCGATGACCGCGCCCAGAATGACCAGCATGAAGGTCAGGAACCAATAGGCCTGACCGGGGCCAATCAGCGTCGCCAGAACGGCAATCGCCATGCCCACGATGCCATACCAAACAGCGCGCTTGGCGCTTTCCTGCCCCGACAATCCGCCAAGGGAGAAGATGAAAAGAATGGCCGCAACCACATATGCGGCGGTTGTAAATCCGAAATCCATGGTTCTTCCCCCTTACGACTTCTGGAACATGGCGAGCATGCGCCGGGTGACGAGGAAGCCACCGAAGATATTGATCGCCGCCATAAACACGGCAAGCGCCGACAGGATCGTGATCAGCACCGAGCTGGATCCGATCTGAATGATCGCCCCAAGAATGATGATCGACGAAATGGCGTTTGTGACGGCCATCAGCGGCGTATGCAAGGAATGCGACACGTTCCAGATCACCTGGAAGCCCACGAAAACGGACAGCACAAAGACGATGAAATGCTGCATGAAGCTTGCCGGGGCCACCATGCCCACGGCCAACAACAGCACACCACCAATGCCCAGCAGGGTCACTTGATTGATCGTCTGCTTGCGGAACGCGGCCATTTCTGCGGCGCGTTTTTCTTCGGCCGTCAGTTCCTTGGGTGGTTCAGGCTTTTTGGCCTGTTGCGCAATGGCGTTCACCTTGGGCGGCGGCGGTGGATAGGTCACCTCACCTTTATGGGTCACCGTGGACCCGCGGATCACGTCATCTTCCATGTCATGAACCGGCGTGCCGTCTTTTTCAGGCGTCAGATCGGTCATCATATGGCGGATGTTCGTGGCATAAAGCGTGGAGCTTTGCGATGCCATCCGGCTTGGGAAATCGGTGTAGCCCACAATGGTCACGCCATTGTCGGAGACGACCTTTTCATCCATCACGGTAAGATCACAGTTGCCGCCCCTTTCTGCCGCAAGGTCGATCACAACCGACCCGGGCTTCATCATCGCGACCATATCTTTGGTCCAAAGCTTCGGCGCAGGCCGTCCCGGGATCAGCGCAGTCGTGATGACGATGTCAATGTCAGGCGCCATCTCGCGGAACTTCTCAAGCTGCTTGGCCTGGAATTCCGGGCTTGAGGGGGAGGCGTACCCCCCTGTTAGCGCACCATCTGTCTGCGTCTCTTCAAAATCGAGGAAGACAAACTCCGCACCCATCGATTCAATCTGTTCGGCCACTTCGGGGCGGACGTCAAACGCATAGGTGATCGCACCCAGCGACGTGGACGTCCCAATCGCCGCCAGACCCGCCACACCGGCACCAACCACAAGCACCTTGGCAGGCGGAACCTTACCCGCCGCTGTCACCTGACCGGTGAAGAACCGGCCAAAATTGTTGCCCGCCTCGATCACCGCGCGATAACCCGCGATATTGGCCATGGAGCTCAGCGCATCCATCTTCTGGGCGCGGCTGATCCGGGGGACCATCTCCATCGCCACAACGGTTGCGCCTTTTTTCGAAGCGGCCTCCAGCCCCTTGTCATTTTCAGCCGGATTAAAGAAGGAAATCAGCGTCTGACCGTCGCGCAGGCGCTTGACCTCTGTGTCTGTTGGTACGCGGACCTTGGCCACGATATCGCAGTTCTTCCAAAGCGTCGCAGCACTCTTGAGCACTTGCACGCCCGCATCCTTGTAATCCGCATCCGAAAACCCGGCCGCCGCGCCTGCGCCAGCCTCAACCACACAGTCATAACCAAGCTTTTGCAGCTGGAGCGCGGAATCGGGCGTCATGGCCACCCGGTTTTCGCCATCCATCACTTCTTTAGGTGTTCCGATCTTCAATTCATCGTCCCCCGTATCTTCTAGTCTTGTCGTTCAGCCTGCCCGTCTGGCGCAATTGACGTGCTTTGCCGATCCCTCAGGTAGTGCGAACCGCCCCTTTGTCACAATCGTTCTCGGATGTGAATGGCCCAAAGCCACGAAGTATCAAAGCCAGCGGCGAGTCGCGGCCTTGTAGCGTAAAAATGCATCACCAAAATCCCGCTCAAGCCGCAACTCTTCGGCACGGATGAACCGGATAGCTATGATCCAGGCCAAAAAGGGAATCAGCGGCACAGACAAAAGCGCGTCCCAGCGCAGGATGAGGCCGGTTAAAATCAGAACATCTGCCAGATAGATTGGATTGCGTGTCACTGCGAAAATGCCAGAGGTGATCAGATGGCTTGCCGCCTCGTGCGGAATGGGGGTGGTGCGATGGCGGGCGAATTCAAAAAGGGCAAGCGCCACGAGGATGAGCCCCAATCCCACGAGCCCGGTCCCGACAGGCAGCGCCCAACCTGATCCAAATCCAAAGCCCAGATCGGCATGCTGCGCCTGCAGCCACGCCAAAACCGCACAGGCCAAAAGCCACATCGGCGGGATATCGATCCATTTGAACACGCACCGATGATGCACTGACGGCAGGGGCTTGTCACGTGACGGATGGCCTGCCCTGCTTTTAGGCTCACCACATAGACAGGCGCTAGATTTCAGCGCGGCGGGCGTGTCTTGAAACTCCACGCCGTGCGTTTGCCCGGGTTGAGGCGGATGCCTTCGATCTGACGGTCGAGCTTTGGCCCAACCCCGAAATCCTTAAGCCGCGCTTTTGCCTTGGTGAGCGCAGCGATCATGGTCTCGTCGTCCATATCGTCCAATCCGTTTTGAAACGCCTTTTCGCTCACATGCTGAACGCAGCGATACACCATCATGCCGCCCGGAATGTGAACCAGTGGCTCGAAACATTCCTTCAACTGCTCCATCAGCACCGCCGCCCACGGCTCTTTCCAGTGCAGTTCATCCTGCTGCACCAGAACCGAAACACCCGGGATCAGACAGGGGAAAAACATCTCCGCCATACGCGCGGTTGCGTCAGCATTCTTGGAGGCATCTTGCACCAGCACGGCGATGGATCCCTCCTCCCATTTTTGCTCCTCAATCCGTCCTTTGCGGAACACGATACTTGGGCCCCAAGGTGCCAAAAGCTCTTGGGAGAGTGGTAACATATTGCTGCCCAGAAACGGCGCAACACCGTGCGAATAAAGATGTGCCTCTTTGGCCTTCTTAGAGACATGAAATCGGTCAAATGCGAAAATCTTTGCCTTGCCCCCGCCCGCACGGTTGCCTTCGGCCAAATAGGCCGTGGAGCCCCCGGCGAAACAGCCCAGGTCGACCAAATGCCCATCGACATCCGCCATGTGGCGCGTAAGCCAGAAGTAAAACTGGGTTTCCTCGGTGCTCAGCATGCTGGGCACAGCCGTGGCAGGCCCCAGATCAGCGGACGTTAAATCGCGCCACGGCCTGTCGGAAAAAGGGTTGGACGATTTCGAAGGATCAGACATGGCTGCTCGATTTTTTGCCGCTCGTTTTTTAATTCAATAAAAGAGACCATTGATCGGATTGGAAGTAAAGCGCACGCGGCCTTTCTGGACAAAGCACGCCTGCTATGACATTGCCGCCCGGAGATCGGAGCAAACCCATGACAACCACACGTTTCGCCCCCTCGCCCACGGGGTATCTGCATGTCGGCAACCTGCGCACTGCACTGATGAACCACCTCATCGCGCGCAAGGCAGGCGGCACGTTTATCCTGCGCATTGATGACACGGATCCCGAGCGCTCCAAGCAAGAATATGTCGATGCCATCCAGCGCGATCTGGAATGGTTGGGGCTGACCTGGGACCGGATGGAGCGGCAATCCGATCGGCTGGACCGCTATGCCGCCGCCGCCGACGCGTTGCGCGAAAAGGGTCGGTTCTATGAGGCGTTCGAGACACCGGTGGAGCTTGACCTCAAGCGCAAGAAGCAGCTCAACATGGGCCGCCCGCCGGTTTATGACCGCGCCGCGCTGGCGCTTTCGGAAGATGAAAAGACCGCCCTGCGTGCAGAACGCGGCGACGGCGTCTGGCGCTTCAAATTGGACCACGAGCGGATTGAATGGGCCGATGGCATTCTGGGCGACATCTCCATTGATGCAGCGTCGGTGTCTGATCCTGTTCTGATCCGCGGTGATGGGCAGGTTCTTTATACCATTGCCTCTGTGGTAGATGACACGGATATGGGCGTCACCCATGTGGTGCGCGGTTCAGACCATGTGACCAACACCGCCACGCAGATTCAGATTATCGAAGCGCTTGGCGGCACCGTGCCAAATTTTGCGCACCATTCTCTGCTCACTGGCCCTCAGGGCGAATCCCTGTCGAAACGTCTCGGCTCACTGTCCTTGCGCGATTTCCGCGAACAAGGCGTGGAGCCGATGGCGCTGCTGTCGCTTTTGGCTCGGCTCGGCTCATCTGATCCAGTCGAACTGCGCGACGACCTTGATGCGCTGGCGGACCATTTTGACCCCAAGCGGTTCGGTTCTGCGCCCACCAAGTTTGATCAGAATGACCTCTTCCCCCTTACCGCACGCGTGTTGCACGAGCGTGCATTCGCGGACGTGGCAAGCGATATTGCAGCCATCGGTGTGCCCGGTGACATCGCCCCTGCATTCTGGGAGGTGATGCGCGCCAATATCACGACCATGTCCGACCTTGCCCCCTGGTGGGCGATCTGCCGTGACGGGGCCGATCCGGTGATCGACGATGAGGATGCAGATTTCGTGGCCGAGGCCATGGCCCTGCTGCCCGATGCCCCCTATGACAATGCCACCTGGACCACCTGGACCGCTGCAGTCAAAGACGCGACGGGCCGCAAGGGCAAGGGCCTGTTCATGCCGCTGCGTCTGGCGGTGACGGGTCAGGCTCGCGGCCCCGATATGGGCGATCTGATGCCCTTGATGCAGGTCGTGCGGGCGAAGGGGTAATCAATCGCGCCAAGCACCATCCGGCACATCGGGCATGATAGTGATCTTCAACGCGTCCATCATGTGATCTACATAGCCTTGCTCATAGGCCGAGAGGGTCTGTGACCGAGGGTAAACCGGCGCTGCGCGATCATTCAGCACAGGCGCATCCCACCCATCCGTGGTGTCAAAAAACGCCTGCGCGCCCTCCTCGCCAAATTCGCGCAAGTAGCCCTGCACGACGACGTCGAGATAACTCAGCAAGACAGGACATCTCCGGCTGGGCTTGCCGTGCTTTCCTTCGGGGATGGAATAGACCACCACGTCAGGCGCATGGGTCATATCATGCGTGATCTGACCGTTCGCATCGATGCGATCGTAGGCGCGCTCCCTCAAATCAAGTTCCGCCCAACCGCCCTCCGGCACCGCGGCCATCAGCCCGTCAATCTCGGCCCCGGCCTGAGGCACCACCGTTAGATACGCCACGGGCCGCAGATCGGTGTGCCGCCAGACGCGTCTCCAGCCATGAAGCCGCGCAGGTCGCGCATCGAGATACGCATGGGTGCTCCGGTTCACGAGGCTGCCATAGCCAAAGAAAAATGCGCGCCTGGGGTTCATATTCTCCATGTCACTGCGTTGTGAAAGCTGAATCAGAGAAGTCTCTTGCTCGAATCCACGTGGTATACTACGGTCTACCGCAGTCAAGTCGGGAGAACTGGTATCATCCAGTGCCGAAGGAGCAACCGCCCCGGAAACTCTCAGGCCCAAGGACCGACACGGCTGACATACACTCTGGAGAGACTTCGTGACGGGCGAGGCGCCGAAGGGATAGCGATCTCAGGCAAAAGGACAGAGGGGGCATCGACCGCGCTGTAATGCGCGGAAACGGTGCCGGTATCCCCCAGAAATGGCGAGCCCGGCGAGACAGAAACGGGAGAGATGCGCCATGTCGGATGTGGTGGATGATCTGAAGACAACACCGCTTCACGGGCTGCACCGCGAATTGGGCGGCAAGATGGTTCCTTTTGCGGGGTACGACATGCCCGTCCAATACGGGCTGGGTGTGATGAAAGAACATCTGCACACCCGCACACGTGCTGGTCTCTTTGATGTCAGCCACATGGGTCAGGTGATCCTGCGCCATGATGACGGCTACATGGCCGTGGCAGAAGAGATGGAGAGGCTTGTTCCGGTCAACCTGCTCGATCTGAGGGAAGGACGTCAGCGTTACGGGTTCTTCACGAATGACACAGGCGGGATCCTGGATGATCTGATGATGGCCCGACGCGGCGCGGAGATGTTCGTCGTCGTCAATGCCGCCTGCAAGGAGGCCGATATTGCCCACATGCGCGCGGGTCTCAGCGGTGTTGACGTGGAAGACGTACGCGATCGCGCCTTGCTTGCCCTACAAGGCCCCGCATCCGAGGCCGTCCTGGAGGCGTTGGTCCCGGGGGTGGAGGACATGCGCTTCATGGACGTGACCATCCTGCCCAGCCGCTTCGGAGAGCTTTGGATTTCGCGCTCAGGCTACACCGGCGAGGACGGCTATGAGATTTCGGTGTCTGAGGAGCACGCCACAGCGCTGGCCCGAGCGCTGCTTGAACACGGTGATGTCGAACCCATCGGCCTTGGCGCGCGAGACAGTTTGCGGCTGGAAGCGGGCCTCTGCCTTTACGGCCACGACATTCAGACCTCCACCACACCTGTGGAGGCGCGGCTCAACTGGGCCATCGGCGCGATCCGCCGGAGTGGAGGTGCCCGAGAAGGGCAGTTTCCGGGGGCCGAAATTATTCTCGACCAGTTGAGCAACGGCGCGGACCGCCTGCGCGTTGGCCTGCGCCCCGAAGGTCGCGCACCGATGCGCGAAGGGACGGAGGTCTTTGCGTCCGAGGACAGCGACAGCGCCATAGGCATCATAACCTCTGGCGCGTTCGGCCCGACAGTCGAGGGTCCGGTATCCATGGGCTATGTGGCGCGCGCGCAGAGCACCGAAGGCACACAAGTGTTCGGCGAGGTCCGCGGCAAACGCCTGCCCGCCCGGGTGACGGGTCTGCCGTTTACGCCAGCGCAATTCAAAAGATGAAATACAAAATCAGGAGGGACACATGAAATTCACAGAAGAGCATGAATGGCTTAAATCCGAGGGTGATGTCGTCACCGTGGGCATCACCAAACACGCCGCAGACGAACTGGGCGACATTGTCTTTGTCGAGTTGCCCGAGGTTGGCACGACCATCAGCAAGGATGACGAAGTCGTTGTGATCGAAAGCGTGAAAGCCGCGTCCGAGATCCTCGCCCCTGTGGATGGCGAGATCGTGGAGGTCAACGAGGCCATCGTCGAAACGCCCGGATCGGTGAATGAAGACCCGCAGGGTGAGGCGTGGTTTTTCAGGGTAAAGCCCGGCAATCCCAGCCAGATGGACGACATGATGGATGAAGCCGCCTATCAGGCCTTCATCGCGTGATGGTTTCGCCGGAGATTTCGTGCCCCAAGGAAAGATCCTGCCGGGGATATTTTTTGGCCAGAAGAAGCACCGGACCTGGCCTTTTTTCAGCAGGAGGACATGATGCCTTTTGAACCGACCGACTACCTGCCCTACGATTTCGCTAACCGCCGCCACATTGGCCCTTCGCCCGAGGAAATGCAGGCGATGCTGGCGGAATTGAAGGTGGACAGCCTAGATCAGTTGATCGACGAGACCGTGCCCGAGGCAATCCGGCAGGCTGAGCCTCTGGACTTCGGCAAGGCCAAATCCGAGCGCGAGTTGATGCACCACATGCGGGTCACAGCGGCCAAGAACAAGGTGTTGGTGAGCCTGATCGGCCAAGGCTATCACGGAACGGTCACGCCACCCGCAATCCAGCGCAACATTCTGGAAAACCCGGCCTGGTACACCTCCTACACCCCCTACCAGCCCGAGATCAGCCAGGGACGGCTTGAGGCGCTGCTCAACTTCCAGACAATGGTAAGCGATCTCACGGGGCTGGAGATTGCCAATGCCTCGCTTCTGGATGAGGCCACGGCCTGCGCTGAGGCGATGACGATGGCGCAGCGGGTGTCAAAATCGAAGGCCACCAAGTTTTTTGTGGACCGCGATTGCCAACCGCAAAACATCGCCGTGATGCAGACCCGGGCCGCGCCTTTGGGCATTGAGGTGGTCGTGGGCAACCCCGACAAGATGGACGCCACCGAGGTGTTCGGTGCGATCTTTCAGTATCCGGGCACCTATGGCCATGTTCGGGACTTCACACATCACATTTCCGCGCTTCATGAACAAAAGGCCGTCGGCATTGTGTCCGCCGATCCGCTGTCGCTTACACTGCTGAAGGAACCGGGCGCAATGGGCGCGGATATTGCCGTTGGTTCGACCCAGCGCTTCGGCGTGCCCATGGGCTATGGCGGGCCCCACGCCGCCTATATGGCCTGCAAGGACGCCATGAAACGCGCCATGCCGGGTCGGATTGTCGGCGTGTCCATCGATAGCCATGGCAACCGCGCCTATCGGTTGTCGCTGCAAACGCGCGAGCAACATATCCGGAGGGAAAAGGCCACATCGAACGTGTGCACGGCTCAGGCGCTTCTGGCGGTTATGGCCTCGATGTATGCGGTGTTTCACGGCCCCAAGGGGCTGAAGGCTATCGCTCAGCGCATTCACCGTAAGACCGTCCGGTTGGCCCGCGGGCTGGAGGAGGCCGGATTTACAGTCGATCCCAAATCCTTCTTTGACACGATCACCGTGGATGTAGGGCCGCTTCAGGCTGCCGTGCTGAAATCGGCGGTAGATGAAGGCATCAACCTGCGCCGTGTGGGAGAGACGCGCGTGGGCATTACGCTGGATGAGGCAACCAGGCCCAAAAACATCGAAGCCGTTTGGCGCGCGTTCGGTCTTGCCAAGAAAGACCGCGAGTTCACGCCGGAATATCGGATTCCGGACGGCATGCATCGCCGGTCTGACTACTTGACTCACCCGATCTTCCACATGAACCGGGCCGAGACGGAAATGATGCGCTATATGCGGCGGTTGGCAGATCGTGATCTGGCGCTGGATCGCGCGATGATCCCGCTGGGATCCTGCACGATGAAGCTGAATTCTGCGGCTGAGATGATGCCGGTCAGCTGGCGCGAATTCTCTCGCCTGCATCCCTTCTGCCCTGCCGATCAGGCGGAGGGCTATCTTGAGCTGATCCGAGAACTGAATGCGCGACTGTGCACGATAACGGGCTATGATGCGATCTCGATGCAGCCCAATTCGGGTGCGCAAGGGGAGTATGCCGGGCTTTTGACCATCGCCGCCTATCACCGGTCGCGCGGCGAGGGGCATCGCAATGTCTGTCTCATCCCGATGAATGCCCACGGCACGAACCCGGCGAGCGCGCAGATGGTGGGCTGGCACGTGGTGCCCGTGAAGTCGGCGGACAATGGCGACATCGACATCGAGGATTTTCGTGAGAAGGCGGAGGCACATGCAGAGAACCTCGCCGGCTGCATGATCACCTACCCCTCCACGCACGGGGTGTTCGAAGAGCATGTCAAAGACATCTGCCGGATCACCCATGACCACGGCGGGCAGGTCTATATCGACGGCGCGAACCTCAACGCGATGGTGGGGCTTGCGAGGCCTGGCGATGTGGGGGGCGATGTGAGCCACCTCAACCTGCACAAGACCTTCTGCATTCCCCATGGCGGTGGCGGACCCGGCATGGGACCCATCGGTGTGAAGGCGCATCTTGAGTCGCATCTGCCGGGCCACCCCGAAACGGGCGGTGCGGAAGGCCCGGTTTCTGCGGCCCCCTTTGGCTCACCCTCAATCCTGCCGATCTCTTACGCTTACACGCTGCTCATGGGTGGCGAAGGCCTGACCCAGGCGACGCGGGTGGCGATCCTGAATGCCAACTACATCGCAGAAAGGCTCGAGGGCGCGTTTGACGTGCTGTATCGCGGCAGCAAGGGCCGTGTGGCCCATGAATGCATCATCGACACGCGGCCCTTCATGGAAAGCGCCCATGTGAGTGTGGATGACATCGCCAAGCGGCTGATCGACAACGGGTTCCATGCCCCGACAATGAGCTGGCCCGTAGCGGGCACCTTGATGATCGAACCAACGGAGTCCGAAACAAAAGCCGAGCTTGATCGCTTTTGCGATGCCATGCTGGCCATACGGGCCGAAATCCGGGACATTGAGGAAGGCCATATCGACGCCGAAAACAACCCGCTCAAAAACGCGCCTCATACGATGGAAGATCTGGTCCGCGATTGGGACCGGCCCTACAGCCGCGATCAGGCCTGCTTCCCGCCGGGGGCGTTCCGCGTGGATAAATACTGGCCGCCCGTGAACCGCGTCGACAATGCCTATGGCGACCGGCATCTCGTCTGCACCTGCCCGCCAATGGAGGATTACGCTGAAGCCGCCGAGTAGCGCCTAGTTTTGACCGTCTTGGTCCGGAGGCACGTTCGGGAGCCTCCGGCGGGGATATTTCTAGCCAGAAGAAGCATGAGGTTGCTTGCTTTTTCTGGCCACAAATATCCCGGGGGAGCGTTGAAAACTTGGGTTTCGACGCAGGGGGCTGGCCCCCAACTAATCTGCGCTCCGCAAGATGCGTGCGGGTTTGGCGGACATGGGCCCGAGGGCGAAACCCAGACCTGCCAGCAGCGAGATGAGCGCGCCGCCAACCACGATGCCGATGGCCGAGCCCCATGCGACCTCAAAGCTGGTCTCCATGATAAACCGGCTGACCGCCCAGGCGCCCCCCACCCCTGCGGCCAGCGCGACCGACCCAGCCGCCGCACCCAAAAGGCCAGCGCGCAAAGTTAGACCGGTGAGGATACGAGCCCGTGTTGCACCAAGGGTTTTCAAGATTGCCGCCTCATAGCTGCGGGAGCGTTGATCGGCGGCGGCGGCCCCAATCAGCACCAGAAATCCGGTCAGGAGCGTGATCGTCGCGCCCCAGGCCGTTGCCGAAGCAAGCCCGGCCAGAAGCCCGCTGAATTGCTCAATGGCATCGCGCACGCGCACGGCGGTGACATTGGGATAGGCGCGCGTCACATCGTTGAAGATCTCAGCCTCAGAGGCGACATCGGAATAGACCGTAGCCAGAAACGTATGGGGCGCACCAGCTAGGGCGGCCTCGTTCATGACTAGAATGAACCCCATCCCGGCCGTTGAAAAATCCACCTCGCGAAAAGAACTTAGACGTGCCGTCACATCGCGACCCAGAATATTTACGGTCAGCATGTCCCCGATATTGAGCCCCATCTCCGCACCCTCTTCGGCCGAGAAGCTGACCAAGGGTTCGCCCGCATAATCCTCATCCCACCACGCGCCGTCCGTAACAGTGACCCGGTCGGGCTGTGCGGCGGCATAGCTCACGCCACGGTCGCCTTCGAGAACCCAGTGATTGCCAGCGACCTCTGCCGCAGGCTGTCCATTGATGCGGGTTATGATGCCACGCAGCATGGGCGCTTGATCGATGCGGCTGACACCAGCGTCACCCTCCATCCGCTCCATGAAGCCGGGCATTTGGTCTTTCTGGATGTCGACGAAGAAAAAAGACGGTGCCTGATCAGGCAGATCACGTTCAATCGCGCCACGGAGGTTTTGATCAATCTGTCCAATCGCGGCCAACACCGAAAGACCAAGCCCCAAAGACAGAACCACCGGGCCTGCCGTACTGCCCGGACCGCCAATGGCCGCCAGCGCCCAGCCCAGCGCGGGCCTGCCGCGCGTGCGGGGCCGGAGCGCCTTTGAAAGCGCTTGAATCCCGAAAGCCGCCAAAACCAGAAGGAACAGTGCGCCGAGAATGCCGCCCGCCGTCCAAAGCGTCAGCCACAGGGTACCGGAGAAGTAAGAGGCCTCCATGAGCAACGCCAGAAACAGCACAAACGTCCACCCTAGGAATATGGGCGCGGGCAACGCCCGCGCCTGGCTGAGCGCATCACGGTAGAGCGCGGCCGCGCGAACATCCCGCGCGCGCGCCAGCGGCCAGAGCGTGAAAATGAGCACCGTGAGCACGGAGTAAAGTGCCGCCTCGGCCATGGGGCGGGGATAAGCGCTGAAGACTGCGGGCACGGGCAAGCGCGCCTCGATCACCGGGGCGAGCGCGACCGGCAGGCCAACCCCCAGCACCAGTCCCAAGGCAATGCCCAGCACCGCTAGCGCGCCGACCTGCAGAAAATACGTGAGGAATATAACGCGCTGACTGGCCCCCAGCGTCCGAAGCGTGGCGATCACCTGTGTCTTGCCAGCAAGATACCCGCGCAGGGCCGCGGAAATGCCAACGCCGCCCACGGCCAGCCCGCTGAGCCCCACCAGCACCAGAAACGCGCCCAACCGGTCGACAAATTCCGCAGCACCCGGCGCTCCGTTGCGGGCGTCTGACCATCTTAGCCCGCTGTCACCCAGCGCCTCTTCTGCGGCGAATTGGGTGGCGGCCAGATCGGTGCCGGGGGGCAAATCCAGACGGTAGCGCGTCGTAAAAAGGGTGCCGGGCGCGAGAAGGCCGGAATTTTCCAGCGCCTCTTTCGCCACGATGGTGCGCGGACCCAATGCGAAGCCTGCAGTCACATTGTCTGGTTCGGCAACCAGTTCGGCCATCACCCTGAAATCCTGCGTGCCGAGGCGAATTGTATCGCCGGGCTTCGCATCAAGTCGGCCCAGCAGCAAAGGATGCAGGATGGCGCCGGGCAACCCGTCCGATCCGGTCAGTGCCTCATCTAGGGACATGTCAGGCTTCAGGTCCACCTGCCCGACAAGTGGATAGGCACCATCCACCGCCTTCACCTGCGTTAGGCCCCGCTCTTCGTTGGAGGCCACCGCCATGGATCTAAAATCCACGATTTCAGACACTTGCGAGGCCGCATCTTCCATCCAACCGCGTTCATCTTCCGTCGCAAACCGATAGGTCAGCTCAATCTCTGCGTCACCACCCAGAAGCCGCGCCCCTTCGCGCGACAGGCCTTCGGTGATGCTTTCGCGCACTGTGCCCACCGCAGCAATCGCCGCGACCCCAAGGATGACGCAACCCAGAAAGACCCGAAACCCCCTCAGCCCGCCACGCAATTCCCGCGCGGCAAAGCGGGCCGCGACTGCCAAGCTCATGCGGCGGCCCCGGAAGAGGTCGTGGAGGATGCGCCGGTCTCTGCGATGCGCCCGTCAGTCAAGGTGATCACCCGATCGCACCGCGCCGCCAGATCGGGGGCATGAGTGACCATCACAAGGGTTGAGTTATGCCTTTCGCGCAGGCCGAAAAGCAAATCGATGATCGCCTCACCATTGACGGAATCGAGGTTGCCGGTCGGCTCATCGGCGAGCAAGATATCCGGACGCGGGGCCGCCGCACGGGCCAGGGCCACGCGTTGCTGTTCCCCACCGGACATCTGGGAGGGGTAATGCCCCACACGATCCGCCAAACCAACGGCCTGAAGCTCCGCCTCCGCGCGGTCATACGCCTCCTTTACCCCGGCCAATTCCAGAGGGGCGGCGACGTTTTCCAGTGCCGTCATGGTGGGGATCAAATGAAAGCTCTGAAACACGACGCCAAAATGATCCCGCCGTAACCGCGCCAAAGCGTCCTCCGACATCATGGTCAGATCATGGCCCAATGCCGTCACTCGGCCAGAGGTCGCCTGCTCCAGCCCTCCCATCAGCATCAGCAGCGAAGACTTGCCGGACCCTGATGGCCCGATCAACCCGACCGTTTCTTGCCCGTGGACATCCAAAGAGATCGCATCAAGTATCGACACTGAACCTGCATTGCCCATCAAGGACAGCGAGGCATTGTGCAAGGATAAGACGGGATCGGACATGAAAAGCTCTTTGGTTGCGCAACTGACATATGGGGTGGCTTTGCGACTGGGCAAGACGGCGGCTTGCGTTGTGATGTTCTCTATGCCCCTTGCGGCCGAAGAGGTCACCGTGCTGGCCCTGGGCGACAGTCTGACCCAGGGGTTCGGCCTGCCCGAAGCGGACGGGTTGGTGCCGCAGTTACAGCGCTGGCTTGACGATCAGGGCGTCGACGCCCGTCTGATCAATGGCGGCGTGTCGGGTGACACCACAGCAGGCGGGGCCGCGCGGGTGGCTTGGAGCCTGACCCCGGAGGTGGATGCGATGATTGTGACGCTCGGCGGCAATGACATGCTGCGCGGCCTCGACCCGGCTAAGGCGCGCGCCAATATCGAAACCATCCTGCAGGTGGCGCAAAACCAAGACATCGATGTGCTGCTTGTGGGCATGCAGGCACCCGGCAATTACGGGCCCGACTACAAAGCTTCGTTCGACGCGCTTTATCCCGAACTGGCGCAAATTTACGGGACAGTGTTTTTCGAAAGCTTTTTCAGTGGCTTGGGGTCAGATGACCCCGCCGAGTTGCGCCCATTTTTCCAATCGGACGGCATACACCCAAACGCAACAGGCGTGGCGCGGATTGTGGACGCTTTGGGCCCGTCCGTGATCACCTTGGTGCAATCAAGCGCGGACCAGAATTAAACCGCGACACGTCTGCGCCATACGCTATTGTCGTCTGGATTTGGGATGCAGCGACGACGCGAGGATGTGATCGGCTGACTGAACAACCCCATTGGCATGCCCGACAAGTTTGGGATCGGGCATTTGAGCGATCGATACGTCCTTGTCCGGGTAATCCAGCGACGCCAGATAATGCCGCAAACAATTGATCCGCGCACGTTTTTTGTCGTTGGAGCGAATGATTGTCCAAGGTGCATCAGCTGTATCCGTGTAAAAGAACATCGCCTCTTTCGCCTCGGTATAGTCATCCCACTTATCGAAACTGGCGCGATCAACCGGTGATAGCTTCCACTGTTTCAACGGATCGGACTCCCGAGAGGCAAAACGCTTGCGCTGTTCATCGCGCGTGACCGAAAACCAGTACTTAAAGAGGCGAATGCCGCTGCGGGTCAGCATGCGTTCAAATTCCGGGGTCTGGCGCATGAATTCCAGGTATTCATTGGGCTCGCAGAAATTCATCACTCGCTCGACCCCCGCGCGGTTGTACCAGGACCGGTCATAAAGAACGATTTCGCCCATGGTCGGCAGATGCTGAACGTAGCGCTGAAAGAACCACTGACCGCGTTCCTGATCCGTGGGTTTGTTGAGCGCCACGACACGAGCAGAGCGTGGGTTGAGATGTTCCATGAAACGTTTGATCGTGCCGCCCTTACCAGCCGCATCCCGGCCTTCGAACAACAACACATGCTTTTGGCCAGTCTCCTGCACCCAGTGCTGCACCTTCAACAGCTCAACCTGAAGGGCCGCTTTCTCTTGCTCGTATTCTTTGCGGCAAAGCCTGGTTTCGTAAGGGTATTCGCCGGTGTCAAACCCACTGACATGCTCAGACGCATCAGGGGGCAGCTCAATCCCGCCATCTTCGTTCAATTGCGGCATGCCTGGCTCTTTGGGTGCACTGTGATCATCCATGTCAAAGCTCCTTCGTCCCATAGATCAGCAGTTTCGAACCAATGCGAGCCAGCGTCATTGATCCTAATCAAATTCCAGGAGGCATGGCGAAACGTCCCGCGATTATGCAAACGGGTGACGGCACAGGTCAAGTTTCAGGAATATCAAACCCGTCTGGCGCCAATTCGAAGCGGTCAAATTCAAACCCGGGTGAGACCGTGCACCCCACCAGTGTGAACCCGCCCGTACATTCCGCCCGCTGCCACCAGCCGGGCGGGATGATCACCTGAGGGCGCGCACCGGCCGTCAGATCGGCACCCAAGAGATACTGTTCTGCCGGGCCATCATCGGTTTCTGCCATGCGCAACAGCAGCGGATCGCCCGCGTAAAAATGCCATATCTCAGCCGCGTCCACCTTGTGCCAGCGGTTGATTTGCCCGCCTTCCAGCAGGAAATAAATTGCCGTGCCGGCCGCACGACCTTCGCCTTCTGCACGCCAGGTTTCGCGGAAAAAACCGCCCTCGGGATGAGGTTGCAGATCCAGCGCAGCAATGATGGCTTTTGCGTTTGTCACTTCAGGATCGAGCGGCCCGCATATTGCGCGGTCTCTCCCAACGCTTCTTCAATGCGAATGAGCTGGTTGTATTTTGCCAAGCGATCCGAGCGTGCCAGCGAACCGGTTTTGATCTGCCCGCAATTGGTGGCCACAGCGAGATCAGCGATGGTGGCATCCTCCGTCTCACCGGACCGGTGCGACATCACATTGGTCATGCCCGCACGATGCGCCATGTCGACGGCGCGCAGCGTCTCGGTAAGTGTGCCAATCTGGTTCACCTTGACCAACATGGAATTGGCCGCGCCCTTGGCGATCCCTTCGGCCAGACGGGAGGGGTTGGTGACGAACAAATCATCGCCCACCAATTGCACCTTATCGCCAATCGCCTGGGTCAGGGCGACCCAGCCGTCCCAGTCATCTTCACTCATCCCATCCTCGATGGAGATGATGGGATAGTCACTCACCAACGCCTTGAGGTAGTCTGCATTCTCTTCGGGGGACAGTGAAAGCCCCTCGCCCGAAATCTCATATTTGCCGCCCTTGAAGTACTCCGTCGCCGCGCAATCAAGCGCCAGATAGATGTCTTCGCCCGGTTTGTACCCGGCCTTTTCGATCGACTGTAGAATGAAATCGAGTGCTGCGCGCGTGGAGCTGATATCGGGGGCAAAGCCACCCTCGTCTCCGATCCCGGTGGAAAGACCTGCATCCGACAACTCTTTTTTCAGTGTATGGAATACCTCCGCCCCCATGCGCACGCCATCGCGGATAGTGTCCGCGCTCACCGGCATGATCATGAATTCCTGAATGTCGATGGGGTTATCGGCGTGTTCGCCGCCATTGATGATGTTCATCATGGGCACGGGCAGCATCCGCGCCGATGTGCCGCCGACATAGCGGAAAAGCGGCTGCGTGGTGAAATCCGCCGCCGCCTTGGCCACCGCGAGCGACACGCCAAGGATCGCATTCGCCCCCAGACGTTCTTTGTTGGGCGTGCCGTCCAGTTCGATCATCGCCTCATCGATGGCCACTTGTTCGGTCGCATCCATCCCCGCCAACGCCTCGGCAATCTCACCGTTGACAGACGCGCAGGCCTCCAGCACGCCTTTGCCCAGATAGCGTGCTTTGTCGCCATCGCGCTTTTCGACCGCCTCATGGGCCCCGGTCGATGCGCCCGAAGGCACCGCCGCGCGGCCCATGGTGCCATCGTCCAGCACCACATCCACCTCCACTGTCGGATTGCCCCGGCTGTCGAGTATTTCGCGGGCGTGGATATCGATGATCAGGCTCATAGGGCTTCTCCGTTCTGTTGCACGCTGCTTAGCAATTTTCGGGGCGGATGCAAGATGCAATGTTAGCGCTACCATTCACCCCCAGACAAGCGAAGCCTATCTGCGCATCTGACCTTTCGTTTTGCGCCGCCGCTGGGGCCGCGCCTTGGCCGGTTTGTCCTCTTTGGGCGTATCAAGCCCCACCTGGTCGCGCAGAATACGTGGCCGCACCTCTTCCACCTGCCCCGGCTTCAACTGGCCAAGCTGAAACGGGCCATAAGACACTCGGATCAAACGGTTCACCATCAAGCCCACGGCCTCCATCGCGCGACGCACCTCCCGATTGCGCCCCTCTCGCAACGCAACGGTCACCCAGGCATTGGCGCCGGTCTGGCGATCAATCGTCACGGTCATCGGCTGAAACCGCTCCCCTTCGATGGTCAAACCCGTCCGCAGCGGCTCCAAAGTGGCTTCCTCGGGGCGTCCTTTCACGCGCACACGGTACCGCCTGAGCCAACCCGTAGAAGGCAATTCCAGTTGGCGCTTCACACCCCCATCATTGGTCATAAGCAAAAGACCTTCCGAATTGAGATCAAGCCGCCCGACGGTCATGACACGCGGCATATCTTCCGGCAGATCATCAAACACGGTTGGCCGGCCCTGTTCGTCCTTGGCAGTCGTTACCAACCCAGTGGGCTTGTGGTAAAGCCACAGCCGCGGCGGCTCCGGCGCGCTGAGCGGCACACCGTCCACTTCGATCTTATCGGAGGGCAACACATTCAGGGCGGCGCGTTCGACGGGTTTGCCATTCAACGTCACCTTGCCCGCTTCAATCAGCCGTTCGGCTTCCCGGCGGCTGGCCCGGCCCGCGCGGGCGATAACCTTGGCGATGCGGTCGCCGGTCTTGGCGCCTTTTGGGGTGTCTTTGGTCATGTCGGGCGGCTTAGCGCAAAAGGACGGCTTGCGAAAGGCGCGCTGTCAGGGCATGCCAGCGCCATGGTGTTTCGATCTTTCATGGAGGCCGCGCTGGAGGAAGCACGGGCGGCTGGCGCGCGCGGCGAGGTGCCGGTGGGGGCCGTCATCGTCAATGCCAAGGGCGAGATTGTTGCGCGCGCGGGCAACACGACGCGCGCTGACAAAGATCCGTCGGCCCATGCCGAACTCTCTGCCATCCGCAAAGCGTGCGCAGTTTTGGGCCAAGAGCGTCTGACGGATTACGACCTTTATGTCACTTTGGAACCCTGCCCCATGTGCGCCGGTGCCATTTCCTGGGCCCGGATCAAACGCCTCTATTTCGGCGCGGCTGATCCCAAGTCAGGCGGCGTCCTGCATGGCGCGCGTGTGTTTGATCATCCGCAGTGCCATCACAAACCGGAAATTTATGACGGGATTGCAGGGGAGGCTTGCGAGGCTTTGTTAAAGTCCTTTTTTGCCGAGAGGCGGCACCAGAATTAATGCCTCCGGCGGGAGTATTTCCGGAAAGATGAAAGGCATTGTCCTCGGCTTCATCTTTCCAGAAATACTCGGGGGTATGGGGCAGGGCCCCATTTAAATCTCAATAGCGACCATCACTTCAGGCTCGATCACATCCACGCCGGGCAAGGCCTGCACCAACGCCTCCGCCGATTGTTCGAGGATCGGGAAGGTCTTGTAGTGGCACGGGATCACCGTCTTAAAATTGAAAAAAGTCTTTGCCGCATAACCTGCGCGTTTCATGTCCATGGTGAAATAGCCACCCGCACAGAGAATGCCGATATCGGGCGCATGAAGGTCGTTGAATATCTTCATATCCGCCATGACATCGGTGTCCCCGCTGGCGTAGATCGTGTGACCTTCGCCTGAGATCATGAAACCACATTCCGTGCCCGGCACATTGGGGCCGTTTTCCGTGCCGAAACTGGTGGAGTGCACCGCATGGACCATGGTCACGGCAACGCCGTTCAGATCGACCGTGCCGCCTTTGTTGAACCCCACCGTCACGATGCCTTCGTGTTCTTCCCAATAGGACATCAAATCGTATTGCCCCACCACCGGAACGTCCAATTTGCGCGCCAGATCCAGTGTGTCCGCCACATGATCAAAATGCGCATGAGTCAGCAGGATATGCGTAGCACCTGCCACGGCAGCATCGTGGCTGACCTCTGGCAGGACCGGGTTGCCCGTCAACCATGGATCCAAGAGCAAGACCTGCCCGCCGATTTCAATCCTGAAAGAGCCGTGCCCAAGCCAAGTGATTTTCATGATTTCCTCCCTATCTGTCATGCCAAGACTATCACCCAATCCGAGGGAGACCACCGTGGAGTGGACGCGCCAGATTGATATCTATTGCGAACGGCTCGACCCAAGCTATTGGGCCGAACCGATCAATGCGCTTACGAATGCGGCCTTTCTCTTTGCCGCCGCGCTCATGGCCTACAGGTTGCGCGACGATCAAATGCCCATTGCTTGGGGTCTCGTGTTCATTTTGGCGGGCATCGGTGTGGGCAGCTTTCTATTCCACACACACGCCCAAAGCTGGTCGGCCCTGGCCGATGTGGGGGCGATCGCGCTGTTCATCCTGCTCTATCTTTTTGCCGCCAGTCGCGACTATCTGGGCCTGTCCCCGCTCTGGGCGGCGGTGTCAGTTCTTGCCTTCTTTCCCTATGCCGCGCTGATGACGCCCGTTACGGCCTATGTCCCACTCTTGGGTGTTTCATCCTCTTACCTGCCGGTCGCGCTTCTGATCGCGATTTACGGGGTGATCTTGTTGCGAACGCACCCCGCAACGGCGCGCGGGCTGCTCATTGGTGTCGGCCTCCTGATGGTCTCCATCACCTTCCGGTCCCTGGATGAGCCGCTCTGCACGCAGGTCCCCATCGGCACGCATTTTGTCTGGCACATCCTCAATGCGATCATGCTGGGCTGGATGATTGAAGTCTATCGCCGCCATATGCTTGCGCGGGCAGGCGCAGGGGGCTAAACGACCGCCATATTCAGGAGACACCCATGTCCATCGACACCCAAACCGCCGCCCGTGTCGCCAAATTGGCGCGTATCGAAGTGAATGAGGCCGACCTGCCCGTCCTGGCGCAGGAATTCAATACGATCCTGGGCTTCATCGAACAATTGAGCGAGGTGGACATCGAGGGAGTGGAACCCATGACCTCTGTGACACCCATGCGTCTCAAACGCCGGGAGGATGTAGTGAGCGATGGAGATCAACAGCCACGTGTGCTGAAGAACGCCCCGGACGCACGTGAAGGTTTCTTTGCCGTGCCCAAAGTGGTGGAGTGAACGATGACCGATCTCAACGCTCTCACCATCTCAGACGCACGTGACAAGCTGCGCACAGGTGACATCACCGCCACGGAACTGACCGAGGCCTGCCTCAGCGCCATCGAGGCGGCGGGTGAGCTCAATGCGTTTGTCCACCACACGCCTGAGATTGCACGTGAACAGGCTAAAGCCGCTGACGCGAGGATCAGCGCGGGCGATGCCCCAGCCATGTGCGGTATCCCTTTGGGGATAAAGGACCTTTTCTGCACCAAAGGCGTGCCCAGTCAGGCCGCAAGTGCGATCCTTGACGGGTTCAAACCCGAATATGAAAGCACCGTCAGCCAGAACCTCTTTGATGCAGGCGCCGTCATGCTGGGCAAGCTCAACATGGATGAGTTTGCCATGGGGTCGTCCAATGAAACCTCCACCTACGGCAATGTCATAAACCCCTGGCGGCGCGGCAATGATAGCACGGCTCTGACACCCGGCGGCTCTTCCGGCGGATCGGCAAGCGCTGTGGCCGCGGATCTCTGCCTTGCCGCGACGGGCACCGACACCGGCGGGTCTATCCGGCAACCGGCGGCCTTTACGGGAATCACCGGTATCAAACCCACCTACGGGCGCTGTTCCCGCTGGGGCATCGTGGCCTTCGCGTCCTCCCTCGATCAGGCCGGGCCGATGGCCAAATCCGTGCGCGATGCCGCAATCATGCTGGAAGCCATGTGCGGACATGATCCCAAAGACAGCACCTCTGCCGACCTGTCCGTGCCGAATTTCGAGGCCATGCTGACCGGTGACATCAAAGGCAAAACCATTGGTATTCCAAAAGAATATCGCATGGACGGCATGCCCGATGAGATTGAAGCGCTTTGGCAGCAGGGCACCGAGATGCTACGCGATGCAGGGGCCGAAATCCGCGATATCTCCCTCAAGCACACCAAATACGCGCTGCCGGCCTACTATGTCATCGCGCCGGCTGAGGCCTCTTCGAACCTCGCCCGTTATGATGGTGTCCGCTACGGCCACCGCGCGGGGCTCGCGCAGGGTGATGGCATCACTGAAATGTATGAAAAAACCCGCGCGACAGGTTTCGGGGCCGAGGTGAAGCGCCGCGTCATGATCGGCACTTATGTGCTGTCTGCGGGGTTCTACGACGCCTACTACAACCGCGCCCGCAAGGTGCGCGCTTTGATCAAGAAGGATTTCGAAGATGTCTTCGCGACAGGCGTCGATGCCATCCTGACACCCGCCACGCCGTCCAGCGCCTTTGGGCTGGGTGAAATGACGGATGCAGACCCGGTGGCGATGTATCTCAACGATGTTTTCACGGTCACAGTGAACCTCGCAGGGTTGCCGGGCATTTCCGTTCCGGCCGGGCTCGATGCCCAAGGCCTGCCACTGGGGCTGCAGCTGATTGGCCGCCCATGGGAAGAAGGTGACCTGCTGAACACCGCTTACGCGCTCGAAAACGCGGCTGGTTTTCTGGCCAAACCGGGAAAATGGTGGTAAATTGCCATCAAAATGAAAATGGCAGAGTAGCAGACCCATGCGTTTTATCGTGTTTCCAATGGCCGTTTTGGCCATATCCGCCTGTTCGCCCAGCGTGCCTGACAGCGCTGCGGGGGTCGGCTTTGGCGATTACAACGAATATCAGGCCCAGCAGGACGCCCGCGCCCGCGCCGCCGCGCAATCGAGCGCAGTGTCACCCCTGCCCCCGGCCGGTTCCGTGTCTGGCGAAACCGTGCAATCAGGCGCGGTTGGCACACCGCTCACGGCGATCAACGAACAGCAAACCATCGCGCAGGAAACCGCCGCCACATTGGCTGCAACACGCGCCAATTCGGGCGTCGCCCCTGTGGAGGCCAGCCCGTCAAACCCCGCGCCGCAGACCGTGGAAACTTCAACGGGCATTTCCATTGAGAACGACTTTGAAGCAGTGGACAATGTGCGCTCCATCGAAAGCGATGCAGCGCTTATTGAACGCAACCGGGCACAGTATCAGGTGATCCAACCCACTGCGGTACCCGATCGGGTCACGGACAATCGGCCTAATATCGTGGCCTATGCCCTGTCGACGAGCCACCCCGTTGGAACCCAAATCTACAACCGCGTGGGCATCAACAAACAGGCGCGATTTGAACGCAATTGCGCTGAACTGGGCTCACCTGACCGGGCGCAAATGGATTTTCTGGCAAATGGCGGCCCTGCTCGGGACCGCAAGGGGCTCGATCCGGATGGCGACGGCTACGCCTGCAGCTGGAACCCGGCCCCTTTTCGCAACGCCACCAACGGCTGATCTATGGTTGAGCCGCGCTGGCACGCCTCCCCCAATTTCGGGGCGCGCCGGGATGGGCTGCGGCCTACATTGGTCGTGATCCACTTCACCGCAATGGATAGCTGTGCGGCAGCATTGGAGCGGCTTTGCGATCCGGTGGCAGAGGTGTCTTCCCACTACCTCATCTCCGAAAAGGGTGAAATTCTTCAATTGGTTGAGGAAGATATGCGCGCCTGGCACGCGGGCGCGGGGGAATGGTTGGGCCAGGACGACATCAATTCCCGCTCCATCGGGATTGAGCTGGACAACACTGGTCGCACGCCGTTTTCAGAACCGCAGATGGCTGCATTGGAGGCGCTTTTGCCCGGTGTATTGAAGCGCTGGAACATCCCCCCTGAGGGCGTGATCGGCCATTCTGACATGGCCCCGGGCCGAAAATTCGATCCCGGCCCGCGTTTTGATTGGGTCAGGCTTGAAAAACAGGGTCTGGCCGCGCGAGGGCAAAGCGCCTAAGAACAGGGCCGCGCGGAGGACTGGATGACCGCGGGCGCAGGATCTTTTTCTTGGGCCCGAGGAAAGTCCGGACTCCACAAGGCAACGGTGCCGGGTAACGCCCGGCCGGGGAAACCCGAGGGAAAGCGCCACAGAAAACAAACCGCTTTCGGTTTCGACTGGAAGCAAGGGTGAAACGGTGGGGTAAGAGCCCACCGCGGGACGGGCAACCGGACCGGCTTGGCAAGCCCCACCGGGAG
>JBCCNB010000033.1:0-40079 GCA_039026055.1 Pseudomonadota bacterium | reverse complement strand
TGAGCAAGAGCAGAAACGGGACAGAACCAAGATGAACACACATTTGCGCGACAAGACGATGCGGCGCCTCAACCATTCGGATGATGGCGCGCATATGGTGCTTTTGGGCACGATGCGGATTGCCAGGCACAAGGTGGAAGGCCGTAACGTGTTCTTCGCCTTCACCCATCCAAAAGACACCATTCAGGGCACCCAGGCACGGGTCGGGTTTTATGAACCCGAAGAGTTGGAGATCATACGGTCTGCTTTTCCCAAGGGCGGGCGTTTTATCGATATCGGGGCCAATGTGGGGAATCATTCCCTCTATGTGGGCCTGTTTCTGGACCCGGTGGAGATTGTGGCGATCGAGCCGAATCCGTTGGTGTACAAATTGTTCATAAACAACATGTTGCTCAATGGTCTTGAAGCGGTTGTGGATATGTCTTTCCTCGGTATGGGGATGTCGGAGACGGCCTCGGAAGGGTTCGGCATCAACTTCATGGAACGCAATATCGGTGGCGGCAAACTGACCGAAGGCAAAGGCGATATTTCAACCATCCGCGGCGATGACATGATCGGTGACCGCAAGGCTGATTTCATCAAGATTGACGTCGAAGGCATGGAAATGCCGGTGCTGCGCAGCCTTGAGGCAACCATCGCCCGAGATTATCCGCGTTTTTTCGTCGAAGTGGACAACGTGAACCGGGAAGAGTTTGACGCCTGGGTTGAGAAAAACAACTATCGCAAGGCTGCGAATTTCAAACGTTATCCGCCGAATGAGAATTTTCTGCTGATCCATGAAAGCGATGATTTTGATGGATAAATTGGCATTCCTTTGTGGGGATTGGCCATGCTGAGCAGCGCCATCACTCGCCCTGAATTGACGCTGCCCGCAGCCGAGGCAGAGCTTGTCCGCGCTGCTTATGCAGACGCGCGTGTTGTGTTGGAGTACGGCTCAGGCGGGTCAACGGTGATGGGTGCGGAAATGCCAGGAAAGCGGGTGTTTTCCGTGGAAAGTGATCAGGCCTGGGCGCAGATGATGCGCGATTGGTTTGACCAGAACCCACCCGCGACGGGCAGTGAGGCGCAAATCATCTGGTCCGATATTGGACCAACCAAGGAATGGGGCCATCCCAAGGACAGCGAGGAATACTTGAGGTATGCCCGCTATCCCCTTGAAGTTTGGGATTTACCTGAGTTCGAGCAACCCGATGTGGTGCTGGTGGATGGACGCTTTCGCCCGGGCTGCGCCATGGCGGCGGCGCTGCGTACGCAAAAGCTGGTCACGGTATTCATCGATGATTACTCCAAGCGCAAGCATTA
Source organism: Pseudomonadota bacterium (assembly GCA_039026055.1). Lineage (GTDB taxonomy): Bacteria > Pseudomonadota > Alphaproteobacteria > Rhodobacterales > Rhodobacteraceae > Roseovarius. The sequence goes on along the minus strand of JBCCNB010000033.1, from coordinate 38,777 downwards.
CCACCGGGTGGAAAAATACCTCGGCCAGCCCAGATTGACCGGACGGATGGCCGAATTTGCAGTGACACCTTTGCGCCTTGAAGCGGGCGAGTTGCTGACCCTGATTGACATGATGACGCGGCCCTGAGCCGCCAGAGACAAGGAATAAAAGATGTTGGAAATCAAAGGCCTGAAAGTCGATCTTGAGGAAGAGGAAAAGACCATCCTAAAGGGCGTTGATCTGACCGTTGAAGCGGGCAAGGTGCATGCGATCATGGGGCCCAACGGATCGGGTAAATCGACGCTGAGCTACGTGCTTGCGGGCCGCGATGGATATGAGGTGACTGGCGGCACGGCCGAGTTGGACGGTGAGGACATTCTTGACCTGGATCCGGAAGAACGCGCAGCGGCAGGGCTGTTTTTGGCGTTTCAGTACCCGGTGGAAATTCCCGGTGTCGGCAACATGACCTTCCTGCGCACAGCGCTCAATGCGCAGCGCAAGGCGCGCGGGGAAGAGGAGATGAGTGCGAAGGAGTTTCTTCAGGTCATCCGCGAAAAGGCCAAAACGCTCAAGATTGACGCCGACATGCTCAAACGTCCCGTCAATGTGGGTTTTTCAGGCGGTGAGAAGAAGCGCAACGAAATACTGCAGATGGCGCTGCTGGAGCCGAAGATGTGCATTCTGGATGAAACCGATTCCGGCCTTGACGTGGATGCGATGAAGTTGGTGTCCGACGGGGTGAATGCTCTGCGCGATGCGGGGCGCGGGTTTCTGGTCATCACGCATTACCAGCGGCTTCTCGATCACATTAAACCGGACGTGGTGCATATCATGTCGGATGGCCGCATGGTGAAAACCGGTGGTCCTGAACTGGCGCTGGAAGTGGAACAAAACGGCTATGCCGACATCCTGTCGGAGGTTGCGTGATGGCGCTTCCGGCAAAGAAACATGAACTGACCGAGGCGCGTCTGGCTGTGGCCAAAATCCCCGAAAGCGGGGGTTGGCTGAAGCAAGCGCGCGAAAAAGCGGTGGAACGGGTCCGGCAGATGGGCCTGCCGGAACGGCGGGATGAATATTGGAAGTACACCCGCCCCGATACTCTGGTTCGGCCCAGCACGCCCTCGGCGAAGGTCTTTCACGATCCCAACGATCCGCCCATGTTCGACGGCGTGGAGCGTCTGAAGATCATCTTTGTGGACGGGGTTTTTGATGCCGATGCCAGCGATGATCTGGCGCTGGAAGGCGTGCAGATTGCGCGGCTGAGTGCGGTATCGGACATGGATATCCACTGGGCCAAAGATCTGTATGGGGTGCTGGAAGCGCGGGGCCAGGATCCGGTGGAACGCCCGCTTGCAGCGCTCAACACCGCGCTGGCGACGGATGGTATTCTGATCCGGGTTTCGGGTCAGACCAGCAAACCGATCAGCCTGATTTATCATCACAATTCAGAGACATCGGATGCGACGCTGCACCATGTGATCAAGCTCGATAAAGGCGCGAACGTCACTGTGCTGGAGAATGGCCCGGCGGCGGCGCGGTTCAACAAGGTGATGGAAGTGGACGTGGCCGATAACGCTGCTTTCCACCACGTGCGCACTATGGGGCGCGATCATGAACGCCGCGCGGTGACGCATATCTTCGGGCGCTTGGGCACGGAAAGCACGTTCAAATCCTTCACGCTGACGGCAAACGGCGTGCTGACGCGCAATGAATGCGTGTTGGAGCTGACGGGTGATGATGCCGTGGCCCATGTGGCGGGTGCCTGCGTCGGTGACGGTGATTTTCACCACGATGACACGGTCTTTATCACCCATGACGCTGTGAATTGCGAAAGCCGTCAGGTTTTCAAAAAGGTCCTGCGCAACGGCGCGACAGGTGTCTTTCAAGGCAAGATCCTGGTGAAGCCCGACGCGCAGAAAACGGATGGCTACCAGATCAGCCAGTCGCTTTTGCTGGATGATGACAGTCAATTCCTCGCCAAACCGGAGCTTGAGATTTATGCCGATGACGTGGCCTGTTCCCATGGCTCCACCAGCGGCGCGATTGATGAAGAGGGGCTGTTCTATCTGCGCGCGCGCGGCGTGCCCAAAGACATCGCGACCGATCTTATGACGCTCGCTTTCCTCGCCGAAGCGGTGGAGGAGATCGAAGACGACGGTCTGCGCGATGAAATCGTCTCGCGTCTCGAAGCGTGGTTGGGGCGGCGGCGCGGCTAGGGGCGTTCATGGCGGTTACTCTGGATATCCTTGCCACCTACAGGCGGCCCGGGCGCGTGATTTCACGCATTCTGGATCGCGGGGCGGATCATCGCCACGCCTTTGCGTTTTTGGCGGTGGGCTCTGTGCTGGCTTTCGTCGCGCAGTTGCCAAGGCTGACACGGTTGGCCCGTGAATCAGACCCGGAATTCGAGGCCGCGATCGTGGCCGAGGCCGGTGAAGTGCGCCAGATTGATTCCGTGCAAGTCCCCGAAGCGATGGTGGATGCCAAATTTGAAGCGCTGATGTCGGGCGCGCTGATGGGGTGGATTTTCATCATGCCCCTTATTCTTTACGCGCTTGCTTGGCTCAGCCTTCTGTTGGTTCGGCTGATCAAGGGCCGTATGACGGGGGCTCAGGCGTGTGTGGTGCTGTTTTGGGCATTCTTGGCAGCCATACCGGTGTTCCTGTTTCAAGGCTTGATCGCGGGATTCGTAGGGCCGGGGGCGGCGCTCAACACTGTGTCGCTAGTGTGGTTTGCGCTGTTTGTCTGGTTCTGGTTTTCGGGTATCCGAGTGGCAGCATGGGAAAAGGCGGCGTGACATGACGACCACGTTCAAAGCTATATTCGTGACGACGCTCAAAGATCCGCGTGCGGGCGGGCGGGATGTGATCGGGCTCGGCCTGCCGACCCAAGGGCTTTGGATTGCGCTCATGCTCATGGCGGTGGTTTTGTCACTGTTGGTGTCGGGCCTGTTTCAAATCTCTCCAATTCCCGATGACGATCTGGGCCAGATCATCCGAAATTCACCCGCCTTCACATCGCCCATCTTGTTTGCATTGATCAATTGGGGCCAATCGGTGGTCACCGTTTATGTGCTGCACTGGGTCAGCCGCATGGTCGGCGGGCAAGGCCAGGTGCGCGATATGCTGTCTGTCATGATATGGTTGCAGGTGATGACGCTGATCCTGGCAGTGACCTTTACGCTTGTGTCACTGATCATTCCGGCCATTGGTGCGCTTGGCATGTTGTGCGCTTTCTTCTGGGGGCTTTGGGCGATCGTGGCCTTTGTCGATGCAGCATCTGATTTTGATAGCATGTTCAAGGCATTGGGCGTGTGCATCGCCGGTTTCCTGGTTTTTTCTTTTTTGATGACAACCGTTGCCTCCCTTCTGGCGGCGTTCGGCATAGGGGGCCCGCCCAATGTATGATGTGGAGAAAATCCGCGCCGATTTCCCGATCCTGTCGCGGGAGGTGAACGGCAAACCGCTGGTCTACCTGGATAACGGCGCCTCGGCGCAGAAGCCGCAAGTGGTGATTGATGCGGTCACGCAGGCCTATGCGCATGAATATGCGAATGTGCATCGCGGGCTGCATACGCTCAGCAACATCGCGACAGAGAAATATGAGGCCGTGCGCGGCATCATCGCCCGCTTTCTTAGGGTGGCGGATGAAAGTCAGATCGTGCTGAATTCCGGGACCACCGAAGGGATCAACATGGTGGCCCATGCCTGGGCGGAGCCGTGCATGGAAGAGGGGGATGAAATTGTCCTTTCGGTCATGGAACACCACGCCAATATCGTGCCATGGCATTTCTTGCGCGAACGCAAAGGTGTGGTGCTGAAATGGGTGGATATTGAACCCGACGGGTCATTGGATGTGGAGCGGGTGATCGACGCTATCGGCCCGCGCACGAAATTACTCGCGATTTCGCATCTTTCAAATGTTTTGGGCACCCACGTGGATGTCAAAACGCTCTGCCAGGCCGCGCGCGATCGCGGGGTGGCCACGATGATTGACGGGTCACAGGCGGCGGTGCATGGCCCGGTGAACTTAGATGATATGGGCTGCGATTTCTACGCCATTACAGGCCACAAGCTTTATGGCCCGTCCGGATCAGGTGCGATCTACGTGAACAAGGATCGGTACCCGGAAATGCGCCCCTTTCTTGGCGGGGGCGACATGATCAAAGAGGTGAGCCGCGATGCGGTCATCTACAATGATCCACCGATGAAATTTGAGGCAGGGACACCGGGCATTGTCCAAACGATCGGCCTGGGTGTGGCCCTGGAATACCTGATGGATCTGGGGATGCAGAACGTGGCAGCCTACGAAAACAGCCTCAGCCATTACACCCAATCACGCCTTGCCGGGCTCAATTGGCTGCAGGTGCAAGGCCATGCGCCGGGTAAAGCGGCGATCTTTTCCTTCACGCTCGATGGCGCGGCCCATGCCCACGACATATCCACAATCCTCGACAAAAAGGGCGTGGCGGTGCGCGCGGGGCAGCATTGCACAGGGCCGCTCATGGATCATCTGGGGCTGACGGCGACGTGCCGGGCGTCGTTCGGACTGTACAACACCGAGGCAGAAGTCGACACGCTGATCGAGGCGTTGGAACTGGCCCATGATCTGTTGGGCTAGGCGAGAGATTCTCTCTAACCCGCGACAAATCGTCAGTTTTTTGAGCGCCGGACCTGGCTAAAATGGGCGCAGTCGTGGCAAAACGGGCGGCGATTTGCCGGTTGAACCCGGGCCTGACCTGTCGAAATGCACGTAATTTGTCCGTTTTTGGGCCGGATTCGGGTGAAGGAGTGTTAACATAGCAACACCTCAGAGGATGTTCGCCTGCGCGTGACCTTTTCGCTCTCATATCGCGAAAAGGGTGTCGACAACCTATTTGATGTATCTTTATATGGATCGTGTTTATTGCGAAAGGAGCTGCCCAATGAAGGTGGTTAAAGTTCTCACTCTGGTGGTTATCGGCGTCACGATGGCTGCATGTGCTCAGCAGCAGCAGCAGCAGCAAGAAGTGATTGTGCCCGAGCCTGTCTTCGACAAGCACGGCAACCCGATCTGATTTAGCGGCCATTCGGCCGGTATTTCATCAGGTAAAAATCTAAGAGGCTATCACTTCGGTGGTAGCCTCTTAACGTTTGGGCTGCGGGCTATCACTTCGGTGGTAGCCCCTTAACGTTTGCGCGGCACGACCTGCTTTGCGCAAAACCAATTGCGCCCCATAGGTGGGAGGGATATAGCCTCCCCTCAGGCACCTGTAGCTCAGCTGGATAGAGCGCTGCCCTCCGAAGGCAGAGGCCAGAGGTTCGAATCCTCTCAGGTGCGCCAATCTTTCTTGCTCATCGCGCGGAGTGCTAATCGAGGCCGTTTGTTCGTCGCGCAGTTAAAGCCACCTTGTATGGGGCGATCCGACCGGTGGGTGTGCAGCCGCACTAATTCAATCTTGCAGGTCTTGGTGTGTGGGCAAGCGTTTGTCCCGCGTGGGTTCCATTTGCGTCCATTCGGGCAGACCGATGAACCGTTCCACCCCGTATAGCACCAGACAGGCCATGATGATGCTCAGCACCAGCATGACGCGTTTGGTGCTGGGCGGGGTGTGGGCCCATTTGGCCATGCGGAAGAGCATGCGGTAGTTCATAACGGCCTGCGGTTTTTGCGGTTTATCCGGTCTAATTGCTTGAATTTTGGGCGTCAGTCTAAGACATAACGGGGAAGCTTTCGACTGTTCAAGGTGCCGCCCTGTTATGCCACGCCATTCTGAATCAAGACATTTGCCCTTCACGGCGGAGCAGATGTTCGATCTGGTGGCGGATGTGGAATCCTACCCGAAGTTTCTGCCCTGGACCGGGGCAGCGCGGGTGCGCAGTGTCACCGAACGCGATGACGGCGCGCGGGTGATGGAGGCGGATCTGGTGATCAGCTTCAAGGTCTTCCGGGAGAAGTTCGGCAGTCGCGTCGTGCTCTGGGACAAGGCGCGGCGGATTGAAACGGAATACATCGACGGACCCTTCAAGCATATGCGATCGAACTGGGTTTTTACGCCCACGGAGGAAGGTTGCACCATCGATTTTGATGTTGATTTTGCGTTTAGAAACTTACTGTTGCAGTCTGCAGCTGAAGTATTTTTCTATGAAGCAATGCGCCGGATCGTACGTGCTTTTGAAGACCGTGCGCGTGTGCTTCACGGGTCTTGATTGAGCGCCCTTTCAAGCAATCCCAACGCATGATCCCGCGCGAGGCGCCGCACCTCGGCCCGACCCGGTGCGCCGAATTCGACGGTTTCCACATGGGTGGGCAAATTGGTTTGCGCGACCCCGAAACAGACCCGGCCTTCGGGCTTGAACTCTGACCCGCCAGGGCCCGCGATACCGGTGATCGACACGGTCAGATCGACGCGTGCATTGCGCAAGGCCCCCTCTGCCATTTCCCGCGCCACCTCTTCGGACACGGCGCCATGGGCATCCAGTGTCGCGGGGGATACGCCCAAAAGCTCCATCTTGGCGGCGTTGGAATAGGTCACAAAACCGCGCTCCACCACGGAGGAGGATCCCGCAATATCGGTCAGGGCGGCCGCAACCATCCCGCCGGTGCAAGATTCTGCCGTCGCGATCATGACGCCAGCCGTGCGGGCGCGCGCCAAGACATCTTCGGCGCTCATAGCCCGAGCACCCCGTGGGCAAGGAAGGCCAAAATCCCCACGCCTACGGCCGCCATCACGCCTGCGAACACGTCATCCAGCATCACGCCCATCGCGTCACTTTTCCGGTCTGCCCAGCCCACAGGGCCAGGTTTGGTGATGTCAAATACGCGGAAGAGGATGAAGGCCGAGACCCAGCCGGGCCACATATCCATCACGTTTGCCCCGCTGTGCATCATACCCAGTGACACAGGCCAGAGTGCGATCCATTGGCCCACAACCTCATCCACCACCACATAAGAGGGATCGTGATCGGGCTTGCCTGCCGTGATGATTGCAGTGGCCCAGAGACCCGCAAAAAAAACGATGATCGTCGCGGCCATCAGTAGCCAGACCCCGCCCAATCCGTGCAGTCCCCACGCTAGGGGTAAGGCAACAAGTGACCCCCAAGTTCCCGGTGCGGGTTTGAGGTGGCCCACCAATCCGGTGGTGGCAATCATGTAGGCAAGCGCGCGCATGGGGTTAGTTATCGCGGCTTCAAGCCAAGTGGCAAGCGCGAAAAAATCGTCAAAGGCCCCTGAAAAACCGCACAAAAAATAGGCGCAAGGTCGCCTGAACGCTCTCTTAGCGCTTTAATTCATTGTGAAACCGGGCATGCGATTCTACATCCAACTCACTGCTCAAGGATTAAGCATATCTATGGTTGACCTGCCGATTGGCTCTCTTGTACCGCCTGTCTTTCTGGCCCCGATGGCCGGGATCACGGATTTGCCTTATCGCAAACTCGTGGCTCGGTTCGGTGCGGGGCTGGTGGTGAGCGAGATGGTGGCGAGCCAGGAGATGGTCCAATCGAAGCCCGGCGTGCGTGAAAAGGCGGAACTGGGGTTGGGTGATGGCCACACAGCCGTGCAACTGGCAGGGCGAGAGGCCCATTGGATGGCGGAGGCCGCCCGCCAGGTGGAGGCGCAGGGCGCGCGGATCATCGACATCAATATGGGGTGTCCGGCAAAAAAGGTGACGTCGGCCAGTGGGTCGGGGGCCAGCGGGTCTGCGTTGATGAAAGATTTGGATCATGCGCTGACCCTGATTGAGGCTGTGGTGGACGTTGTCGATCTGCCGGTTACGTTGAAGACGCGGCTGGGCTGGGATGATGACCTTCTCAACGCGCCTGAGCTTGCCCGCAGGGCGGAGGCGGCGGGCATTCAGATGATCACTATTCATGGGCGCACGCGCTGTCAGTTCTACAAGGGTTGCGCCGATTGGGCGGCGATACGTGGCGTCAAAGAAGCAGTCAGCATTCCCGTGACCGCCAATGGCGACATTATAGACAGCAAAGCGGCGCGACAGGCCCTGGACCTTTCGGGTGCAGATGGCGTGATGATCGGTCGTGGCGCGCAAGGAAAGCCATGGCTGTTGGCGCAAGTGGCCCATGATCTCTACGGGACGCCCGCGCCTGAGGTGCCGCAGGGGGCTGCGCTCGTTGACTTGGTCTGCACGCATTATGAGGATGTGCTGTCGTTTTACGGGTTCGAACTTGGTCCGCGTGTCGCGCGTAAACATCTGGGCTGGTACATGGACGGCGCAGGCACCGACCCGGATCTGCGCAAAATGATCCTGACCGAACGCGACCCAAGCCGTGTGATGGATAGGCTGCCGCGCGCTTTGGTCTCAGAGAGGCTGGCGGCATGAGCGCGGCTGATCTCGTCACTCCGGACGAGGCGATCTGGATTTCCCTGCCTGTTCCGGCCGTCATCGTGGGACCGGATGATGCAATTATCCGTCTGAACCCCTCAGCGGAGGCGTTTTTGCTGTCCTCGTCCAAGACCATCATTGGCCAACCCATATGGGATCGCTTGGCCGTCGATGCGCCATTGGAACAGGCGATGGAACGGGCGCGGGACAATGATGCGCCGCTTTTCGTCAACGACGTCGACATTGGCACAGGCGACCGCGCGCCGATGCAGTGCAACCTGCAGATTTCCCCGGTGGCGGGTGCCCCGGGGGCGATGCTGATCCTGATTTCGCCGCGCGAATTGGCGGGGCGCATCACGCAAAGCAAGTCGGTGAAAGCGGCGGCGAAATCGGCGATTGGTATGGCCGAAATGCTGGCCCATGAGATCAAGAACCCGCTGGCCGGGATCACGGGGGCCGCGCAATTGCTGTCCATGAACCTGAGTGCTGAGGATCTGGAGCTGACTGATCTGATCGTCAGTGAAAGCCGCCGGATCGTCAGCCTCTTGGAGCAGGTGGAACAATTCGGCAATGTCACTGCCCCACAGATGCAGGCGATCAACATCCATGACGTGCTGGACCGCGCGCGGCGCTCGGCCATTGTGGGGTTTGCCGCCGATATGACGGTGATGGAACAGTATGATCCGTCCTTGCCGCTGGCCCTAGGAGATCCCGATCAATTGCTTCAGGTGATCCTCAATCTGATCAAGAACGCATCAGAGGCTGCGGGCAATGAAGGCGGCAAAATTGAACTGAAAACCTATTACGAACAATCGCTTCGCGTGCGCGGCGGTGACGGGGAGAGCGGCAAAACATTGCCCTTGCAGATCGAGATTATCGATGATGGCCCAGGCCTGCCGCCGGAGATTGCAGCAGATGTGTTCGAGCCCTTTGTGTCTGGTCGCGAGAACGGCACCGGGCTTGGTCTTGCGCTGGCGGCCAAGATCATTTCGGACCATCAGGGCTGGCTTTCGGTCAGCTCCGCCCCCGGGCGCACAACATTCCGCATATCGCTGGCCCGCGCGCCAGCCAACATGACACCCAAAAGAGAGGAAGGCTAATGGACGGCACGGTTCTTGTCGCAGATGACGATCGCACGATCCGAACGGTTCTCACGCAGGCGCTGACACGCGCGGGCTGCAAAGTGCATGCAACCTCGTCGCTCACCACGCTGATGCGGTGGGTGTCTGAAGGGAAGGGCGATGCGGTGATCACTGACGTGATGATGCCCGATGGCAATGGGTTGGAGATGCTGCCCAAAATCGCCACCGACCGGCCCGGCCTGCCTGTGATCGTGATTTCTGCGCAGAACACCATCATGACGGCCATTCAGGCCGAAGAGGCGGCGGCCTACGATTACCTGCCCAAGCCCTTCGATCTGCCCGATCTGATGAAACGCACCGCGCGCGCCATCGAGGCGCGAGGGCGCAGTGCGTCTGCCCGGCCAGAGGCGGAAGACAAACCCGACGAGTTGCCGCTGGTCGGACGGACAGATGCGATGCAGGGGCTCTACCGCGTGGTGGCACGCCTGATGAACACCGATCTGCCGGTATTGGTGACTGGGGAATCGGGGACGGGCAAATCGCTGATTGCGCGGGCGATCCATGACTTTTCGGACCGCCGCACCTTGCCTTTCGTGACGGTGGCGCTTGCCGATCTGGCCGATCTTGAAGGACCAGCGAAAGTGATGTCGCGTGCCAAAGGCGGCACGGTGGTCATTGACGAAGTGGGCGATCTGGACGTCGACGCGCAGGCCCGTGTGGTGCGGATGATGGACGCGCCGGGCGATCATGTGCCGCGTTTCATGGCCACCAGTTTGGGACGTCTGGCCGATAAGCTGGACAGTGGGGACCTGCGTGAGGATCTGTACTATCGCTTGTCTGGTGCCGTCGTGGACGTTCCAGCTCTGCGCACGCGAGTCGATGACATCCCGCTTTTGGTCGATCATTTCATGACCCGTGCCGAACGGGATGGCGCACCGGGGCGGACGCTGTCGACGGAGGCGATGGAGCTGATGCGCGCCTATAGCTGGCCCGGTAATGTGAGGCAGTTGGAGAATATGGTGCAGCGCATCGGCCTGACCGCCCGGGGGATGGAGATCACGCGCGCCGAGGTTGAGGGCGTGCTGGGCAATCAACCTGCTGCCGCACCCGTCGTGGGGCAGGGCGGGGGCGAGAGCCTGTCGGAGTCGGTCGAGCGCCATTTGAAGCGCTATTTCGATCTGCACGGCAACACGCTGCCACCGCCCGGGCTTTATGCGCGGATCCTACGAGAAATGGAGATGCCGCTGATTGAAATCGCGCTGGATGCAACGCGCGGCAATCAAGCGAAATGCGCGGATTTGCTGGGGATCAACCGGAATACCCTGCGTAAGAAAATCACCGATCTGGATATTCGCGTGACACGGCGGCGCAAGTTGATGTAAAACTGCAACAGCACTGTTGCTGAGAATCGCGGGATCCATCGCGCTTAGCTACATGTTGGGGTTGCCTGAGCAGGCATCGACTAGTGATCGGGGGATGCGCGTGGCCGTGAAGACACGCCAGCTGTCTTGGGATACTGTAAGCCGTATCAGGCGCTTACGCCGCGTGCAGACCGTCGCGACCTTTGGGCTTGTGGTCATGGGGCCGGTGCTTGCGCTGCTGACCTATCTTGTGATGGGGCCGCTGGATCAGGGGGCATCAAGCAACTATTTGCGCTTCGTTCTGCTGGCGGACCTGATTTACATAATCATGGTCGCGGCACTGGTTTCTCAAAACCTGTTGCAGATGATTTCGGCCCGCAAGCGCAGATCGGCGGGCTCTCGCCTACATTTGCGGCTGACGGGTGTGTTCGCGGGCATGGCGCTTTTGCCCACGATTACAGTGGCTGTTTTCGCCACGCTGTCTGTGAACATGGGCCTTGAGGCGTGGTTTTCAGATCGTGTGGGCCGGGTGGTTGATAATTCCGTCCTGGCCGCGCAGGCCTATGAGGAAGAACACCGCCGGGATCTCGTGACGGATGCCGAGGCGCTTGCCTCTTTGATTAACGCGACGCATCGGGCGGCGCTGTTTCTTGATGATGGGGAGCTGCGCCAGATCCTGACCCGTGGGCAATTGGGCATTCAGCGCGGTCTGCGCGAGGCCTTCGTGATTGACGGCACCGGCGATCTGCGGGCGCGCGGGGAGCGGTCGTATCTCTTTGATTATGAACAACCCACGCAAGCGCAGATCGCTGAGGCGCGGGAGATGGGCGTCTTGGTCATTCAGGATTGGGACAACAATGAATTTCGCGCGCTGATGCCGTTGGAAGAAATTGCCGATCGCTATCTCTATGTCAGCCGCGATGTGGATGGCGCGATCCTGAGTCTTCTTGATGAGACACAAGAGACGGCCGTCTTCTATCAACAACGCGAAAGCGAACGGGGCCGGGTGCTGTTTGAATTTGGCCTGCTCTATGTGGGTTTCGCCGTGATCCTGATCCTGGCGGCGATCTGGCTGGGGATGTGGTTTGCCGAACGCCTGTCACGGCCCGTCGGGCGGCTGACATCGGCTGCGCAACGTGTCGGTGAGGGCGATCTGGAAGTCCGTGTCCGTGAAGAACACGGCGATGATGAGATCGCGCAATTGTCCACGTATTTTAACCAGATGACGCGTCAGTTGAAGGGTCAACGCGACCGTCTTTTGGCCAATACAGAACAGATCGAACGCCGCCGACGGCTGTTTGATTCCGTGCTGGGATCGGTGTCGTCAGGCGTGGTGGGGCTGGAATCCGATGGCCGCGTGGCTTTCGTGAACCGGGCGGCTGAACGGCTGCTGGATTGGGATGATGAATCGCAACAGTCGCTGGCGTTGAGCGTGGCGATCCCGGAATTCGCAGGGCTTTTTGAGAAGCTGCAAGCGACGCACAGCGGGTTCGTGCAGGAAGAGATCAAGGTGAGCCGGGGCGGGCGGCAGGAAAACCTTTTGGTGCGCATGTCCACGCGGTCGCGCAGCGAGGATGCGTCCGAGGGCTATGTGGTGGCCTTTGACGACGTGACCGATCTGGTGACCGCGCAGCGCATGGCTGCTTGGGGCGACGTGGCGCGTCGCATTGCGCATGAGATCAAGAACCCACTGACGCCGATCAAGCTCTCCGCCGAGCGGATCAAACGCAAGTTCGGGCGGCAGTTGGAGGAGACGGAGGCGGAGGCGCTGGAACAACTGACCGATGTTGTGGTGCGGCAGACAGACGATCTGCGCCGCATTGTCGATGAGTTCTCCAAATTCGCCCGCATGCCGGAACCGCAAACGCGGCATGAGGACCTCTCGGCGTTGCTGAAGGAGGCCGTGGTGCTGCAAGAGGCGGGCCAGCCGGATGTGCGGTTCGTGACGGATTTCCATCGTGACCAGATCTGGTCCGAAGTGGACGCGACCATGATTTCCCAGGCGCTGACGAACCTGATCAAGAACGCAGGTGAAGCGATTGAAAGCCTTCACGAAAAAGGCGCCGCAGACGGCCACGCCCCGCAAGTGCAGGTGACCAGCCGGGTGGAAGAGGACGCGGCAATCATTGAGATTTCCGACAATGGAATTGGCTTGCCAGAGGACCGATCTCGCCTCTTTGAGCCTTATGTGACGACGCGGGAGAAGGGCACCGGCCTCGGCCTGCCCATCGTGAAAAAGATCATCGAAGAACATGGCGGGTCGCTGTCCCTTGAGGATGCCGATGCCTTTGAAGAGGGTGCCCATGCAGGGGCAAAAGCCGTCATTCGCCTGCCCATTTTGGCGGGTGTCCCAGATGGGAAAACTGAGCATTTAAGCGAAACGAAAGAAGCGGTGTGAGGATCCAATGAGCGACATTCTGATTGTAGATGACGAACGCGACATCCGTGAATTGATCTCGGATATTTTGAAAGATGAAGGGTTTACGACCCGGCTGGCGGGCAATTCCGACGAGGCCATGGCGCAGATCCACGGCGAACAGCCTGCGCTGCTGATCCTCGATATCTGGCTCAAAGACAGCAACATGGACGGGATCGACATCCTCAAGACCGTCAAGCGCGATTACCCGGATGTGCCGGTGGTGATTATTTCAGGCCACGGCAACATCGAGATTGCAGTCGCTGCGATCAAGCAGGGGGCATATGACTTTATTGAGAAGCCCTTCAATATCGATCAATTGCTGGTCGTCATTCGCCGCGGTATGGAAACATCGCGTCTGCGCCGTGAGAACAACGCGTTGAAACGGCAAGGGTCTGAGCCGTCGATCATGCTGGGCGACAGCCCTGCCTATCGGACGATGATTTCGCAGCTGGATAAAGTAACCAAATCCAATGGCCGCGTGATGCTGAGCGGGCCGTCGGGCTGCGGCAAGGAGCTGGCGGCGCGGTACATTCATGCCAATTCACTTCGGGCAGATGGGCCCTTTGTGTCGGTCAACTGCGCCACGATTGAAAGCGACCGGATGGAGGAGGTTCTGTTCGGCCGTGAGAGCGAGGAGCGTGGGATTGAAACGGGGCTTCTGGAGCAGGCCAATGGCGGGGTGATCTACTTTGATGAGGTCGCCGATATGCCCACCGGGACCCAATCCAAGATCCTGCGCGTGCTGGTCGATCAGACCTTCTTGCGCGTGGGCGGCGCCGACAAGGTGCAGGTGGATCTGCGGGTGATATCATCCACCAGTTGCGACCTCGAAGCGGAGATTGAAGCGGACCGGTTCCGGCGGGAGCTCTACCATCGCCTCAATGTGGTGCCGATCGATGTGCCGAGCCTGGAAGAGCGACGCGAAGATATTCCGATGCTCGCTATGCATTTCATTGAAACACTGCACCGCGATCAGGGGCTGTCCCTGCGCGGGATCAGCAGTGAGGCGGGCGCGCTGCTTCAGACGATGAGTTGGCCCGGCAATGTGCGCCAGTTGCGCAATGTGATTGAGCGCGTGCTGATCCTGGGCGACGGATCAGGCGATATCGACGCGCGTGAGTTGCCCGGAGAGACAGAGGTTCCGGTCGAAGACGGCCGCGTCGTGCTGTCTGGCACGGTGGCGACCATGCCCCTGCGCGAGGCCCGAGAAGCGTTTGAGCGCGAATACCTGCTGACCCAGATCAATCGCTTCGGAGGCAATATCAGCCGGACGGCGGAATTTGTGGGGATGGAACGCAGCGCGCTGCACCGAAAACTGAAATCTCTGGGCGTTGTGACCGGAAACAAAGGCGCGATGCAACGGCACGAAGCGGCGGAGTGACCGCCGCAGCCCAGCAATTTTTTCGCAGAAAAAATGCCACCGGCGTTGGCGAAAATTTTTTGGAAAAATTTTGGGGCGCTCAGCTTGAGTGTTGGCGTGGTGCGGGTTTGGCGAGTTCCCGATCGATCAGCCGCTCGAACACGCCGCGCGGCTTGGTGCCCCGTGCCAGCAGGTCGTAAAGCACCGGCGTCACGAACAGCATCAGCACGCTCGACATCAACAGCCCCGCGATGATCACCGTGCCAATGGCTGAGCGGCTTTCAGCACCCGCGCCCGTGGCCAGCACCAAAGGCAAAGCGCCAAGCACCGTAGAAATCACCGTCATTGCGATGGGTCGCAAACGCAGGGCGGAGGCGCGCAGCACCGCCTCGCGCGCAGGGTAGCCACGGTCGCGCAGCTGGTTGGCGAATTCCACGATCAGGATGCCGTTCTTGGCGACCAGTCCCACCAGAAGAATAATCCCGATCTGGGAATAGATATTGAGCGTGAGACCCCCAAGGGCGATGGCATAGATCGCGCCGGCCAGCCCCGCGGGCACCGTCAGCATGATCGTCAGCGGGTGGGTGAAGCTTTCAAACTGCGCTGCCAGTACCAGAAACACGATCACCATCGCCAACACCAGCACAAAGCCCACCCCTGATGAGGTGTCTTTGAAGGTCTGCGATTGCCCTTCATAGCCCAGCTTGGCGCTTGGGGGCAGGATATCTTCTGCTGCCGCCTCGATGTCTTCCAGCACGGTGCCGAGATTGTATTCCGGGGCCACGGCGCCCGAAAGCTGGATCGAGGGCAGGCGATCATAGCGGCGCAGCGATGGGGAGGCCGCGTTTTCCCGCAGCGTCACCAGCGCCCCCAAAGGCACCAGGGTTTCGCCGTCGCCAGCGCGGATGAAGAGGTTGTCGATGTCTGAGGGCGCATCGCGGTCGGATTTCTCGGCCTGCAGGATCACCGGGTATTCGCGGCCCAGACTGACGAAACTGGTCACCTCGCGGGAGGCCAGCATGGTCTGCAGCGTGGCGGCGACCACTTCAATGGGGATTCCCAAATCATCGGCGCGGTTGCGGTCTATATCGAGGTCCAGCTGCGGCAGATTTTCTTCAAAATTGATTTCCGGATTGACGAAACCGGGAATGTCCTCGGCGCGATCCAGAAGGGCTATGGCCCAGCCTTTCACACTTTCAAAATCGGGCCCGCCGATAACCACCTGCACGGGTCGCGACGACCCGCGCAGGCCAAGGCCCGCCGGTGTCACCGGGAACCCCCGCGCAACGGTCACGCGGTTCATTTCTCCTCGCAATTCGCCCACCAGTTTATCGACGCTTTTGGTGCGTTCTTCCCATGGTACAAGACGATAGACCACGAAAGACCGCCAGGCGCGGTTCTGCCAGCCGGTAAAGGTGAAGACGGTTTCAACCACGCCGTCTTCCACATGGGGGGCCAGTATCTCTTCCACCTGCTGTGCGGCAAGGTCGGAATATTCCACAGTGCTGCCTTGGGGTGCCGTGAGGGGGACGAACCCCACGCCCCGATCTTCTTTGGGCGCCAGTTCGCGGGGCAGGGTGTCATAAAAAAGCGCGGCCCCCGCTGTCACAGCCCCGGCAAGCACCAGCACCACAAGCGGCATCCGGAGGGCCCCCGCCAACATGCGGTAATAGACGGCCGCCAGCCCGCGAATTTCATCTTGGCCTTCTGGGCGGGGTTTGCCCTTAGCCAGGACGCGCGAAGCCAACGCCGGGCAGGCGGTCAGTGCCACGAAGGTTGAAATCATCACCGTGCCTGCCAGAACCCAGCCGAACTCGACAAAAAGCCGCCCGACCTGCCCAGGCATGAAGGACAGTGGCACAAAAACGGCAATGAGCGTGATCGACGTCGCAATGACGGCAAATGTCACCTGTTCGGACCCGCGCAGGGCGGCGACCAGCGGGGTTTCCCCGTTTTCGATCCGGCGTTGGATGTTTTCCAGCACGACGATGGCGTCATCGACCACAAGCCCGATGGCCAGAAGCATTGCCAAAAGGGTCAATGTGTTGATCGAAAAGCCCCATGCCGCGATCAGGATGAAACAGCCAATAAGGGAGACGGGGATCGCCACGGCAGGCACCAGCGTGGCGCGCGGCGATCGCAGGAAGGCTAGGATCACCAGCACCACGAGGCCCATGGATATCGACAGCGCAATCAGCACCTCGCGGATTGATGCACCCACAAAAAGCGCGTCATCAGAGCCCACGATGATTTCCATGCCCGGGGGCAGGGACGGGGTTATGGCGGATATCTCTTCGCGCACCGCCTGCGAGATGGCCAGCGTATTGGATTGGCTTTTGCGCAGCACCGCGATCCCCACCGCATCGGTGCCATTGGTGCGCACGATGGTGGTCTCATCGGCCACGCCCGCCTCGACCCGTGCCACATCGCCCAAGCGCACCGGGTAGCCGGCAACCCGGTCGATCACCACGTCGCGGAAATCATCGAGGCTGGAAAGCCTCGAATTGAGCCGAACAGTCAGCTGGCGGTTCTCCGACTTCAGCACTCCGGAGGGCAGTTCCAGATTGTTGCGCCGCAGCGCCCCTTCCACATCCGCCACGGTCAACTGTCGCGCCGCCAGTGCCCTGCGATCCAGCCAGATGCGCACGGCGAACGGGCGGTTGCCGTAGATCCGCAGGTCGGCCACGCCATCGATGGTGGCCAGACGGTCCGCCAGAAAACGGTCAACGTAATCTGTGATCTCCGCTGTGGTCATACGCGGAGAGGTGATGGCCAACCGCATCACCGGATCACTGTCAGAATCTGCCTTGATCACGCGGGGATCGTCGGCTTCTTCGGGCATGCGGGGGCTCACGCGGCCCACTGCGTCGCGCACATCGGCGGCGGCGGTCTCAATATCGGTGCCCTGATCAAAGGTCAGGCGGATGATCGACCGACCCTGTCGGCTTTCGGAGCTGATGGAGCGCAGCCCCGTGGTCGCCGAAACCGCCCCTTCGATGAGTTCGGTGATGTCGGTATCGATCACCTCGGGCGAGGCACCCTGATATGTGGTGTTGATCGTCACACTGGCCTGATCCACATCCGGCAATTCGCGAATGGGCAGGCTTTGTAGCGCGCCGAGACCGAATACGACCAGCAAAAGCGATGCCACAGCCGCCAGCACAGGCCGGCGCACGGCGATGCCCGGCAGGGTCATGTGTCACCATCCGCTGCGGTGGTGGCCTCAGTCGGGCCATCCAGCACGCGGATCGCTTTGCCGTCGGTGACCCGTGTAAGCCCGCTTATGATCACCTCTGCGCCCTCTTCCAGGCCTTGAGTGATGGCCACGACGCCGCCCCGGCGCTGCCCGGTCGAGACGCGAAGGCGGTTGGCTTTGCCCTCATCGGCAAGAAATACGTAGGTTTCAGCCGCTTGAAACACGATGGCCTCTTCGGGCACCACCACGCGTTGGCGTTCACTCAGGGTCACGGTAAGCGACATGAACATGCCCGCGGGCAACACGCTATCGGGGTTTGGAATGATGGCGCGGGCGCGGAAAGACCGGCTCACCGGGTCGATCCGGCTGTCCAGTGCCGCGATCTGACCGGCGAAGCTCTGGCCGGGAAAGGCGGCGGAACGGGCAGCGATCTGTTGGCCGATCTTCACGTCGGAAAACAGCGTTTCCGGCAGGGAAAATTCCACCTCCACATCGCTGAGATCATCGAGCGTGGTGATCATTTCACCTTCTTCGATCCACGCGCCGGGGTCGATTTCCGAAAGGCCTACAATGCCGCTAAAGGGGGCGGTGATTGTGCGGTTGGCAAAGCGCTGTTCGGCGCGGTCAAGCTGCGCGCGGGCCTCGGCCAGACGGGCTGTCGTGTCCTCCAGCGTGGCCAGACTGACGGCGGCAGACCCGATAAGCTGTTCGACACGGGTCAGCGCCTGTTCGCGTTCGATGACGCGCGCGCGGGCCTCGGCCAGATCGGCGCGTTCGATATTATCGTCGAGCCGCACGAGCACATCACCGCGACCGACGGGCTGGCCCGGGGCGATCATCAATTCAACGACGCGCCCATCGTCTTCCGGCACGATCTGCACCGATTGACGCGCGCGGCTTGTGCCCACGGCCTCCACCGTTTGGGCCATGACCTGTGTGGTGGCGCGCGCCAGTTCAACCGTGACCGCAGAGCTTTGACGGGGGGTGAAAGCGTCCTCAGCCGGGCGGTATTCCTGCCAAGCAAGGTAGCCGCCATAGGCGAGGCCGGCAAAGAGGCCCAAAAGCAAAAACTGTTTGCCCAAAGTGCTGTCGCTTGCGCTGGCTTTTGAAGTGGTCTTTGACATGGTTTCCCCAGTTGGCCTGGCATGTTGCTTGAGCCGTGGCGGTAAGGGTAGCGGATATGGCTGCGATGGCAAAGGCACCAGAGTGGGGCAAGGGGCCTGCAGCCTTCAAAAAACCGAGAGACCGCGCCATGAACAAATTTTTTCAAAAAATTTGCCGCCAACGTTGGCGGCATTTTTTTGAAAAAAAATGTGGGGCGTTTACTGGCGCAGGTCGGCGGCCAAAGCCTGCATCTGGTCCAGCGGCAGGAAGCCCCGCAACAGGCGGTTCTCCATGACGAAACTGGGTGTCCCGTTGATCTGCAGCGCGCGGCCAAGGTTGTGGTTGGCTGCGATCACATCATCCACATCCGGGTGGTTCATATTCTCCACGATGGCCCCGCCATCAAGGCCCAACGCTTCACCCAACCTTGTGAGGGAGCGTTCGGTGAAATCACCTTCAAACACCAAAAGCGCGTCATGGACAGCCTTGTAAGCGCCGTCACCCGCTGTCTGAAGCGCAGAGATGGCAAAGCGCGAGGCCATCAGAGATTGTTCGCCCAGAATGGGGAATTCCTTGACCACAATGCGTATATTGCCGTCGGAGCTGATCAGCTCTTCTACATCCGGCGCGGCGCGGCGGCAAAACCCGCAGCGGTAGTCGATGAACTCCACAAGAGTGATGTCACCGTCGGGGTTGCCGCCATTCCAGCTGTGGGTGTCGTTGAAGATGTCGTCGGCGAAATTCGCCACCAGCCCCTCATCGGCCTGCGCCTGAGCCACCGCATCACGCTGTTCGAGCACGGCGACGGCCTCCATGATCACCTCGGGGTTTTCCAACAGGTAGTTGCGGATTTCCTCTCGGAAAATTTCGCGTTCAGCCTCGGACATATTGTCGATGTCGAGCGCCATGGCCGGGGCTGCCAGGCTCAGCGCGAGCACGGGACCAGCAAGGCGTTTGGGGAGGGATCGGAGCATCGGAACGGTCCTCTGTTGCATCTCTCAGCGCTTAGAACATCTGATCACGAAGGCCAAGCGGTTCAAGGCCTTTTCGTTTCGGATCGCGCATCCTATTACTTGTGCAGATCATAGGAACAAATCCATGCGACACTCAAGCCGGTCCCAAGTTGATCCCTTTATTGTGATGGACGTGATGGAAGCCGCACGCAAGGCGGAGGCGGACGGGCGTCATATCATCCATATGGAGGTGGGTCAGCCTGGAACAGCAGCACCCGCTGGCGCGCGGGCGGCTTTGGCGGCGACCATGGACAGCGATCCGATGGGCTATACCGTCGCGCTGGGCCTTCCCAGTTTGCGGGCGCGGATCGCACGGCTTTACCGTGATTGGTACGCTGTGGATTTGGACCCTGAACGGGTGATTGTGACATCAGGGTCGTCGGGCGCGTTTCTACTGGCCTTTTCAGCGCTTTTTGACAGCGGGGATCGCGTGGGGATCGGCGCGCCGGGCTACCCCAGTTACCGCCAGATTCTGAAGGCCCTGGGATTGGTGCCTGTCGACATTGAGACCGCCCCCCAGAACCGATTGCAGCCGGTGCCGGAGGATTTGACGGGTCGTGATCTGGCGGGGTTGATGGTGGCGAGCCCGGCCAATCCCACGGGCACGATGCTGGATCATGGCGCGATGACCGCGCTGATTGACGCTGCGCAGAACGCTGGCGCGGCTTTTATCAGCGATGAGATTTATCACGGCATTGAGTATGAAGCCAAAGCGGTCACGGCGCTGGAGATCAGCGACGATGTTTATGTGATCAACTCGTTTTCGAAGTATTTCTCCATGACCGGGTGGCGCATCGGCTGGATGGTGGTGCCAGAGGATCATATCCGCACGGTAGAGCGGCTGGCACAGAACATGTTCATTTGCGCCCCGCATGTCAGCCAGGTTGCCGCCTTGGCGGCGATGGATTGCGACGCGGAACTGCAGGCCAATATGGATGTTTACCGCGCCAATCGCGCGTTGATGCTGGAAGGGCTGCCCGCAGCAGGCTTTGATCGCATCGCGCCGCCTGATGGGGCGTTTTATGTCTATGCGGATGTGTCTGATTTGACGGATGACAGCCGGGCTTTTGCGGCGGAGATTTTGGAAAAGGCTGGGGTTGCAGTCACGCCCGGATTGGATTTTGACCCCGAGCGCGGGGCGGGGACCTTGCGGTTTTCCTATGCGCGCAGCACGGAAGATATCGCCGAAGGTTTGCGTAGGCTCAAAGAGTTTATGGCGGCGCGCTGAGATTTCGTGCGCGCCGCGCGGGGATATTTTCAGCCAGAAGAAGCTTGTAGGCAATTGAACATGGTTGGTGTATCCTGCGCAAAACGACCGATTATAACGGCGGAGCAGGATGATCAGGATTTTTTGGGCCCTGTGTGTGGCGACTTTGGCGCTTTGCGTCATGGTCCCGCGTGTCGCGCAGGCGACGGACCTTTCGGGGCTCGCGCGGGTGTTGGCGGAGACCTCCGGGATGGAGGATGTGTCAGGCGGTGTGGAGATCACGCTCAATCTGACGCAAGGCGTGCCCTTTCGGGTGTTCACGCTGGCAGAGCCGGAGCGGCTGGTGATGGATTTTCGCGAGGTGGACTGGACCGGCGTTGACCCTCAGGCAATGGACCGCGCCGAAGGAGTTTTTGCCGTGCGCATGGGCGCCTATCGCCCCGGTTGGTCGCGGATGGTGGTGGATTTGAACGCGCCTTTTGCAGTGGCCACGGCAAACGCAGAGATCGATGAAGAAACGGGTGCTGCGCGCTTGGCTGTGCGCTTGCAAGAAGTTGACCCGATGACCTTTGTAGAACGTTCCGGAGCGCCGAAATTGCCGGGATGGGCCGCACCTGAGGATGGTTTGCCGCCCGTGCATATGGGGCGGCAGATGGGAGATAAGCCGCTTCTGGTCGTGCTGGATCCCGGCCATGGCGGGGTAGACCCGGGTGCCGAACGGGGCGGAACCAACGAAAAGAAACTGATGCTGCGTTTTGCCCGAGAATTGCAGGAGACCCTGCTGCGGGCGGGCGGTTTTGACGTGGCGCTGACACGGGGCGAGGATTTGTTTGTTTCGCTCGACCGGCGGGTGGCGATTGCCCATGATCTGGGTGCAGATGTGTTCATTTCGCTTCACGCCGATGCGCTGACCAATGGGCGGGCGCATGGCGCGACGGTCTATACCCTGTCGGATACCGCATCAGATGAGGCCAGTGCCGCGCTGGCCGCGCGCCATGACCGGACCCAGATCCTGGCGGGGATTGATCTGTCGGAGCAAGATGACGTGGTGGCCGATGTGTTGATTGATCTGGCGCGCACAGAAACACAGCCCCGATCGGAGACGTTGGCCAAGGCCATTCGCGGCGGGATCTATGAGCAGAACCTGCCGCTCAATTCGCGTCCTTTGCGGTCTGCGGGGTTTTCGGTGCTGAAATCGCCCGATATTCCGTCTGTTCTGTTGGAGCTTGGGTTCATGTCGAGCGAGCGTGATCTGGCTAATATTCAAGACCCTGATTGGCGCGCCAAGATGGCGGCGGCCATTCGGGATGCGCTGAAGGCCTGGCAAATTGCGGATGCGGCCTCAGCCAAACTGGTACGGCAATAAGCGGTGACGTGCCGTCAAAACGGCGTTGTGTTTTGACGCCGTAGCCGGTGCTGAATATATGTGAAAGTAGGTCAAACAGGGGAGCTGGCCGATGCTTCGTGGCATCATGTCATTTTTCGGATCAATCTTCAGCCTGCTGACACTGGTGGTGCTGATGGTGGCGCTCAGCCTCGGGGCGGTGTTCTTTGTCTATGGCAAGGACCTGCCCAGCCATGAATCACTGGCCAATTATCAGCCGCCCACGATCAGCCGGATTTATTCCACCGAAGGGCGGATCATTGATGAATTCGCCGAAGAGCGTCGACTTTTCACACCTGCTGAGGAAATCCCCGATCTGGTCAAGCAGGCCTTCATCAGTGCCGAGGACAAGAATTTCTACAACCATGCGGGCTATGACGCGCGCGGGATCGCGGCGGCCCTGGTGGAGGCGGTGCAGTCGCGGGGGCAGACATTGCGCGGGGCCTCGACCATTACGCAGCAGGTGATGAAGAACTTCCTGCTGTCGGGCGACAGGCGGATTGAGCGCAAGATCAAAGAGATCATTCTGGCCACGCGCATCGAGGATACGCTGGATAAGGAAGACATTCTGGAGCTCTACCTCAATGAGATTTTCCTCGGGCAAAACTCTTATGGCGTGACAGCCGCCGCGCAGACCTATTTCAACAAGGGTCTGGATGATCTGGCACCTCATGAGGCGGCGTTCCTGGCCTCCATGCCCAAGGCACCATCGGATTATCACCCGGTGCGGGAGAAAACACGCCTGCAGGAGCGGCGCGACTTCGTGCTCGAGGAGATGTTCGAGAACGGCTATATCAGCCGTCAGGTGATGGATGCGGAACTGGCCGAACCAGTGCGATCGGTCCAGAACGGCGATTTTTCACCCTTCCGTGATAGCCTGCCACCGCGCGATTACTTCACCGATGAGATCCGCCGACAACTGAGCCAGGATTTCGGGGAAGGGGAGTTCTTCACTGGTGGTCTGGCCGTGCGGGCGACCATCGATCCCGAATTGCAGGTCGAAGCGGCTAATGCATTGCAGCGGCAGTTGGAGACCTATGACCGCAACCGCAAGACATGGACCGGAACGGGGATTGTCCTGCCGCCCGAGGCGCTTGAGGGTGAGGCCTGGCGCGCGGCCCTTGCGGATGTGGATGTGTCGCGGGATGTGAACCTCAATGGCCAGTGGTATCCGGCGGTGATCCTGGAGATCGGCGATCAGCGGATGCGTGTGGGCATTGAAGGCGTGGAAGAGACCGATGCAGAGCCGCATGTCATCCCGCGCAAAGACATCGGGTGGCTGCCGGGGAATTTTCAGGAAACCTTCAAGCTGGGCGAAGTGGCTCACGTGCGTCGGATGACGGCGGATGATGACGGGTCGTTCATTCGCTGGACACTGCGGCAGGTGCCGGAAGTGCAGGGCGGGTTCGTGGCGATGGACGTCAACACTGGCCGCGTTCTGGCGATGCAGGGCGGTTTTTCCTACCAACATTCGGTGTTCAACCGAGCCACGCAGGCGCAGCGGCAACCGGGATCGAGCTTCAAACCCTTCGTCTATGCCGCCGCTTTGGACAGCGGGTATTCGCCCGCGACCATCGTGATCGACGCGCCGATTGAGATCAACACGCCCCAGGGCCTCTGGCGGCCGCGCAACTCAACCAATCAGTTCTATGGACCGACACCCCTGCGTACGGGCATTGAGATGTCGCGCAACCTGATGACCATTCGTCTGGCGCAGGAAGTGGGTATGGATGTGGTTGCCGACTATGCCGAAGACTTCGGCGTCTATGACGATATGGGTGCGTTTCTGGCGAACTCTCTGGGGTCGGAAGAGACCACCCTTTACAGGATGACCGCCGCTTATGCGATGTTTGCCAATGGTGGCGAGCGGGTGGAGCCCACGCTGGTGGACCGGGTGCAGGACCGCAATGGACGCACGATCTACAGCCATGACAGCCGGGAATGTCTCGATTGCGACAATGCCAACCTGCGTGCGGGCCAGGCACCCGCCATTCGCACCAACCGTCAGCGGGTGATGGATGAAATCACCGCCTATCAGATCACGTCGATGATGCAGGGCGTGGTGGACCGGGGTACGGCGTCGGGTGCTATTAACCTGCCGGTGCCGATTGCCGGCAAGACTGGAACGACCAATGATGCGCGCGATGTGTGGTTCGTGGGGTTCTCAAGCAACATCGTGGCGGGCTGCTATATCGGGTATGACCAGCCGCGCAGCTTGGGTCGGGGCGCGTTCGGGTCGTCGATGTGCGGGCCGGTGTTTCAGCGTTTCATGACCAAGGCGATCAAGAAGCACGGCGGTGGCCGGTTTGAGGTGCCGCAGGGGGGGCGTTTCATCAAAATCGACCGCTTCTCTGGTGCGCGCCTGCCTGAGGGGGCAAGTGGCACCTTTGTGGTGGCCGAGTTCTTCCGCGATGGTGAGGAGCCGCTCTTTGGCTATGTCTTCGATGGTGGGTTCGCAATGGGCAACGATCTGCAGCTTTTCGAAGAAGAGCGCTATTCCGACGATGGCACGGTTCAGACGGAAGGCGGTCAGTCGAGCTTTGGGTCTCTCAGTTCCGGCGGGCTTTACTGAGCGGAATGAAAAAAGCAATTTGGGGCGCTTGATCGGCAGGGTTTTGCCAAGCTCTCCAGCGGCTATCTGTCCGGCGCATGGTCGATTCGTTCGTATTTCCTAAAATTTGAAGCTAAATTAGAAACAATTTCGAAATATTCCTTAAACTGGCCACTTTGGGCCGCCCGGACCTGCCAGTTTTTGTGGCCAAAATCTGGCACATTGACGCGGAATTTTGTGTTCCAATTGTAGGTTTAATGGAAACGGTTCTGTTCCCTTGTATGGTCTAAAATTCCGAAAATTTGCACAACTTAGGATTGAAAGGTGATGTATTTCAATCACCTCTCAACGCGCACCAATGTGCAACCGTTCAACCTATAGGGTTCAACGTTTCTAAACGCGAAACAATCACATCTGACATTCTGCGCAAGTCATGACCGAAATGTGGCTTTTTTTAGGACAAATTCCGCTTCCCCCAACCGGTCTCGTTGGCTAAATCTTGCTTGTGCCTGACTGGGGGGTGCCAAGTGGTTTGGGGCGACCAACCTGTGTGACGCGTAGCTGCGTCGCGCCAAGGTTTGGTCGACATGTACGTCGAACAACCTTCAGTCCAAAGGCGTCCTTTTGGGGAGGCACGCAAGACTGACCGGTGCGGTGGCTGGGCGAAAACCCGGGTGTGATTTGAGTGATGTGTGTGCGCCAGTGAAGGGAAGGGA
Source organism: Pseudomonadota bacterium (assembly GCA_039026055.1). Lineage (GTDB taxonomy): Bacteria > Pseudomonadota > Alphaproteobacteria > Rhodobacterales > Rhodobacteraceae > Roseovarius. The sequence goes on along the minus strand of JBCCNB010000033.1, from coordinate 13,081 downwards.
CATGCCAATGACCGAAAAGATGAAGACCGCGATATCGGCCGATGCGCCTGCCATGTCCAATGTTGTGCCCTGCTTCACGCCCGGAACAGTGATCGCCACACCCATAGGAGAAAAGCCCGTTGAAACGCTGGCCGTTGGCGACCGGGTGTTGACCCGTGACAATGGTCTTCAGGAGATCCGTTGGATCGGCTCCAGCAAATTGAATGCGCAGGATCTCAAGGCGTCTCCTGATCTGCGTCCGGTTCTCATTCGCTCCGGCGCTTTGGAGCACGGCCTGCCTGAGGCGGACATCCTCGTCAGCCCCTGGCACAGCGTTCTGATCCAAAGTGCCTCCACCCGCATGTTCTTTGACGAAAATGAAGTTTTGGCTGCGGCCGCCGACTTGACGGGGATTGAAGGCGTTGACGTGGTGGATGCCACTGAGGTGACTTACATTCACTTCATGTTCGACCGTCATGAGGTGGTTTTGTCGAACGGCTTCTGGTCTGAAAGCCTGCGCCCTGATGCGGCCGTGCTTGCCAGCATGGGTGCGGCGCAGCGCAACCAGATTTTGAAACTCTTTCCCGAACTGGTGGATGTGGAAGGTCAGAAAGCCTACCAATCCGCGCGCCGCGCGCTGTCGCGGGCGGAATCCAAACTGTTGATCAAGTAACGAGTGATGCAGCCAGGCCCGCGACGCGTATTTGTCGTAAGGGCCTTTTGAGACCGGCAAGGGGGCTTTGCCGGATTTCAGTAAAGACAGTCTCGGCGTTACCGCCGGGGCTGTTTTTGTTTGGGCGGGCGGGATTTGACTATTTTGGACAGGTGAAGCGGGGGATTGGGCGCTTGTTCGGCGTCTCAGGGATAAACCTTGTTATAGAGGGTGATGCAGCGCGAACAGAACGGGTCTTCCATGCAAACGGGTCTGGGTTCAAAACCCAAGCTGACTTCGGCCCAATCGGTCATGATACTGAGAACCCGATCATTGTTCGGCTCGTAGCGGCAGCCCGGGTTGCCAAATCCAGTATGCATGCTGCAATCACGCGGTACGGAATACCAAAGGTCTTCGGCGCGCATACGCATATATGTTTGCGTAGACGATGGTCCGGCCAAATCCTCTAACCAGTTCGCGCGGGCCTGAAAATGCGCAGAACATGTTTCCGTGGTCACCGCGCTTTGGGCCAAACCTGCATCTGGTTCAAAAACGGCCAAGGCGGCGATCAAAAGACCAATTGGATGTGTCTGTGGCATCGGCTTACCTTTTGACCTGACGCCTCGATTATGACGTCCGCTGGTCAAAGATCAACTTGAGGGCAGGTGGCACGCTCACCCCCGCAACCGTTCTCCTTCTGGGTCGAAAAGCGCCTGAGTTAGCAGATGGGCAGGCCGCATTTCACCCAGGATTTCGATCTCGGCGGTGAGGCCATCGGTGGCGGCATCGCGAGGGATAAGGGCCATGGCGATGGATTTTTCTGCGAAGTGGGAATAGCCCCCGGAGGTGCAGAAGCCTTGCAATTTGCCGTCGATCCAGACGGGTTCATAGCCGTGGACGTCGGCGTCGAGGGCGTCGACATCAAAGGGCACGAGCGTGCGTGCGGCACCCTTGCTGCGTTCCTCTTCGGCGGCCGCGCGGCCGATGAAATCGGTGTTTTTGGAGAACTGGATGAATCGGTCCATGCCGGTTTCGCCTGGCGTGTAATCGGGGGAGAATTCCGACAGCCAAGAGCCGAAAAAGCGGTCGAGGCGTAGCGACATCATGGCGCGCATGCCGAAGGGGCGCATGCCGTGGTTTTTCCCCTCGGCCCAGAGCACGTTCCAGAGTGCGCGTTGGGACATGGGGTTGCAGTAGATCTCATAGCCCAGATCGCCGGTGTAGCTGACGCGCTGGATCAGGCAATCGACCATGCCGATGGTGGCTTGGCGCACGTCCATGAAGCGCATTTGGCTCAGATCATCGCGGGTGCAGGCGAGCAGCACCTCGCGGGATTTGGGGCCTGCGATCTGGAAGCCGTTGAGGCGGTCGGAGATGTTTTCAACGCGCACGCCGTCGGCTTCGTTTTGGGCGAACCAGCGCATGTGATAGGCCTGTGCGCCGTAGCTGGCGGTGAGTTGGAAGGCACCTTCTGAAAGGCAGGAGACAGTGAAATCACCGATCAGGCGGCCTTTGGGCGACAGCATCGGCGTGAGGGAGACGCGGCCTTGTTTGGGGATGCGTCCCGCCATGATGCGGTCGAGCCAGTCGCGGGCATTTTCGCCTGTTACCAGATACTTACCGAAATTGTGGACCTCGTTGATGCCGACGCTTTCGCGGACGGCTTTGACCTCGCGCGCGGTGGCCTCCCATGCGTTGGACCGGCGGAAGGAGGGGGTTTCATAGCGCGGTTCATCACCTTCCGCGAAGTAGTTCACGACCTCCAGACCATACTGATGTCCCCAGACCGCGCCCATGCCATCGAAGACGTCATAAATGGGTGTTGTGTTGAAGGGGCGGGAGGCCGGGAGTTCTTCGTTGGGGTAGGCGACCGAGAAGCGTTTTTGGTAGTTTTCAATGGATTTGGGCAGGGTGTAGCCGGGGGTGATCCAGTCGCCGAAGCGGGCAACGTCCATGGCGGTCACGTCGCGTTCGCATTCGCCTTCGATCATCCATTGGGCGAGCATGAGGCCGACGCCGCCGCCCTGACTGAACCCGGCCATGACACCGCAGGCTGACCAGTAGTTGCGCAGGCCCGGAATGGGGCCGACGAGGGGGTTGCCGTCGGGCGCGAAGGTGAAGGGGCCGTGGATCACGGATTTAACGCCTGCGCGTTCGAGGGAGGGAAAGCGGTTATAGGCGAAGTTGATGGAGTGTTCGATCTTGTCGAAATTGTCCGGAAGCAGCTCATGGCCGAACTCCCAAGAGGTGCCGTCGATGGCCCAGGCTTTGCAATTTTGTTCGTAAAATCCGATACATAGCCCCCGGCCTTCCTGGCGGAGATAGCTTTCCCCGGCAGGGTCCATGACGTGAGGATGCTCGCCCCCGCCGTCGATGATTTCTGCGATTTCGGGAACTTCTTCGGTGACGAGATACTGGTGTTCCATGGGGTAGAGGGGGACGTAGACGCCGGCCATCGCACCCACCTCGCGCGCCCAGAGGCCGGCGGCGTTGACGACGTGTTCGGCGTGGATGGTTCCTTTGTCGGTGATCACGTCCCATGTGCCGTCAACACGTTGATTTGTCTCGATAACTTTGCAGTGGGTTTCAATCGTAGCCCCGCCCATGCGGGCGGCTTTGGCGTAGGCGTGGGTGGTGCCGGAGGGGTCAAGGTGGCCATCAAGCGGATCGTAAAGCGCGCCGAGGATGCCATCGACATTGGTGACGGGGGCGATCTTTTTGATTTCTTCGGGGCCGACGATTTCGGTTTCCAGCCCCATGTACCGGTGCTTGGCGCGTTCGGCGAGCAGCATGTCGAAGCGGTCCTGGTTGTCGGCCAAGGTCACGCCGCCCACGTGGTGGAGGCCGCAGGACATGCCGGTGATCTCCTCCAACTCCTTGTAAAGCTTGATCGTATAGCCTTGGAGCGCGGCCATGTTGGTGTCGCCGTTCAGCGTGTGGAACCCCCCGGCGGCGTGCCAAGTGGAGCCGGAGGTGAGCTCGGACCGTTCCAGCAGCATCACGTCAGACCAGCCCAGTTTTGTCAGGTGATAGAGGACGGAGGCGCCGACAACGCCGCCGCCGATGACGGCCACTCTTGTGGTGGTTTGCATGGGGGTCTCCTTTGACTGGGCTATGGGGGAGACACTGTCTTTTGGGTGGGGCGGGGCATGCCTGTCAGCGACAAAACATGTCGCAAAGCGATTCTTTGGTTAACGGGCAGGATTTGCTGGGATTTGGGCATCGGTATTGCGTCGGTATCACGTCAGTATTGCGTCGGTAACGCCGCCGCAGGGCAGGGGGGTAAATGTGGCGTGCGGATATGCGCGCCACGAGATGTGGTTTGGCGCGCAACAGGGTGCGATCAGGGTGTGCCCGTGTCGATGATGGTCGATCCGGCGGAGGATGTGGAGACGATGTTGGCGGCGGAAATTTGCGCCAAACTCACGCCTTCGATCAGCACGGTGAAGCTGCCTTGGTCGTCGGCGATTGTGAGGGTCAAATTGCCACCACCGGCATCTGAGAAGGTGCGGGTGGTCTCATCAAGGGCTTCGAGGAAAATTACCTCGGTCGCGGGGTCGAAATCGGTGAAGGTGATGCGGGGGATGGTTGGATCTTCGCCGTCTGGCACCACGTCTTCGATGTCGTCGTTGCTGAAGACGCAGCCGTTGCGGGCGTAGATGCGGAAAAGATCTGTGCCGTCTCCGCCGCTGATCACCACGTTTTCCAACCCCTCGCGGGCCGCGGCAGAGACGGTGTCATCCCCCGCCTCGCCAAAAACTGGCCGCTGTCCAACGCGCGCAGGTCGTCATCTCCGGTCCCGCCCATGATGGTGCTGCCAGCCGCGGCGCGTCCGATATCGCTGCCTGCACCGCCCAGCCCGAGGCCGTCGCCATCGAGTTTGATCGTGTCATCCCCCGTGCCGGCGTCGGCTGTGAAACCGGTGCTGAACCCGCGGATAGAGTCATTGCCGCCTTCACCGAAAACCTGACTGGTTCCAAAAGCCTCTATGGTGTCGTTGCCCTCTCCGGCAAAGGCGGTTGAGCTGTCGAGAGTGATGATGGTGTCGTCGCCCGCCAGTCCCATCCCGGTGGATGCCTCATTGAGGATAAGGCTGTCATCCCCGTCAGTGCCCGAAATGGTCTCATCCCCGAAACCGAGGAAGACCCGTTCTGTTCCGACAATATTGTCGTCTGAGATTTGATCCGGTGTCACACCTTCCAGCAACACTTTGAAGCCTTCGCCGACGGTGTTTTCAACCGTGAACTCCGTGTTGCCGTCGCCTGTGTCAAACAGAGTGATGTCGCTACGGTCGAAGGCGTCAATGGAGATCACATCCTCCCCTGGTGTGAAATCGGTGATGATGACGCTGGGGTCCTGTGACGCTGGTTCTTGTGTCTGGGCACCGCGAGTCCCGAAATCCAGGCCGAATTGGTCATTGCCTGGACCGCCTGTCAGGACAATATCGGTCTCAGAATTGTCCCGGATAAATGCCGTGAGCGTATCGTCGCCTTCACCGCCATCGGCTACGGCATCAAGGAGGTTGCCATCTTCTTCTCGGGGATCAAACGTAAATCCAAAGTTTCGTGACAGCACAGAGATGCGGTCGTCTCCGGCATCGCCGAAAGCAGTGGACCCGCCGCCGCCACCGCTTAATGTGTCATCGCCGTCGCCGCCAAAGGACGTGGCGTTTTCGCGGGTGGTAATTCTGTCATTGCCGTCCTCGCCAAACGCCATGCTGCCGCTGTTGAAGATGGCGTCATCGCCGGTCCCGCCAAAGCCGGTTGCATTGTCAAAGAGCCTGATATTGTCGCCGCCCCCTTCGCCGAAAGCCACAGATCGGTCGTTTGCTTCGATGACATCAAGGGTTGATCCGCCAAACCCTTGGGCGTCATCGAAAAGGGTGATTTCGTCCAGGCCGCTGTCGCCCTGGACGGTGGCGTTTCCTTCGCCGATCAGTTCATCAGACCCGATGCCGCCCCGCACAAAGGCATTGTCTGAGGCCGTGATGGTGTCGTTGCCTTCAAGCCCGCGCAGGGTGTTGGTGCCATCGACTGTTAGGTTGTCATCGTCATCGGTGCCTAGGATCTCTTCGCCGAAAGGGAGGGGCGGATCCTCTGGCATGTCGCCGCCCGTGGCGGGGGCATCGTCATCATCGTCGTCAAAGATGAATACCGTCGCCAACGCGACACCAAGTAGGGCGAGCAATCCTAGCCCCATGTCGCACCTCCGGTTTGTAGCTGTCCGTCGTTAACTGTCATTCTTTAGTTTGCCTGGAAAACAGTGTGTTGCGCGTCATGCAGATGTGGCTTGGATCGCGCCTGCGGGGATGTCGCTGGGGGCAACGCCGATGAGCACAAGCCGGAAGCCTTCGCCGCCGTTGGTCTGAACCAGAATGTCGGTGTTGACGCCATTGCCGACCAGATCAAGCGTGTCGAAGGGGAGGCCCTGGATCACGATCACCTCAGTCGCCGGTTCGAAATCGATGATCACGGCGGCGGGGACCTGATTTGCCGGGTCGGGGGCGTAGACATCCGCGACTGGATCGCCGGTGCCTGCATATTCCACGGTGAACTGATCTGTGCCCTCGTCGCCCAGCAGGATAATCCTGTCATTGCCCACAAAGACACGGGCAGGGTCATTGCCCAGGCCCGCAACAAGAGTGTCATTGCCTTCGCCGCCTTCTGCGATCACCTCATCAAAGGCGAAGATGAGGTCATTGCCGGTGCCGCCATCTGCGCTCACCTCGTCACTCGCGGTGATGGTGTCGTTGCCTTCTGCGCCTTCCGCGCTGCCGGTGTCGACGGAGGTGATGTTGTCATTGCCCAAGCCGCCAAAGGCCACGGCCTGGCCGGAGCCGGTGAGCGTGTCATCGCCTGCGCCGCCCTCGCCGAGGCTGCTACCCGACAGGATCATCGTGTCATTGCCGTTCTGGCCCAGCACCACGCCATTGCCGCTGGCGATCAGGATGTCATTGCCGCCAAGGCCGAGCGCGGTGGCAAACTCGGACACGGTGAGGGTGTCGGAGGTCTCAGTGCCCAGCACAGTGTCGGTTCCGATGGTCGTGCCGGTGGCGCCACCGCTGTCACTTTGAACTGAGATGATATCATTGATGAAAGAGAAAGGGGCGACATCCGTAAGCAGCACTTTGAACCCTGTGCCGTCATTGCGGGTGATCAGCAATTCGGTGTCCCCGTTGCCGGGGTTGGTGATGGTTGCGCCGTCGAAGGCGAAATCGCGCACCACGAGGACATCGTCATCTGGATTGAAATCGGTGATGGTGACGACAGGGTCCTGGGTGGCGGGATCGGGCGCGAAGGTCTCTTCGGTCGTCGGGGGCATGACGTCGGGCACCGTGATTTCAAACACATCGTCGCCGGCGCCGCCCGTGAGCGAGATGTTCACGGGATCATTGTCAAAGATGGAGAACGTGTTGTCCTTGAAGACAGAGGCTGTGAGCGTGTCATTGCCGTCGTCGCCGAAGCCTTCTGCCTGACCGGTGACGGTGAGTTGATCGTCATCTGCGCCACCGAAGGCGCGCGCTTCGTTTGAGGCAGACAGAACATCGTCTCCGACCCCGCCGCGTCCGACGGCAAAAAAGTCGGCGGTGATGGTGTCATTGCCTTCGTCACCCTCTGCCACACTGAATGTGGAGGCAAACATCACATCATTACCTGTGCCGCCACGGGCAATGCTGCTGGAGCCGTCTACGGTGATCGTGTCATTGCCCGCATCGCCGAAGAATTCGCCATCGTCGGCGTCGATGACGTCATCACCGTCACCGCCGGATGCAATCGCAAAGGTCCCTCCGTTGATCGTATCATTGCCGTCTTCACCGAAGGCTTGGCCGGATTCCACGTTGAAAAGGTCATTGCCGTCGCCGCCATTGCCGGTCGAATTGTCGCGAAGCTCGAAAGTGTCGTTGCCCGCAAAGCCATTGCCGACGGCGTTGCCCGACAGCGCGAACATGTCTGCGCCAAACGTACCATTAACGGTCTCATCGCCTGAAGCGGTGAAGGTCCCGCCCGGAGACGAGGTGGTGCGCAGGTTGTCTGCCGTGATCTGACCCGGGGCGACGCCCTGAAGCAGCACTTTGAACCCTTCGCCGGTGTCGTTGCGGATCAGCAGTTCGGTGTCGCCGTTGCCGGGGTACACCACGTCGACCTGATCCATGGGGAAATCGGTGATGTTGATCACGTCGTCATCGGGATCAAAATCGGTGATGGTGACGGAAGGGTCCTGACCCGCGGGGTCGGGCTCGAAAGGATCGGTCGTGGTGGCGGTGGGGGAGGGTACGGTGATTTCAAAGATATCCTCGCCCGCGCCGCCGGTGAGGGTGATGTCGGGGTCGGCGCCGAAGAGGCCGGGATTGGCCAGGTTGAAGACGGACGCCGTCAGCGTGTCATTGCCTTCGCCGCCATCGGCCCGTGCTTCGCCGCTGACGGTAAGGGCATCATCGCCCGCGTCGCCACGGATCACTGCGTTTTCAGAGGCTGACAGCACATCATCGCCGTTGCCACCAGAGCCTGAGGAGTAGAAAGACACGGTGATGGTGTCATTGCCGTCGCCGCCGTCCAGTTGGTTGTAGACATAGCCGGACATGACATCGTCGCCCGTGCCGCCGAACGCGGCCAGCTGTCCGGTGACGGTGATCGTGTCGTCGCCCGCATCGCCATAGGCGGTTCCTGCGCCCTCTCCGGTGATGATGTCGTCGCCATCCCCGCCGGAGCCGAACCTGCCCGACACAAAAAGCGTGTCATTGCCGCCCTCGCCGAGGATCGAGGCGTTTTCACCGTTGCTCAGAACATCATCCCCGTCACCGCCAAGACCGATTGCGTTGTCGCGGGCCGTGAGCGTGTCATTGCCGTCATCGCCGAAGATTTCCGCATTGTTGAAGGCCTCCAGCACGTCATCGCCGTCATTGCCCTCACCGCGGGCGCTGCCGCCGGCGGCGATCGTGTCATTTCCCTCATTGCCCAGCACAAGGGCAAAGCCGTTGGCGTTGAGGGTGTCATTGCCCGCCTCTCCAAACCCCACGGCGTCGCCTGTCACGGTCAGACTGTCATCGCCTTCACCGCCATAGCCCTGGGCGATGTCTTGCAGGACGAGGAAATCGTTGCCCGCGCCGCCTTCGCTGGTGCTGTTTCCGAAGCCTTTGAGGGTGTCGTCGCCCGCCTCGCCGAAAGCTTCTGAGCCGTCGCGCACCTGGAAGGCATCATCGCCGTCGCCGCCCACGCCGGTGGAATTGTCATTGAGAACAAAAAGGTTGTCGCCGTCGCCGCCCAGTGCTGTCGCGCGGTCGCCGGTGAAAAAGCGGTCATCGCCTTGGCTCGCGATGCCCGTTGCATCGTCGCGCAGGGTGATCGTGTCCTGGCCGTCACCCCCGTCGACGGTGCTGTCGCCGAAGCCGGACAGGCTGTCATTGCCATCCAGCCCGCGCAGCAGGTCGTTGCCTGAGGCAGTGAGCGTGTCATTGCCGTCTGAGCCGTCAATCGTGTCCGTGCCCTCCTGCGGCGGAGGCGCATCATCGTCATCGTCAAAAAGAAACAAGGCCGCGAGGCCAATGCCCAAAACAGCGAGCAAACCCAAACCCATGTCGCACCCCCAGTCGGCAACTTCAGGCAGTTAAATACGGTGTTTTGTTTTTGTCGAGGAAACAGTGTGTTGCGAGGGTGGGGATTATGCGGGCGTGATCTGCAAAGACCCGGTCGGAATGGTCGAGGCCGCCACCCCTTCGATCAGAACCTTGAAGCCGGTGCCATCGGAACGGGTGATCAGAAGCTCGCTGTTTCCGTTGCCGTCGTCGGACAGGTTGGTGGCGTCAAAGGGGATGTCGCGCACCACAATCACCTCTTCATTGGGATCGAAATCGGTGATGGTGATGGAAGGGTCCTGAGCGCCCGGATCGGGCGTGAAGATACCGCCGAGGGAAGCCGAGAAGGAGAGCGGCGCAATCTGGAATTCGTCTACGCCCTCGCCGCCGGTGAGTTCCACATTGACCAGCACGTTGGAGAAGACCGCCGTCAATGTGTCATTGCCTTCACCGCCATCTGCCACGGCCGGGACCAAAGGATCGGCGAGGATGCCCGGATCGTAGCCGGTGCCGTTGCCCGCGAACAGGATGTCATTGCCCGCCTCACCGAAGACGGAGGCGTTCATTCCCGCGCGCAGGGTGTCGTCGTCTTCGCCACCGAAGCCCTGGCTGGATTCCTCAAGCGTGATCGTGTCGTTGCCCGCCTCGCCAAAGACGGTGGAGGAGCCGAAAATGCCCTCAACCAGATCGTCGCCCGCGCCGCCAAAGGCGGTGCCGGATTGGGCCTCGATCGTGTCATTGCCTTCGCCGCCCAGAACGGTGGAATTGGACTGTACGGTCAGATTGTCATCGCCTGCGCCGCCATCGCCCACGGAGGAGAACTGAGCGCGGATGAAATCATCCCCTTCACCGCCGAAGCCCGAAGACGTGCCGCGCAGTGTCAGGCTGTCGTTGCCTGCCTCGCCATAGACGGTGCCATCGCCATCCAGAACGAGGAACCGATCATCGCCTTCGCCGCCAAAGCCCTGGGCGCTGCCGCTGGTTTCAAACCGGTCATCGCCGCCCAGACCGTTGCCGGTGGCGGTGTCAGACAGAGTGAGGAAATCGTTGAAGCGGGTGCCGTTCACCTCGTCCGAGCCGCTGGCCGTGAAGGCGGTGCCGGGCAGATCCTGAGACAGCAGGTTGTTGGCAGTGATCTGATCGGGTGTGACGCCGATCAGCGAAACTTTGAAGCCTTCGCCCACTCTGTTTGAGATCAGAAGATCGGTGTCGGATCCGTTTGCGACGGCGTCAATGGTGGTGAAGGGGAAGCCATCTATGCTGATCACTTCCGAGGTCGGGTCGAAATCGAAGATGGTGACGGCGGGGTCCTGACCCGCCGGGTCGGGGCCATAGACATCCGCGGCGGGGAAGTTTTCGCCAGCGTATTTCACGTTGAACTGATCGGTGCCGTCTTCCCCAATCAGCACGATGCCATCGCTGGTCAAGGCGGGGGCCGAGGGATCATTGCCCAAGCCCGCAGTCAATGTGTCATCGCCCTCGCGCCCGGTGGCGAGCGATCCGTTGTCAAAGGCGAATAGGGTGTTGTTGCCTGCGCCGCCATCTATGGCCGCGCCCTGAAAGGCGGTCAGCGTGTCATCGCCTTCGCCGCCCAAACCCTCATTTCCGATGCTGGTGATGACGTCATTTCCTTCGCCGCCCAAGGCGATCCCGCCGGTTGACATGATGGTGTCATCGCCTTCGCCGCCAATGCCGGTCGAATTGGCCGCCACGGTCAGCATATCGTCGCCATCTTCGCCCAGGATTTGAGACCCGGCGACCTCGGTGACCAGAACGTCGTTTCCGTCCCCGCCAAACCCACGCAGGTCCTGGGTGAAAAACCCGTTATCCTGAAGCGTGATTGTGTCGTCGCCGGCCTCGCCCCGAACAGTTGCATCCCAAGAGCCGAAGAGCACATCGTCACCGTCCCCGCCAAAGCCCTGGGCCGCGCGCGTGGCGGTGATTGTGTCGTCCCCTGCGCCGCCATTGCCGGTCGCGTTCCCGCTAAGATCGAATGTGTCATCGCCGCCAAAACCGCGGCCAAATGCATCGCCCGACAGCGTGAAACTGTCGCTGAGTTCGGTGCCTCTGACCGATCCTGTGTCGGCGGTGATGGTGTTGCCGGACAGGGCGCGGGAGACGATGTTGGTGGTGGACATCTGGCTTGCCGTGACGCCTTGGAGAAGGACCGACACAGAGGCTTCCGCGTTGGCGATGACCATTTCGGTGTCGCCGGTACCGGTGTCATTGAAGGTGACGCTGTCTTCGTCGAGGTTTTCGAGGATGATCACCTCAGATGTGGGGTCAAAATCGGTGATGGTGACACGAGGGGTGGTGGGGTCTTCGCCATCCGGCACCACCTCATCGAGCGTATTGCGGCCGTAGAGCAGGAACTCATCCGTGCCTTCGCCGCCGCTCAGCACCACGTCACCCAGCCCTGCGCGGATGGCGGCGCCTAGTGTGTCATCGCCTGTTTCACCAAAGATCTGCCCAGAGCCCAGCGCGCGCAGATCGTCGTCACCTTCGCCGCCAAAGATGGTCGCATCGTCGGCGGCGCGGCCTAGATCGTCACCTTCGCCGCCAAGGCCCGTGGAGGCCCCGCCGATCTTGATTGTGTCTTCGCCCAAGCCGCCATCGGCCAGCACATCGCCGGACAGGGCGAGGATGGAATCGTCACCATCTTCGCCGAAGGCCTGCGCGGTCTGCGACAGGTCAAACGTGTCGTTGCCCTCGCCACCAAAGACGGTTGATGCGCCCTCAGAGCGGAACGTGTCGTTGCCCTCATCGCCATAGCCAGTGGTCGTTGCACTCGTGACGAAGCTATCGTCGCCTTCCTCGCCCCGGGCCACGACGTTCTGCCAGACGGCGCGGAAGGTGTCGTTGCCTTCGCCGCCGCGCAACACGCCGTTGTCATCGCCCACAAGCTGATCATCGCCTTCGCCGCCCCAGACGGCCGCGGAGTCTTCGGCGCGCAGCACGTCATCGCCCGCGTTGCCGTTCCCTGCGGCGTCGTCGCGCGCCAGGATGGTGTCATCGCCCTCACCGCCGATGCCTGTCGATTGGTCGTCGAGCAGCAGCGCGTCGTCGCCCGCCTCGCCCAGGGCGATGGCACCGTCGCTGGCGATGATGATGTCGTTGTTGGACCCGCCATAGCCCTGCGCCTGTTGCGATATCACCAGCGTGTCCGCCCCGCTTTGGCCCTGAACGGTGGCAAAACCGTCAGCGAACATGAGGTCGGACCCGATGCCGCCCTGGCCCAAGGCCCGGTCGGAGGCCGTGATCGTATCATTGCCTGTGTCGCCGTCTGCGATGCTGTTGTCGCTGGCGGTCATCACGTCATCGCCGCCCAGACCGTGGATGAAATCCCCCATGGTGGCATTGAGCGTGTCGTCGCCTTCGGTTGCATCGCCTTGGGTGGACGGGCTTTGCGCCTCGTCGTCTTCATTCATCAGGACCATATTGGCCACACCAAGGCCCAATAAGGCTAGCAACCCAAAACCCATAATCACATCCCCCAATGCAACTATCGGTAGTGTAGCAGTGACGTTCGGATTTTGTCGAGGAAACAAACCGTTCTGGGGCGCATCACCGCAGGGGTTGATCAATCCGCGAGTAAGTGGATGAGGCTCAGTTTGTTGCCATCAAGGTCACGGATGTAGCCGCCATAGAACTCGGGGCCGTATTGTGGGCGGGGGCCAGGCGCGCCTTCATCGGTGCCGCCCTGCGCCAGCGCGGTGGCGTGTGCGGTGTCGACCTCATCTCGCGTGGCGCATGACAGGCCGATCATCATGCCATTGCCTGGGGTGGCGGGTTGGTCGTCAAACGGTGTCACGACCCAGATGCGCCCACCGTCGCGCAACAGATAGCAGACGGCGTGGGGCATGTATTCCGCCTCCAGC
>JBCCNB010000032.1:0-41654 GCA_039026055.1 Pseudomonadota bacterium | reverse complement strand
TGTTGAGGTGGATTTGCGGGCCTCGCGAGATGGCAATAGCATGACTGTGTCAGGGCAGGTGACCTCGGATTATGATGATACGGTCAGTGTCTATGTACTGCGCTACCGCCCGTACTCATCGGTCGATATCCTGCGCGGTGAGAATGCCGGGCGCACGATTTCCTACGCCAATGTGGTCACGGATATGCAGATCGTGACGCAATGGGATACGAACGAGCCGCTTGAGATGACGACCGAATTGTCCGGCGATTTGCCTGCGGTTGTGATCGTTCAGGGGGATCGCAATGGCGTGGTCAGGGCCGTCGCCAAGGTGGAATAAACGCGCGCCGCGCCCAGGGCCCCGGCGCGCAGCTTTTTTCAAAATGCTTTCTGCCAGCCCAAAGTCAGGGTCCAATCCCGCTCCATCTGCGGTCCATTGAGATTTTGATAGACGGGCATCCCGGCCTCCAGGGCAAATCGGTGTCCGCGCAGCGCGCCGCTTTGCACAATTGTGTTCACGCCCAGATAGGCGGTCACGTAATCCCCGCCGTAATTGTTGGGATCTGCTGTCTGAACAGGCCCTGCGATTTGCGGATCAATACCGCTGATGTCCCCGATGTTTTGCCACTCCAGCCGCCCGGATAAGGACATCCAAGGCGCAGGCTGCACGCTGCCCCAGATATTGGTCTTCACTTCGTTGCCCAGCGAATAGCCATTGTTGGAGCCCATCCGGAAGACACCCGTCAGCTGCGCACCGTATCCGATATTGCCGCTGCGCCCCATGTAGGTGATGCCGGGCAGAAGGTCATAGGTGCCCGACCCGATCTGCATCGAATAAGGCAGGCGCACATTTGGACGTGTGCCCATGGGCGTCAGGATATCGTCCCGCTCCGATGTGGAGCCTGTGGGCAGGCTGAGCCCGATATTGGCGTGCACCGAGCCGGAGGCGCCATCCCAAATGCCGATCAGAGCGGAGACCTTCACATCACCAAAGCCTTCACTTTTTGTGCGGAAGGTGCCCAGCCGCGTGGTGCCCGCCATGCCTTGAAAGGTCACGTGATCCATCTCTTTGGTGATGTAAGGCAGCATGGCCATCAGCGTGACGCGATCATTGGGCGCGTACATTGCGCCAAACATGTGCATGTCCATAGTCATCTGTGTCGGCACCACGCGCAGGGTGGGCGGCGCGCCAAAGCGGTTGGCGACATTACTGACGATGAATTCCGGCGATACATTGCTACTGCCGATCTGGTTGCCACCCATATCCATGCGCATAAAACGATATGACAGCATGATCTCGCCCGTAGCGTGGCGGTGATCCCCCATCACCCCGATCGGCGCGTGGCCGTCGGCGCGCAGGGGTTCGTTGCCGGAATGGCTGTGGAAAGGGTCCGCAAACGCGGGCGCGGTGAGGCAGAGCATGGCTGCTGCCAGTTTTACGATTTTCATGATATATCCCCACAGGTCAGGGCGCGCCGTCACAGGCGCTCCTGCCTAAAAAATTGTCACGTTGCGATCAGTTGGAGTGATCGTGCCCTGAATGGTCATGACCAGAATGATCACCGGTATGCGCTTCGACGTTGAAGGTCACTTCAACCTCGCCTGCGTTCTCAAAGATCAGTGTGGCCGGAATTTTATCCCCTTCCGCCAGCGGATCTTCGAGCCCCATGAACATCACGTGCAACCCACCGGGTTTCAGCTTCACGGTTTCGCCTGCGGGGATATCGATGCGGCCGACATGGTTCATCTTCGCCACGCCATCCTCTTCCACGGTCTCGTGGATCTCCACCCGGGGGAAATCAGCTTTCACCTCTATCAACACGTCGTCGGTGTCGCCAGAGTTGGTGATGGTCATGTATCCGCCGCCCACCTTGGCGCCGGTTTCGAAGGTCATGGGATGGTCGATATCAAGACCACCCGCTTTGTATTCATGGGCCACTGCAGCCGTGGAAAGCGACAGCGCGGCAAGAATGGAAAACGCAAGTTTCATGGATTTTCTCCGATTGATCTGAATTTTCGGGCGCGCGCCCGGACACATGGAAAAGATCAGATCATCGGTGGTGCGCGTGGCAAAGCGGCCAGGCGCAAACGATCTTTCTGCGAAAGATCAATGTAATTTGGCGCGGCTGTGACAAATAGCAGGCGTTGGGCGGCTGGCTCCGGCATGATCGCCTGAGCGGTATCTGTAGCGGATTTCAGAACGCAGGCCGTCGCCTCTTCGGAGAGCTGCGTTGCGTCTCCGTTTTCATCAATGTGGAAGGTGCGCAGACCGTCGCCGGTGCAGATGACGAAAATCCGCCCTTCGGCTACGCCGAGCGCCATGGCCCACCCGCCAGCGGATGGCGCCAGGAGGGAGACGATCAACAGCCAGGTGGCCAAAACGCGTGTCACGTGCGCTCTCATAGGTCATATGTGGCATGTGACCCGGCGCGGGGCAATGGTTGTGCGGCGAAATTTGCTAATCAGGCCGCGACGTCTTTGAAAGGTTGCGTGGTGTTCTACCGCAGCCGCAAAATCGGGGCAGGGCCCAGTGGCACTGGGCCAATACGAACGCGACCACCGGCGAAATTGAGCGGGATGTCTAGGGTCTCTGGATTGCCCGCCATCTGGGAAATCAGTGACAAACCGCTTTCCAACGTGTCCGCAAAGCCTTGTTTCAATGTGCCTGACGTCACGGCCATTTGCAGTATATCGCGCCAGTTGCGGGCTTTCACCACGATCTCCCCGTCTGGCAGGCCGTTCATGTCAACATCCACCTTGCCCGCCACCAGCAGTTCCAACCGGCCCCATCGCGCCTCCACCAGTTTGATGTCGATCCTCCGGGGTTGCGGACGGGCATCCTCAATCGCGCTGCGATCCCAATCCTTGTCGAAGGTGACGGTGAAATCGGCATTGAGCGCGTCAAACGCATCGGGCAGCCGCCCTGCAGGATCCAGCTGTACCCGCCAGTCGAGCGCGGGCGAAAGCCCGTCTGCAGCCAGCCCGAAGCGGTAGGATGGCTGTCCGGTCGCGAGCCGTTCCATGCCCAATCGCAGGGCATCTGCCGTGGCGGCCTCCCCTGTGCTGGCGGGCGTGATTGACAGGCTCTCGGCCGTCAGGGTGGTGCGTTCGAGCGGCAGGCGAATGTCTGCGCCCATGACGGCCGAGGCGCGCATGTTTTCTGCATTAATCTGAAATTTGTCCTGCGGCGTGGCGAACAACTGATCATTGGGGAATACTGCGATCACGTGATTGGGTCTGTAGCTGAGCGCCAGAAGTTTGAAAAACGGGGCCTCCCACGCCAGCCCTGTATCCGGGTCGGCCAGCACCAGATCGGTGAATTCGGTGTCGAACCGGTTGGGAAAGCCTTGCGTGTTAAGCGCGGAATACTCGGCGGCCCATCCCTCAGTCCGGCGCTCTTCGAACCATGCGGCAAACCCGGCGGTCACCCCGTTTTGGCCTACAAACCAATAGCCCGACCAAAGCGCTGCCCCGATCGTGATCACCCCAAGCAAAAACCGCATGCTCTGCCTCTTTCCCGCTCTTTGCCAATGGTGTTTACAGAGAGCGCAACGCGAGGGACAGCAAAATGACAATGTGGGTCTTCGGATACGGCTCTTTGGTATGGAACCCAGGGTTCGACTTTGGTGAGCGGGTGATCGCGTCTTTGCCCGGCTACCATCGCAGTTTTTGCATGCGGTCGATCCACCATCGCGGCACCGAAGACGATCCGGGTCTGGTGCTGGCATTGGATGAGACCCCGGGCGCGCAGTGTTCTGGCCTCGCCTTATCTGTGCCTGCAGGGCAGGAAGCCGCGACGCTTGAATATCTGCGCGAACGCGAATTGATTTCTTCGGCCTATTTGGAGAAGAACCTGGAGATCGATCTGACCGATGGCCGTCGCGTGACCGCAGTGACCTATGTCGTGGACAACGATCACGTGCAATATTGTGGTGGCCTCGCGTTGGAAGACCAGGCGCAGATCATCGCCATGGCCGTAGGCGGGCGTGGGCCCAATACCGAATATCTCTACAACACCACGGCGCATCTTCATGAGCTCGGCATCGAGGACGCAGAGCTGGATTGGCTGGTCACGCGGGTACGCCAGATCGTGGGATAATCCCTTGGCTTGCTACTAGATACAGACTAGACTGCGCCCAATGAAAACAGAGCCGGGAGCTGTCCTGATGGACCAGCCGGACCGCGAGGTCGAGCCGCAATTCTCGCAACCGTTCCGCCAGATCGCCCTCATGCTGTTGGTGATCGGATTGACGGGTTTTGGCGCTTTTGTGGCGCTGCCGCGCGTGTTGCCGGTGTTTCAGGCCAATCTCTATCTAAACGGATTCATTCTGTTTGTCTTTGTCATCGGGGTGCTGGCCACGTTCTGGCAGGTGTTTCAACTGATCAGTTCGGTGCGATGGATCGAAGGGTTCACCGGCGGCCGTGAGGGGCGTGAATCCCAGAAAGCGCCGTTGTTGCTTGCGCCGTTGGCGAACCTGATGCGGCAGCGTGGCGCGCGGATGCAGATCCCATCAGGATCCGCGCGGTCTATCTTGGATTCGGTTGCGCAACGCATCGATGAGGCGCGGGACATTACGCGCTACATCACCAACACTTTGATTTTCCTCGGGCTTCTGGGCACGTTCTACGGTCTTGCCACGACTGTGCCCGCCGTGGTGGACACGATCCGCAGCCTTGCCCCACAGGATGGTGAAGAAGGCGTGGCTGTCTTCAACCGCCTCATGACAGGCCTGGAAGCGCAGCTGGGCGGGATGGGCGTGGCTTTTGCCTCATCGCTGCTGGGTCTGGCCGGGTCGCTGGTTGTGGGGCTGTTGGAGCTGTTTGCAAGCCACGGGCAGAACCGGTTCTATCGCGAGTTGGAAGAATGGATGTCATCCATCACCCGCGTGGGCTTTGCCTCTGGTGACAGTGAAGCAGGTGGTGAGGGTGCCGGTATGGGCGGGTTCATGGATCACCTGTCTGAGCAGATGGAGGCGCTGCAGAACATCGTTACGCAGTCCGATGTCAGCCGCGCCATGGTGGATGAAAAGCTGGGCGTTTTGGCCGATAGCATCGAACGCCTTACCCTGCGGCTGAGTGATACGAACCCGGTCAATCAGGCATTGATGCAAGTGGCAGCCGGACAGGAGCGCCTGATCAATATCATGGAAACCCGGGCGGACACGCAGGCCGATGCCGGCATTGATGCCGAAAGCCGCATGCGCCTGCGGTCCATCGATGTGCAAATGCTGCGCATCCTCGAAGAGATCAGCGCGGGTCGTCAGGAAACCATGGCCGAGATCCGCACGGACCTGAGCGCCTTGGGCAAAATGCTGTCACCACAACCCACGGCGCCACGCCGCACGCCCAAATCAAGGCCGGAGAAGGGGAGCTAGGCCATGGCTCTCTCCCGTCGCAGCGGCAATCGCTTTCAGGGTTCGATCTGGCCTGGGTTCGTGGATGCGATGACCGGGCTTTTGCTGGTGCTGATGTTCGTGCTGACGATCTTTATGATCGTGCAATTTGTCCTGCGTGAAACGATCAGCGGTCAGGAAAGCAAACTGGACGCGTTGTCGACCGAAGTCGCCGCCCTCGCCGATGCGTTAGGTCTGGCCCGCGACAGGAATGCGGCACTGACCGAACGCGTGGGTGAGTTGACGGTGACCCTGGGCGATGCCCGCGCGCGAGAAGCAGAACAGGCCGCCCTGATCGCCACGCTTCAAACACAAAGCGCTGCACAGCAAGAGGCGCTGGCCGAGGCCGCCACCCGGATTGCGACCTTTGAAGAACAAGTGGCCGGGCTTCTGGCGCAGCAGGAAACCAACCTTGGCACCATTGCCGACCTTGAAGGCGCGCGGGATACGCTGCTGTCGGAGCAAGAGCAGTTGAACCTGGCCCTTGCCAACCTGCGCGACGAAATTGATGAACGGACGGAAGCCGCCCGTCTTGCTGCCGCGCGGCGCGAAGCGTTGGACAGCCTGATCGCTGATCTGCGTCGGCGATACGCTGAAGAACAGGAACAGACTGCGCTTTTGTCGGGCCAGGTGACTGAGTTGGAAGTCCAGATCAGCGAAGACGAAGCTGCGCGCCTGGTGGAGGCCGCCGCGGCAGAAGCCTTGCGCGAACGACTGGCCGGTGCCGACGCTGAATTGACGGCCATGACACTCGCGTTAGAGGAAGAGCGACGCCGCGCAGAAGAAACACTGACCCTTTTGGCCGCCGCCCAAAGCGCGGAAGACGCGCAACTGTCGGAGGCTGAGGCAAGGGAGGCTCTGCTGGCTGAAGCGCGTGCTCGATTGGCCGAAGAAGAGGCGATTTCGACAGAAGCGCAGCGCCAACAGGCGTTGCTTAGCCAACAGGTCGCCGCATTGCGTAACCAGCTTGGCGAATTACAGGCCATTCTGGATGACGCTAGGGAACGTGAGGCGGCGGCGGATGTGCAAATTCAGGCGCTGGGTCAGGATTTGAACGTCGCGCTGGCCCGCGCCGCCTCCGAAGAACGCCGCCGCCGCATTCTGGAAGAAGAGGAGCGAAAGCGGCTGGAGGAAGAGGCCGCAGATCTGCAAAGATATCGGTCGGAATTCTTTGGCCGTTTGCGTGATGTGTTGGGCACGCAGGAAGGGGTACGTATCGTGGGGGACCGGTTCGTGTTCTCGTCCGAGGTGTTGTTCGAACCCGCGCGCGCGGAACTTGCGGAAGAGGGGCAGGCGGAACTGGCCAAGATCGTCGATATCCTGCGCAACGTGGCCAGTGACATCCCCGACGGCATCGATTGGGTGCTCCAGGTTGACGGCCATACCGACAATGTGCCCATCCGAAACAGCCCCAACTTCGCCAACAATTGGGAGCTGAGCCAGGCGCGTGCGCTGTCGGTGGTGCTTTACATGGTGGAAGAACTTGGCATGCCGCCGGATCGCCTCTCGGCCAATGGGTTTGGGGAGTTTCAGCCGGTGGCCTTGGGTGACGACGATGAGGCCCGGGCGCAAAACCGGCGGATCGAGTTGAAGTTTACTGAGAAGTAAGCCCGGTCACTCCAAAACGGTGCGGGCCGTCATGGTTCCGGTTTCCTGACCGTCCCGGATATGACGTGCCACGCCCTCATAGGCACCGGGCTCCGTGTTGGCCGCATGCAGCCGTCGACCCCCCGCCCGGAAAGCGAGCGCGTGTGTACGATCGAACGTCACGGTGTTGTCGAAAAACTCGCCCTTCGGCCCGGTGATTGTCAGCCGCAATTCATCACCCTCCCGCGTGCCGAAAAGATAAGCCCAGAAAACGAGCGCGCCGCCAGCGGTGGTGAGCGTCGGTGCATGGGCATCCCCGAGCTTGATCGTGTCCAACTCTGGCACGCCCGCGGCAAAACCTGTCCGCAACAGGCCACCCGGTTCGTAAGCAAGCGCCGGTTGCCAGAGCTGATCAGCCGCCGGCGCGCCGCAGGACCCGTCGGGGGAAGGTTCAAACGGGTCCACGATTTGCCCGTTTTGCCGGACGTTGATGTGCAGGTGGGGATAATTGGTGCGGCCAGACATGCCGACCTCGCCCAGCTTTTGTCCGGCCACGACCGGATCGCCGGTGTTTACGATCACGCTTCCAACCGCAAAGTGACAATACTGTGTTTCCCAACCGTCATCATGGGCAATCAGCACGCCGTTGCCGCAATCTTGCCCTTCTGGAAAAACGACCGGTTCGCCGGGTCGTTGTTCGGGCATTCCATCTCTTAGACCAATCACGGTGCCCTCAGCGGCGGCCAGGACCGCTACACCTGCGTCCATATCCCGGGCCGTTGGCAGGGCAATATCAGTGCCTTTATGGCCGTCATAACTCAGCCGATTGCAGGTGAAATCTGCGTAATCCGATGTTGGGTCGGTATCGACGTAGCTTTGGATGAAACAGCTTTCGCCCAGCTCACAGTCCACAGGGAAGCTGAGCTCTAGGGCGTTGGTTGCCTGCGCCAGGGCCAAGACCCCGGCGCTGGCCAAAATACGCATCAATCTGCAGTCAGAAGGGGGGGCTTTTTGCCGGAAAGCTGGCGTTGCTCCGGCCCTTCCACCTGCAGGTTGATCTTGCCGTCCTTGACGCCAACCTTGACGATGCCGCCCTTGGCAAGCTTGCCAAAGAGCAACTCTTCGGCGAGCGGTTTTTTGATGTGTTCCTGGATCACGCGGCCCAAGGGGCGCGCGCCCATTTTGTCATCATAACCCTTGTCGGCCAGCCATTCGGCGGCAGGTTTGGTCAGCTCAATGGTAACGTTGCGGTCAATCAGTTGCGCTTCAAGCTGCAGAACAAACTTTTCCACCACCTGCAGGATGACATCCTTGGGCAGCGGCGCGAAGGAAATCACCGCGTCCAGACGGTTGCGGAATTCCGGCGTGAAGGTGCGTTCGATAGCGGCGGTATCTTCACCTTCGCGACGGTCGCGGCCGAAGCCGATCGCGGCTTTTGCCTGTTCCGCGGCACCCGCGTTCGACGTCATGATCAGAACCACATTTCGGAAGTTCACCGTGCGGCCGTTATGATCCGTGAGGTTGCCGTGATCCATCACCTGCAGCAGGATGTTGAACACATCCGGGTGCGCCTTCTCAATCTCATCCAGAAGCAGTACACAGTGCGGGTGCTGATCCACACCATCGGTCAGCAGACCACCTTGATCAAACCCTACATAGCCCGGAGGTGCACCGATCAGACGCGAAACGGCGTGCTTTTCCATGTATTCCGACATGTCAAAGCGCAGCAGTTCCACACCCAGAGTATCTGCCAGCTGCTTGGCTACTTCGGTTTTACCCACACCGGTGGGACCTGCGAAGAGGTAGTTGCCGATAGGCTTTTCAGGTTCACGAAGGCCCGCGCGGGCCAGTTTGATGGCTGACGACAGCGCATCAATCGCCTTGTCCTGCCCAAACACAACGCGCTTGAGCGACTTTTCGAGATCCTTCAGCACCTCTGCATCGTCCTTGGAGACGTTCTTCGGTGGGATACGCGCAATCTTGGCGACCACGGCCTCAATCTCTTTCGCACCAATGGACTTGCGGCGCTTGGAGGCAACAACCAAGTGCTGAGCGGCACCAGCCTCATCGATCACGTCGATGGCTTTGTCGGGCAGTTTTCGATCATTGATGTAGCGTGCGGACAGGTCCACCGCCGACTTGATCGCATCATTGGTGTATTTGACGCTGTGGTGATCCTCGAAATACGGCTTGAGGCCCTTGAGGATTTTGATGGTGTCTTCCACCGTTGGCTCCACCACGTCGATTTTCTGGAACCGGCGGGATAGCGCGCGATCCTTTTCGAAATGCTGACGGAATTCTTTGAAGGTCGTGGACCCCATGCAGCGCAGCTTGCCGCCCTGCAATGCAGGCTTGAGCAGGTTGGAGGCATCCATGGCCCCACCAGAGGTTGCACCCGCACCGATCACTGTGTGGATTTCATCAATGAAGAGGACCGCATCGGGGTGATCTTCCAATTCGGTCACGACGGCCTTAAGTCGTTCTTCGAAATCACCGCGATACCGCGTGCCTGCCAGAAGCGCGCCCATGTCGAGTGAGAAGATCGTCGTCTCAGACAGCACCTCAGGCGTTTCGCCCTGCACGATCTGATGCGCGAGGCCCTCGGCGATGGCCGTTTTGCCCACGCCCGGATCGCCCACCAGGAGCGGATTGTTCTTGCGGCGTCGGCAGAGCACCTGAATGCAGCGTTCCACCTCCGACGCGCGACCGATCAGGGGGTCAATGTCACCCCGGCGCGATTTTTCGTTGAGGTCAACGCAGTACTTCGCCAACGCGCTTTCGCTTTGATCGGCTGGCTCGGAATTGCCGGTCTCCGGCTGGGATTGTTCGTTGTCCATGTCCGATACACCCTGCACCGGGCGCGTTTCGCCGTAGGCCGGGTCCTTCGCCACGCCATGGGCGATGAAATTCACGGCGTCATAGCGGGTCATATCCTGTTCCTGCAGGAAATAGGCCGCATTGGATTCCCGCTCTGCAAAGATAGCCACCAACACGTTGGCACCCGTCACTTCCGTGCGCCCGGATGATTGTACATGAATGGCGGCGCGTTGGATCACCCGCTGAAAGGCTGCAGTCGGCACTGCCTCGGACCCATCAATGTCTGTGACCAGATTGGACAAGTCTTCATCGACAAACTCCACCAGTGTCGCGCGGAGGTCTTCGGTATCAACCGAACAGGCCTTCATCACGCGGGATGCATCCGGTTCGTCAATCAGCGCCAGAAGCAGATGTTCCAGGGTCGCAAATTCATGTCTCCGCGCATTGGCCAGCGCCAAAGCTGCATGAATTGCCTGCTCAAGTGTTGTCGAGAAAGATGGCACTGTTCTGTGCTCCTTTTATCGTTGGCCGTACCGATTGGCAGCCGGTGGCTCGGATCTTGACCCGGTATCATTAAAGTTTGGTCGATATACCGGGGCCTTCAAGTCATTTTTTCGCAAAGCCGGTCACAATTCGTGGCAGATGCCATGATTTGCCACATTTTTGCGACGATGCACCCGAAAGATCAAAAATTGTCCTTCCGCGTGCGTATTTCCGTGAAGACATCTGCAACGGGCGCACCCGACATGCCCAAATGTGCCTGAATGGCAGGGTCATCGGGTCTGAGGAACGGGTTTGTATCTAGTTCTTGGTTCAGCACGGAGGGGACGGTGTATCGCCCCGCGGCGCGCGCAGCATCGATCTCTTCAATCCTCGATATAAGACTCGGGTTAGATGGATCAATGGTTGCGGCAAAGCGCGCATTGGCCGCAGTGTATTCATGGCCTGAGCAGATGACCGTCTCACGCGGTAGTGCGCGCAGTTTTTGCAGCGCTTCCCACATTTGAGGTTTGGTGCCTTCAAAAACCCGACCACAGCCCATTGCCATCAGGCTGTCGCCGGTGAAGGCCACGGCACTGTCGGGGAAATGAAAGGCGATATGGCCGATCGTATGGCCGTAGACATCTATGACATTGCCGAGTTGGCTTCCGATCATGACCGTATCCCCTTCGCGCACTTCGATATCCAAGGGCGGCATGCGATGCGCATCGGCGGCGGCACCGATCACTTTGGCGCGGTGAACCTTCAGCAAGTCTGGCACGCCTTGCACGTGGTCGGGGTGATGATGTGTCAGAAGAATCTGAGATGCCGTCCATCCCCGCTCTGCCAAAGCTACAATGATGGGACCCGCTTCCGGCACATCGACCACGGCGGTGTCGCCGGTCTCAGTGTCATGGGCCAAAAAGGCGTAATTGTCTGAAAGACAAGCGACGGTGACGATCTCAAGTGCCATGGTGTATTTTCCCGGGTCCTGCATACTGTTAAGGTGAAACTGACGGATTGGAACACAGGCTGCAATGGTGCCGCAATGCATCTTGACGTGCAGGACCTTAGGAATTTCTACTACCGCAGCTCTTTGGGCCGTGCGGCCAAGGGGATCATCCAGACAGAAATTCTTGAATTCTGGCCAGAGGCGAAGGGCCAGACGGTGGTCGGATACGGCTTCGCCACACCGTTTCTGCGCCCCTATCTCAAAGACGCCCGCCGTCTCATTGCGCTGATGCCTGCTCCGCAGGGCGTGATCGGCTGGCCTCAGACCGGACCTAATGCATCAGTTCTCTGCGAAGAAACCTGGTGGCCGCTAGAGACTGGGCACGTCGATAAGCTCTTGTGCGTGCACGGGCTGGAGACAAGCCAGCACCCCAGCGAACTTTTGGAGGAGTGTTGGCGTGTGTTGGGCCCGGGGGGATCGGCTCTTTTTATCGTGCCCAACCGTGCCGGGCTCTGGTCACGCAGTGACAGCACCCCGTTCGGGTTCGGGCGCCCTTACAGCCAAGGACAGCTCGAAAATCAACTCAAGGCGCATAATTTCCTGCCGGAACATCACAAGACGACGCTCTTTCAACCCCCGTCAGAGCGGCGCATCTGGCGCAAGACAGCCAGAATGTGGGAACGGCTGGGCGGGCGGTTGAGTATGGTCGCCGCAGGCGGTGTGTTGTTGGTGTGCGCCAGCAAGCGTGTGCATGCCCCATCAGGACCTGGCCTTAAAGAGACGGTGCGCAAACCCCTTGAAGTGCTGCGCCCGAAACCTGAGATCAAACCGGTCTAGTGTTGCATGGGGCCGTCGTGACCCGAGGAAACCATGATAGCGTTAACGTTTTTTTTCTTGTCATGACCCGGCGTCACGAAGGAATCGCGAAAATTCACCCAAACCTGCGCGTTTCGAGCGATTAATTTTTGAGCATTCCCGCGCTCTGAATTTAAGCATTTGATATTGCGCAGAAATCTGAGATGCGACCCTTTGGCAATGATCTTGCGGGGTCTGACATGCTCTGCTAGACCGCACACGAATTTTGCTGTGCTGCCTGCGCAGAAGAAATCAACGCGCCCGGATGTCGGTTGTTCAACCGGCCCTTTACGCTGAACCGGGCCCAAATCGGAAGGGTGGACGTGTCCGAACCAGCTTCGATCTCCTCCGGCATCGCCGAACGCTATGCCACCGCCATATTCGAGATTTTCAAAGAGACGAAGGCCGTCGCGAAACTCGAAAAGAACATCACTGAGCTTGGCACTGCTATCGACGACAGCGCAGACCTGCGCGACCTGATCAGCAGCCCTATCCTGTCCCGTACAGATCAGAAAGTCGCCATCGCTGCCGTGGGCAAAAAGATGAAGCTGGATCAAACGTTCATGAACGCGCTGGGCGTCATGGCCGATAAGCGCCGCCTGTTTGTGCTGCCTCAGCTTGTCACACAGCTGCGCGCCATGATTGCCGATGACAAAGGCGAAGTGACAGCAGAAGTCACGAGTGCCAAGGCGCTGACCAAGACACAGGCCGATAAGCTTGCCAAGACGCTTAAGAAAAGCGTGGGCAAGGATGTGAATATCAAAGCGACCGTCGATGAAAGCCTCATCGGCGGTCTTGTTGTTAAAGTGGGTTCGAAGATGATCGACACGTCGCTCAAATCGCGCCTCAACTCTCTCCAGAATGCAATGAAAGAGGTCGGATAATGGGTATCCAAGCCGCAGAAATTTCTGCAATCCTGAAGGACCAGATCAAGAATTTCGGTCAAGAGGCCGAAGTTGCTGAAGTGGGCCGGGTGCTGTCCGTGGGTGATGGTATCGCCCGTGTGTATGGCCTCGACAACGTGCAGGCCGGTGAGCTTGTAGAGTTTCCGGGCAACATCATGGGCATGGCCCTGAACCTCGAAACCGACAATGTCGGCGTCGTGATCTTCGGGTCTGACCGTGACATTAAAGAAGGCGACACCGTTAAGCGCACAAAGTCCATCGTGGACGTGCCGATCGGGGACGAACTTCTGGGTCGTGTTGTGGACGGTCTGGGCAACCCGCTTGACGGCAAGGGTCCGATCAAATCCAAAGCGCGCGGCTTGGCCGATGTGAAAGCGCCTGGCATCATCCCGCGTAAATCTGTGCATGAGCCGATGGCGACCGGTCTGAAATCCGTTGACGCCATGATCCCGATTGGTCGTGGCCAGCGGGAATTGATCATTGGTGACCGTCAGACGGGTAAGACCGCTGTGGCGCTCGACACGATGCTGAACCAGAAAACTTACAACGAAGCCGCAGGCGATGATGAGAGCAAAAAGCTCTACTGCATCTATGTGGCGGTGGGTCAGAAGCGTTCCACAGTTGCACAGCTGGTGAAGAAACTCGAAGAAAATGGCGCGATGGAATATTCCATCGTTGTGGCCGCCACTGCATCCGACCCCGCGCCGATGCAGTTCCTCGCACCGTACTCCGCCACCGCCATGGCCGAGCATTTCCGCGACAACGGCCGTCACGCGCTGATCGTGTATGATGACCTCTCGAAGCAGGCCGTGGCCTATCGCCAGATGTCCCTGCTTCTTCGTCGTCCGCCCGGGCGTGAAGCTTACCCCGGTGACGTGTTCTACCTCCACTCCCGCCTGCTGGAACGTTCGGCCAAGCTGAACGAAGACAACGGCGCAGGGTCCTTGACGGCTCTGCCGATCATTGAAACCCAAGGTGGTGACGTGTCGGCCTTTATTCCGACGAACGTGATCTCCATCACCGATGGTCAGATCTTCCTTGAAACGGAACTGTTCTATCAGGGCATTCGCCCGGCCGTGAACACCGGTCTTTCGGTGTCTCGTGTGGGCTCGTCGGCTCAGACCAACGCGATGAAATCTGTCGCGGGTCCGGTGAAGCTGTCGCTCGCGCAGTATCGTGAGATGGCGGCGTTTGCTCAGTTTGGGTCTGACCTTGATGCCGCAACCCAGCAGCTGCTGAACCGTGGCGCACGTCTGACGGAGCTGATGAAGCAGCCGCAATACTCGCCGCTGACCAACGCGGAAATCGTGTGCATGATCTATGCGGGTGTGAACGGTTACCTCGATAAGGTTGCTGTGTCTGACGTGGGCCGCTTCGAATCCGGTCTTCTGAACCACCTGCGTGGTAAGAACCAAGATCTGCTCGACTACATCACCAAAGAAGATCCCAAGATCAAAGGTGACGCAGAAGACAAGATCAAGGCTGTGCTCGACGAGTTCGCGGCAGACTTCGCATAAGGGGGACACCAAGTGCCTTCTCTTAAGGACCTGAAAACACGGATCGAGTCGGTCAAGTCGACCCGCAAGATCACCAAGGCCATGCAGATGGTGGCCGCCGCGAAACTGCGGCGGGCACAGGAATCTGCTGAGATGTCCCGCCCGTACACGGAGCGGTTTAACCACGTGATGGGCAAACTGGCGGCATCTGTGGGTGACAGCGAAAGCGCGCCCAAGCTGCTGGCTGGAACCGGGAACGATCAGGTGCATCTGCTTGTCGTCATGACGGCGGAACGTGGCCTTTGTGGTGGCTTCAACGGCAACATCGCCAAACTGGCCCGCGCGGAAGCTGAAAAGCTGAAGGGCGAAGGCAAGACCGTGAAGATCATCACTGTTGGCAAAAAAGGCCGTGATGCGATCAAACGCGATCTGAGCGACACGTTCATCGACCATGTGGACATGACCGAGGTGAAGAACGTCGGCTACACGGACGCCCAAGCGATTGCGCAAAACGTGCTTGATCGTTTTGACGCCGGTGAGTTTGACGTGGCCAAGATCTTCTACTCGAAGTTCAACAATGTGGTCAGCCAGACGCCCACGATGCAGCAGGTGATCCCGGCAGCATTCGAGGCCTCGGACGACGACAGCGACGATGTCTTCTACGATTTCGAGCCGGACGAAGACGTCATCCTGCGCGATCTTCTGCCCCGCGCTGTTGCCACGGCGATCTTCAGCGGGCTTTTGGAAAACGGCGCGTCCGAACAGGGTGCTCGCATGTCGGCCATGGACAACGCCACGCGCAACGCGGGCGAAATGATCGACAAACTGACCATCGAGTTCAACAGATCCCGCCAGGCCGTGATCACCAACGAACTGATTGAAATTATTTCGGGCGCGGAAGCGCTCTAACCGAACCGGAGAAACGAAACATGGCAAAAGCAAAAGGCAAAATCACCCAGGTGATCGGCGCCGTGGTGGACGTTCAGTTCGATGACCACCTGCCTGAAATTCTGAACGCGATTGAAACCGATAACAACGGCAAGCGTCTGGTGTTGGAAGTTGCTCAGCACCTTGGTGAAAACACCGTGCGGACCATCGCGATGGACAGCTCCGAAGGTCTGGTTCGCGGCCAAGACGTGACCGACACCGGCGGGCCCATCACCATCCCGGTGGGCAACGCCACTCTGGGCCGGATCATGAACGTTGTGGGTGAGCCCATCGACGAAAAAGGCCCTGTGACTTCCAAAGAAACCCGCCCGATCCACCAGGACGCGCCCGATTTTGATGAACAGTCGACAGAATCCGAAGTGCTGGTGACAGGCATCAAGGTCGTGGACCTTCTGGCCCCTTACGCGAAGGGCGGTAAAATCGGCCTCTTCGGCGGTGCCGGCGTGGGCAAGACCGTTCTCATCATGGAACTGATCAACAATATTGCGAAGGTGCACTCGGGCTTTTCGGTGTTCGCCGGTGTGGGGGAACGGACCCGTGAGGGCAACGACCTTTACCATGAGATGATCGAATCCAACGTGATCAACCCCGAAAATCTTGAGGATTCTCAGGTGGCGCTTGTCTACGGTCAGATGAACGAGCCTCCCGGGGCGCGTATGCGGATTGCTTTGACGGGCTTGACCCTGGCCGAACAGTTCCGCGACCAGTCCGGTACCGATGTTCTGTTCTTCGTCGACAACATCTTCCGTTTCACGCAGGCCGGTTCGGAATGTTCCGCTCTGTTAGGTCGTATCCCCTCTGCTGTGGGTTACCAGCCGACGCTGGCCACCGACATGGGTGCGATGCAGGAACGGATTACCTCCACGAAGGCAGGCTCCATCACATCCGTGCAAGCCGTTTACGTGCCTGCGGACGACTTGACCGACCCCGCACCTGCAACCTCGTTTGCGCACCTCGACGCCACAACCGTTCTGTCGCGTGCGATTTCCGAGCTGGGCATCTACCCCGCTGTGGACCCGCTCGATTCTACGTCGCGTCTGATGGACCCGGCGATTGTGGGCGAAGAGCACTATCAGGTCGCCCGTGACGTGCAGGGGATCCTGCAACGTTACAAATCGCTTCAGGACATCATCGCGATCCTCGGGATGGATGAACTTTCCGAAGAGGACAAGCTGACCGTGGCCCGCGCCCGGAAGATCCAGCGCTTCCTTAGCCAGCCGTTTGACGTGGCGAAGGTCTTCACCGGTTCTGACGGTGTGCAGGTGCCGATGGAAGACACGATCTCTTCCTTCAAGGCTGTTGTGGCTGGTGAATACGATCACCTTCCCGAAGGTGCCTTCTACATGGTGGGCGGCATTCAGGAAGTAATTGAAAAAGCTGAGAAAATGGCAGCTGAAGCGGCCTAATAAAGGGTAGGGCGGGGGCCTCCCCGCCTCCTTTGAAAAGGGAAACGAACATGGCTGATACAGTCCAATTCGATCTGGTAAGCCCCGAGCGTCTGCTGGCCTCCACTCAGGCCAAAGAAGTGCAGATCCCGGGTGCCGAAGGTGACATGACGGCAATGGCCGATCATGCGCCGCTGATCACCACGTTGCGTCCGGGCCTGCTGAAGGTGTCCGGTAACGACGGTGACGCGGCCTATGTGGTGACCGGTGGCTTTGCCGAAATCAACGCGTCGTCAATTTCCGTTCTGGCCGAACGTGCGATCCCTCAAGATGAGGTGACGCAGGAGCAGTTTTCGGAAATGATGGGGGAGGCCAACGCCCGGCTTGAAAAAGCCCAAAACGCGGATAGTGCGGAAGCAGGCCAAGCCGATGACGCCGCTAAATTTGTGGCCGATATGGCCGCCCTTGGCGCGGAAATCGGTCTGTCGGCTGGCTGACGCGCTTGCCGATACCAAGATGATCAAGGGCTCGCATCAGCGGGTCCTTTTTCGTTTCAGACGCGCCGCAATTGATCAAATTGTGCCTTACTTCTTGCAAAAATTACCCAAAGTTGTGCTCTATGTCCGAGGCGGGAAGGTAAAGAACACGATTAGATGAAGTTTTTATCGAGTGGCATGATTGGGATCGAACAGGGCGACAATGTCCTGTTTTCGGATTTCGAGGACGGAGGCGAAATGTGGACCGGTAAAGGCCCGCGTGAACGTCGCCTTGCCGTGGCCTTTGAGCGTGCGTTCTTGAAACCACCATCCGTTTTCGTGGCTTTGTCCATGTGGGACTATGACAACGCTCGTAACGCCCGCGCCGATGTTTCGGCCGAAAAAATCCTGGAAGACAGTTTTGACGTCGTCTTCAAAACCTGGGGAGACACCCGTGTCGCCCGCGCCAGGGTCCGCTGGATGGCGATCGGGCCCGTTGGCAGTGAAGACGATTGGGAACTGTACTAAACCAAAACCGGCGAGACCCGACCGTCAAGGAGGGACCAGCAACCGCCTTAGGTGCCAAACTGCCCTTCATAAATCGGCTCAAGCGTTGGCGTTTCAAAAAGAGACGACACGGACGTGCCGGTCCAGATGTTCAGGATCGCCTGGGCAAAGACTGGCGCGGTGGGCAGAACACGAATGTTGCCCGCCGCCTTAGTGGCCTCTGTGGGAGCAATTGTATCAGTAAGCACCAGCGACTTCATCACAGAGGCTTCTACCCGCTCAACCGCAGGGCCCGACATCACGCCATGGGTGATATAGGCATGCACCTCACTCGCCCCGTGTTCCATTAGAACTTCCGCGGCCTTGCACAGCGTTCCGGCCGTATCGCAAATGTCGTCCACGATGACGCAGATCTTGTCTTTCACATCCCCGATCACCGTCATCTCGGCCACCTCACCGGGCTTTTCGCGGCGCTTGTCCACGATCGACAGGGGCGCATTGATCCGCTTGGCCAATTCCCGCGCGCGTGCAACGCCGCCTACGTCCGGTGACACGACCATCACATCGCTTAACCGATCTTGAAACTGCGTCATCACATCCAACGCGAAAATCGGAGAGGCATAGAGGTTGTCCACTGGAATGTCGAAAAACCCTTGGATCTGTGCGGCGTGCAAATCCATGGTCAGCACCCGTTCAATTCCCGTGCCCACGATCATATTTGCCACCAGCTTCGCCGTGATCGGCGTCCGCGCCTTGGTGCGGCGATCCTGACGGGCATAGCCGAAATAGGGGATAACAGCCGTGATCCGGCGCGCAGACGACCGGCGCAGCGCGTCGGCCATGATAAGCAATTCCATCAGATTGTCGTTGGCGGGGTTTGATGTCGACTGGATGATGAACATGTCCTCACCGCGGACATTCTCGAACACCTCAACAAAAATTTCCTGATCGTTGAACCGCTCCATCCGGCAATCGACCAGCCCTACGGGCGAGCCTCGGTAAATCCCCATGCGCTTGGTGATCGCATTGGCGAGAGGCAGATTGGCATTTCCGGATATAAGCTTCGGCGCGGGTGCGGTTGGCATGGTTGGCTGGTCCCCCAAGGCTGCACATGTCGTGCGCAGTTTGTAACAGAATCGCGACGTTGACACCGGATAGCATGGGCTTACCGTCTGGCATAGATACCCCGACCAAAGGAGCGGCGATTATGCCCCATATCGACTACTTTTTCGCAACAATTTCCCCTTTCTCCTATCTGGCTGGGCTCAAGCTCGAAGAGATCGCGGAAAAGCACGGGGCGACCATCACATACAAGCCGCTTGATATCATGGCGCTCTTTGCCCGCACGGGGGGCACGCCACCCAAGGACCGCCATCCGAATCGGATCGGGTATCGCGCCCAGGACCTGCCGCGCCAGGCGCGAAAAGCCGGGATGGATCTGAACTTTCAACCCGCCCATTGGCCCACAAATTCCGCGCCCTCTTCCTATGCATTGATTGCCGCGCAGGACGCGGGTGGAGGTGATTTGGGCAAGCTGGCCCACAGTTTTTTGCGTGCCTGCTGGGCGGAGGAAAAAGATATCGCGGAGGATGCCGTGGTGCGCGCCTGTCTTGAGAGTGCGGGGTTTGATCCGGCACTGGCTGACAGCGGTTTGTTGGCGGGCGCTGAAACCTACGCCGGCAACCTAGAAGAGGCTGTCAGCCGCGGCGCTTTCGGCGCACCCTTCTACATCACAGACAGCGGAGAGATGTTTTGGGGTCAGGACCGGTTGGAGGAGCTTGATATGCACCTCTCAGGCACTCTCTAAGCGAATGCCAAAGGCGGACCGGGCGGGGTTTCCCACCTATTGGACAACATATGGCCAGGGCCCGCGAAAGGCCCTGATGATCCATTGCGGATTGGCCCATTCCTCCAGCTGGGGCCGCATGGCGCGGGGCCTTTCTGGTCTTTTGACAATGACTGCTTTCGATACGCCCGGTCACGGCCGAAGCGCACCATGGGATGAGCGTGACGAAATCCAGAAAGTCACCGCGGAGGTTGCCGCCGATTTTCTCGAAGGCCCTGCGGATATTATCGGTCATTCGTTTGGTGCCACTGTCGCACTGCGCCTTGCGGTGATGCGCCCTGACCTGGTGCGCACGCTCACCCTGATTGAACCGGTTTTCTTTGCCGTCGCCCTGCGCGACCGGCCAGAGATTGCGCCTGAGTTTGAGGTAGCGCAGCGTGATTTCATTCCTGCCATGGAACGCGGCGACCTCTTGACGGCCGCGCGGGATTTCACCCGTCTGTGGGGCGACGGCACCCCGTGGGAGGATATTCCTGCAAAAGTACAACAAGCCCTCGCAGATCAAATGCACCTTATCGCTGCAAGTCGCGGTGCGTTGCATGAAGACACAGGAGGGATGCTGGATCCGGGCGTGCTCAATCGTTTGGATCGCCCTGTTTTGCTGGTTGAAGGCAGCAAATCGCCCGACATCATTCACACGATCAATGATGGCTTGTCCGCCCGTTTGCCCAACGCCACCCGCGCCGTCATCATGGGCGCGGCCCATATGGCACCCGTGACCCATGCGGATCAGGTCGCCGATGAAGTGCTCCGGTTTTTGAAGGCGAACGCCTAAGAGCCACCCGCAATCTCGACAAATCGGTCGATATCCGCCTCATCCACCGACCACCCGACGACCAGGCGCATGCCGAGCCGTTCCTCTTCGGGGCCATCCAGCGCCCCGTGCAATTCGTACCGCGCACCTGCGTTCCAAAGGCGCCCATGCACGCGCCGGGGCAGGGTGGCGAAGATCATGTTGGCGGCCGGTTCAAAGGAGAATTCAAATTCCGATGCCGCGCGCAGCCCCTCGATCATGCGCGCGGCTTTGGCATTGGTCACCTCGGCCGCCTGTTTCCAGGCATCCCCGCGCAGGTATCCCTGCATCTGGGCCGACAGGTAGCGATGCTTGGAAAACAGATGCGCTCCGCGTTTGCGCCTCAGCTCAAATTCCCAAGCATGGGCCGGGTCAAAGAAGATGACCGCCTCCACCCCCAGACAGCCGTTTTTCGTGCCACCAAAGCTGACGGCATCAATGCCTGCTTTCCACGTCATCTCCGCGGCCGAACAGTCCAAAGCGATCATCGCATTTGCAAAGCGCGCGCCGTCCATATGGGTCGCCAGCCCATGGGCCTTCGCCACGCCGGTCAGCGTTTTCAACTCCTCAAGGCTGTACACCCGCCCGCGCTCGGTCACCTGCGTCAATGCCACCGGCCCGCGCTGCGAGGTGTGCACATCTCCCTTGGTCCAACCGGTGATCGCCTCTTCCAGCGCTTCTGCTGTCATCTTGTCGTGCTCACCCACCAGCGACAGCTTTCCGCCCCCGGTGTAGAATTCCGGCGCGTGGCATTCATCCACATGAATATGCGCCAGCGGCGTGCAAAAAATGGTGTCCCAAGGCTTGGCCATCGTCGACAGCGCCAGCGCATTGGCCGCCGTCCCGGTTGAGACCAGATAGATGGAGGCGTCCGGCGCCTCAAATTCGGCACGCAACAGATCGCGCACCTCGTCCATCATCTCATCATCGCCATAGGAGCTTTGGAACCCCTCATTGGCCTTGATCACGGCTTCCATCACCTCCGGCAGGGCAGGGGCGCAATTGTCGGATTTGAAAATCACGCGCCCGGCTCCTCGATCAGATGCTCTTCCCAGTCTTCGTCATCGACCATTGCCTCCGAGACCGTGCAACCTCGCATAGACACGCCCGCGCCGTGTACCGTCTCGGAAACCCCAGAAATCAGCGGATGCCAGTCATAAAGCGGCTTGCCCTGATGCAGCAGTTTGTAGGCACAGGTCTCCGGCAACCAGTACATGTGCCGGTCAAGTGTCCTCGGCGTGAGCGATATGCATTCCGGGACGTACTGTTTGCGAATTTCGTATTTGCTGCAAAGACAGGTCGCATCGTCAAAAAGCCGGCAGGCCACGCGGGTCAGCGCGACCTCACCCGTCTCCTCATCTTCCAGCTTGTTGAGGCAACACTTCCCACACCCATCGCACAATGCCTCCCACTCGGCTTGCGTCATTTTCTTCAGTGGCGTGGTTTCCCAATAGCGCGGGCGCAAACCGCCACGATCGATGGCGGCACTCATAGCGCATCCAGAATGGCACGGGCTCGCGCGCAATCGGCGTCCATCTGGGCAATGAAGGCCTCAAGACTTTCGAACGTCTCTTCCGGGCGCAGATACTCTACCAGCGCCACAGACAACTCTGACGAATAAAGATCGCCTGAAAAATCAAACAGGTAGGTTTCAATGTTGGGCACGTCGCCTTGAAACATCGGCCGCACCCCGATGGAAGCGGCGCCCAGGTATGATCCCGCATGGGCCCCGTCCAGCACGTCCACAAGCACGGCATAGACGCCGAATTTCGGTTTATGCAGCCCCTCGATGGACATGTTTGCCGTCGGATAACCTAGCTCACGCCCCCGTTGTTCGCCGCTGATCACCGGCCCGTCGATCCGGTGCCAGTGGCCCAGCATCTTGGCGGCATCCCTTGGGCGTCCGTCGGTCAGCGCGTTGCGAATGGCCGTCGACGAAACTTCGCCTTCTGCACCTTCCAAAAGCTTGGCCACCGTGACGTCGAACCCCATGTTGGACCCGAACGCTCGAAGATCCTCAACCGTGCCCTTGCGCCCTTGCCCAAAACAAAAATCCGCGCCCACGACCACGTGCTTCAACCCAAGCCCGTCCGCAATCACATCACGCGCAAATTGCTCCGGGCTCAGCCCCGACATGGCAGCGTTGAAGCTCAGCTCATAAAGCCGCTCCACGCCCAGCTTTTCCAGCCGATTGGCCCGCGCTTCGGGGCTCATCAAACGAAAGGGCGGGGCGTCGGGGTTGAAAAATTGTCGTGGGTGCGGCTCAAACGTTAAAATCCCCAAGGGTGCGCCTATCGCATTACCGGCCGCGCGCGCCAGATCAATGACAGATTGATGGCCCACATGCACGCCGTCGAAATTACCAATCGCGGCAGAGGCCCCCTTGTCGTCAGGGTCTACGAAAGAATGATCACGGATAACGCGCATGTGCTGTGCCTAGCCAAAGCAGTTTTAATGCGCAACCCGCGTGGTTCGCACAAATCGCTTGATGCTTCTTTTGGCTACAAATATCCCCGGCAGAATCTTAATCCGAGGCAAGAAATCTCAGTCGAACTTGCCCGATGGCGCCAGAACCGTCGCCTCACCGATCAGCACTTTCTTCCCATCCACCATGCAACGGCAATCCAGCTGCACCCGGCGTTTGCCGTGATCAATCCCGATCACTTCCACCTCTGTCAGCACTTGATCACCTGGCCGGACGGGTGCCAGAAACTTCAGTGTCTGGCCCATATAGACCGTGCCATGCCCCGGCAGCTGTTCGCCAATGACAGCAGAGATCAAACCGGCTGTCAGCATTCCGTGCGCGATACGGCCTTCGAAGATCGTGTCGCGGGCATAGTCGTCGTCCATGTGCACCGGATTATGATCGGTAGAGACCTGCGCGAACATCTCGATATCCTCGTCGGTGACAACTTTACGCAGGGACCGGACCATGCCCATTTCAATCTCTTCGATGGTGATGGTGCCGCGGGGCATATTGTCCAACATGTGTCTCTCCAGATCCAACGCATCGGTAACAATCAAAACGGTCGACGCGCCTTGTAAGCAACTTAATTACTTTGCAAGCGCAGAAAAGCAAGCGATTCTTTGGTGTAAATCGCGTTGCGAACCCAATCTGTCACACTGGATCGCCGGGTGGCTTAGCGCAGGAAGCCGATCGTGTAGGTGGGATCTATATTTTCAGAGGCCAAATAATCACTTAATGCGCCCGGATCGGGTTGGGCATCGGGCCGTGCGGCCGTCTTCGTTTGCTCGGCGGCCAACCCGCCAGAGATGAATAGGTTGTCGATATCCTCGCCAATCGCGCCGGGAATGTCGGTCAATATACCGTCCCCGATGGCCAGCATCTGAGACTTCGGCACACCGGGTCGGATCGCCTCAAGCCGCCTGTAGGTCAGATCGTAAATCGGCGGATGGGGCTTTCCAAAATAAAGGCTTTCACCGCCCATCTCCGTGTACATCTTCGCCACCGCACCTGCGCACCATTCCCGCACCTCGCCCCGGTCCACCACGATGTCGGGATTGGCGCAGAGGAACTTCATCCCCTTCTGCTTGGCATAAAGCAGATCGGGCCGCCACGTGTCCGGGTTAGCGCTCGGATCGAAAGGACCAGCGCAGACAATCCCTTCCGCGTCCTCAAGTGGCACGCGCGTGATCTCCACCGGATCCTCGATGATTGATAGCGGGTCAAAAAACTTCAGATCGCTGTCCAGGCCGATGAAGTAAACTTTCTCCCCCACCATGCCTCGAAACATTGCGGCCCGCGCACTGTCGCCGGAGGTGGCAATTGTGTCCCAGCAATCGGTAGGCACATTGAACGTGCCCAGCTGCCGTTCCACCCGGTTCCGTGCCCGTGGCGAGTTTGTGACCAGAACCACGATCCCTCCCGCTTCACGAAAGGCCCTTAGCGCCGCCACTGCCCCGGGAAACGCCGTCACGCCGTTATGCACGCAGCCCCAAAGATCCACGAGCAACGCGTCATAACGCTCGGACACATCCGAGAGAGCAGTGATGATCTGGGTCATGGGCGGGCCTCGCTTGGGTCACTATCACTGGCCATATGCCAGTGCCCCCAAGCCATGGCCAGCGCTCATTTCAATCGAGCGTGTGACCTCGGGTGTCTTTTGGACACAAACAAAGAAATTCCGGGCGTGCGGTGTGCGTGGTCATCGGGTTAATGCACGGCCACCGGATTCATGTCGTTCTGACGGGCTAGCGAATAAGCGAGCTTTCGGTCGCGCACCAGCGCCAGCTGTTCGCCATCCGAGTTGTGTACCGCATAGATCGTGTCAAGCCCTTGTGCCTGATCGCGCACATCTGCGGGCAGCTCATCCACCTTGACGGCGCGCACGTAGACGATGGCGCTCTCATCAGATGATTGAAAGTCATAGGTCGTATTCATCTGCTCATCCCTTCTTGATCTGGATTGTCTGCACAACCATCTCGGGCTGCGACCGGAATAGATCGACGTGCAGAAGGCCGTTTTCCATGATGGCCTCACCCACCTCGACTCCATCGGCGAGAACGAAAGACCGCTGGAATTGCCTTGCCGCGATCCCGCGATGCAGGAAAATCCGGTTTTCACCGTCATCGCTCTGCCGTCCGCGTATGACCAATTGCCGGTCTTCCACCGTTATGGCCAGATCGCCCTCTGCAAACCCGGCCACGGCCAAGGTTATCCGATAGGAACTGTCTGACGTCTGTTCGATATTGAAAGGCGGGTAGCCTTCATTGCCGGATTTCGCGCTGCGCTCCAGCAATCGCTCAAGCTGTTCGAAGCCCAGCATATAGGGGTGCGACCCCAGGGAGAGTTTTGTCATCGGTGCGTCCTTTGCATTCAAGCGACCGTCCGTTTATCTCGACGCCCCATTCTGGCAGCGCTGAACATGTTAGAAATATGGGGTCTCCCCTTCTGTGGTGCAAGCTCTTAACGAAATGCCTATATGCACGTATAAGTGAGGGGCCGTATCGGTCGGGAGCCAGACATGAACCGTGTTAGCGACTTTTCGATGAAGTCTGAGGACGTGCTGCGCGTCGAACTCGAAGAGTTTCGCCGTCAGCACCGTGACCTTGATGAAGCGATCACCGCGCTCGAGGACAAAGCGACCTCGGATCGGCTGACCATTCGGCGGCTCAAGCAGCAGAAATTGCGCCTTAAAGATCGGATTGCCTGGATCGAGGATCGTCTGACACCGGATATCATTGCGTAACTGCGCGTTCTGCGTATATTGCCGCCTTCCTCGAATGACTGAGGCAAGGAGCACGGCATGGCGGACGTTAAGGTAGGCATCATCATGGGCAGCCAGTCCGACTGGCCCACGATGAAACATGCCGCTGATATTCTGGATGAGCTGGGCGTGGCGTATGAAACCCGCATCGTCTCTGCTCATCGTACGCCCGACCGGCTTTGGGACTATGGCAAAACGGCCGTGGATCGCGGCCTTCAGGTGATCATCGCAGGCGCGGGCGGAGCGGCGCATTTGCCCGGCATGATGGCGTCCAAGACCCGCGTGCCAGTGATTGGCGTGCCCGTTCAAACACGTGCGCTCTCAGGCGTCGACAGCCTCTATTCCATCTTGCAAATGCCAAAGGGCTTCCCGGTGGCCACCATGGCCATTGGGGAAGCGGGAGCCGCCAATGCAGGCTTGATGGCCGCAGGTATCCTGGCCACATCTGATGCGGCACTGGCGGACCGGCTGGATGCCTGGCGCGCGACGCTGTCCGCGTCTATCGCTGAGGCACCCCAAGATGACTGACCCACTTCCTCAGGGCGCGGTGATTGGCATTCTCGGGGGTGGTCAGCTGGGCCGCA
The DNA here is from genome assembly GCA_039026055.1 of Pseudomonadota bacterium. Taxonomy (GTDB): domain Bacteria; phylum Pseudomonadota; class Alphaproteobacteria; order Rhodobacterales; family Rhodobacteraceae; genus Roseovarius. The sequence continues at coordinate 15,423 of JBCCNB010000032.1, read as the reverse complement.
TGCTGTCTGTGGCGGCCAGTCGGTTGGGGTTCAAAACAGCCATTTTTGAGCCCGGTGGAGATTGCCCGGCGAGCCATGTGTCGAACTACCATTTTCAAAAACCCTATGAGGATGAAGATGCGCTGAAGGCCTTCGCAGAGGCCGTGGATGTCATCACCTATGAGTTCGAAAACATCCCGACCGCCGCTTTGGACGTGATCGAATCCATCCGCCCCGTTCGCCCATCACGCCGCGTTTTGCAGGTGAGCCAGGACCGGCTGACCGAAAAGACATTTCTGGCGGATCTGGGCCTGCGCACCGCGCCGTGTGCCGCCGTCGATGATGCTGTAAGTCTCACGGCTGCTGTGTCTCAGATCGGCGCGCCCGCGATCCTGAAAACCCGGCGCTTTGGCTATGACGGCAAAGGGCAGGCGCGGATCAAGTCCGAGGCTGATATCCCGCAGGCCTTGGAAGAGATGGGCGGCCAGCCTGCCATCCTCGAAGGCTTCGTCGATTTTTCGGTAGAGATTTCGGTCATCGGTGCGCGTGGCATGGACGGGCAGGTGGCCTGCTTTGATCCGGGCGAAAACGTGCATGGCGATGGCATCCTTCGCACCACCACGGTGCCGGCCTCGGTCAGTGCATCACAGCGCGCGGATGCGGTGTTGATGACAGGCCAGATCCTCAATGCGCTGGACTACGTGGGCGTGCTGGGGGTTGAACTTTTCGTCACGCCCCGCGGTCTTATCGTGAATGAGATCGCCCCACGCGTGCACAATTCCGGCCATTGGACGCAGCAGGGCTGTTGCGTGGATCAGTTTGAACAGCATATCCGCGCTGTGGCGGGTTGGCCTTTGGGTGACGGATCACGCCACACGGATGTGGTGATGGAAAACCTGATAGGTGATGACATGGACCGCGTGTCGGACATCGCCCGTGAACCGGGGGCGTCGCTGCATCTTTATGGCAAAGCAGAGGTGAAACAGGGCCGCAAGATGGGTCACGTGAACCGCGTTAGGATTTGAGTATTTTCAGCAACATGAACGGCTGGGTCCGTGTTTCATCTTGCCTCAAATACTCAATCGGGTGCCATGCTATCCCACAATTCGTTCCAGCGGATCGTAGGCAAAGCCGCGCTGGAACGCGACCGACACGAGGCCGTCGGGTTTCAGGCGAATACCGTCCAACTCATCGCGCGTGAAAAACCGTCGCTTGTGCACCACCTCTTCGGGATCCTGCCAATCATCTTGTAACTGCCCAGCGGCGATTTTGGCCCGAAAGAACAGGTCAACTTGATGAAACCCCCTGTCCGGATCGTGAAATTCATTGATCAGACAGGGTGCGCCGACATCGATTGTCAGTCCCGTTTCCTCATGAACTTCGCGTTTGAGGTTTTCAGGAAGAGAGGCATGCGGCTTAACCCCGCCACCCGGTGCGCACCACAGGTCGCTTTGATCGCCGGGATAGGCATTCACCAGCAAAAGTCGATCCGCCTCCAAAATCACCGCACGCACAGCCAAACGCATGATTTATCCCCCTACGTGACGTCAAACCTGTTGTAACGGCCGGTTTGGGCTTATCTCAACCCACATGAGACGCATTGGAACCTTCCTTCTGGCGATCTTGCCTTTGCCCGCCTTGGCAGAGGACTGCGTCGTGCTGCTTCATGGGCTGGCGCGGACAGAGGCGTCACTCGTTGTCATGGAAGAGACGCTGGAGCTGGAAGGTTATGCGGCCTTCGGCGCCGATTACCCGTCCACCGACGCGCGTATCGCGGAATTGGCCGAGGTAACGTTGCCGGGTGCCGTCACAACCTGCGGCGACCGGCATATACATTTCGTAACTCACTCCATGGGCGGCATTCTTTTGCGTCATTGGTTGGTCGAAAACCGCCCGGATCGGTTGGGCCGTGTCGTCATGCTGGGGCCACCCAATCAGGGCACGCAACTGGTGGATGAACTGGGTTGGATCGAAGTCTTCGAATGGATCAACGGCCCCGCAGGCGCGCAGCTGGAAACGGGGGAGGACGGCATTGTCGCCTCCCTACCGGAGGTCGATTTCGAACTGGGCGTGATTGCGGGCAATCGCACGCTTAACCCCGTTTATTCCCACATTATTGACGGTCCCGATGACGGCAAGGTCTCTGTCGCCTCCACACGCGTGGATGGCATGGCCGATCACATCGAATTGCCGGTCAGCCACACCTTCATGATGAACAATCCGGTGGTCATTGCACAGACCATCCGTTTCCTGCAGACAGGCGCCTTCGATCATGACCTCGATATCGGCGATATCCTGTTTGGAGAAACGGACGAATGACACGTGCCTTGCGCCTTACCGGCGCTCAGGTTCTCACATCCTCAGGCCTTATCGAGACGCCCCTTTATCTTGACGGCGGGGCGATCGTGGATGCGTGCAAAGGTCGTCAGATCGACTTGTCCGGTTTCTGGATCATGCCCGGCATTGTTGATGTCCACGGTGACGCGTTCGAAAAGCATCTGGCACCGCGGCGCGGCGCGATGAAAAGCCTTGATCTCGGTCTGATGGCCACCGAGGCGGAGCTGGCGTCGAACGGGATCACGACTGGCACGCTTGCGCAATTCTACAGCTGGGAAGGCGGCATGCGCGGGCCAGAATTTGCGCGGCAGGTTTTTGAAGCACTGGAAGATGTGCGCCCCCGCGTGGACACCACGCTCACGACCCAGCTGAGGTTCGAAACCCACATGCTGGAGGATTACGACGCTATCCTTAAGATGATCGAACGCTTCGGCATCACGTTCATGGTGTTCAATGATCACCTGCCTCATGACGCATTGGCGAAGGGCAAGACGCCTCCGGGCCACGTGGGCAAATCACTCAAAGCCGGGTTTAACCCGGATAAAAACCTCGAACGTTTGAAGGCCATGCATGCCGCACGCGATCGGGTGCCAGGGGCGTTGCAGGCCCTTGCCCCAAAGCTTGCCGAGATGGGCGTGCGCATGGGAAGTCATGATGAAAATACGCCTGAACAGCGCCAGTGGTGGCACGACCTGGGCGCGCGCATCTGCGAATTTCCCGAAACCATCGCGACGGCAGAGGCCGCCAAAAGCATGGGCAACGCCGTGATCATGGGCTCCCCCAATCTGGTGCGGGGCGGGTCGCATAAGGGCAATGTCAGCGCGGTTGATGTGGTCTCCATGGGGCATGTCGATGCCTTGGCGTCAGACTATCACTATCCGTCTTTGCGCCGTGCGGCGTTCTTGCTAGCCGACAGTGGTGTATGTGATCTGGCCGGGGCGTGGCGGATGATTTCAGAGGGGCCTGCGAAGGTGCTTGGCCTGTACGACCGGGGAAGACTGGAGTCAGGGCAGAGGGCCGATCTGGTCGTGATTGACCCCCAAACACGGGATATCTGTGTGACCATTGCAGGTGGCCGCGTGACGTATATGCGGGGTGAGGCTGGAGAAAGGTTCTTGGCTTGAGGGAAAACGGCCCGTCGCTGGGCTTGAGACCCGAACAGAGCTATGCATTCATGGCCCCAGTTTTTCATGACCTTCTGCACGGTATCGTAATGACGAAATTACTCCTGGCGACTACCCTGATTTTGTTCTCTTTCGCCACCGGTGCGTAGGCAGAGATGATCGTGGTGAACGGCCGATACATCGTCGCCAAAGATGAAATCCGTGGGTATTTCTATCGCGACGGCAGAGCCACGGTTTTGGACATCCGCTGGAGCGATTGGTCCACCCAGTACAAATGCGCTGATGACTATGACAGGGCCCGGGTGCAGGCTGCAATGTTGAACTTGTCTTTGAGACTTCAGGATGCGCGTTCGGTGGATTTTGGCGAATTCCTGCAAGACGAGGGCTTTTCCGACTGCGGCCGGTTTTGAAGCCCAGGATCACCGCAAGACCGATACAGCCACACCCCCCAAAACCAATGCTGACGCCAGAAGCGCTTGCAGTGTCAGCAACTCTCCCAGCAAAACGACCCCGCCCAGCATCGCGATCACCGGCACTGTCAACTGCGCGACCGCCGCCACTGAGGCCTGCAATTGCGGCAACACCTGGTACCACATGGCATAGCCCACGCCTGAGGTGATCGCACCGCAAAGGATGGCGAGCCATACGCCCGTAGCAGCGATCGGTACGGCCTCTCCGGGCAAGGCAAAACCCACCAAAGCCCCCAAAGGTGCTGCCAGAATAAAATTCGCCGCGGTCGCCTGCAGCGCATCCTTGGACAGCCGCCCGGCCAGCGAATAAATCCCCCAGCCGAACCCGGCCAGTGCCATCAACCCACCATGTAGCGCACTCACCTGTCCGCCGCCTTGCCCCGGCCACAAGAGCCAGGCAAGCCCCGCCATCGCCATACCCGCGCCGACCCAGCGGCGCGCGGGCATCACCTCCCGTGCCCACAGTCCGCCTGCAAACATCGTGATCTGGACAACGCCAAAGAGGATCAACGCCCCCAGCCCTGCATCCAGCGCATCATAGGCCGTGGAAAACGCGTACATGTAAAGCAGCAGGGCCAGAACCCCGGTCGCGCGCGCAGGTCCGCGCAGCTGGATGCCCCCGCGCAGCATCACGCATAGCAAGCCAAGCATCACCGCTCCGGCTGCCAGTCGGATCGTTCCGAATTCCGCCGCGCCGATATGGTCCCCGGCCAGCGCCATCCGGTTCAGAAGCGAATTCGACGCGAAAGCGATCATCGTAAGGGTGGTTAGCAAGATGAGCGGCATCAGAGCGCCTCGAACGCCTTGGGGTATTGGAGCCTCACTTCTGGCACGTCCTCACCCGGCCCCGCCAGCAACGTATACGTGATCGGATAGGGGGACGTCAGCCGCGCCGCGCGCCCCAGATCAAACCCGCACCGCGTGTAAAGCGCAGGTTCCCCTACGACTACGACCCATTGCCCAGCGGCCCTCGCCCAGGCCGTCAGTTGCCCCAACATCCGCCGGCCATGCCCGCGCCCCTGATGATCAGGATGCACCGCAACCGGCGCAAGTGCGAGCCAGCTTGCGGGCGAGCGCATGGTCGATAAGGCATAATATCCGATGACTTCATCCCCTTTCGGTAAAACCATCTCGCCTGCGACGTCGCCCGCCTTGCGCAAAGCCTGAACCAATCGTGCCTCGGCATCGTTTTCAAAACAGGCTTCCAGCAACGCCTGAACGTCACCCTCTTCCCCAGGCTGCATAGGACGCAGAAAATCAGCAAACATCATTCCACCCTTTTCAATCGCCCCTCGCGCCAGGCCAAAAGCCCCGCGCCCAATAAGATCACACCCGCGCCCAGGATTGAGATCCGATCGGGCAGAACCCCGAATATCACTGCGTCATAGAGGGCAGCAAACGCCAATATGGCGTAGAAAAACGGCGCCACGAAACTGGCATCCGCGCGCGCCATAGCATTGACGAAACAGGCCTGAGCGGCCGCCATCAGAAATCCTATCCCTGCCAGTGCGGCCCACTGGGGGGCAGTGGGCCAGATCCAAACGAGGCTGGCAGCAAGCGCGGAAATTGAAACCCCAATTGCGTTGTTGATCAGTAGTATCTGCGCGGGCCTTTCCCGCCCCGCCAGTTGCTTGATCAGGATCACTTCCGCACCCAGGACCAAGGCTGCACCCAATGCCAGCAAAGCGCCCAGTTCCACCGCGTCTGCGCCGGGACGCGTCAGGATCAAAGCGCCCAAGAGTGCAATCATCGCCGCGCTCCATCGCACCCGACCCACGCGTTCGCCCAGCAAAGGGATGGCCAGCATCATCGCAAAAACCGGATTGAGAAAGCTTATCGCCGTGGCATCCGACAACGGGATGAAGCTTGCGGCGGCAAACATCAACGTGACGCCGCCCCACCCGAACGCCGATCGCGCCACATGTAGCGGCAGATGGGGTCGCTCCAACATGGGCCGCGCGAGTGCGAAAAAACCGAGGATCGCCAAAAGTGCAAACAAAAACCGACCCTGACTGATCTGTAGCGGATGCAGCGCGCCGCCCAGATCGATCCCGCCCAGATCACCTGTGCCAAGCGCTTTGGCCAAGAGCGTCGTTCCCGCCACAAATGCCGCCGCCATCAGGGTCAGGAGAGCCGCAAGGCCCGGGTTTTGCGCGTGAGGGGTCATACCCTTCCCTTGCCTTTTCGCCCGCGCGCGTGCAAGCGGCATTGGCACGCAACCTGGTTCCCTCTACCAATCTGGCAAAGCAAATCAGTTTGGTCCGATGTCCAGTTCCCGCACCGATAACCTGCCTTTGGCCGTCACGGCCATCGTGATCTCTGTTCTTGGCCTGTCACTGGGCGATGCCTTGATCAAATTCACCAGCGGCTCCTTTGTCCTCTGGCAGGTTTTTGTGCTGCGCTCTCTTATCGTGCTGCCATGGCTTCTGGCCTATCTTGCGCTGCGCGCGCCTACCGCCCTTCGGCAACCCACCGCGTTGGGTTGGACGACCTTGCGCGGCCTGATGCTCGTGCTGATGTGGATCGCCTATTATCTGGCCTTGCCACATTTGAGCATCGCCGCCGCTGCGGCCTCCTTTTACACGCTGCCGATCTTCATTACTCTCTTTTCGGCCCTGTTCATCGGGGATCGCATCAATGTGCAGGGTTGGATCGCCGTGGGGCTCGGCTTTCTGGGCGTGGTTCTGATCCTCCGTCCGGGCGTTGGGGATTTCAATCTCTACGCCTTGCTGCCCCTTCTGTCGGCTGTGCTCTATGCGCTGTCGATGATCCTCACCCGTACCAAATGCCGCGACGCGGATCCGATCTATCTTTCATTTGCGCTCAACCTCGGGTTTCTCGTGGTGGGTTCGATTGCGGCCAGCGCGATCTCTGGTCTCAGTCTGGGGCAGTCCAGCGGTTACATGCTTGGCCCATGGGCAGAGATGACCCCGGAAAACTGGTTGTCCTTATGTCTGATGGGCGCGGCCATCCTTGTGGGCAGTGTGGGCGCGGCCATCGCCTATCAAAAGGGGCCGCCCGCCATCATCGGCAGTTTCGATTTTGCCTATGTGGGTTTCGCAGTCTTCTGGGGCCTGCTTTTTTTCGGCCATATCCCGGATCTTGTGACCCTTGGGGGCATCGCGCTCATCATTCTTGCAGGGCTCTTGTCGATGCGTCAGGGCAAGGCGCGTGAGTAGCTATCAGAATTTTGGCCTTCCCTTAGCGCACAAAACCTTCTAAGTGCGCCCTATGATCAACTTCAGCTCATACGTTCTTCGACGCCGTAACGTCTGACCCGCGCACGACTTGCGCTTCCGATCATCTGCGCTTTGCGCGCCCCCTCATGAATTGACACGACGCCCCGCCTTTGGCACCTAATGGGCTTTCATTTAAAGGATCAACGCCATGATCGCCTCTGTCCTGCCGACGTACAACCGCGCACCGCTTTCCTTCGTAAAGGGCGAAGGCAGCTGGCTGATTGAGGCCGACGGGCGTCGATTTCTCGACCTCGGCGCGGGGATTGCGGTAAATGCGCTGGGCCATGCCCACCCCGCATTGGTCGCCGCGCTGACCGAACAGGCAGGCGCGCTTTGGCATACCTCGAACCTCTACCATATCCCCCAGCAGCAGGCACTCGCTGACAAGCTGGTGGAACAAACCTTCGCCGACACGGTGTTTTTCACCAATTCCGGGACGGAAAGCTGTGAATTGGCGGTCAAGATGGTGCGCAAATACTGGCACGACCAAGGCCATCCCGAGCGCGTGAACCTGATCGCCTTTGAAGGCTCGTTTCACGGCCGCTCCTCCGCAGGTATCGCCGCCGCCGGGTCAAAGAAAATGACCCATGGCTTCGGCCCGCTCCTGCCCGGTTTCTCGCATGTGGAATGGGGCGATCTTGACGCGGTAGAGGCTGCCATTACCGATGAAACCGCGGGCATCATGATCGAACCCGTCCAAGGCGAAGGCGGTATCCGCCCGGCGTCTGATCAAATGCTCAAAGACCTGCGCGCACTCTGCGATGCCCGTGGCATCATGCTCATCCTCGATGAGGTGCAATGCGGCGTAGGGCGCACGGGTCGGCTCTTTGCCCATGAATGGGCGGGCATCACGCCCGATGTGATGCTCGTTGCCAAAGGTATTGGCGGCGGCTTCCCTTTGGGTTGCGTTTTGGCTACGGAAGAAGCCGCTTCTGGCATGACAGCAGGCACTCATGGCTCCACCTATGGCGGCAATCCGCTGGCCTGCGCTGTGGGCAACGCAGTGATGGATGAGATTGCAAATGAGGCATTCCTAACAGAGGTAAATCGCAAGGCGGGTCTCTTTCGCCAAAAACTGGAAGCCTTGGTTGCGACCCATCCTGACGTGCTTGAAAGCGTTCGCGGTCAAGGCCTTATGCTCGGCCTCAAATGCAAGATCCCCAACGTCGACCTCGTCCACGCCGGTTACGACGCACTCGTCGCCACCGTGCCCGCAGCTGACAACGTGGTCCGCCTTCTGCCACCGCTCACAATCACTGACGAGGAGATCGCAGAGGCTGTCACCCGCCTTGACGCCGCCGCCTCCGCAGTGGCTCAGCAGCTCACGTCAGAGCCCGCTTAGCCTTCTTTTGGCTGCAAATATCCCGGGGGTGTGGGGGCTGGCCCCCACTCCGCTCTTCCAGAAAAGCAAAACACATGACCCATTTCCTAGACATTCATAAAACCGATCCATCTGACCTGCGCGTCATTCTCGACAGTGCACAATCCATGAAAACCGCACGCGCCGGTCGCCCCCGGGGTGCACCCGATGACGACCGCCCTCTCGACGGTCGCATGGTGGCTCTCATATTCGAAAAGCCCTCCACCCGTACGCGCGTCAGTTTTGACGTTGGCGTGCGGCAGATGGGCGGCCAGACGATGCTGCTTTCGGGCGCGGAAATGCAGCTTGGCCATGGTGAGACAATCGCAGACACCGCCCGCGTGCTCAGCCGGTACGTGGACCTCATCATGATCCGTACCTTCGACGAAACTGTCCTGCTTGAAATGGCGGAGTATGCGGACGTCCCCGTGATCAACGGTCTGACAGACCGCACGCATCCCTGCCAGATCATGGCCGATGTCATGACCTATGAAGAACATCGGGGGCCCATTGCCGGTAAGAAAGTCGTCTGGTCGGGTGATGGCAACAATGTATGCTCGTCCTTCCTGCATGCAGCCGGACAGTTCGGCTTTGATTTGACTTTCACCGGTCCCAAGCAGCTGGACCCGGAAGACGAATTCATGGGGCTCGCCCGCAAATCTGGTAGCCGCGTCACCATAGAACGAGATCCTGTAAAGGCCGTGGAAGGCGCCGATCTGGTCGTCACCGACACCTGGGTCAGCATGCATGACAGCCAATCCACAAAGGAGCGCCGCCATAACATGCTGCGCGGCTATCAGGTGAATGAAGAGCTAATGAGCCACGCCAAACCCGATGCACTTTTCATGCATTGCCTGCCCGCGCACCGCGAAGAAGAAGCGACCAGCGTGGTCATGGACGGGCCGCACTCCGTGATCTTCGATGAGGCTGAAAATCGCCTGCATGCGCAAAAGGCCATCATGCGCTGGTGCCTTGGACTGTGAATGATCCCAATGTGACAAAAGAAGGATGACGCCGGACAGCCTATGGCATTAGGGTGATGTCAGACGGGGAAAAAGGGCACGCGAACATGACAGCACAAATCGGCGTCTACGGCCTGGGAACCATGGGCAGCGCGCTGGCGCTCAACATGGCAGACCATGACATCTCTGTCGCTGTCACCAATCGCGAACTGGATTGGATTGCGGATTTCATGAAGGAAGCGGGCGATTTGACCCGCAACCTCACGGCCCATGACACGCTGGAGGAGTTCGTCGCAGGGCTAAAAACGCCGCGTGTGATCTTGTTCATGATCCCTTCGGGTAAGCCGATGGACATGATGATCGATGCGATCAGCCCGCTGTTGGAACCCGGCGATACGATCATCGACGGTGGCAATGCGGATTTCCACCTGACCCGCGCGCGCACTGCGAAAATGGCTGAGAAAGATCTGCACTTCGTCGGTATGGGCGTGTCGGGTGGTGAAAGTGGTGCGCGCCACGGCCCGTCGATGATGGTGGGCGGATCGGATCACAGCTGGCAGCAATTGCGCCCGATCCTGCGCGCCATCGCTGCCACCCATGAAGGTGATCCCTGCGTGGACCACCTTGGCCCAGATGGTGCAGGGCATTTCGTCAAGACGGTGCATAACGGGATCGAATATGCCGATATGCAGATGCTCGCTGAAATCTACAGCCTGCTGCGCTTTGGTGCCGGGTGGGAGCCGGCGAAGATCGGCGATCTTTTCACTGAGTGGGATCAAGGCCCGCTCAAATCCTATCTCGTGGAGATCACAGGCAAAGTCTTGGGCTACACGGATCCTGCCTCCGACCAGCCCATGATTGACGTGATCCGTGACGCAGCCGGTCAAAAAGGCACCGGCCGCTGGACTGTGGTGGAGGCCGTGCGCATGGGCCAGGCTGCCAATATGATTGAGGCTGCTGTCGGCGCGCGCAGCTGGTCGTCGGAAAAAGACACGCGGCTTGCTATGGAGGCCCGCTTTGGCGGCGAGCGCGCCAAGCTTGATCTGGATGGTGATACGCTGGCCGACGCCATGATGGCCGCACGCATTCTTGGCTATGCGCAAGGGTTTCGCATTCTGTCTGCGGCGTCCGAGCTTTATGATTGGTCGCTCGATTACGCCTGCGTGGCAGAGATCTGGCGCGCTGGCTGTATCATTCGCTCTGCGTTGCTCGATGACATATCAGAGGCGTTTCGGGGTGACCTGCCACATGGCCAGTTGATCCTTTCGCCGTTGTTTTCCGAAAAACTGACACGCTGCCTTAGCGGTTTGCGTAAGACTGTTGGGCAGGCTGTTGCGGGTGGTCACGCGGTTCCCGTGCTCGCCTCGGCACTGCAATTCATGGACAGCCTGCGTCAGGGCACCGGCACCGCCAATGTCATTCAGGCGCAGCGGGATTTCTTTGGTCATCACGGATTTGAACGATTGAATGAAACGGGCAAGCATCACGGGCCTTGGTGGTCATGAGGTTTTCGCCCCTATTCGAAACTATGCCAGGAGTATTTCTGGCAAGATGAAACCGTGGGTGGCGCCAAAGCCATGAGCAAGCGGAGGAGTTTGCATGTCAGACGCCAGTGAGCCAGAAGACAAACTGCCCGGTTGGCACCACGTGCCGCAGGTGCCCATTCAAGTGTCGCCTTTTTTTTCGTGGCCGCCAAACCCGGCGCGGATGATGGATTGGGTGGCCGCGCGCTGGTTCAGGATGGCGGAAAACTCGATCCTGACGGTGCTGGCACTGATCTGCTGGATGTGGCTTCAGCCATCGCTGGAGACGACCAAGACCCTGTCTTTCGACTGGATTGCGCTTATCTGGCTGCGGAATATGGGCTTGATGATCCTTGTGGCGGGCGGGTTGCACTGGTTCTTTCACGGGGCAAAGCGGCAGGGCAAAGACCTCAAATACGACCCGCGTGATCTGGCCCATGAGGGTAAGAATTTCACCTTCGGCGGACAGGTGCGAGACAACGCGTTCTGGACGCTCAGCAGCGGGGTAGGGGTTTGGACGGCGTTTGAGGTGTTGCTCTTCTGGGCGATGGGCAATGGGTATGCGCCGGTTCTGCAGTGGTCGGACAACCCCATCTGGTTCGTCGCGGTGTTCCTGTTGACGCCTGTCTGGATTTCCTTCCATTTCTACTGGATCCACAGGGCGCTGCATTGGGGGCCGCTCTACCGGATTGCGCATTCTCTGCATCACCGGAACATCAATGTGGGGCCGTGGTCTGGGCTGTCGATGCACCCGGTGGAACATGTGCTTTTCTTCAGTTCGATCCTCATTCACCTCCTGGTGCCGGGCGGGATTGTGCATGTGCTGTTTCACATGCAGCATCAGGCGCTGACAGCGGCCACGTCGCATACCGGGTTCGAAAGCATGCTGGTCAAGGACCGCAAAAGCCTCGCACTGGGCACGTTCCATCATCAGATGCATCACCGTTATTTTGAGGTGAATTACGGCAATCTGGAAATGCCCTGGGACAAATGGTTTGGCACCTTCCACGATGGCACAAAGGCCGCCCATGAGCGTTTGAAGCGGAGACGCGGGCGGCGTGGTTAGGTTCGGCGTTTGCCGCGCAAGGTCGGATCGGCGACAGTCGGGTCTTCGGGCCAGGGGTGTTTGGGGTATCGACCACGCATGTCCTTGCGGACATCGGCATAGGATGACGCCCAGAACCCCGGTAGGTCCTGGGTGGTTTGCAAGGGCCGCCCGGCGGGCGACAAAAGCGTAATGCGCAAGGGCGTTTGGCCCACCATCGGGTGCGTGGTCTGTCCGAACATTTCCTGAAGGCGGAGCTGTATTTCGGGCGTCTCGGCACCGTAATCAATGGCGATCTTGCGGCCCAGGGGCGTGGTGAAGCTGGCCGGGGCCTCAGCGTCCAGACGGGTCATCTCCTCCCATGAAAGGCGCGCGCGCAGGGCGTCCAGGATGTCGAAACGCTTCCAATCCTCAGCGGTTTTGACGCCTTTGAGATAGGGCAAGAGCCAGTCTTCCAGCGTGGTCAGCAAAGTCTCTTCGTTCACATCCGGCATATTGCCAACGACCTGCACCCGCGCCGTGAAAAGGCGTGCGGCTTTGGACCAGGTCAGTCCCAGATCACGGACACCTTCCAGCATGGCGCGCGCGACTGCATCCTCCGGCGCGTCTTTCCAGAAGCGATCCTCCAGCACCAGCGCGCCCAACACCTCGTGCAAGCGAGCCGCAACGCGGCGCGCGCGTTTGTCCCAGTGGCACACCTTTTGCCAAGCGATTTGATCCCCAAAAAGTGCGCGCAACTCTGCCTCGTCAAACTGAATGGCCTGCCGCACACGCGCCTCTCGTCGGTCGCCGTCAAGGTCTGTGGCCACGATCAACCGCGCCTGGCTCATCGGATCACCTTCAGGCAGAACGGCCCCCTTGCCGCCCGACAAAACATAGCGTTGCGCGTCACCTTTGCGGCGCAAGCCGATGCGGTCGGGGTAGGCGAGTGCCACCATGCCTGCTGTGCTGATGTCCCGCGCGCAAAGGCCCCCGGTGAGGCGTGCGAGGCGCTTGGCCTCTTCGCGGATGCGGGAGAGGGCAGGTGTCTTTTGGTCCTTTAGAGCGCGCAGTCGCAAGGTGATATCCACGTCTGCGCCGCGCAGGGGATCGCGGTCAGACAGCAGCGCCGCGAGTTTTGCGGCTTTCGGTCCAGCGGTGGCGAGCATATGAGCCAGACGGGGATGTACAGGCAGGTGGGCCAGTGTCTTTCCATGTTCTGTGATGCGTCCGTCCATATCCAATGCGCCCAGCAAGCGGAGTAGATCTTGGGCCTCCGCAAAACTGCCGGGATTTGGCGGCGTCAACAGGGGCAAGTCATCCGGCGCCGCGCCCCAAAGCGCTAGTTCCAAAGCAAAGCCGGCAAGATCAGCAGCCTCAATTTCGGCCGGAGGGTAGGCGGTGAGCGCACCTTCCTGTCCACGGGTCCAGTGGCGATAACAGATGCCTGTCGCAACACGGCCTGCGCGGCCCGCCCGCTGTTCAGCTTCGGCACGGGTGACAGGTTCGGTCACCAGCCGGGCCATGCCGGAGCTTGGATCGAACCGTGACCGCCGCGCGCGACCGCCATCGACGACGACGCGGATGTCTTCGATGGTCAATGATGTCTCTGCGATCGATGTGGCGAGAACCACTTTCCGGCCCTCGCGCAGGGGCGTGATAGCCGCGCGTTGATCCTTGAAGGGTAAAGCGCCGTAGAGCGGGCGGAGATGGATGTTTTGCGGCAGTCTGCCGCGCAGCCGGTCGGCGACGCGGCGGATATCGCCTTCGCCCGGCAGGAATACAAGCACGCCGCCCTCTGTCTCCTGCAAGGACTGCTGAACAAGGCCCGCGACTGAGGCGTCGAACCGCATGTCTTTTCGAACTGGCCTGTCGAGATGCCGTATTTCAACCGGAAAGCTGCGCCCTTCAGCGGTGATCACCGGGGCCTTCATCAGGTCGGCCACGGGCCCCGCGTCGAGCGTGGCAGACATGGCAAGCAGCAGCAGGTCGTCCCGCAGCGCGCCCGCGATTTCCAGGCATAGGGCGAGGCCCAGATCGGCGTTCAAGGATCGTTCATGGAATTCGTCAAAGATCACCACGCCGACGCCTTTGAGCTCCGGATCGCGTTGGATCATGCGGGTCAGGATGCCTTCGGTGACAACCTCAATACGGGTGGATTTTCCGGATTTGGCCTCGCCCCGGATACGGTAGCCGACGCGCTCGCCCACGTCTTCGCCCATCAGGGATGCCATGCGTTCGGCCGCCGCGCGGGCTGCGAGGCGGCGGGGTTCCAGCATCAGGATACGGCCCGAAGTCAGCCCGGCTTCAAGGATCGCAAGCGGCACCATGGTGGTTTTGCCCGCACCGGGCGGGGCCTGCAGGACGGCGCGACCCTGATCTTTCAGGGCGTCCAGAAGCTTTGGAATGACCTCTTGAACGGGGAGTTTCACCGCCGTTTGACCACCGCCGGGCCGTAACGCGTGTCGACCCGGATTTGATCAGCCCTCAAGGTGCCGCCATGGGCGACATAATCAATCGCCAAGGGCAAGACACGGCTGCGCCGTTCGCTGCTGGAATAGCCCGAGACCCGTTGATATGTGCCGTGACATGTTTTGCCGTCGCTGCGCGCCTCAGCGCGGTTCAACTGGATCTGGGCGAGGCGGTGACCGTCGTAGATATGCGCAGCAAAATTGCAGGTCACGTCTGAGGGGTTCTGATCGCGCAGCAGGATGTATACGCCCGTGAGCGGATCGATGGCGGAATTGAGCGCGGCCCCCGTTGCGGGCGGAGCGCTGCTGCCGGTGTCGCCGGAGACCAAACGCGGCGTCCCAGGGGCGAACTTGACGACGACGTCGGTCAACCGGGTGCCGTCGTCAATGGCCTCGACATAGTTGACGGGCTGCATCTGGCCGCCGGTCACACGGCCCTGCACGGTCACGTCGGCCTCCATCCGCTTCAGCGCACCCACAAGACCCACGGTGGTGAACCTGGACCGTGCCGCGTAGCCACCGCCGGAGGTGTTGGTCGCGATGGAAAAGATACCCACCCGCGCACCCAACAGGCGGACATCAAAGCTCATGCTGGATTGCTCGGCCCAAACCGGCACGCCACAACAGACCATCAAAGCGGCTAGCCGCAGGCGTCGCAAAATATATCTCACGGGCGTGTCCCTTCCCCCTTGCGGCCTCTGGACAGGTCTGGTCTGACGAGGCACAAGACCTGTCAAACGTCAGCTTGAGCCGCTTTCATGGACATTGCACAGCTTCGCGAGAAAATTATCAAGGGGGAGCGTCGCGCTTTGGCCCGCGCGATCACTTTGGTGGAAAGCTGCCGGGCAGATGATCAGGCCGCTGCGGGGGAGCTTATCTCCGGGCTGCAAGGGCAAGGCCAGGCCATTCGCGTCGGTCTTTCTGGTACGCCAGG
>JBCCNB010000031.1:0-41856 GCA_039026055.1 Pseudomonadota bacterium | reverse complement strand
TTCCCCTGCTCGCGTCCCGGGCGTCCGGCAAACTTAGCGGAACCGGTACAGATCCGTCTGGACCAACGACCAACCCAGTGGAGGTATCATGACAACGGTCATCACAAGATATTTTGAGAGCGCCGACCAGGCGGACGCGTTTCGGACAGAACTGATCAAACGCCAGCGCGTGCCGGCCAATATCGTGTCGGTCTATGGCGATGCTGACGGGTTGGCAGACACACTGGAAAATAGTGGCGTGAATGCTGGCGCTGCATCGGCCTATGAAAAAGCCGTGGCCTCTGGCGGAGCCGTGGCGATGGTCAAAGCAGGCTACAAGCCGCTCGGCGTGGCCAAAATTGTTCGGACTGCAGCGGATGACTTCGGCTCTTCCCCAATGGTGGGGGAAATTGAAGAGACCTTCGTGCGAAACCCGGCAGTGGCACGGGGTCACAAAATCCTACCCGGCGGTCCGCTGATGATGACAAAGCCGCTCCATGTGCCCACCGGCAATTATCACATGGCGAACTGGCCCATCCCGCTGATTTCCCGTCGTCCAGCCAGCGATCTGGATCTAGCGATCTTCCCCAAACATGCGCGTATGGCGGATTTGGGCCTGCCTCTGATCACGCGAGGCCGTCCTCAGACCGCCTCTTTGGTTGGGCCGCACCAGCGCATGGCCAACTGGCCCATCGACCATCTGGTGCCGGGTCACAGATACATGGCGAAATTCCCGTTTGCGCATCTGGTGCCAGGGCATCGGCGCATGGCATCCTTCCCCATCGGCCTTTTGGTGCCCGGTCATAGGTTTATGGCGAAATTTCCATTTGGCCACCTTGTGCCGCGGGGTTGGGGTGCCATGGCAGGGTGGCCCTTCCCGCATCTGATCAATGGCAAACAAGGCCGGAACTCATTGGTGCCAGGCCATCGCTTCATGGCAAAGTTCCCATTTGCACATCTGGTGCCCGGGCATAAGCGCATGGCCTCTCTACCCATCGGCCTTCTGGTGCCGGGGCAGCGCTTCATGGCAAAATTCCCCTTTGCGCATTTGGTACCTGGCCACCGGCGCATGGCAAGCTGGCCAATCGGCCTTCTGGTCCCGAACCACAATCGCATGGCGAACGTGTTCTTGCCGCTGACAATCCGGCATCGCAACCAAATGGACTAACCCTTTTTTAGAAGACCAACCAAGCTAAGGGCCGTCATTTGATGACGGCCCTCATGCTGTGTGAAAGCACCTTTTCCGCACGGCGGGTGATCTGATCCAAAATCTGCGAAACCGGCGGCGCATCCCGCACCATCTTGGCCCCCTGACTTTGCCCGCCCTGAATCTCGTTTGCCTCAGATGACGCCTGAAGGCGCGTCGACATCATCGCCCCATCCGCCCCAAGTGCGATCACCGCCGACAGTGTACGCGCGTCGACAACACCGCCAAAGGCCAGCAGGATCATGTCATCGGCCTCTCGACGTATGAAATCAGCCAGTTCAGGGACAAGATTAAACATCGTGCGCGGTGCGGGTTGGCCCGCCGCATCCGTTCCGCGCGCGACGATGACCTCAGAGCCTGCGTCAACCGCGCGTTCGGCGTCGGCCAAAGTCTTCACCTCGCAAATGACCCTCACCCGTGCAGCGTGGAACTTTTCTGCATGGGGTCGCGGATCACCGTCATACAGGTAAACGGCGCGCGGACGCCCCAAAAGGACGGCCTCCATTCTTTGAGGGTCATCATTCAGGGCCCGGCAAGACAGACCACAACCGACCGCTGTCTCGCCAGACTTGGCAAATTCCGCCGCGATCCAATCTGCACTTTCCGCGCCGCATCCAATAAGGCCGAGACCACCCGCCTCTGCCACCGCTGCCGCCAGAGGCCCGGAGGCGCACCCCGGCTCCGGTGCCAGCGCGATGGCATGCTTCAAGCCAAAGCGTCGAGTGAAGGGTGTATCAATCATGCAGAGGACTTAGCACAGAATGAGCGCGGCAAAGTCATGCGAAATCGTAGGAAAATTTTCGGAATGACCAATTATTCTACGAATTTCACATTAGTAATTGCCGAAATCGCAAAATTTTCTGGACAGGTGACAAGACTCGTATTTGAATTTTGCGAAAGTGAATCAGCATCCATCGGCTTTTCAAGGCGCGCTAGGCAGACTTAAGGGAGGTTCATATGCCAAGCATTCAAACGATGTTGGAGCCTTTCTGGGAAGAAACCTCACCCCGGCGCGGGCTGCCCGCGGGGGCCTACACTGACGAGCAGTTTTGGGCTTCAGAATGCCAGACGGTTTTCACGAAAAACTGGGTCTGCATCGGCTTTGTACATGAACTGACAAAACGCGGTGATGCAATTCCGGTGAAATTTGCAGGCCACCCGCTGCTGATCGTGCGTAATCGGACGGGCGACATCAATGTGTTTCACAATATCTGCAGGCATCGCTGTCTGACGCTTTTGGAAGAACCGCGCAATGTGGGGAGCCTGATCCGTTGCCCCTATCACGCCTGGGTCTACGATCTGGACGGAAACCTGAAGGGTACACCGCATTTCGGTGGGGCGAACGAACATATACTTGAGGATTTGAGCCGGGACGAAACTGGTCTGATCCCGGTGCGCACGCAAATCTGGAACGACTGGATTTTCGTCAATATCGACGGAGAGGCGGAAACGTTTGAGAGCTATTCCTCTACCCTTCAGGCGCGGCTAGAAGGCGTGAGCTGGGACAAGGTGGACTGCATCGGCACACTCGATTTCGGGCAAGTCGCCTGTAACTGGAAGTTCATCATGGAGAACTTCATTGAACCCTATCACGTTCAATTTGTTCACAAATCGACAACGGACCAGCCGCTGGAAGATCACTATACAATCATTGATGGCAACTGCATGGGCAGTGCCGTCGATTTGGATGAGGAGGTCGGAACCTCCGGCAGTCTGGCGGTGAGTTCGCGCTATCTGGCGATGTATCCCAATTTCATTCTTGGGCGGTATTTCCCCGATCAGATGGGTGTCTACCTGAACATCCCCACCGGCTCCGGCACGATGATGCAAAAGCGCGCGTTGTATACAACCGAGGGGCAGGTCCTTTCCAAGGATGAAATCGAAGGGCTCAAGAAGCTTTGGTGGGATGTCCACAAGGAAGATCACGAGATGGTCGAACGATTGCAGCTGGGCCGTGAATCTGTCGCTGCGCAGCATGGCGGGCTGCTGTCACCCGCATGGGAAGACAGCGTGCGTGCATTTCAGGACAAAGTGGCCCGGGATGTTGTCCGGGCATCAAGCTAAGGAGAGACAATGGCAGACAATAGCGGCTTTAGGCTGGCCCATACAATGATGCGGGTGATGGACACCGACAAATCGCTGGAGTTTTACTGCGGCATCCTTGGCATGAGCGTACTCCGACGCACCGATTACCCGGAAGGTAAGTTCACCAACACCTTCATCGGATACGGACCCGAAGCGGAATTTCCGGCGATTGAGCTGACTTGCAACTGGGATCAGGAGGAACCCTATGACAAGGGCAACGGCTGGGGGCATCTCTGCATAGAAACGCCCGATGTCTACAAAGCCTGTGAGGAGTTGGCGGCGGCAGGTGTGAATATCACGCGGCCTGCGGGACCGATGAAGAACGGCACCCGCGTCATCGCGTTTTGCGAAGATCCGGACGGCTACAAGGTCGAACTCAACGAGAGCATTCTGAAACATCTGGCCAAGGAAGGCGCATAAACCATGGGCAACACACCTCAACTGATCAAATGGGACGTGGTCGAGGAGCGCTACAACGCAATGGCTGAGAAGGACAGCGACACCTACATCAAGCCGATGGTGACCAGTGCGATGTCCCAGACCATGTGCGGCGGGATCAATGTGCTGAAGAATATCGTCGTGCCATGGGATCTGACCTGTGATGAGATCATTTATGTGCTCGAAGGCACGTTCCGCCTGACCTGCGATGGGGAGACTTACATCTGCAATCGCGGTGACGTCCTTTATGTGCCCAAGGACAACCACATCACTTATGAGGCCGATGAACGCTGCGTCATTTTCTATGCAGCCTACCCGCACAACTGGAAACAGCTTGCCGGGCTGACCCATGTGCCGGGCATTGACCCTGATGATTTTGTCCCCGGTTGAGATTTGAGGAGGCCCCGAAATGGCTGAGAAGATTTACTACGAGAACTTTGAAGAAGCAGTCGAACGCAACCGTCCACGTATCCCTGAAGTGCGTAAGAGGCTGGAAGAGGCGGGCGTCAAATACGTGATGGCCGCGTGGATCGACCTGCACGGCATCCCAAAAACCAAGCCCGTGCCAATGAGCGATTTCGAACCGCTCTGCCTGGGCAAAGGGCCTCAATTCGCCGTCCATTCGGTATCGTATGTTCCTGAACTCAGCCCGGCGGATAGCGATCAGGTGGTCGTGCCCGATCTCGATGCCGTCTATGCCTGCCCGTGGGATACCTCCATGGCGATGATCTTCTCCGATCTCTACTGGGAGGATGCACCCTACAATGTCTGCCCGCGTCAGGCGTTGAAACGCGCGATCCAAGAAGCGTCGGAAGATGGCTACACGGGCTATGCGGGGGTCGAGCCGGAATTCATCGTGATGAAGTACGATGAGAACGGCCAGCCGGTGAAAGCATTTGACGATGACCCAGCGCATGGCATCCGGCCGCGTCGTCAGGCGTTTGGGTATGACGTGGAATATTCCATCGACTCGATGCCGCTCCTGAAGGAACTCATCGACATTGTGGAAGACCTTGGCTGGAAAATGCATGACGTGGTGGCCGAAGGGGCCTATTCGCAATTTGAGCTCGATTTCCACTACACAAATATGCTGGAGATGTCGGACAGGCTGGTGTTCCTGCGCACGGTGCTCAAGGAAGTGGCCAAGAAGCACGGCTGTTTTGTCACCTTCATGCCCAAGCCCACCATCGGTGATTGGCGCTCAGGCGCGCATATCAACATGTCGATGCAGCATGAAAGCCGCCCCGGCGAGAACATCTTCATGACCAAGGACGGCGATTGGAGCGATGAGAGCCGCTGGGCCGTTGGGGGCCTCATGCAGCACGCCGAAGCGATCACGGCGATCACCTGTTCGACGGTCAATTCCTACAACGGGCTGGTGCCGCGTGTTGGCGGGTTTGAGGGCGGCACGGTCACTTGGGCCCCCACCAACATCACCTACGGGTTCAACAACCGATCCTGTCAGTTCCGCCTACCGCAAAGTCGGCACTGCATCGAAAACCGGGCGTGCGATCTTACGATGAATGTCTATCTGGCCATGGCCATGCATTTGACCTGCGCACTCGATGGCATTCGCCAAAAGGTGGACCCGGGCGATCCCACGGATTTCGATCTTTATGAAAAGACTGAAGACGAGCTGGCCGAGATGGGCATCCGCCGCCTACCCCGCACCCTTTGGCACGCCACGCAGGCGTTGAAGGCAAGCGACATGGCGGGCAAAGTGATGGGAGAGGTGATGCGCAATTCTTACGTCGAGTATAAAAACGACGAATGGGAACGCTATCACCAGGCCGTCACCGACTGGGAAGTGAAAGAATATTTGCGGCTCTACTAGTTCCCGGTTATCGCCCCTCTGCGCATAAGGAGATGATTGATGACCCTGCCCCTTAGAGGTGACCCGCATAAATCGGCCCGCGCGCGCGGCACCGTGTCCGTCGATGACAGCCTGAATATTGAAATCATCCGCATGCTGGAAACTGACGGGCGCAAACCCTTTTCCGAGATCGCCCAGCAACTGCGCGTGTCCGAGGGCACCGTGCGCAACCGCGTCAACGGTCTGAAAGAGGCAGGGCTGTTGCAGATCGTGGCCATCGCCGATCCATCCGCCACCGACTACAAGGCCGATGCAATGATCTGTTTGAAGGTCGCGGCAGGGATCACGCCGCAATCCGTGGCAGAGCGTTTGGCGGCACTCGATGCGGTGGTCTACATTCTTTGGGTGACGGGGCGTTTCGATTTGATGGTCGAAGTCGTGTGCGACGAAAGGCAAGACGTGGCGCAGTTTCTCAACACCCATATTCATGGTTCCACCGATGTGGCACATTCAGAGGTCATGCTGGGCCTCAAGAATTTCAAAAACCAGTTTTTGCTTAAACGGCATTGGCAAGGCGACACCTGACAGGTGTTGCGCAACGTACGGTACCTTTAGACCTTTAAGACCGGGTCAATGGATAGCTGACCGGGATCGACAGCGGCATTTGTCTGTTTCGCTTAGCCACTGCCGGTCAATGACAACCGAAACCAACCACAACTTATGCGTGGGTTTATATTGATATTTCCACGCAAAAGTAGTTCTCTATTTGAACACGCACGCGCAGGTTTTCCTTATGGATGACGGCAACTCACCGATGCGCCCGCTCGGCGCGGTAGACAAGAGCTTTTACCTCATTGGCGTTGGCGCCTCTGCGGGTGGTCTTGATGCGATCAAGCAATTGATCGGTCAGGTCCCGCCGGATTTTTCCCATTCTCTGGTGATCGTTCAGCACATTTCGCCTGATTACAAATCGCTCATGTCCGAAATTCTGGGACGCGAGACATCCCTGTCTGTGGTTGAGGTGGACGACGATATGCCGGTGGAGCCTGGTCATATCTACCTGATCCCACCAAGGTCCAACCTGGTCATCCAGGGCACTGAAGGGGACAGCAGCGCCCAACTGCACCGCGACGCTGGGAAAGGGGAGAGGTCGGGCTTGCGCTTCTCTCTCGTTGATCCAACGCCGCGACCCGCGCTGAACCTGCCGATTGATGTCTTTCTCAATTCGCTCTCTGAAGCTGTCAGCGACCGGGCGATTGCCGTGGTCCTTTCGGGCAGCGGGTCAGACGGCAGTCGGGGATTGAGGTCCATCAAAGATCGCGAAGGTTTCGTACTGGTGCAGGATCCCGATACCGCCGCCTTTGATGGGATGCCGCAATCGGCAATTTCCACCGGGATCGTCGACATGGTTCTGGCCCCCGACGCAATGATCGGAGAGATCTGGCGCTACATCGAAATGCGCGAACGCGGCATCGATAGCGTGGAGCGTGTGTTTAACGATGTGGGGCAGGAATTTACGGACCTGCTCAAGTTGGTCAGTGAAAAGACGGATATTGATTTCAGCCTGTACAAGTCACCGACGCTGAAACGACGCGTGGCCCGCCGCATGGCGCTGAAAGATCAGGAATCGCTGCACGATTATCTAGAGCTGTTGAAGAAAGACAGCGCGGAACTGAACATCCTGCATCGCGAATTTCTGGTGGGTGTCACCAACTTTTTCCGTGACCGTCCCGTGTGGGACGCTCTGGAAGATATCGCGCTACCGGAACTGTTCAAACGGGATGCGGATGCTGGGCCCGTGCGCGTCTGGTCAGTGGGATGCTCCACTGGCGAAGAAGCCTACACCTTGGCGATGCTCTTGGAAAAATTCTGCACCGACAACGATATTGACCGCGATTTTCGCGTCTTTGCCACCGACGTAAATGAAAACGCAGTGGCGGCGGCGAAGCAGGGGGTCTATCCCGATAGTGTGCGCGATGAAATCCCGTCGACGATGATCGAACGCGGCTATATCACCTTCCAGTCGGGGACATTCAAAGTGTCCCGGCCGCTGCGCAACAAGGTGTTCTTTTCGGCCCATAACGTCATCGACGATGCCCCCTACACGCGCACCGACCTGATCGTCTGCCGTAACTTGCTGATCTATCTCAGCCCCGATGTGCAGGCCAAGGTGATGGCCCATTTCGCCTATTCCCTGCGTAAGGGCGGGTTCCTTTTGATGGGGGCAGCCGAAGGCCCGGGCCAGCATGGCGGATATTTTGAGGCCGTCGCGCACAAACCCCGCATCTATCGCAACACGCGGCTTCTGGATGCCTCGCAACGGCGGGGCAACCTGTCGTCTGAATTTCCAGTCGCCGACAGGATGCTGCCGCGCAACAGACGCCTCAGCGCGCGCCGCCACAGCCCATCCACAGATATGGCAGACATGCTGCAGGATACGTTGCTCGAAATCGAAACATGCGTCTGTGTTGTCGATGATCAATATAAGGTGTTGCGTACATTTGGGGATCACCAAGTTTATCTGCACATGCCAAAGGACGGCTTTTCAGCCAATGTTCTTGAACTGGTTGAAGATCATTTACGCAGCGCGGTGACGCTGGTCTTGCGCCGTGCAGAAACCGAAGACACGTCCGAAAAACGCGGCATTCGCGTTGTGGACGGCCCCGAAATTATCACGATCAATGTGTCCTGCCGTAAGATATCGTGGGAAGCTCAATCGATCGCCTATGCGCTGACATTCCGACGCGACGTCCAAGTTGTACTGGAAGAAGGCGATGCCCCATCGGAAAATGACGAAAGCATCGACACACCGACCGCCGCCTATGTTCAACACCTCGAAAGCGAGGTGCAATCCCTGCAAGACATGTTGAGCGCCACGGCACAGGATCTGGGTGCCTCGAACGAAGAACTGCAAACCACGAATGAGGAACTCATTGCCTCAAACGAGGAACTACAGGCCAACAATGAAGAAACCCAATCCATCAACGAAGAACTTCATACGCTCAACGCCGAAAACGCCGACAAGATCGCAGAGCTGGAAGCGGCAACCGCCGACATCTCCAACCTGCTCGCCACGGCTGATCTGGGCGTTCTTGTGCTGGATGAGGCCTTTCATATCCGTCAATTCAGCACGGGGCTCTCGACCCATGTGAAGTTGGAGACGACTGATATCGGTCGTCCTATCGCCAATTTTTCATTGGCGCTGGAACCTGATGCCACGGTGCAGCTGATGGACGACGCACGCCAAGCCCGGGACCATGGCAAGGAAACCGCGCGGGAAATGCGCGCCAATGATGGCGGTTGGGCGTTCGTGCGCGTGCGCCCTTATCGCACGGTTCACGGCGAGAGCCGCGGCGTCGTCATCGCCATTCAGGACATCACTCAGATCAAGCTCCTGGAACAGGAAGTGCGCAATCAGCGCGACCGGCTGGAGGGCCTTCTGGAAAGTGAGGCCGCAGGATATTGGGATTGGAACATCCCCGCCCATACCGAATTCATGAGCCCGCGTTTCAAATCCATGTTCGGTTATGCGGAACATGAAATCGAAGACACACCCGATGCCTGGCAGAGGATGATGCACGAAGAGGATCTGCCTCGCGTGACGGAACAACTCAAGGCACATGTGGAGTCCAAGGGTGCGGTGCCATATGACAACGAAGTGCGCTACTGGCACAAGGACGGGTCCATTATCTGGGTGCTCTGCCGTGGTCGCGTGGTGGAATGGGACAAGAATGGCGATCCGGTCCGCATGATGGGTGTCCACGTGGACATCACCGAGCTGAAGGCGCGTGAGGCCGAAATCCAATCCCGCGCCAATGAATTGCGCCGCTTTGCCTTCATCGCCGCGCATGATCTGGTCCAGCCCGTCAACACGATCGAGAATGCTTTAATGATCCTGACGGAGGACCTGCCCCAAACCAACGACCCCGATCAGCAGATGGCGCTCGATTACCTGAAATCCGCGACAGGCCGCATGCGCGCCCGGATCGGTGGAATTTTGGATTACGCGCGTATGCAGGATGAAACACTGGCCTTTGAGGCCGTGGACCTGACGCAGACAGTGCAAAACACGATTCAGGATCTTGAAGTTCAGATTAAGAAAAGCGAGGCCAGAATCACCGTGGGTGATTTGCCCAATGCAAGCGGCGCGCCAAGCCTTCTGTTGCAAGTGGTGCAAAACCTCATGAGCAACGCGATCAAGTATCGCGCCAAAGATCGGCCCTGCGAGATCGAGGTTATGCAGGCCACAGCCCCTGAGGGGATGGTCGCCTTCGTGGTCAAGGATAACGGAATCGGCATTCCAGAGGAGCACCGAGAGCGGGTGTTCGACCTTTTTGCCCGGCTGCACACGGATCAGGAATATTCGGGCAACGGCATCGGACTGTCACTGTGCGAACGGATCGTGTCCCAGCATGGCGGGTCCATCATCGTCAGCGATGGCCTTGAGGGTGGCTCCGCATTCACTGTCATGTTGAAAGAAGGATAGACTATATGCGTCAGGCCGTGATCATCGACGACATGGATGCCGATAGGTTCTTTCTACGCCGTCAGATCCAGAAGGCTTTGCCGGACTGTGACATAAAAGAATTCGCCTATGCCGCTGACGCTATGAGCTATCTCAAAACGCCTGCGCGGGATGAGATTGACGTGATTTTCGTGGATATCAACATGCCCCGTATGGATGGGTTCGCTTTTGCCGATGCGTTTCAAAGCCTCTACGCGGAGATTAAAGGCACAACGCAGCTCTATATCGTCTCAAGCTCCATAAACCCCGATGATGAGCAAGTGGCGGCCAAACATCCGGCGATCTCAGGCTTTATCTTGAAGCCGACATCGGCGGATGTCCTCAAGAACATTGCCGCGAAAGCCTGATCAGACAGCATCAGGCGACAAAGTGCCCTGTAACGGCGCTTGGGATTTGAGTATTTTTGGCAAGATGAAACGAGGGGCCGACTCCTTGTTTTGGCACCCCAGAAACACGCGAGGGGACGCTTAGAAGACGGGTCCGCGACACTTGTGGATTTTGCCAGATCAGACCCGCATGTCCGCCAAAACTTCGGCCGCTTCCGGGATCGGGTAATGATGATTGCCGATGAAAAGACCGTGTTGGTCGATATATTCCGCGTTGGTCATATCTGCGTGGATCGTATGGGGGATATGGCGCATCACGGGGTTCTTGGTAAAATCCCCCGCTACGATCGGGCGACATTCAAAGCCCAGCGCGTCCAGCCTGTTGACAAGATCCTGCCGCGTGATCCCCACATCGGGGCGCAGAAGCAGCGAGAAACCAAACCAACTGCTTTGCCCGATTTCCTCCTGCAGGGTAAAGAGCGGATGGTTGGAAAGTCTTTCCCAAAAGACCCGCGCATTCTCCCGCCGTCCTTCAATCAGAGCAGGAAGTTTCTTCAATTGCTCCTGACCCAGGGCGCCTGACATTTCCAGCGGGCGCAGATTGTAGCCCGGCAATACGAAGTTAAAGCTCTCCTCGAAGGGGTCATCACTCTTGGTGCCGGTGACGCGGTTTTCGCGTGGCAAATTCCGTGTCCAACCATGCGCCCGCATCGACAGCATGATGTGGTAAAGTTCTTCGTCATCAGTGGCGACAATGCCGCCTTCCATGGTGGAGATATGGTGCGAAAAAAAGCTGGAGAAACTGCCCACATGGGCGAAGGTGCCCGTATGTTTGCCGCCGAATGTGGCCCCCATGCTTTCGCAATTATCCTCCAGAAGCACGATCTTGCGGTCCCCGATGATGGATTTGATCCGGTCAAAGTCATTGGGATTGCCAAGCAGGTTGACGATCATGATCGCGCGGGTTTGATCGGTGACTGCGGCCTCCAAAGCATCCAGATCGTAGTTCAGGGTCGCCCGGTCGATATCGACGAATTTCTGCACCAATCCGTATTGCGCCAGCGGGTAGTAGGTGGTGGACCAGCTGACCGCAGGAACGATCACCTCATCGCCGGGCTTGAGGCGCAGATCATCGTTCTGGGTGTAAAACAGCGCACCGGTCATCAGCAGGTTGGCTGAGGACCCGGAATTGACCATCACCGCATGTTTCGCACCGAAGAAATCCGCAAATTGTTCCTCAAATGCCCGCACCTCCGCGCCCATCGAGAACATATCGGACTTGATCACCCGCTGCAGCGCGTCCTGTTCGGCTTGGTCCCAAGAGGATGTGGCGAGTGGAAAACGCGCGCTCATGTGGTGGCCTCCAAATAGTGGCGGTAGGTGTGTCTGATCCCGTCTTCGAGCGGGGTTTTCGGCTGCCAGCCCCACGCCGTTTGACGAGAAGTATCGCAGAGCTTTTGCGCCATACCCACGGGCTTTGTCAGGTCATGGGTAAAACTGCCGTCCCACCCGATGACGTGGGCGACGGTTTTGTAGTAGTCGTTAATGGTGTGGTCATGGCCAACGCCCACATTCATCAAATCGGGAACTGCCTCAAGATCACCGGCCGCGCGGAAGACTGCGTCAGCCAGATCGGCGGAATACATGAATTCACGCCGCGCGGTGCCGTCGCCCCAAATCTCGACAGTCTTGTCACCGGCCTTCATCGCCTCATGAACCTTGTGGATAATGGCAGGCAGAAGGTGAGAGTTCTTAGGGTCAAACTTATCGTAAGCGCCAAAAAGATTGCATGGGATCAGGGTCTTATAAAGAAAACCCGCATCTTCGCGCTGGATGTATTGACACAGGCGCAGCGCAAAGATCTTGGCGATGGCATAGCCTTCATTGGTGGGCTCAAGCTCACCGGTCAGCATCATTTCTTCCCGCAACGGATTGGGCGCGGCGCGCGGATAAATGCAAGTGGAGCCCAGATTGATCAGACGTTTCACCCCGGCATTTTTTGCGCCCATGATTACGTTGCGCCCGATCATCACGTTCTGATCCAGAAACGCGACCGGTTCAGCCATGTTTGCGCGGATACCACCCACACGACCCGCTGAATGGACAATCAAATCGGGGGCATGCTGAGCGATGTACCCCTCCACCGCCGCCGCATCCATCAGGTTCAACTCGGCACTTGAAGGGGCAAGGATGGTCCAATCCCCTGCCGAAGGATGGTCCTGAATATTCCGGCCCACCATGCCGGAACCGCCGGTCAGAAATAGCTTGCCTGCCATCGTTCAGTCGTCGCGCGCAATCGGCGCGTCATAGCCATGATCGACGAGCAACCGCGCGCGTTTGGCGGCGCTAAGGTCATGTTCTACCATTTCAGCGCACATGTCCTGCACCGTGATCTCCGGCACCCAGCCCAGCTTCGCTTTTGCTTTTGCCGGATCGCCCAGAAGGGTCTCCACCTCTGCAGGTCTGAAATACCGCGGGTCGATGCGCATCACGATATCACCCACCTTCAGCGCAGGGGCGTTGTCGCCCTTAACATGATCGACAATGGCCACTTCATCGACGCCTTGCCCTTCAAACCGCAAGGCAACGCCCAGCTCTGCAGCAGACCACGTGATGAATTCCCGCACGCTGTACTGCACACCGGTGGCAATCACGAAATCCTCCGGCGCATCCTGCTGCAACATCATCCACTGCATGCGCACGTAATCCTTCGCGTGGCCCCAATCGCGCAGGCTGTCGATATTGCCCATGTAAAGGCAATCCTCCAGTCCTTGGGCGATGTTGGACAGACCGCGCGTGATCTTGCGCGTCACAAACGTCTCTCCCCGCCGTGGGCTTTCGTGATTGAAAAGAATGCCGTTGCAGGCATACATCCCATAAGCCTCACGATAGTTCACGCAGATCCAATAGGCATAGAGTTTGGCCACAGCGTAAGGGGAACGCGGATGGAACGGTGTTGTCTCTTTCTGCGGCGTCTCTTGCACCAGACCGTAGAGTTCTGACGTGGACGCCTGATAAAACCGCGTCTTCTTTTCAAGTCCCAGAAACCTGATCGCCTCAAGCAGGCGCAAGGTGCCCATGGCATCCACATCGGCCGTATATTCAGGGCTTTCAAAACTCACTGCCACGTGGGATTGCGCACCAAGGTTGTAGACCTCATCGGGCTCCACCTCCCGTATGATCCGCGTGAGGTTGGACGTGTCAGTCAGATCGCCATAATGCAGATGCAATTGCGGATTATTCGCGTGAGGATCCTCAAAGATATGATCAATCCGGGCCGTATTGAACAACGATGCCCGCCGTTTGATCCCGTGCACCTCGTAACCCTTTTCCAAGAGAAACTCCGCCAAGTATGATCCGTCCTGCCCGGTGATACCTGTAATCAGTGCTCTTTTCATGCCGTCTCCTGCGCGTCGTGCTGGCACCGCAATAAGGCGGGATGGCGCGCGGCTCAATGTCGAAAATTTGGGACAGCGCCCGCAGTGTGGCACAAATCAGTTGCTTTTTCCCCGAGATCGTCTTGCATAATTCACTAGAAAGCGAATTCTGCGATGGCGAGACGGAAGAGACTTCGGGACGAGACGGTCATCACACCTCCGGTTTTTGACCGGGGCGGTGATTTAAAGCCACTCTCAACATGCGAGCTTTCTCAAATTACCGCCCATGCCTATGACATCCTGTCCTCCGTGGGCATGGCTGGGCTTCCAGAGGCCGCAACGGCGCGTGCGCTGTCGGCTGGCGCGACACGGCGCGATGATGGGCGGATCTGTTTTTCGCGTGGCATGATAGAGGATGCTTTGACCCGCGCGCCCAAAGTGGTGGATCTGCCAGGCTTTTTGCCATTGCGTGACCTGCGGGTAGGGCAACAACGGGTCCATATCGGCACGGGCGGCGCGGCGGTGCAGGTGCTGGACACCAAGACGCGCAGCTTCCGGGACAGTCACCTGCATGATCTTTATGCCCTGATGCGCGTGCTCGATGCCTGCCCGAATATCCACTACGGCGTGCGCCCGGTGGTGGCACGCGATATGACCGACCCGCTTGAGGCCGACCTCAACACCGCGTTTGCCTGCATGAAAGCCACGTCGAAACCCATCGGGATCAGCTTTGCCGATCCAACCCATGTAGCGCCCGTCATCGACATGTTCGATATCGCGCTGGGCGGTGTGGGCGGGTTTCGCAAGCGTCCGTTCTGCATGGCCGTGGTCGTGCATGTAGTGCCACCACTGACCTTCGCCGAAGAGGGCATTCATACGCTGGAACAGGCGATCCTGGGCGGCATGATTCCGCAGATTTGTTCGGCCGGGCAAGCCGGTGCCACCAGCCCCGTCACCCTGGCAGGCGCGCTGGCGCAGGGGTTGGCAGAATGCCTGGCCGGTTTGGTCGTGGTGGACGGGATTGAGGAGGGCGGGCCTTGCATCTACGCCCTCATGCCCTTCATTTCCGATCTGCGCACCGGCGCGATGAGCGGCGGCGGCGGAGAGGCCGCAATCGCCAACGCCGCCGCAGCGCAATTGTTAGCCCATGTGGGTCTGCCCTCCACCGTGTCAGCGGGCATGACGGACGCAAAGGTCATGGACGCACAGGCCGGGTTTGAAAAGGGCTATACCATTGCGATGGCAGGCCATGCGGGGGCGGATATGATCAACCTCTCCGTCGGGATGCTCGGATCGATCATGGTGGCCAGCCCAGAGGCCATGGTGATTGACGATGACATGTGCGGCGCGATCCTGCGATCGATCCGAGGGGTGGAAGTATCGGATGCAACTTTGGATCTGGCAGCTGTTGAACGCGTCGTGACGCAGGATGGCCACTATCTGGGAGAGGCCGAAACGCTCAAACGCATGAAAGCGGATTACTACTATCCCGAACTTGCGGATCGGCAGAGTGTGTCTGATTGGCTCGAAGGGGGCGGTCAATCGATCTGGGATCGTGCCTGTGCCCGCGTGGCAGAATTGCGCGCCGCGCCACCGCCCTCACACCTGCCTTTGGATTTGGAAAAGGATATCCGCGCCCGTTTTCCCATTCATCTCAAACCGTGAAAGGCCCCGAATGCACGTTTTCCGCAGCATGATCATCAACGCCGACATTGACCGCGTCTGGCAGGCGGTGCGCGCATTTGACGGGGTGGCGGCGTGGAATCCCGGCGTAACCACGGCCAAACTGGAAAACGGCGCGCCAACGGCCACCGGCACAATCCGCAAACTGGACGTCCCCGACGGCACGGTGTTCCGCGAAACCCTGCTGGCGCATTCCGATCATGACTATTTCTACACCTACGACATCCTAGAATGCCCCCTACCCGTCACCGGCTATGTCTCTACCCATAGATTTCTGCCCATCACCCAGAGCGGGCAGACGCTCGGCATCTGGGAAAGCCATTTTGACTGCGCCCCTGATGTCGCAAATGAGATGGACAGGATCGTGGGCGACGCGATCTACATCGGGGGTATGACGGGCTTGAACCAGTATCTGAAGGAGAGCTGACATGGCCGACACCCTTGCCCCCCGCGCCATCATCGGGGTTATGACGCCTGCCATGAACACGGTCGTACAGCCCGAGTTGGAACTTTTGCGGCCAGAAGGTGTGACCAATCAGATGCAGCGTTTTCGATTGGGCGGCGATACGATTTCCGATGATCTACCGGACGAGGCTGCAAAGCTGATGGATTGCAATCCGGCCGTCATCGCCGTGGGCCTGACAACGGATGCAGGCCCCGGCGGGCCGGATAAACTGGCGGCGCGCTGTTCGGAGGTTTCCGCGCAAGTCGGTGTGGGCGTTTTGGGTGCCTCGCAGGCGGACTATGCGGCCCTACAGGCTTTGGGGGCCACACAGGTGGGCATCGTGACCCCGTTCAGCGCAGAGGTCGACGCCGTGGTGCAGGCCGACACCGAGGCTGCAGGTTTCAATGTGGTTGCCATCAAAGGCACTGCCGCCCCGACCCTGCCCGAAATTTGCGAGACACCGCTGGAAGACATCCACGCGGTATTCGCCGAAGTGGCCGCCTCAGACTGCGATGTCATCCTGCAAGTGGGCACCGCCCTGCCCGTCGTTGCCCTTATTGCGGAACTGGAGGCCTTGCATGGCAAACCGATCGTGGCCTGTAATGCCGCTGTCTACTGGCAGGCGCTGCGCAGCATCGGGATCACAGACAAGATCACAGGATATGGCAGTTTGTTGGAGAACCATTGAATGCCCGACCATGTCCAGGTCGCCATAATTGGTGGCGGTGCCGTTGGTGCAGCGATCCTTTATCATCTCGCCAAAGCGGGTATCACCGATGCAGTGCTGCTGGAAAAAAACGAACTGACCGCCGGCTCCACCTGGCACGCCGCCGGGAACATCCCCACATATGCCAATTCATGGCTTGGAATGCGGGCAGGAAACTATGCGTGGCGG
Source organism: Pseudomonadota bacterium (assembly GCA_039026055.1). Classification (GTDB taxonomy): domain Bacteria; phylum Pseudomonadota; class Alphaproteobacteria; order Rhodobacterales; family Rhodobacteraceae; genus Roseovarius. The sequence goes on along the minus strand of JBCCNB010000031.1, from coordinate 25,083 downwards.
CTTTACAAGGACCTCGCCACCCACCCCGACGCGCCGATCACCTATCGCCACACCAAAGCCATCTGGCCCGCGCACAGCGCTGAGCGGATGCAACTTTTCCAACATCTGTGCGGTGTATCACGGTCGGCGGGCTTCGATCTGTCGATGCTGACACCCGCTGAGATGGAATCAATGCACCCCTATTGGAAAGCAGGCGACAGCGTTCTGGGCGGCATTCTGGACCCTTATGAAGGTGATATCGACCCTAGCCAACTGACCCAAGCGCTTGCAAAACACGCCCGCGACATGGGCGCGACGGTCAGGCGTTTTACCCGTGTAACCGGCCTTTCACAGCGGCCGAGCGAAGAGTGGGAGGTGCAGACACCTGACGGAACGCTGATTGCGGAAACGGTCATCAATGCGGCAGGGTCCAGTGGTGGACATATCGCGGCACTGGCCGGGCTCAAGCTGCCCGTGGTGACGCTGGAACATCAATACATGGTCACCTCCGCCCTGCCCCAGTTGGAGGAAAACACAGATATCTTTCCGCTGATCCGTGACCCTGATCTACGGTTTTACCTGCGGCGGGAACGCACCGCCTTGCTGCTTGGCTCCTACGCCCATGCGGGCCGCCCGGTATGGCAAAATGGTGTGCCGGAGGATTTCGACCATCAGCTTTTCGCCGATGACGTGGACGGCATGATGGCCGTGTTCGAAGCAGCCGCCAGCCACGTTCCTTTGCTGGCAGAAGCAGGCGCGCATCGGTTCGTCAATGGTCCCATCCCTTACGCACCTGATGCCCTGCCGCTGGTTGGCCCGGCAGGCGGCGTTCGGAATTTCTATCACGCAACCGGGGTGCAGATCGGGATCACGCATTCAGCAGCAATCGGCAAGGCCATGGCGGAATGGCTGACGACGGGGGAAACGGAGTGGGATCTTTCGGCATGGGACCCGCGTCGATTTGGGGATTGGGCAAACAGCGATTACGCCGCGCGCCGGGCCTCGGAACACTATGACTTGCAATACGCGATCCCCTTTCCACACCGCATCCAGCATTCGGGCCGCCCTGTCCAACAAACGCCGCTCTATGATCATCTTATCTCTCAGGGTGCGGTTATGGGTCAAATCGGCGGCTGTGAACGGGCTTTCTGGTTTGATCCGGATGCAAGGCCGGACGACCTCAGCTTCGGTGAAGAACCATGGATGGGCTCGGTGCGCCATGAATGTGAAACGGTGCGTGACGCCGTGGGCTTTATGGATCACGGCGGCTTCACCAAATACCTCCTCGAGGGGCCAGATGCAGCCGATGTCTTGAACCGCGTCTTTTGTGGTTCTCTCCCGAAGGTTGGGCGCGTGCGGCTGTCTTACATGCTCACCCCAGGCGGCAAGATCTGGTCTGAAGCCACCATCGCGCGGCTGTCTGAGGATCGTTTTCTTCTCTGCGGCCCGACTCTCGCCGTTGACCGCGATTACGATTGGATCTCGGCACAAATGCAAGGCGCCGATGCCAAGCTGACGAAAGGCTATGAAAAGGACGCCGCGTTGCTGGTCATGGGGCCGCTGTCCCGCGCGGTCCTGGAAAACCTGACGGATGGCGACATGACCGCACCGTGGATGAGTGTGCTTGAGACGACCGTCGCCGACGTTCCGGTGACGGCCCTGCGGGTCAGCTATGTAGGCGAACTGGGTTGGGAACTGCATGTCGCGTCCGAACATCTGGTGGCGCTTTATCGCGCGGTTTGGGCGGCAGGTCTGCCCCATGGCATCTGCAATTTCGGGTCTTACGCGCTGAACGCGATGCGGATTGAGAAAGGCTATCACGGTTGGGCGGCAGATTTTGGGACGGAATACACGCTGTTTGATGCCGGTCTTGCGAAATTTGCAGATCTGGTGAGGGGCGATTTCACAGGGCGCACGGCCGTTCTCAAACAACAAAACGAGAGGCCGGACTGGCAATTCATAGGACTCGATATCACGGATCCGGGGCCGGAGCCCTTGCCCCCTGATCCGATCATGCTGGCGGATAGAGTGATCGGACATCTGACCTCAGTGTCGATGGGTTATCGAACTGGGCGACTTCTGGCTTTGGGCTATATCGAAGCGGGCGCGTTGGACATCGGTAACGCGTGCCATGTGCTCGCCTTTGGCGCGATGAGATCAGCCATCCGTCATAGGCCGCATGTTTATGATCCTGACAATGTCAGGCTGCGGCGTTAGGACCGATCAACACGCGTTCTGTGGACAGCTGTCCTGGTCCACGGTAAGGGCGATGTATTGCATTCGCAGAGCAAGCCAACCGGTCAGCCATGCATCTCAGAAAAAGGGATGAGAGTATGAGGATATGGATTAAAGCCGCGATTGCTTGCATTGCTTTGTCGCAGTCAGCTCCGGCAGACACAGTGGATCGCATCGTCTCTGCAGGCGGCGATGTGTCGGAGATTCTGTATGAATTGGGCGTGGGCGACAAAGTCATCGCTGTGGACACAACGACTGTTTTTCCAACTGAAACGGATGAGCTGCCGCGGATTGGCTATGTGCGAGAACTCTCTGCTGAGGGCGTCCTGTCCATGGGTGCTGACCTGCTGATCGGGTCGCATGACATGGGACCGCCTGCAACGATGGACAATCTGGAAGCGGCTGGAATGACAGTGGCCTTTGTCCCGGAAGGCGTCGGATCGGATCGCTTTGCCAAGAAGGTCCGCTTTATCGCCGAGGCCGTGGACAAAAAAGCCCGCGGCGCTGAGATGATCGCGGATTATGAGGCACAGCTTGCCGATTTGTCAGCGCGCGTTGATGCACTCAGTCGCAAACCCCGTGTTTTGCTTATCCTGGCCCTTCGCGACGGCGTGCCGATTGCGGCGGGCAGCGGCACCACGGGCAATGACATGGTGGAGATCGTTGGTGGCAGCAATGTGGCCGATTTTCAGGGATGGAAACCCATGACGCCGGAATCTGTAGTGGACGCAGCGCCCGAGCTAATCTTTCTGTCTTCCTTCCATGTGGATGGTGCGGGCGGTAGCGGTGCGATCATGGACTTGCCGGTGATCCAAGCGACACCTGCCGGTGCCAATGGCAATTTCGTCGTGGTGAACAGCCAGAAGATGCTGCAATTCGGACCACGCTCACCAGAAGCGATGGATCAGATGCTCAGCGCCATCGAGGCGCTGGTGGCGGAGTGAACGCTTGGTCTCCGTGGATGCATCTCACCGCTCCTTTGCACCGGGAAAGCTGGTTGCGGTCTATATCGGTCTGACAACCCTTTTGGCGGTGGCGATGTTTTGTGCGCTGACCATCGGCCCCGTGTCGCTGACGTTCGCTGAGCTTTGGGCCGCGTTCACAGGGCAAGGCACAATCGCCACCGAAACCATCCTGATGGACATTCGCGCGCCGCGCATGGTTCTGGGCATCATGGTGGGCGGTTCGCTGGCCATATCGGGGGCATGTCTTCAAGGGCTTTTACGCAATCCATTGGCCGATCCCGGACTGATCGGCATCACCGCCGGCGCATCGCTTGCAGTCGTGTTCGTGATCGTTCTAGGGGCTGGTGTGATTGCACTTTTGCCCCCGGTGCTTGAGGTGGCAGTGATCCCTCTCGCGGCCTTCGCAGGCGGCATGGCTGTGACCTTTCTGGTGCTGGGCACCGCGCGCATCGGCGGGCAGTTTTCCGTGGCGCGGCTCATTCTCGTGGGGGTGGCGATCACTGCAATCTCAGGCGCCATGATCGGGGTGATGGTCCTGATGTCCAATGATCAGCAACTTCGGGAATTGACCTTCTGGACGATGGGCAGCCTGGCGCGCAGCAACTGGAGCACGGTGGTCATCGCCTGCGTGATCATGGTGGTATCAAGCTTGGCTTTGCTGCGCTACCGGCGTGAGCTGGACATGATGCAACTGGGCGAACGTGCTGCCTTTCATGCAGGGGTAGATGTGGGTCGCGTCAAGTTCCAGATCTGTTTTCTGGTGGCGGTTGCTGTGGGCGCTGGCGTATCAGCGGCAGGGCCTATCGGCTTTGTGGGCCTTGTCGCGCCGCATATGACGCGGCTTTTCATCCGGGCCAGTCATTTCGTCGTGCTTCCCGTTTCAGCGTTGGTGGGGGCCAATATCCTGCTTTTCGCTGATCTGTTCGTGCGCAACGCGATCCCGCCCTCGGAAATCCCCATCGGCATTGCAACTTCCCTTCTGGGCGGTCCGTTCTTTCTATGGCTGTTGCTGCGGAACCGCCGGATATGATCGAAGGGGCCGCGATCAACCTGTCGCTTGGCGGAAAGCCGATATTGAAGGATGTGACGGTCGGCTTGCATCCCGGCGAACTTCTCGCTGTGTGTGGCCCGAACGGCGCAGGCAAATCCACTCTGCTCTCGGCTTTGGCTGGTGAACATGCACTCTGCGCAGCCTCTGTTCGTTATGAAGGCACCGCAGCCAACAAATTGTCGACCATGCAGTTGTCGAAACGTCGCGTGGTACTGGAACAATCACCAACACTATCGGCTGAATTCACCCTAACGGAACTCGTCGAACTTGGCGCGCCGATTGGCGTCGCACCTGAAGAGATGGACGCGTTGACAACCCCCATCCTGACCATGTTGGGGCTTTGGGATATGAAGGACAGATACGTGTCTGAGCTTTCGGGCGGACAACGCCATAAGGCCCATCTGGCCCGTATCCTGACCCAATTGCATGGCAACCGACAGATGGGGCATCGCTGCCATGTATTTCTGGACGAACCCACCGCCAGCCTCGATATCAGTCAACAGGCGGTTGTTTTAAAGGCGATGCAGCGGCTGACCCGCGAAGGCGTCGGCGTGCTTGTCGTGCTCCATGACTTAAATCTGGCCGCTGGCTTTGCCGACCGCGTGATCCTGATGCGCGAGGGGCGCGTCCTTTATTCCGATGTTCCATCGGCCGTGCTCACCGAAGAGCGTCTGACCGATACCTATGAAACACCGATCCTGGTGGAAACCGCCTCGTCGGGTCAAATGATCATTCAACCCAGGTTCTGACGCGCCATGTGGGCTTCAAATACTGGTGTTTTGGTGCGGCCTCGTGGGCATCCAAGACATCTGAGGCCATTTCCCTCACACCCAGACATGAAAAAAAGAGATTTTTTGTGTCATTGGCTTTTCTTATGGTAACATTCTCCTTAAAGGCGACTCGGTGGATCCGCCCTCCACCATAAGTCAACCATATCCGTCGGGAAGGCGGCAAACTGAAGAAGGCGAAACTTGGGAACCTTGACCATCAAACCACCCTCTGCGGACAACGTGAATGACGTCCCAACCCGAGATAGATCGGATCGGGACAGCGAAGTCGCGTTTTTCTTGGACGCGCTCGACGTGAGGCCAGATCCATATATGGGACAACAACCAAGACCGGCGTCGCCATTTTGGACAGACCACATGCAGAAAATGCAATCTCTTGGAATTGATGATGATCGCTGGATCCTGTTTGCGCTGGATGACATCTCGACCTATTGCTCGGCCAATGGCCTTCGCCTGTCGTCCCGAGCCATCGAAACCGCCATTCACGATCTTGAAGAAGACGTTCTTTCGAAGGATTAGCCGCGCCGAACCGTCACGCCGGATCCGTGATGTGACGCGACAGACATCAAGCGCGATCAAGCCGCCGCAAGGTCGTCGGTCGCTTTGGCGAACACATCCGGATCACCGGTGGAGCGGGCGATCAACATGGCGCCTTCCAATTGGGACAAGATGTGCACCCCACGTCCCGGCCGGGCCTCATCAAGGGACGCGATCCCAAACTGCAGGAAGGCATGCGCTTCCCGGGCGACCTCGGCGGGAAGGCTGTCTCCTTCGGCTGCGAGGATGCCGCAGAGGCACATCAGACCGTCTTTTCTCAAGGCGTTGTGGAACAGCTCGCGCCACGCTGTGACCCGCTCTATGCCCTCGCATTCGCTGTTGTCCAAGGCATGGGCAAAGCGTTCGCGGTATCTTTTGGCCACGGCGGCCGCCAGATCGGGCTTCGTTGGAAAATGGTAATGAACGCTGGCGGATTTGATCCCCACCTCCTTAGCCACCTCCCGGAAAGAAAACCCGCTATAGCCATGGGAACGGATAAGCCGCTCGGCCACATCAAGAATTGCATCGCGTCGGTCTGACATTCATCGCCCCTTGAGGGTGTAAAACATTTACCTGCCGATAGATAGAAAGCCTGAGCCGGTCAATCGTACAGGATTTTTCATCGGGCCCAACTTTCGATTATAACCGTTCTGCCTCTTTGATATCCAAGCCCGACAGCGCCGCTTCCGCTGCTTCCAGAGCGCCCTCGATATAGCCACCGTAACTCTTGGCAACTTCTGTGCCCGCTATGATCAGGCGGCCATCCCAAAGGCCCTGAAGCGCAGCAGGCAACCCATAGGCCGGATGACTGTATTGCGGCGCGGCATCTGCCGGTGTTGCTGTCAGCGGATCGAAGGCCCAGTCCTTGATGAACACCGACCGCGAAGAGGCTGCATCCTCTCCGAACAGGCGCACCAACTGGGCCTCCACGGCCTGACGCAAAACCTGCTCATCCGCGCGGGCCTTAGGTGGCACGCCTATGAACCCAAAGAGCGCATAGGGACCGCCCGCAGCCGGAGAGGCATCGTGGACTTCAACCATTGGCCCACGCCGGCTCATCGCGTCACCGGACAGACCCGCATCGCGCCAAAATGGTGTGTCATAGACGGCCACGGCCTTGGCTTGTCCTGCCATCCAAGTGGGCACGTTGGCCATCGCTTGTAAGGCGGTGTCAGGCAACGCCGGGTTAAACCCCAGCCCCGCGGCGATCCGGGGCGGCATCGCCAGAACGACGCGATCGGCGTCAATCACGCTGCCATCCCTGAGCGTGGCGCGGCACAGATCGCCAAGCCGTTCAATCTGCGCGACCTGCGCGTTCAAACGCTTGCGCGTCTCTGGCAAGCGATATGCCAACGCATTTGTCAGCCCAGACAGCCCACCTTCCAGCCGCCAGGACCCCGCCATAGACGCAAACCCAAACCCGCGTTGAACACGGCCATTCTCATCCTCAAACGTCAATTCACCCGCCGAATGCTGCGCAAATTTCGAAAGCCCCAGGCGCGCCGCCAACTGTTCAATGCGCGGCTGACCCGGCCAGAACCAGGCAGGGCCCATATCGAAATACCCATCGCCCACATGTTCGGTCATGATGCGCCCACCAAACCGATCCCGCGCTTCCAGCAGGTGATAATCCTCGCCCTTGCGCTCCAGCAGCTCGGCCAGTGCAAGGCCGGACAGGCCGCCGCCGATGATCAGTGTCTTCATGATTTAAAACCCCTCGGATGCCGGACGCAGATCAAGTTCATGCGTCCAGGTGGATTTGGGTTGATGGGCAAGCTGCCAATACGCCTCTGCGATGTCGTGTGGTTGCATCATCTTCGCGGGGTCCAAACCGTGGAGATCGCGCGACCGTTGCGTATCAATGATCCCATCCAGAATGACATGGCAGACATGAATACCTGCGGGTTGAAATTCCCGCGCCAGCGATTGGGTCAAGCCACGCAGGGCGAATTTCGCGCTGGCAAAAGCCGAAAAACGCGCGCCACCGCGCAAGGATGCCGTTGCGCCCGACACAAGGAAAGAACCTCCGCCTTCGCGCACCATGGGCTGTAAAGTCGTCTGGCCCAGAAGTACCGCTGTTTGCACCATTGAGGACCACGTGCGCTGGTAATCGCTCAGATGGATGTCGGTGAAAGGCTTGATCACCAATTCTGCCGTGTTGTGGATCACGACCTTGGGCGCGCCGTGCTGGGCGATGATCTCTGCCATCGCCTCTGGCACCGCAGTTTCATCGGAAAGATCCACGCGATGGAACGCGCCAATTGGGTTATCCGGTGCGCTGCGGCCGAGGCCCACTGGGGCATAACCGCCTGCCTCAAACCGGGCCAGAAGGGCTTGCCCAAGACCGGCACCTGCACCTGCAACGACGACGAGGGGAGCCCGACCCGTCATCCGACAACCGGCGCTTTCGCATGGGCCAAGTGCCCCGTTTTCACCCAGACTTTCGCACCCGTATCCCCTGCCCTTGCATCAAGAACGTGCCCTGCCGGCAGGCGCAACCACCCCCCCGTTTTCAGCGTCTCGCCGCTCTCTGCAAGGCTGCCTGCAAGAACCAGAAGTTCTATTCCGCCCTCATCTTGCATGGTCAACGCCGAACCGGGTTCCAATTCACTATACGTCACGGTTTCCCAATCATCTTTATGCAATTCAGCCGTTGCTACGCCCGCCACAGGAGCGGCCAGTTGATCGGCCATGGTTTTGCGAAACTGGGTGCGATCCTCCATGTCGAATTGCCAGAGCTTCACAAAGATCGTGCAGCCCTGTTCCGATCCGGGCGTATGGGCCGTGGTGGGTGGATTGCGCACATAGGTGCCTGCAGGAAAGTCGCCGTGTTCGTCCTGAAAGACGCCGTCCAGCACAATAAATTCTTCGCCGCCCGTATGCGTGTGTTCAGAAAATTGGCTGCCGGGGGCAAAGCGCACGATGGTGGTCGCGCGCGCCACTTCACCGCCTATCCGATCCAGCATGCGCCGATGCACACCCTGCATCGGAGACGCCGCCCATTCCAATTCGTCGGAGTGCACCACAACCCGCGCGTCAAAATCTGCATTCAGTTCCATTCTGTGTCCTACCTTGTCCGATGTGGAAGTCGCCTCACAATCGCCACGCAGAACATACGTCTTGAAACTGAGTCGAATTTTTATCTATCTATCAGTAGATAGATTTAAGCGCAACACAGTTTCCACCCTACTAAAAACACCAGACCCGCACAAAAGGTCCGGGTCTCGTTTGTTGCAGGTTAAACGGCTCAATCCGTGAAAGTGTATTCGCCCAATTCGCAGACATCGATGTCGTATTCCTCGGCCGTGCTGCCATCGTCGAACACGCCACGAATGTCATAAATGCAGGTCTCCAAGCCGTCAGCGATTACCACGTCAATCTCATAGCCCGGCGCCAGGTAGCCACCACGCATCAGGTTTCCATCCCAGCTTTGAGCGTTGGAGGAACTGACGTTGAATTCCACCAGATCGGCGGAGCTTTCGTTGTAAATCAGAAAGTCGAGATTATCGGCAAGCGCTGCCTCACTTATCCCCAGTACCGCGATGCAGGCGATGGCGGAGATACAAAACTTAGATGGATTAATGCTGTTGGGTTTCATTGGTACTTTCCCTCGTTCGATAGCAATTTCAATGCCTGTTTCAAACCTTGCTGATGGCCTCCACCGCGTCATACGCTGATCGTGACGCCACATGCATGTAGCCCCATTCCCCATCCCAACGTTGATTGTAGGCCTCACCGGCAAAGAAAACCTTGTCATCTATCGGCGCGCCAACCTTGGACGGTCGGGAGCGTTTGTAGAAAGAATAGGTGCCGCGGTGGAAAGGGCTTTTGGACCAGTTCTGCAATACGTGACTTTGGTAGTTGCGCGATGCAGCGCCATTATAGATAGCATCCAGCCGTTTGATCGCTTCGCGCACCAGCGCATCATCAGACAGACCAACAAACGGCGTCGCAACAACCCCATGCGCAAACAGGCCCAGAATGTTCTGCCGGGTCGGTTTGTCGAGGGCCACGTTGTAATACATGATCTCGGCTTCAGGCGTGGCATAACCGTGATCGAACAGAACCATATCTGGGTAGAACTTTTCCTTGAACCGCATGAAAAGCTTGAACCCATCGGGCATGATCGCCCCATTCATCGCCCGCATCTTGGCGCGCGGCAAGGCGGGCGTGAAGCGGATATCACCATCCTTCAGCACGTAGAGGGGCACAGTGACGATGACGTGACGTGCGCGCACTGTGCGGCCGCGACGAAATCCGATCGTCACCATGCCACCCGAATAGTCAATGCTTGCCACTTGCGCGTTCAGGCGGATACGGTCGCGGATACCGTTGGCCATATAATCGTTGAAGAAATCAAACCAGGTGGTGGAGGTAAACCGATGCTCGCCCCGCCAATCCAGCGCGTAGCGATTTTCCCGCGACACCTGTCCCCCGCTCACCAGATCGCAGGTCACAGGCCGCCATTCCAACGCACGCCCGGCGGCAGTGTTGGTCTGGGACAGAGTGTTTAGCACCTTATTGGTCGTGTGGATCCATTCGCCTCCCAAGTCGAGCGGGAAATCCGCCCAACCCACATGTTTTTTCGCCCGTCCACCGACGATACTGGCGGCCTCAAAGACTTCAAATCGCGCGCCTGCTTTGTTGAGCAAAAACCCCGCCGTCAAACCGGCCGCACCGGCACCGATCACCGCCACATCCAGAACCTGCCCGTCGCTTGAGGATTGCGCTTTGACTTGGTTCAGCGTCGTTGTGAGCGCCGCACCACTTACCCCTAACAGGGCAAGCAAGCGGCGGCGGGACAGTTGGGTCGGCATGGTATTGGGTCCTTATCGTCGGGATATTCAAGCATCCGCAGTCATTTGCGCAGGGGTTTGGTTGATGCGTTCCGTGATCGCGCTGAGCCGTGTCAGGGCCTGCAGCGCCAGCGGCAACTGCACGGCCGATTGCAGGTATTCCAGCGAGTAGCTGACGATGGCGAAAGTCTGGCCCGGGGTGGCTTGCATCTGCGTGGCCCCGAACCACAGGTTGAAGGCCAGCATCGATAACAGCACCAAAAAGATCAGCCCGTAGACCAGGCTTTCGGTGTCAGACAGGCGGATTTCCTCCCGGCGTAGACCCATGAAATGGCCTGCCACACGTTTCATGTTGCGTGTCTCAATCGCGCTCACCTGACCCTCACTTCGGGCATTCAGTGCAGCGTTGAGGCGAAAGAAGCGTTTCGAAAATACCGCGTAGATGAGCAACATGGCCAGGATCGCCCCGCTGCTGGTCAGCGCTAGCGTGCCGTGAAAAGACAACAGCACAATGATTGCCACGATGACCTGTACCAGCGCGGCCACGGCCTCAGGCGCTGTGGTTTCGAGAAAATCCACCAGTTCGCGCCCCATCATGACACGCGCGTTTTGCACGCTGACGGTGTCATGTTCAGACCGTTCCACCTGCGCCTGACTCAGTGCCACGCGCATCGTGCCATAGGCACGGGTGTCGTAAATGCGCCGACCTGTTGCGACGACAAGCAGAGCACCTAGCGCGAAGACCAATTGCCAAAACGGCAGCCAGTCATCCGTCAACAGCTCGTCGATCGACCAACTGATCAAAAGCGGCATCAGCGCAAAAAGCGCTGTTTCCAGCAACATCAACCCCCAGGTGACACAGACCTTCCAGCGAAAGGCACGCAACAAAACCCGCAGTGAAAGCCTTTCATCCGGCGCGATCACGGGTGTGTTGGGGGTGGCCATGGATGTCATGCAAGGCCCCTTTGCCGAGCGATATCCACGAGTTCGACATAGGCGTAAATCTCTTCGACCAATGTACGCACGCGGGCCAGAAGCTTGGGCGTCGTCAATCTGCTTTGCCCCGCGTCGTCTTTTTCAAAGTCGCCCCCATGGCAGGCAATCGCCGTCGACACAGCAAGCCCTTCAAGCGCGGCCACCACGTCGCGCAGATGCGAGATGGGTTGGCTCATGCGGCCCATGCCACCACTGACGGAAATGAGACCCACTGCCTTGTGCCGCAAACCGTGTTCCGGGATGTGATCAATAGCGACCTTGAGCAATCCAGACATGGAACCTTGATAATTCGGGGTCGCAATGATCACTGCGTCGGCCGCTTCGATTTTCCCGATCAAAGTCGCAAGATCGTGCCGGGTGTCCTTTTGCCCGGATGTGATGTCAAAATCGCAAAGCTCTGCAATCTCGGCACCCACACCGAACGCGTCACAGATGCGCTTGGCCTCAGACAGCACCGCGTGGGTTTTTGACTGGGCATTGTAGGTGCCGGATATCATCAGAATTTGCATGGCGCGTCCGTTCAGAAAAACATCCGATACCAAGGCCGGGCATCGCGGTATTCAGAACCTGTTTCCGCCACACCGAAGGCCGCACCGGTATTGTCAAAGCAGATGGCAGAATCGTACCCGCCGCCGTGATCGGTGCGCGAGGCCATCTCCCCTCCCGCGGCCCGAATGCGCGGCGCGGCATCGGACAGAGTGTCGACGCTGAAGAACGGCATCCAGTACACCTTGGAGGAGCGCTGCTCTTCCTCCACCACCTGAATACCAGCGACGTCTTCGCCTTGGCCGTTGATCAGCTTCACACGGTCTTCGCCGTAGTCCGCATCGGGCACAAGATCGAAACCCAGTTCGGTGCGATAGAAGCCTTCCACCGCCGCGATGTCGGAAGTGATCAATTCATTCCAAACCATCCGACCGTATTCCGAGCCATCACCCTTGCTGTCGATATCGGGCCCGTCATAACAGGTGAACCCGGCGCCAAGCGGGTCACGAATGAGTGCCATCATGCCATCGCCAAAAGGTGTAGGTTCCACATCCACGATGACGCCCTCGATCGATTTGGCGCGCGCGACAACAGCCGTCAGATCATCCACTGCGAGGTAGGACATCCAAAAGGGCGGCATTTTGATTTTCTGGAAAAAAGGCGGCATGTCGAAAATGCCCGCCGCAGATCGTTCGCCAAGTGTGGCCACATAATAGCTGACCTGATCCATGCCAAATTGGTCGTCAGGCTGCGCGGCCATGCGGCCCATGTCATAGGTTTTCCAGCCGAAAACAGCCTCGTAAAAGCGACAGGACGCGGCCGTATCGTAAGAGGACAGATCGGTCCAGACAAAGTTCGTATCGGGTTTGTATGTGGTCGTCACAACGGGATCCTTTTTCACAGCATCAGGCGTAGAGGGGTGCGTAGAAGTCAGCGACAATGAGCCAAATGCCAAAACCTTCCCAGGCCAGCATTACGAGCCAGAACAGCATTGCGTCCTCACTCCTACCGATAGGGGACAGAAGAAACGCATTGCCGGTCTTGATGCTGTCATAAGCCCAATAGAGAAACAGAGCCCCCCACAAAGACTGAATGCCGATAAACGTGGTCACCATCAGCACCGCGAAGGCCACGTAGTTCATAAGTCGTCGTGTGGTCATGATTTTCTTTCAAGATTCTCAATGAGCAGGAGCGCCAGATTGCGGGCGCGATCGGCCCAGTTTTGCGGCATGTCGAGCGCTTCAAAGGCGGTCACGTTGAAGTAAATCGCGATGATCCCATGGGCGCAGTCCTGCGCGACTTCCCGGTCCGGCATGTGCGGGGTGAGCGCACGTGCGATCTCATCTTCCAGGCGCAAAACGATATTGCGGCAACCTTCCTTCAACGCATCGTCCCCGCGCGCATGGGCGGTCAATGCGGCAAAGGCCAGCGTCATTGACGGGTCACTGTGCCCCTCGGCTGTGAAGAGGATATCGACAACCGCGCGCGGTTCATCATAGCCGTCCAATGCCGCGACCAGCGCGTCGATCCCAAGGTTGAACCGATTCAGGACAAATTCCTGCAACTGCGTGATCATGTCATCGCGGTTGCCCAGATGATGGCGGATCAATGGGCGGCTCAAGCCCGCCTCCTCTGCCACACCGCTGAGCGTTGCGCCTTCAATACCAAACCGCGCCACGCAGCGCACCAACGCCTGCATGATCTGCTCTGCACGCTCCTCTTTGTTAGAGGGGCGACCTACGGTTGGTGATTTGGCGTCATCGGTCATGGGTGATCGTATTTTTCGTGTGATATTTTATTGTCATTCGTGACAGTTAATTTCACGCAGCAAATTTATTGTCAATAGTGACAATTTATTAAAAATGAGCTGCGGACGTGAATTCAATAAGGGCCACCTTCATGAAAACCCCGCCTTATCAAGGACAAGGCACCCGTAAGCTTATGTAATTATTTTCCAAATCTGGGCGGGGCGACCCATTCGGCCGCAACAGCCCAACCCTGACTCAGCCAACATCATGTCTTTTTGTTTCGACATTCTGAGCCAGAAAGCATGCCAACTGCCACCAACTTCGGCCCAAGGACGATCCCATTTTGAATCAGCAAAGGCTGAGAAACCGCCAACAGACGAGTAGACGGGATTACGCACGCGCGGGCAGACGCGTGCCTAGTGGCGTACAGGTGCTCGCAAATAGTCCGGCGCTAGAGGAATTTTAGTGGCGGAGACGAAGGGATTCGAACCCTCGAGACGGTTTCCCGTCTACTCCCTTAGCAGGGGAGCGCCTTCGACCACTCGGCCACGTCTCCACCGTTGTGAATACGGGCCAAACCCCTGAATAACAACCACTTTTTTCCGCGCCTTGGGCTGATTGCTTAAACCCCTGTTTTCGTTGGTTTTCGTTGGTTTTCAGGGGTTTTGTGTCACGTTCTGACACAAAACTGACACAACTAAATTCGCATACTGTTCTTGAAATTGGTGAGCCAGCAAGCGGGCTGTCCAAAACACTCAGTTTCAAAAAATGTAAAAGGACGCGAACACTACATGGGAATTGTCCGGGCACAGCCGGACACAATTGACGTCATTTACTGATCGTCTTTTTCGGACTTTGAACCAATCCAGTGAGCAATGGCTCTAGTCAAATCGGAGAAACCCGTCCGGCCGCCTTGTGTAATCGCGTAAAACAATCCAAGCGCTAGTAGAGAAAGCAGTACATCATCTCGATAAACGATGGCATACACCGCCATTCCCAAGGTTGCGAATGCTGCCACCACAGAGACACCCAAGCCTGTGTAAGCTTGAATCTGACCAAACCGGAAGCGGGCATCTGCACTGTTATCTGCCCGCTCCTGAGCTTTTTCGTTGAACTTTTTCACAAAGCCGGGACTATGATGCTCCATTGCATCAATCAGTAAGTCTGGGCGTTCAGTGTACTGAGATATCAGCAGAGCAATGTAGCTATCGCCGGAACCTGGCGGTGCACTTTGTTCCGCTTCGTCTTCTTGTAAGATTTCGCCAGACTTTGACTCTAGCGGCTCATCTGTGTTCAAGTTTGTCCTCGGACATTTCTTTAGGCAATCGACTATATGAAAGCGTTTCGAGCAACGCATAGTGCAAGGTGATCGGCAGCATTCCAATCTCCAGGCCCCACTGGTTTTGGGTCAGCTTCTCCCAAGCCTCCGCCCCTCGACTGGGGTCGATTGTGAAGCTCTTCCTATACTCCCAGCCGGTTGCACCGAAAGTGCCAAAATCAAAAGCCATCATTTTGTCCTCTCACACTTGGCGTCGCCTGAAAGCGACTTTAAGAGTGACACGAAGAAACGATTGGCGCTTCCTCGTTCTATGGGCGGCCTACCGACGTTTACGGTAGATGCCTAAAGCCTATACCAAACTGACCGAATTACTAGGTATATGGTCAGAAAATCTGACAGTATCAAGGCGACACATTGAATCAGTATTGGGGCAAATAGTTATATAGAAGTAAATCTAACGGCATTTAAGTTATTGATTTAAAAAGACTTTTTAGGCTGACACAAAAGCGACCCAGGCAGCGTAAGAAAATCTGACAAATTATTGATATATATGGGTAAATTTCCCAGACTGGCTCCCCACGCGGGGATCGCCTTCGACCACTCGGCCACGTCTCCACCTGCTCGTTTATCTGGACGCGCACGCAGGAACAAGAGGGATTTCCAACCGTGCTCAACCGCGCGCCTCCCAAGCCAGCTTGCGTTCGCGGAAAAACGTGTAAAGCCCAGTGGCAAGGATCAGCGCTGCACCGCACAAGGTCAAAATGTCGGGGCGCTCGCGGAAAACCACAACCGCCACGAGGAGAGAAAAAAGCAGCCGTGTGTAGCGGAAAGGCGTGATCACCGCAGAAGGTGCAATCCGGGTTGAGGTGATCAACGCATAATACGCCACGGCGCCCGAGACGATGGCCCCGATCAGCCACAAGCTGACCTGCCCTGTAACGGGTCCCATTTGCGCGCCCGAAATGAGCAAAATGAACGCGCCCGCCGGAATCAAAATCGCAAAGCCTTGAAAAGCCAGAACGTTTGTCGGGATATCCATATCCATGCGCCGGGTGATCAGATCCCGCGCGGTGATCGACAACACCGTCACGAGCACGAAAAGCGCGTTGGGATCGAACCCCTCCAATCCGGGCCGGATGATCATCAATACGCCAAGAAATCCTATGGACACAGCCGTCCAACGGCGCCAGCCGACCTCTTCGCCCAGAAAGACTGCGGCGCCCATGATGATGACCAAGGGTGTGGCCTGAAATACGGCTGCGAAGGTGGCAAAATCCACCAACCAGAGCGCAGTTGTCAGGGACACCGCAGCCAAAGCTTCAGCCAACATCCGGCATATCGCGAGCCCGCCCCAGGATTTGCGCCCAATCAGGCTTCGCCCGCTGGCCAGCACCACAACGGCCATCAGGATCGACGCCCCAGATCCAAGCAGCAACAGGATTTGACCCACCGACAGAGCGGTGGACATCTGTTTGATCAGCATGTCCTCAATGGTGAATCCCGCCATGGAGAAAATCATCAAAAGAATGCCTTTGGTGTTCTGCATGGGTCCCTCGAAACCAAAAGACCCCGCACTGGGCGGGGCCTTTATACAACCATTGCCTGCGGCGACTTACATCCGCGAGGCGACGTTTTCCCAGTTTACCAGATTGCTCAGGAAGTTATCCAGATAGGCCGGGCGCTTGTTGCGGAAATCGATGTAGTAGGAATGTTCCCATACGTCACAACCCAGCAGTGCGGTCTGACCGAAGCAGATCGGATTCACACCGTTTTCTGTTTTCGTCACCTTCAGGCCGCCATCGGCGTCTTTCACCAGCCATGCCCAGCCGGAGCCGAACTGACCTGCGCCCGCGGCGGCGAATTGCGTCTTGAACTCATCGACCGTGCCGAAGCTTTCCTTGATCGCCGCTTCCAACTCACCCGGCATGGCCGTGCCGCCCGGTGCCATCATTTCCCAGAACTGGTTGTGGTTCCAAAGCTGGGAGATGTTGTTGAAGATCCCGTTTTGGGCCACCGCAGAGCTGTCATAGGTACCCGTGATGATGTCTTCCATCGACTTGCCGTCCCACTCTGTCCCGGCGATGAGCTTATTGCCGTTGTCGACATAAGCTTTGTGGTGGATGTCGTGGTGGTATTCCAGCGTTTCCTTGGACATGCCGTGGCCGGCAAGCGCGTCATGGGCGTATGGAAGATCAGGAAGTTCGAAAGCCATGCGTGGGGCTCCTTTTAATGCAAGTCCGACTTACCCCTAATGAAAGCCGGGGCGGGGGAAGGTCAAGGGCAAAGGCGCAATTTAAGGTTTACCTAGAGCCTGTAAACAGGCGCTTCAGCGGTCCGTACTGGCTGATGCCCACGCCCGAGAGGATCAGCGCCATGGCCATCAGAAGGCTAGGAGGCAATGGCTCAGACAGAATGGTGATGCCAAAGATCACCGACCAGATCGGCACCATGTAATTCACCAATCCCATGAAGACCGGGCCCGCATCCTTAATCACCTGGATCAGGATGATCTGCGCAATCCCTGTGGGCAGCAGCCCCAGATAGATGAGCGCCCAAAGGCTGCGGCCTTCCGGCCACGCGGGCCAGCCTTCGGCGTAAAGGGCATAGGGTGTAAAGATGATCGCCGCCACCAACAGGGTTGCAGCCGCCAATTCCAGCAAATCAGTTTGCGGGCTAAGCCGTGTGCAGATCGACCCCATCGCATAGCAGGACGCCGCCCCGATACAGGCCAGCCGGGCGAGGAATTCGAAATCTGCGCCCGTGCTGGCAAAAGCACCGGGGCCAATCAGAACGAACACCCCAATCGTGCCAAGGCCAAAGCCCACCACGCGGCGCCAGGTCATCCGCTCCCCCACGACCAGGAAATGCGCAAGTGGCAGGGTGAAGAGCGGCACCACCGCCATGCACACGCCTGCAAAGCCCGAGGCCACGAATTGCTGACCCCAGCTGAGCAACGCGAAGGGAATGGCATTGGACAAAAGCGCCATGCCGAGGATGAACACCCAAAGCCGCCCTGCCCCGCGAAACGCTGGCACGGATTTACCACGCGCAAGGTTGAGCGTCAGCAAAAGCACCGCGCCTAGGCAAAGACGCACCGCCACCAGGGTCAGCGGCCCTGTTCCTTCCAGCGCCACGGTGGTCGACATGAAGGCAGCCCCCCAGATCACGCCAAGCGCGGAGATACGCAGCCAGTTGATGGGGGCGATATCGGTCATTCTTAGGCCTTTGTGGAAAAGGGCGCCCTAATCAGGCGCCCTTCTCTAGATACCATCGCTTGCGGCATGGCAAGCAGCGCGGTTCAGTTCTTTTCCTGATCCACCAGTTTTCCGGCCGAAATCCACGGCATCATGGCGCGCAGTTTTTCACCCACTTCTTCGATCTGGTGGGCGTCATTCATGCGGCGCGTGCCTTTGAAGAAGGGCTGACCCACGGCGTTTTCCTGCATGAAGTCACGCACGAATTTACCGGTTTGTATGTCGCGCAAAATGGCCTTCATTTCCGCTTTCGTCTGGTCATAGGGCAGAACGCGTGGGCCGGAGACATATTCGCCATACTCCGCCGTGTTGGAGATGGAGTAGTTCATGTTCGCGATGCCGCCTTCGTAGATCAGGTCAACGATCAGCTTCACCTCGTGGAGACATTCGAAGTATGCCATCTCGGGCGCGTAACCGGCTTCCACCAACGTCTCAAAACCCATGCGGATCAGTTCCACCAGACCACCGCAGAGCACGGCCTGTTCCCCGAAGAGGTCGGTTTCGCATTCTTCGCGGAAGTTGGTTTCAATGATGCCAGACCGGCCGCCACCAATCGCGGAGCAGTACGAAAGACCAATCTCCAGCGCGCGACCGGAGGCGTCGTTGTTCACGGCCACAAGGCAAGGTACACCGCCGCCTTTGGCATATTCACCGCGCACCGTGTGGCCCGGGCCTTTGGGAGCCATCATGATCACGTCGACGGTGTCTTTCGGCTCAATCAGGCCGAAATGCACATTCAGGCCGTGGGCGAACGCCATCGCCGCGCCGTCTTTGAGGTTGTCGTGGACATATTTCTTGTAGGTCTCGGCCTGCAATTCATCGGGCATGGTGAACATGATGAGGTCACACCAGGCAGCGGCCTCTGCAATGCCCATGACCTTAAGGCCCTCACCTTCGGCCTTCTTGGCCGAGGGCGAGCCTTCGCGCAACGCTACCACCACATTCTTGGCGCCGCTGTCGCGCAGGTTCAGCGCATGGGCATGGCCCTGGCTGCCGTAGCCCAGAATGGCCACGTTCATGTCCTTGATCATGTTGATGTCGCAATCGCGGTCGTAATAAACACGCATGATATTCTCCTTAGCGGTTTGATTTGGCGCGGAGCATACTTTGAACTGGGCGATCAGACCGCCATTTTGAGCTTTCTCGATGGGTTCTTTTGAGTATTTATAGCCAAAAAGAAGGTTTATTAGAATTTTCATGCTCGATGACACGGACAGACGGCTTTTACGGCAGTACCAGTATGGCCCTGAAATGCCGGTGGCGGATCTGGCGGCAGAGGCGGGTTTGACACCCGGCACCTGTGCGCGACGCCTCGACCGGCTGCGGGAGGCGGGCATCATCCGCGCCAACCGGGCGGTGATCGACTGGCGCGCGCTTGGGTACGAGGTAGAGGTATCGCTGCGCGTGACGCTGGAGAAATCCGCGCCCCGCGCCTTTGACGAATTTCTTGTGGCCGCTCGGGGGGTGGCCGAGGTTGTGGAAATCCAGACATTCCTTGGCCGCGTCGATGTGCGCCTGTCGGTCATCGCCCGCGACATGGCGCATTACCAGGAGATCTATCGCAGCGCGATCCTAGCCCTGCCCCATATCGCCGACATCGAAGCACTGATGCATGTTGCACGGATCAAAAGCGATGAGGTGCTGCCGCTATGATGGACTTGGATACGACCGATCGGGCGCTTCTGCGCCTGCTGGTGGAAGATGCAACTCAGACGGCAAGCGCACTTGGCCGCGCTTTGGGTCTGTCGCAGCCCGCCACGTGGCGGCGCATTCAGCGGCTGCGAGAGGCTGGCGTGATCAAGGGTCAGCGCCTAGATCTGGACGCAGAGGCGCTTGGCTTTGGCGTCACGGTCTTTTTGGGTGTGAAACTCGCCACCAAGGGGCGCGTCAGTATTGCCGATTTTGAGCGCGCAGTCTCTGCCATCCCCGAAGTGCAAACCGTCGAACACATCCTCGGTCTATATGACTATCGCCTCAGGGTCGTGGCGCGGGACATCTCGGACTTCGAACGCGTGCTGCGGCGGCGGATCATGATGCTACCCGGTGTGGGGGATGTGGAGGCCAACGTTTTGCTGAGCGAGGAGCGCAGGCCTGGCCCAATTGGTTAGCTATGGCGCTTTGTCCAAAAAGGGTTACAGTTCAACCGATCAGACACGCAAAGGTTTGGCCCGATGAACAAAGACGCCTACACATTGATCCTCGAGGCCATTGATGGCGGCGA
Organism: Pseudomonadota bacterium; assembly: GCA_039026055.1. Classification (GTDB taxonomy): domain Bacteria; phylum Pseudomonadota; class Alphaproteobacteria; order Rhodobacterales; family Rhodobacteraceae; genus Roseovarius. The sequence continues at coordinate 4,748 of JBCCNB010000031.1, read as the reverse complement.
TTTTCGGCCAGGTGACCGGCTGGTGGAAAGTGATCTGGCGGATCGATTTGGCGTCTCCCGCACGCCCATTCGTGAAGCACTGCAACGGCTGGAAACCCAAAGCCTGCTCACCCGCGATGGGCGCAGCCTGATCGTGGCGTCGCTCGATCATAACCAACTGGCTGAACTATACGTAGTCCGGGCCGAACTGGAAGGCCTCGCGGCTGGGCTGGCGGCGCGGCATGCCTCCCCTGAAGAGGTGCGTGTGCTTCAGGATATGGTGACGGATGACCACAAACTGGTCGGGAAACCGCAGGCCATGGCGCGCGCCAATCGGCGGTTTCACAAGCAAATTCACCTGAGTTCCCACAACCGCTTCTTGGTGCAGCAACTGGATTTGGTACATCGATCTATGGCGTTGATGGCCACCACATCGCTTGCTGCTGTGGGCCGGGACGAAGATGCGCTGGCCGAACATCAGGCGATCGTATCTGCCATTGATGCGGGTGATGCAGATGCTGCGTCAGAGGCGTTGCGGTCTCACATCTCCAAAGCGTTTGTCACCCGACTGAAGCTTGATTCCGGCGAGGTGGAAAGCACCATCTGACTCGCGTCACACGCCCCGCCTCAGGTCTTGTAGTCGCGCCCGCCGTTCCGGCGTGACCCGTGCAAGACCATGCTGCGTCTTGTCCCAGAAATAAGGTTTGATCGCCAGCTCATAAAGCGCTTTGTAGGCCGCCACCGCGCCCAGCGGGTTGTAGAAATGCATCGTCGGCGTCCAAGCCAACAGGTGGCGGTGGCGCGGCCCCGATACGGCGCTGGCATAGAGCGTGATGTTGATCACCTCGATCACCAGAAAGGCCGACCCGAGCCCGATCATCACCTCACGTGACAAGAACGGGTCAAGCGGGTGGGGTAGGCCAAAAAGAACCAGCCAGAACGACCATAGCACGGGCGCCAGAAAAAACTGTGATAGCGCCGTCAAAAAATGGGCCTGAAAGCCCAGAAACTTCCAAAAACCCAGCTGACGCAATAGGACCAAGGGCTTTCGCATATGCACGATGTAAGTGGTCATGTAGCCCTTCAGCCAGCGTGATCGCTGCCTGATCCAGGCCCAGGGACGGCAATTGGCCTCTTCCTCGGTCACGGTTGCGAGCATTTCAGTGCGATATCCGTGACGGGCCAGCCGGAAGCCCAAGTCAGCATCCTCGGTCACGTTATGGGCATCCCATCCGCCCAGATGTTCCAGCACCTTGCGACGGAAAAACAGGGTTGTCCCCCCAAGCGGGATGGCCCAACCCAATTGCGACACCCCCGGCATGATCACGCGAAACCACGTGGCGTATTCGATGGTGAAACAGCGGGCGAGCCAGTTCTGACGTGGGTTGTAGTAGTCCAGCACGCCCTGAATGCAGGCCACATCGGGCGGGAGCGCCTGAAAGCGCCGCGCGACCTGAGTGATCTGATCTGGCTCCGGCGCGTCCTCGGCATCGTAAACACCGATGATATCACCTTCGCAAAAATCGAGCGCATAGTTCATCGCCCGCGGCTTCGTGCGGGGTTGGCCATCGGGCACCACCACGGGCCGAATCCAGGAAGGCAGATCAATAGTGGCCAGCATGTCGCGGGTGGTTTCATCAGCCTCTTCAATGACCAGCAGCACATCGAGCAGACACTTTGGATAGGTCAACCGACTGAGCCGCGCCACGAGCGCATGGAGCACCTCTGTCTCTTTATAGAGAGGCACAAGGATCGACACTTTGGGCAGCCGTTCATCCCGCACGGTCAGGGCCAAATCGCGATCCGGCTCGACGGTTTTATGCGCGATAAACGCCACCGTCTTGAAAATGGCAGACACAAAAAGCGTGAAGATGGCCCACAGGGCAAAGCCTGCGAACACAATATTCGGGAATGCCCAGGTCACAGCCACGAGCGCTATAAGCGCCCCGGCAATCAGTGTCAGTCGCACCGCCCGCGCGCGGCTCCAGGTGCGGCAGCTTTCCATCTCGGGCACGCGGGTGCAGGCCGCCTCAGTCAGATGGCGGCGGTGGAGCGCGGCGATCTGCGTCTGGATCGCTTCCCTTGGCGCAAGAAGAATGCGAGCGCGGTTCAATTCATCGGGCAACAGGTCACCCAATTGCGCCAGCGCAGCGGGATCTTCCACCACCAAGGCCGGCAGACCATCGCGGTCAATCACAGGCATCACCGCGTGGGTCAGCAACAGCGATACGGCAAGATCCGTTTGCACATAAGACAGCGCAGCCAGTTCCGACGCTGTCAGTTGCCGCGACTTGCAGGATTTCGCATGCACATCAAGAAGGTCCTGACGGCTGGCCAGACCCTCTGACAGCAAAATACGATCAAGAGACGCTTTGCAATTCCGCTGTACGGTGCGCGCGTGGGCGATGTCATCTGCCGTGCTCGCCCCGTGGCGCACCAGTTCCAGCGCGCGTCTGGCGTGCACATCATTGCTGCCGTCATCAAGAATGGGGTCAGCCTGTCCAAGCTGCCGCAATTCCGTTATTCCCATAACGAATGTCCTGTTCTACGCGCGTTACCGCCAGAATAGAATCCGCTTGGTTAATGAAACGTAAATTATTCTTTAACTTTCAGCTTGTTAACCAAAGTTAAGGTTCGGTTAAAACCCACAGCAAAACCCTGGCCCGCGTTTACTTTTGAGCCGCCGCCATTGACGCCGCAAAGCGTTCAAAAAGGTAAAAACTGTCCTGGGGCCCGGGGCTGGCTTCCGGGTGGTGCTGGACGGAAAAGACCGGTCTATCGACCATGCGAATGCCACAGTTTGATCCATCAAAAAGCGATACATGGGTCTCAATCACATCTGCTGGCAGGCTCTGACTGTCCACCGCAAAGCCATGATTCATCGATGTGATTTCGACTTTGCCGGTCTCCACTTCCTTAACCGGATGGTTGGCGCCGTGATGGCCGTGGTTCATCTTCACCGTATCGGCCCCCAGCGCCAGGGCCAGCATCTGATGCCCAAGGCAAATGCCGAAAACAGGGATGTCCTTTTCCAAAACACCTTGGATCATCGGCACGGCATATTCCCCGGTGGCCGCCGGATCGCCCGGGCCATTCGACAGGAAAACGCCGTCCGGGTTGTGGGCCATCACCTCTTCCGGCGTTGCCGTTGCGGGTAGAACCGTCACATCGCAACCCGCGCTGGCGAGGCAGCGCAGGATATTACGCTTGGCCCCGTAATCAATCGCGACGACCTTATGCTTGGGGTCGGTCTGGGGCGCATACCCCTCGGGCCAGGCCCAGCGCATTTCATCCCAGCGATAAGACTGTGCGCAGGTCACATCCTTGGCCAGATCGAGCCCCTCCAGCCCCACAAATCCACGCGCTGCAGCGACCAGCGCCTCGACATCAAAATTACCATCCGGGTCATGGGCCAGCGCCACATGGGGCGCACCCTGCTGACGAATGGCCCGCGTGAGCCGCCGGGTATCAACCCCGCCAATCGCCACCCGGCCCCGCCGCGCGAGCCAATCGGCCAGCCGTTCCGTGGCGCGCCAGTTGCTGGGTTCCGTGGGGTCCCATTTCACCACCATGCCCTCTGCCACCGGATCGGCGGTTTCGTCATCGTCGGGGTTCACGCCGACATTGCCGATATGGGGAAAGGTGAATGTGACAACCTGCCCGGCATAGGACGGATCAGTCATGATTTCCTGATAGCCCGTCATCGCGGTGTTAAAGCAAAGCTCCGCCGTGACCTGCCCCGCAGCGCCGAACCCGTGGCCGTAAAATAACGAACCATCCGCCAGCGCAAGACATGCGGTTGGGCGCGACGGGGTCATGATGGCCATGGGACAGCTTTCTTTTTGAAGGGTCTGATCGGCAAATTGTCGGAGGTGTATGCAGACGCAGCCTAGGGGTCAAGGGGCAATATCGGGGCTTGTGAAAGGTTGCCTCACGGACCACGATCAGATAGGCAACGCGCCTCGATCAAAGCAGCAAGAGAGCAGGCACATGTCACTTACAGAACGCATCAATGACGCCCTGAAACGGGCGATGAAAGACAAAGACAAACTGCGTCTGGGAACACTTCGCCTGATCAATGCCGTGATCAAGGACAAAGGGATTGAGCGCCGTGGCGAAGGATTGCCACCTGAGATGAGCGAGGACGAAATACTCGCTCTGTTGGGCAAGATGACCAAACAGCGTCAGGATTCGCTGCGCGCCTATGAAGAAGGTGGGCGCGTCGATCTAGCGGAGCGCGAAAAGCAAGAAATCTCCATCATCGCCGAATTCCTGCCGCGCCAGTTGAATGATGAGGAAGTGTCTGAAGCCATAGAGGCGGCGATCACTGCGACGGGGGCGTCATCGATCCGAGACATGGGTAAGGTGATGGGCGAGCTCAAAGCGAACTACACTGGCCAGATGGATTTCGGCGCGGTGGGGCCGAGGGTCAAAGAAAAGCTGTCCGCCTAATCATCGTCGCGATATTTTGACGAGGGCGTCGCTCAACTCGCCAAAAAGAGAAACGCGCTCGTCTTCAGACAGAAATGACCCAATCTCCACCTCGCGCCCTTTACCGGAGAGGGTCACATAATTTGGCACGGGTCCGCCGGTCTTATGCATTTGGGCTTTCGCCCAGTAGCTTTCACATTCCCATTCCTGCAGGCGTCCGTTGGGACTGATGCGGGTGAGGTGTATTTCTTCGGCGTCAATGGTCAGTTCTTCGTGCAACCGTCCATCGCGATAAGACCGCTCCAACGCAAACCAGATGCCGGCCACCGACAGGATCA
>JBCCNB010000030.1:0-42143 GCA_039026055.1 Pseudomonadota bacterium | reverse complement strand
GGCCTACTTTATGTTGGCCACGATGGTCATCGCCGTGCCCACGGGGATCAAGATTTTCTCTTGGATCGCCACGATGTGGGGCGGCTCGGTTGAATTCCGCGTGCCGATGCTCTGGGCTTTCGGCTTCCTCTTCCTCTTCACCGTGGGCGGGGTTACTGGGGTTGTTCTATCTCAGGCAGGCATCGACCGGGCCTACCATGACACCTACTATGTGGTCGCCCACTTCCATTACGTGATGTCCCTGGGGGCCGTCTTCGCCATCTTCGCCGGGGTCTACTTCTACTTCCCCAAGATGACGGGTCGCATGTACCCTGAATGGGCAGGCAAGCTGCACTTCTGGGCCATGTTCATCGGTGCCAACCTGACCTTCTTCCCCCAGCACTTCCTGGGCCGTCAGGGCATGCCGCGCCGCTATATCGACTACCCCGAGGCCTTCGCCCTCTGGAACTGGTGGTCCTCCATCGGCGCGTTCATATCCTTTGCCTCCTTCATCTTCTTCTTCGCTGTGATCATTTACTCGATCTTCCGCGGTGCGAAATCGACTGAGGCAAACCCGTGGAACGAATACGCCGACACGCTGGAGTGGACCTTGCCCTCTCCGCCGCCGGAACACACGTTCGAAATCCTGCCAAAGCAGGAAGACTGGGACCACCAACGCGCCCACTAAGCGGCTGAAAAACCACAAAGGCCCTCGCATGCGGGGGCCTTTTTCTTTTGCTGCCTTGCCGTCACGCGTGATACACCGCCTCAGACTTCATCAAAGACCGCCGCACCATGACCAACGAAATCCGCCTCGCCTTTGAACACCCCGCAGGCCGCTCCCAGGCCACCGCGCCAGACGGCCCGCTGGATCGCATTTCAGTCCGCGATCACACGGTCGAGGTAGAGATCGGCGCCTTCCAGGCCGAACGCGGCACCACCCAGCGCATCTGCTTCAACGTGGTGGTCGAAGTGAGCCCATTGACAGAGGTCATCGACGACGACGTCGACCGCATCCTAAGCTACGACAAGGTGACCGAGGCCATTGAGGCCGCCCTGTCCGAGGAACGCCTCAACCTGCTTGAAACCCTCGCCGACCGCGTTGCAGAACGCATCCTCTGGGAACCTCAAGCGGTGCGCACCTTCGTACGCATCGAAAAACTGGATCGCGGCCCCGGTGCCTTGGGCGTGGAAATCGTCCGCTCTGTCGACGATATCGCCGCCAAAGCCCCTGAGGCCGACACCGTCCCCCACCCCCACGTGGTCTTCCTCACGAACCCGGCCGTGACCTCCCCCAATCTCAAAGGCTGGCTCGACCAGCTCGAGGCCCGCGCCGAACCCGTGATCCTTTGTGTCGGCCATTCCGACACCCATGCCCCTAAGACGGGCCACAAAATGACCCAACGCCGGGTCGACCTTCTGGCGCTCGAACAAAACGCCTGGGTCCTCGCCGGTCGCGATGACCGCTGCGTCGTGGTGGGCACGCGCACCGAGCTCGACTGGGCCATGAAAAACGGCCAAATCAGCGTATGGGCCCCCTCCAAAATCGTGCTCGACGCCGTCGACGGCCCCACCACCGGTCCCGACGACCCTGTGGCACTCACCACATGGTTCGCTGGCCACATTGAAGCCTCCGACCTCACCCTCATCGGCGCCGCCCCCTCGGGTGAGGCCTCCGTGCCCGTCCTCATCCAAGATACCGAGGTTGCCGGGCTCTAACCCCATGCCCTATTACCGCCCCATCCCACTGACCGACGACGCACGCCCATCCAACGCGCACGCCCTGGCAGGCGGCTGGTGCTGGTTTGACCGCGTGGAATGCCTCCACCGCGACCGCGCCTCTGAGGTCATCCACGCCTCGGACCTACCCGCTGACGTCCTGGACCGCCTCACCACGCCGCGCGCGCCCATAGCTGGCCTAACCTTCGACGCCCCCACCCTCATGGGCATCCTCAACGTCACCCCCGACAGCTTCTCAGATGGCGGCGAGCATTTCGCCCTCACCGACGCCGTCGCTCGCGCCCAGACCATGGTCGAAGAAGGCGCAACCCTCATCGACATCGGCGGAGAATCCACTCGCCCCGGCGCCGAAGAAGTCCCTATCGCCGAAGAAATCCGCCGCACCGCCCCCGTCATCGAGGCCATCCGCGCTCAGACCGCCACCCCCGTTTCCATCGACACCCGCAAAGCGCCGGTGGCGCGCGCAGCAGCCGAGGCAGGCGCAAACCTCGTCAACGATGTGGCTGGCTTCACGTTTGACCCCGACCTCGCCCCCTTCTGCGCCAAGGTAGGGCTGCCCGTTTGCGTCATGCACGCCCAAGGCACACCGGATGTGATGCAAAAAGACCCCCGCTACGACAACGTCGCCCTCGATGTCTATGATTTCCTGTCAGACCGGATCGAAGCGCTCACTGCACAAGGTATCGCCCGCAACCAAATCATCGTCGACCCCGGCATCGGCTTCGGCAAAACGCTGGAGCACAACCTCACGCTGCTGCAGAACCTGTCGCTCTTCCACGCGCTAGGCTGCCCCATCCTTCTGGGCGCGTCCCGCAAGCGATTCATCGGCACCATTGGCGGATCGGAAGAGGCCCGCCACCGAGCCCCAGGCTCTATCGCCGTAGCGCTGGCCGGATTGGCGCAAGGCATCCAAATCCTGCGCGTGCACGACGTGCGTGAAACGTCTGAGGCGATGCGGCTTTGGCAGGCCTCTGTTTTCGGAGACCGCATTCTTTAAAAGAATGCGACCGAAGTCTTTTAAAGACTTCGCCGCTACCCGAAGAACCCGACTTCCCCACCCGGTTCCGCCGCATCCTTCAACAGCCCGAACATGTATTCCGCCACCGACCGGAAGCAGACGACACGCACCGTCTCCTCATCAACCATCCAAAACGCCGCTGCAACTTGCGCAAACCGTGTCCGCCGAAACTGCCCCGGCTTGAAAGCCTCCGGTGCCATATCGACCGGCGCAAGCTTCGCCACTACCTCACGCACCGCCGCACCCTTCACTTCAAACACAGCCCGCGCATCCGACACGTTCACAGCTAGGAAATGCTGCCCCTTCAACGACTTTTCCAAAGCCGAAACAGCCTCACCCGCTTCAGCATAAGGCACCATCACCATCACTTCATCCGGCGACATCCACGCGACGCCCTTGTCGCCCTCCAACGCAACCGACCAAACATCCGGAATCGCGACCCCGGCGACCTTCTTCACGGCAGACTTGAACTTCGCCGCCGCCAGATCGCCCCGCAGCGTCACCATGCCCTGCGGTCCGACCTCCCGAACCGCCACATAGCCTTCATACTCCGCGCCCGGCAGCGCGCTCACAGCCTCAGACATTCTGCTTCTCCCCCTCCGGGTCATAGAAGATTGGGCTCACGATCTTGGCCTTCACGATGCTGCCATCCACCTTCGGGAACTCCAACACTTCGCCCATGCGCTCCGGCCCGTGATGCACAAGCCCCACGGCAATGCCCCGATCCAGCGTCGGCGAATAATAGGTCGACGTCACCCGCCCCTGCACTTTGCGCTGCCCATTGGCATTGGTGCCCTCGGTGGTCGCATAGGCCCCATCGGGCAGGACGGACCCATCAACCGTCTCCAGCCCCACGAGCCGCCAGCGATCTCCGCTCGCCATGTGCTTGCGCTCTTGCGCGCGCTTGCCCATGTAATCTTCTTTCTTCTTGGAAATGGCCCAACCCATCTCCAGATCCTGCGGAATGACCGTGCCGTCGGTTTCATCCCCAATCATGATGAAGCCCTTCTCGGCCCGCATCACGTGCAACCCTTCGGTGCCGTAGGGAGACACGCCAAACTCCGCGCCCGCCTCCAACAACGCATCCCAAAGCGCACGCCCCTGCCCCGCAGGCACGGCAATCTCATAGCTCAGCTCACCCGAAAACGAGATCCGGTACGCACGCGCCTCAATCCCCGCCAGCGAGATGTCCTTGAACGCCATGAATGGCAATGCGTCGGCCCTCACATCATCCTTGGTCAACTTCTCCAACGTCGCGCGCGCTTTCGGCCCCACAACCGCGATCTGGGCGAACTGCTCCGTGGCGTTCACCACGTAAACCTTCCAATCCCACCACTCGCATTGCAGCCAGTCTTCCATATGCGCGTGAATGCTGTCCGCCCCGCCCGTGGTCGTGTGGCAGAGAAACGTCTCCTCATCCAGCCGCGCCACCACGCCGTCATCCATCAGGAAGCCGTTCTCATTGCACATCAGCCCATATCGGCAGCGCCCCGGTTTCAACGTGCTCATCATATTGGTGTAGAGCATATCCAGAAACTTGCCCGCATCCGGCCCCTTGACGATCAGCTTGCCCAGCGTCGACGCATCCAGCAGCCCAAGGCTATCCCGCGTCTGCTTGATCTCCCGGATCACAGCCTTCTCAACACTCTCCCCAGACTTCTGGAACGCATACGGCCGCCGCCACGCGCCCACAGGCTCCCAATGCGCCCCGTTTTCATCATGCCAGTCATGCATCGGCGTCTTGCGAATGGGCTGGAACAACTCCCGCCGCGCCTCACCCGCGATGGCCGCCATAGAAATCGGCGTATAGGGTGGGCGGAACGTCGTGGTGCCCGTCTGCGGAATAGGTTGCCCCAGCGCGTCCGACAGGATCGCCAAACCGTTAATGTTGGAAAGCTTGCCCTGATCGGTGGCCATCCCCAACGTGGTGTAACGCTTGGCGTGTTCGACGCTTTCAAACCCTTCCCGCGCGGCCAGCTGGACGTCTGAAACTTTCACATCATTCTGAAAATCGAGCCATGATTTCATCCGTAGATGAATGTCCGCACCCTGCGGCATCATCCAAACGGCCTCCATCGGGGCTTCATCTGCGTCGCTGACCGAGGGCGCTTTGGCCCGCGATGCCTTCCCACCCGAAGCCTTGCCCGCCGCCTTCCCACACGCATCCGCGTCCGCCAAAACAGCACTTAGCGCCAAGGCCCCATTGGCAGCCCCGACAGCCGACACAAACGCCTCGCCTGTATCACCCAAAGGCGCATTATCCACATCAGGACGGAAATGGGCCTGAGCCTCATCCCAAATCAGCTTGCCCCCGCAATGGGACCACAGATGCACAACCGGAGACCAGCCGCCTGACATGGCCACCGCATCGCAGGCGATCTCCTCCAGCACTGCGCCTTGACCGGCCTGAGCACAGATGCTCACGCCGGTCACGCGTTTCCCGCCTTTGACTTTGGCGATCGCTTTTCCTGTTTCGACCCTAATACCTAGCGCGCGCGCCTGATCTGCCAATGCCCCGCCACCACCCGCGCGGGCATCCAGAATGGCAGGAACATCCAAGCCTTTGTTTTTCAAAGAAATTGCCGTCAGATAGGCATCATCATTGTTGGTCACAACGACCGTACGATCCCCGACGGACACCCCAAAATTCACCACATAGTCGCGAATGGCTGAGGCCAGCATCACGCCGGGAATGTCATTTCCCGCAAAGCTGAGCGGTCGTTCAATCGCGCCCGTGGCTGTAATCACATGCCCCGCGCGGATCCGCCAAAGCCGGTGACGCGGGCCTTTCGCATCCGGCTGATGATCATTCACACGCTCATATCCCAGCACATACCCGTGGTCATACAGCCCCGCCCCCATCATACGGGCACGCATGGTAACGTTGTCCATCGCCTGCAGCTCAGCGATGGTTTCGTCCACGAACTTATCCACAGGCGCATCGTTGACAGTCGCGCCGTCAACCGAACCATCCACCACGGCACGTCCACCCCATTGGGCCGTCTGTTCCATGATCATGACTTTGACGCCGGTTTTGGCCGCGGCAAGCGCGGCCTGAAGCCCCGCAACGCCGCCACCAATCACCAGAACATCCACGAAGGCGTAGAAATGTTCGTACTTGTCGTCGTCACCCCGCTTGGGCGCTTTCCCCAGACCGGCCGACTGGCGAATGAACGGCTCATAGACGTGCTTCCAGAACGACCGCGGGTGAATGAACATCTTGTAGTAAAACCCCGCCGGCAGGAACCGGGCGAGTTTGTTGTTCACGGCACCGATGTCATACTCAAGGCTTGGCCAGTGGTTCTGGCTCTCCATCCGCATACCGTCGAACAGCTCCGTCGTGGTGCCGCGCTGGTTGGGCTCAAAGGCGGCGCCCTCGCCCATGTTGAAAATGCCATTGGGCTCTTCTGCGCCGGACCCCACGAAACCACGCGGACGGTGATATTTGAACGACCGCCCGATCAGCATCTGGTCATTGGCCAGCAATGCCGAGGCCAGCGTATCGCCCTCATGGCCAGAATAGTATTTGTCGTTGAAGCGGAACTTGAGGGTCTTGGAGCGGTCGATCAACCGCCCGCCCTGCGCAAGGCGTGTGCTCATTTTTTGCCTCCCGAAAACTCTCGCCACGTCCAGCCGGGGCGCTTGGCGGTGATTTTATCCTTCACCCATTGCGGCGGCTCCAGCGTCTGCGCGGGGTAGGTGCCGTAAACCTCCAACGTCACCGTATCGCGCGCCGCAATGAACCACTTGCCGCTGCCGTAGCTGTGCCGCCAACGCTCAAAATGCACGCCTTTGGGGTTTTCCTTGGCAAAAAGATAGTCGTGAAGATCCTCGTCACTCGATCCGGGGCCAAAGCGCTTCAGATGCGCCTCCCCGCCAGGGGTGAATTCGGTCTCTTCGCCGGTGATGCCGGTATAGGGGCATGTGAGCTTCAGCATGGGATGCTCCGGTCTATTGCGCACACCAAAAGGGCGGGCACTGCGAGGCACCCGCCCAAAGGACGTGTTGTCTTGATGGTCGTGTTATTCGGCGACAGTACCCGTTTCTGCGCCTGTAGCCGCGCCACTTGTGGCCGCGTCAGGCTCTGCCGGTGCGATGGCCGGTGCACTGTCTGCGCCAGCCGCACTAGGGTCACCCGGAACGGTCGCTGTGCCAACCGCCATGATGAGGATAAGCGCCCCGAGTGCGACAACGACAACAAGCACCCAGAAGGCACCTGCACCGCCCGTGTCGATCGAGGTCGGGCGGGGATAGCGGGATTGTTCATAGTCAGACATGGTATTCCCTCCTTTGCATGTGCACAGAAGGATGGGATCGCGGTGCGCGTCTGAGAAGACTGAGCGGAAATCCCCGGGTGTTTTGGGCCATTCCCCGCGATTTGGGCGGGTTCCGTTCGGCTGAATTCGGCTATGAGCGGTTTTGAGCGCATAGCAACACGGGGGCTCTGCCCCCAACGCCGAAGCCAAAGGCTTCGACGACCCCCCGGGATAGTTTTGGCCAGAAAAAGCAAGCGCGCGTTTTGGGACATGATCAGTGTGCCACCCCAGCGGCCACGCTTTCATCGATGAAACGGCCTTCTTTGAAGCGGTCGAGCGAAAATTCGTCGCAGAGCGGCGAGTAACCGGTGGCCATCAGTTCCGCAAAGCCCCAGCCAGAGCCGGGCGTGGCCTTGAACCCGCCAGTGCCCCAGCCGCAATTGATGAAGACATTCTCAACGGGCGTCTTCGACAGGATGGGGGAGCGATCCCCAGTCATGTCGACAATCCCACCCCATTGGCGCAGCATCTTCAGCCGCGTGACCATCGGGAAGGTTTCGCAGAGCGCGCGCACGGTTTCCTCAATATGGTGGAACGACCCGCGTTGGGTGTAGTTGTTGTAGCCATCCGCGCCGCCGCCGATGACCATTTCGCCCTTGTCGGATTGGCTCATGTAGCCATGCACGGTGTTGGCCATGACGACGCAATCCATACAAGGCTTGATGGGTTCCGATACCAGCGCCTGCAACGCGACAGATTCAATCGGCAGCCGGAAGCCCGCCATATCGGCCACATGGCCCGAATGCCCTGCCACGACGATCCCTAGCTTCTTGGTTTCGATGTCACCCTTGGTGGTGGACACGCCCGTGACCTTTCCGCCTTCGGTCTTGATGCCCGTCACTTCACATTTCTGGATCACATCCATGCCCATCTCGGAACAGGCCCGGGCAAAGCCCCAGGCCACAGCGTCATGGCGCGCAGTACCACCCCGGGCCTGCCACAACCCGCCCAGAACCGGATAGCGCGGCCCCTCAAGATTGATGATCGGCACAATCTCCTTCACCCGCTGGGGAGAGATAAATTCCGTCTTTACCCCCTGCAACGCATTGGCATGGGCCGTGCGTTGATAGCCGCGCACCTCATGTTCGGTCTGCGCCAGCATGATCACACCGCGCGGGGAGAACATGATGTTGTAATTCAAATCCTGGCTCAGCGTCTCATAAAGAGAGCGGGATTTTTCATAGAGCGCGGCAGAGGCATCCTGCAGGTAATTCGACCGAATGATGGTGGTGTTCCGACCCGTGTTACCGCCCCCAAGCCAGCCTTTTTCGATGATCGCCACATTGGTGATCCCGTGGTTCTTGCCCAGATAATACGCCGTGGCCAACCCGTGCCCGCCCGCGCCGATGATGATCGCATCATAGCGCTGTCGTGGCTCAGGCGATTTCCACGCCCGTTCCCAACCCAGGTGGTTCTTCAAAGCTTCCTTGGCGACGGCAAAGGCAGAATAACGTTTCATCGATTTTTCCAGGTCCCGGCGGCGCACAGACACGCATCGGCGCCTATATGCGATAGATGCCGAATTTAATGGGCACTGCGGGCGGCATTCAACATTCAATATGCGACATGAGAGCCATGTGGGCGGCTTTGTCACGGATATAAAGCACACACGCGCTTTGCCCCTTTTGCGGGCGGGGTTGGGGAACTAAATAGAAAGCCTAGGAAAGGGCCGCGCGCGCATGGGGTTTTGGATCATCATATTGGGTTTGACGGTGCTTTGCTGTGCCGTGCTGGCCCGTGCGGTTATGCAGCGCGGTGGCGCTCAGTCGCCCGCAGCGGCCTATGATTTGCAAGTCTACCGCGATCAATTGAAAGATGTTGAAAAGGATCTGGCCCGTGGCGTGATCTCTGAGGAAGATGCCGAGCGGCTGCGCACCGAAGTGTCACGGCGCATTCTGGCCGCAGATGCCAAACTGCGCGACGCCAAAGAGACCAAAGAGGCGCGTAAGTCCCCGTCCCTGCCCGTGCTTCTGGTTGTCATGGCCAGCATCCTGGGCGGAAGCCTTTGGATTTACCGCGAATTGGGGGCGCCGGGGCTTGATGATCTGCCCTTGGCCGCACGGATCGCAGCCTCTGATGAAGCCCGCGCCAACCGTCTCAGCCAGGCCGAGGTGGAGGCGCAATTGACAAGCGCGCCGGAGGTGGAAGTAGACCCCTCCTATTTGGAACTGGTGGAACAATTGCGCAGCGCGGTGGCGTCCCGCCCGGGTGATGCGCAAGGCCTGGCGCTGCTGGCACGTCACGAGGCCGGGATCGGGAATTTTCAGGCCGCGCATCAGGCACAACTGCAGCTGCTGCAAAGCAAGGGCGTAGCCGCGACGGCAGAAGATTTCGCCACCTTGGCCGATTTGATGGTGTCTGCTGCGCGCGGTTACGTGTCAGCGGACGCCGAAAAAGCCCTGCGCGCGGCATTGGCCCGCGACCGCAATGAACCCCGCGCGCAATACTATCTGGGGGTCTACATGCTTCAGGTTGACCGACCCGATGCCGCCTTCCGGTTGTGGAGTGATCTGTTGGAAGAAAGCGATATGCAGGACCCCTGGACGCCGACCGTACTGAACCGGATCGGCGAAGTCGCGTTACGGGCGGGCGTGCAATACGACCTGCCGGACATGCCGGGGCAGGCCACGCCGGAAATGATCTCCGACATGGTCGCAAGCCTCAGCGCGCGGTTGGCCACTCAAGGCGGCACCGCCGAAGAATGGGCGCGCCTCATCCGGTCGCACGGGGTGCTGGGCAACACCGATCAGGCCCGGGCCATCTGGACCGAAGCGCAGGCGGCCTTTGAAAATGACGATGCCGCCATCACCCTTCTGAGATCTGCAGCAGACAGCGCCGGGGTGCTGGAGTGATCATAGAAGACATCGCGGAATTTTCGGACGCGCTCGTGCCGATGCGGCCCATTCTGGGGCTCGATCTGGGCGAAAAGACCATCGGGGTTGCCGCCTCTGATGCGCTCTTGCAGGGATCGAACGCCGTCCTCACGATCAAACGAAAGAAATTCGGGTTGGATGCAGCCGCGCTTCTGGACATCGCCAAGGACCGGGACGCGACAGGTATCATCCTCGGCCTTCCGCGAAACATGGACGGCTCTGAGGGGCCGCGCTGTCAATCCACCCGCGCCTTTGCCCGCAACCTCTCGGCCCTCACCGACCTGCCCATTGGGTTCTGGGATGAGCGGCTATCGACCGTGGCCGCCGAACGGGCGCTCATCGAGGCTGATTTGACCCGAAAACGTCGCAAAGAGATTATCGATTCCGTGGCCGCCACGTACATATTGCAAGGAGCATTGGACCGACTTCGGCACATCAGGGCAGGCACATGAACACCCCACCCATCTGGACGCGCAATGAAATAGAAAGCCCCTGCGTGCGGCTTTGCGTGGTGCATCCAGATGCCGGGATATGTACTGGATGCTATCGTACCGTGGAAGAAATTCGCTGTTGGTCCTCGCTCATGCCTGAGGCCCGACGCGAGATCATGAACGGCTTGCCGGACCGTGCCGGGCTGTTGCGCAAGCGCCGTGGTGGACGATCAGCCAGGCTGGCCCGCGGGTAACGATTTTTCTGCGAAAAATCTGTGCCTTACGGAAGATCGAGCCATCCCCGGGTACCGACGGGCAACTCCGGCCGAAAATACGCGATCATTCGACCGTCCTCTGGCGCATCTGCCCCATCTTCCCAGGGCGCCACACCGTGAAGCGCCAAACGGTGGACCAGATAGGCCTCCCCCGGTTGGGCTGTGACTTTCACGCGCGGGCAGGTTTCAAACGCCTCCGCGCGCGTCGCCTGATAAATCGCAGTTAGGTCGACATCCGCCCACGTCTCCGGCGGGCGATGCGCCAATGCGTCCTCAAACGCGCGTTTCATCATCTTGTGGCTGCCTTCCCAGACAACCAGCGGGCTTGCCCTGTCATCGCAGGCCGTCAAAGGTAGGCCCAGGATATAGGCATGCTGTTCTTTCAGCATTCTCTTCTTGGGTTGTCCGACGCCCAACAACCCGTCCACATGAGCCGCATCCCGTTTCAATCTGTACCGAAAAGCCGCCTCCGTTTCCCCGTCGCGCGGGCGTGGATAGCCCGGATAGATGACAGACACCTGCCCGGGATGCAGCGAAAGGGTCCCGTAAATACCGCGCGCCGCGTCATAAGCCGCGCCGGTCAGCGGCCCGGCCTGCCCCACCGCGCCATCCGGGTCACTGGGCAGCGTATCAACGCCCACAAACCACGTACCTTCGCATTGCAGCCAAACGCGGCGCTCTTCCACGTCATTGACCCGCTCTATCGCCGCGTCCCGTGCGGCCTCTATCCAGGGCAGCAGGGTCGCATCTGTCGGAAATTTCACCCAACCTTTGTCAAACAGCGCCTCGATCATGTGCCTCTCCCTCGACGCTACCTAGACCGATACGCCTGCCATCTCCAGCTCAGCCAGGGCAGCCTTCACAAGGTCTGCCCCCGCGCCAGGACGCGTCGCCCCTTCCGAAAGCATCCGCCGCCACCCCCGCGCTCCGGGCCGCCCGGCAAAAAGGCCCAACATATGCCGCGTGATCTGATGCAGTTTTCCGCCGCTCTCAAGATGGCGGTCAATGTAGGGCAACATGGCACGCACCACATCCTCGGCGCGTTTGGGCGAAGTCGTGTCTCCAAAAATCCGAGCATCCGCCGCCGCCAAAACATCGGCCGGTTGATGATAGGCCGCACGCCCAAACATCACCCCATCAACCCCACGCGCAAGCAGCAACTCCGCCTCGGCAAGCGTGCTGATCCCCCCATTGATCGAGATATGAAGCTGCGGAAACTGCGCCTTCATCGCCACGACAAGATCATAGTCCAGCGGCGGTATCTCCCTGTTTTCTTTGGGAGAAAGCCCCTGAAGCCACGCCTTTCGCGCATGGATGATGACGCGCTTCACGCCCGCCTCCGACACATGTCTCAGGAATTCGGGCAATGCGATCTGCGGGTCCTGATCATCCACTCCAATCCTGCATTTCACGGTCACCTCAACGTCTACAGCCCCCGCCATAGCCGCGCAGCAGTCTGCCACCAGACCTGGGTCTTTCATCAGGATCGCACCAAATGTGCCCGACTGCACCCTGTCTGACGGGCAGCCCACATTCAGGTTAATCTCTACATAGCCCGCTTCCTGCCCCAGCTGCGCCGCGTCTGCCAGTTCTTTCGGGTCCGAGCCGCCCAGCTGTAAAGCGACGGGATGTTCCTCAGGCGAATGATTCAGCAAATGCAAAGCCCCGCCCCGAACCAAAGCGGGGGCTGTCACCATTTCAGTATACAGCAGCGCATGGGTTGAGAGCTGCCGATGCAGAAACCGACAGTGCCGGTCTGTCCAATCCATCATGGGCGCCACAGAAAGCTTGGCGTTTTGGGTCAGATCAAACATCCATGATCCTGTGTTTCGCGCAGCCGGGCATCACCCCGCCTTGGAAAATTCTTCTGTTTCTTCAAGGAGTTCCGGGTACCATTTCTCCAAAGTGGGCAAGAACGCAGCCCGAATACGACCCACCTGCTCCGGTGTCAGCTCTTCCCGCCACACGCCCGATTCCCCCTTGGCGAAGAAGCGTTGCATCCCGTCAGGTCGTTCCGTGAAGCCCAGATCCTCTTCCTGCTTTTTCAGATTTTCAAAGCTGGTCGCCTTGATCGCCCGGGCCAGTTTGCCGCTATCGGGTTTGATGCTCAGGAACTCCAGCAGGCCGCGCACCGTCTTGGGGGCGGCACTCAACATATCTTCATAACGCACCACATAACGTGGAAGCCCCGGCGCTTCGGTCCAACTGCGAATGTGGTCATCCCAGCGGCCGAGGGCATCCCGAATTCCAGTTGGCGTCCCCATCATGGTATCGGGGTTAGCCATCCTGTCGATCGCGATATCAATGTCGCTGCTTTGATGGCGCGCGAAAGACGGGGCAAGGTCAAAAGGATTTCGCATCATGTAAATTGCACCTGCCGTAAGCGCTGGCGGGATCAAATCCTGACCTTGGAACCGGACAGCTTGACAGTGCGTTTTAACGAAATGGGTCCCGGGTTTGGAACCGGCAATCAACGCTAAGGCCTTTGGCCGCACACGAAGCCACCCGTCCAGCTTAACAGAATTGAAGGGGCCGCCATTTGCAGCGTCAAAGAAATCTTGCCGCACGTCGGCAGTGGTAAATCGGCGAAGATTGTTGATGTCCGGCGCCTCGCCCGCGGGCATGAAGTAATGCGCAAGAAGGGACCGCATCCATGTGTTTCCTGACTTCGGGTAGGAAGCGAGCCAAATAATGCGTTTCAGGTTACTCATCGAGATATCCAAACTTTTTCATGACCTTACGATGGTCCGATCGAATCTTCTTTTTCAACGTCGGTGCCAGCTCTGTTTTCCATTGACCGGACTGTCCTTTGCTGAAAAACGCCTGAGCGTGGTCAGGTTTTTCTACGAAACCAGAGCCCTTTTCCTGGTCCGCTAGCGCCTTAAAACTGGAAAAATTGACGGCCTTCTTCAAACGCTCCGGTTCAATTGGAATGCCGATGTGGTTCAGAACTTTGGTGAATTCCGCCTCAGGATCAGCCAAGACATCTTCATAACGTATCACGAGAGTTGGGTAACCAGATGGCCGCGCCCAACTCATAACATGTTGGTCCCATCGCCCAAGAACTTGGGCGACCAACCTGTTTTCGCCCGGAAGCCAATTGTCAGCCCTTGCAAGAGCCATCGCTGCGTGTTCATGACTTCGATTGAAGTGCCGCGCATAAGACAAGGCGACATCCAGTGGATTGCGGACAATATAGATTGCGGCTCTTGTGATCTCCTTGGGAACCATATCCTGCCCTTGAACTAAGCCTGCCGTATTGTGTGTTTTTACAAAATTGACATCCGCGCCATTTGCGACGATACCGTTGAGAACGCGATTGCGCAGTCGAAGTATCTCATCAAAGTTACTACCATTCACAGGTCGCTTAGCGACCATTTCGTATGTTTCACGGCCAGAATCCGTCATGGCGAAGCGATGCGCCTGATTGATTGGGAACGGTTTATCTCCGTTCACTAGATAGTTGGCCAGAAACATGCGCGCCCAGGTGTTCCCGGACTTTGGATATGACGCAAGCCAGACGATCCCCCGTTTACGAGCCATCGAGATACCCGTATTTCTTCATAACCTTAGCGTGGCGCTTGCATATCTCGTCCACCAGGTCGTTTTCCAATTCGTTCACCCATTGTCCACTTATGCCCTTGGCAAAAAATTTCTCTGTTTTACCAGAGGCTTCTGCGAAACCGTCTTCGCTTTCCTGTTTTGACAGTTCATCGAAGGATGAAAATCGAACCGCTTTTTCAAGCCGAGCAGGATCCACTGGAATGCCAATATGCTTGAGCAATGACCCAAACGTTTCTACCGGTTTGGTCTGCATGTCTTCATAGCGCAGCACCTTGGTGGGAAAAACGGTGTTGCGCGTCCAGCTGTTCACGTGGCCAGACCAGGATCCCAGATATTGAAAGACCGTGGATTGGTCGGAATTTGTGACATTGTGCTTGCTGGAAATGGCCTCCAACGCCTGAGAATGCGTCTGCCCGAAGTGACGCGCATAGGAGATCAGCACATCGCGCGGATCGCGCATGATGTAGACCGCAGACCGCGTGTAATTCGGTGGAATCAAGTCTACACCGAACGCCTTATCGCGGATGTTGTGCGTTTTGACGAAGTTCACATCGGCGTTGTTGCCGACGATCCCGCGCAGAACCTTGTCGCGCAGGGTTAAGATCGTCTGATGATTTTTAAGATCAAAAGGCCCACCGGCCACCATTTGATAAGTTTTGGTGATGGTGTCGCCCATGCCAAACCTGTGCACCTGATTGATCGGAACAGGTTTGTCGGCATTCATCATGTAATTGGCTAAGAAAATCCGAGTCCACGTGTTGCCGGACTTTGGGTAAGAGGCCAACCAGATGATGCTCTTTTTCATCAGAGTTTGGTTCCATTGAACACCAGATACGAAAATGGCGGGGGAATTTACCCCCGCCACTCCAAAGTTCCTGATAAATCAGAAGCTCAGGTTGATCGCGGTACCCAGAGTGGTGCCTTCAACCTCGGTACCAGCAGTACCTTCGAAGTCACGCTCTTCGTACACCAGGTAGATGTCCCAATCGACACCCGGCCCGAGGTCACGGCTTGCACCGATCTTGTACGCTTCACGGTCGAGATCGCCATCAGCACCCGTACCTTTTATTTCACCCTGATATGTCAGAGCTTCAAAGGCCCAAGGACCAGCTGCGTCGTAGACAACACCAAAGCTCCAGCCTTCCTGGTCGCCGTCGCCATCAGCCGCGCCGTTGTCGTTTTCAGAGTAGCTACCACCAACGGTAACCGCACCAAATGTGACAGATGCACCGATGCCCCATGTTTCAGGATCGGAGGCCGGTGTCGCGATTGCACCGATGGTGCCGTCAGTATCGTCGGACGTACCGTCGAGACCATCACCACCTGCGGTTGCGCCCGTTGTTTCGAACGTTGCAGCGTCACCCGTACCGTAGCGAGCAGCCAACGTAACGTCGGTCGTGCCGAAAGAACCGGAGTAGTTCACACCAATGTCGAAGATGTCGGACACAACCTGACGCTTATCAACGCTGAGGCTGTTGCCCACGTTGATGTCGCCGGTCGGTGCGTAGGACACACCGATAGTCAGACCGTTGAAGTCCGGCGTGTAGTAAGTGATCCGGTTTACGTCGTTGTTACCACCAACCTCAGTGAAGCTGGACAGGAACGCTTGACGGAAGTTACCCTCAGTACCTGTCGCAGTGAACGGAATGAAGGTCGACGTGGACGGCGAGTTGATGAACATCGACGTCACGGAAGGCGCACCAGTCATCAGCTTGTAACCGGCAGAGTTTTCCGCACCCACGTCCAAGCGACCGAATGTGTCGGAGCTGATAGACGCATAAGATTCGTCAATCTCGCTCGACTCAGTGTTAGACCCTTCGAATTGAATGTTGACACCGAATGTCAGACCATTGTCGAGCGTGATGCTCGGCGTGAAAATGATTTCAGTGTTCGTGTGAACGTCGAGTCCATCGCCATCGAAGTCTTGACCGTCAGTGAGGTTGGTGCTGATGTCGCTGACAGCGACATGCGTGTTGAAGAACCCACCCCAGTCCAGGTTCCAGTCCTGGGCTGCTGCGGGCGCAGCGGCTACGCCAAGGGCGATTGCGCTGGTGCAGAGAAGTTGCTTTTTCAAGGTTATCCCTCCTAGTAAGCAGGATATCGATTAATCCACCGCACCAATGCACAGATACGGCTTGATCATGGAATGGTCGAAATCCGCAGATAGGTCAACGCAACCACCCCGGCTTGCACGACTGTTGCCCGTGTTGTGACGTAATAATCACACAGTTTGGGCAGACACCGGCTGATTTCTGCCACGCCCACCCGGAAAACCCCATGTTTATAAGCGTTTCGCGGATCGGCGGCATAGGCTGGCCAATTCTGTGGATATCTTATCATAGGACGCATTCGCGGCAGGTTTCTGTCTTATTTCTGCCGCATTCCAGCGGCCGGGGAATCGCTCACACCGGGTTGTCGCGACCCGGTGCCATTGAACGAAAAGGGGCACGCCGCGACGGCAAGGTTACAAATGCGACCGGCCCCGCCTTCAACCGCAAGACCGCGCAACCGCCCTCATAGACCGCGCTCTTCAAACACCTTTTTGGCCGCACGGAAGCATTCCAGCCCCTGCGGCACGCCGCAATAGATCGCCACGACATGGATGATTGCGCGGATCTCTTTTTTGCTGACGCCATTGTTCAGCGCACCCCGGCAGTGAATTTCCCATTCGTGCATTTTGCCCAGCGCCCCAATCATGGCCAAGTTCATCATTGACCGCGTCTTGGGCTCAATCACGTCATCACCCCAGCCAAAGCCCCAGCACCAGGCCGTCATCGCCTCCTGAAACGGGCGCGTGAAGTCATCGGCGGCCGCGAGGTTCTTTTCGACATACTCTGCCCCCAGCGTGCCCTTGCGCTGCTCCAGCCCCTTCAAAAACAGGTCTTCGTCAAATGCATCGGCCATCAGGCCCTCCTTTCTGTTCAAACTCCATGGCGGGCCAGCATGTCCCTGATCGAGACCTCGATCTGACCGCCACAATAGAGATCACCCCAGCGGGCGTTGTTTTCCTCACGCAGCTGCGAAAGCGATGGCAAAGCCAAAACGCGATCCGATATCCCGGCCACCCGCGGTGCATGGCGTTCCAACATGGGCCGAAACTGGGGCAGCTGCGCGCTCATCACACCCCACAGCACTGCCACAACCACATCCGCAAGCAACACCGCCTCGCCGGTGAGGTATCCGTCTTGCTCCGTTACACCACGCGCGCGGGCGGTTTGTTCAAAAATCGCCATCCAACGCGGCAGGCGGTCCTCAACGAAGGTCTCCCACTCTCCCAACGTCCACATCGACCGTCCCCCGAAGAGCGTCACTTCATCCAGGACATCATTGGCATCCCCGATTACTTTATCCGTCAGCGCGCTCAGCCCTGCCTCTTCCGGCATCAGCCCGTGCTGCCCCGCGACATAACGCAGAACCGCTGGCAATTGCGACAGCGCCACGTCCGCGTCATGATCTATCAAGACCGGTGGCGCCATGAATGGAGAGGGTTGGTCCCCCGGTGCGCGGAGCTTGAGTGCGGTCACCTCATCCGGGGACGCCTCATCATAGCGTTGTCCAGCGAGCCTCAGGACTGCGCGCACAAACTCGCCCCGGAACGGGATCGGCCAATAGTAAAGCGTGTACCTTGCCATCTTCTGGGGCCATCCCTCAGGTCACTCTAAGGGCGCACGGAAATCGCCACATTCTTGGTCTGCACGTAGTTCCAAAGCGCCTCACGCCCCTTTTCACGCCCATAGCCCGATTTGCCATAGCCGCCAAAGGGCGTCTCCACCCCGCCTGCATACCATTCATTAACGAACACCTGACCTGCGCGGATCTGTTGCGCCGCCCGCGTGGCGCGATCAAGGTCTCGGGTGAAAACACCGCCCACGAGCCCGTAATCCGTGCCATTGGCAATCTTGTAGGCTTCAGCTTCATCCTTGAAAGACAGCACAGACAGAACCGGGCCGAACACCTCTTCTTGCGCGATGGTCATGTCGGGCGTGACATCGGCCATCACTGTGGGTTCCAAAAACGCGCCGGGAATGTTCATCTTGCGCCCGCCAGTCACCACACGTGCGCCTTGGGCTTCTGCATCACTGACCATACCTGCAGCACGGTCGCGCTGTGCCTCCGACACCATCGCGCCCATGTTGGCGCCATACTCCGTCCGCTCAATCCCCGGTCCAACTGTTAATGACTTGGCCACGGCCTCTGCCCGCTCAATGACTTCGTCGCGACGGCTTTCATGGACGATAACACGGCTCATGGCCGAACAGACCTGACCCGCGTTGAAGTAAATCCCCCAACGGATGTCTTTTTCAAAGGCGTCCAAGTCAGCATCATCATGCACAATCGCGGCCGATTTCCCGCCCAGTTCCAAAACGCAGGGCACGACGTTGGCCGCAGCCGCGGTGGCAATCGCAATACCCGTCTTGACCGAGCCCGTAAAAACGATCTGGTTTACATCCCGGTGGCCGGACAGCGCCGCGCCCGCCTGATGGCCCCAGCCACACAGAATATTCACAGCGCCTTTCGGAAGACCCACTGCTTCGGCCGCATGAGCGAAGATGTAATTGGTAAGCGGTGTCAGCTCCGGCGTCTTGATCACGCAGGCATTGCCCGTCGCCAAAGCGGCAGAAAGCGACCGCGCGGTCATCTCCAGCGGATAGTTCCACGGAATGATCTGCGCCGACACGCCAAAGGGCTCATAATGGGTAAAGTCGAAATATCCCTTCCCTAGCGGGATCGACCGGCCTTCCACCGTTTCCGCTTGATTGCCGTAATACTCAAAGTAACGCGCAGCGCCCTTGACCTCTGTCTGGGCCTCCCAAAGCGGTTTGCCCTGTTCAAGCGTGAGCAGCTCGGCCAGTTCATCGGCATGATCGAGCAAGTACCGCCCCATCGCCTGCACCATGCGCCCCCGTTCCACCGGACGCAGGTCCGACAGGACACGTGACGCATGCACCTTCGCCGCGGCCTGCACGGCACGGTCCACGTCCGCCTCATCGGCCAGCGCTTGTGTGGCCAGAACCTCACCCGTGCCAGGGTTCACCACATCCACACGGCCCGCGCCGCCATCGACCCACGCGCCGTCGATGTAATTCTGCCAATAGTCTTTCATGGGATTTCCTTCTTAGACAGCTACGCGGTGAGCGTAGAGATGTTCATAATGCGGGATCATGCGCCGGTACACCTGCTGCACACGCGCGGGGCTTTCCGTGATGTCGATGTATTTGCGTGTCTGCCGGGTCAGCCCAGTGGACTGCGCCAAGTTGGCATGGAACGACCCGCCATCCCACCAGCTGTGCTCTGACGGATCACCGCCGGGCTCCCAAGTCAGCGCCTCGGGCCTGTAAGGAATGCCCACGCCCTTGCAGAAGGCCTCTGTTATCACTTCTGGGTCGTTTAGAAGATCATCACTGTCGATCACTGGCGGCGCGCTGCCATTAAGCGCCGTGAGCAAATCGAACAAGGCGCGCTGTTCGGGAAACCCCACCTCTCCTTCATGGAAGTCGGGCCACTTGTTGTGCATCGACGTGATCGTCTTGGCCGGATCTCGGATCAGAAAGGCATGGGTGAAATTGGACAGAAACTCCGGCGTCCACATGTGAGAGATATAATGAGGGAAATCTTTCAGAAAGACCGGCCCCTCCTCAGCCCGCGCCTGAATATCTTCCCAGACACTCTCCAGCGTCAGACCCGGCGTGGTAACTTCGCCTTCGGTGTAGCGATGCCACAAAGGCGCCTCCCCCTGATACCAGGCTTCCCCAAATGGTTCATGCAGGCAATCCAGATCCCCTCGCTGGCGCATCATCCATTCAAAGGCGGTAGAGGTGGAGCGGGGCACAGCCCAAAGCGCGATAATCTTGTGCATGGTCTTGATCCGTTAGGTGTGTGCCAGAGATTTCATGCCTCCGGCGGGGATATTTTTAGCCAGAAGAAACGACTAGAGGGTTGCAAGGAGTTGGCCCATTGGGCGCGTTGGCGCGAGACCTAATGATTTGAAAATGCGCCAGTAAAGCGCGGTGTCATGGCCGATCACAGGTTTGCCCAGCGCGTCTTCCAGCATTTCCGTCAGATGTATCGGCCGTTGCGGCAGGCCATCTGGCCCAGTGCGGAAGTTGCACATGCCGTTGATCAGGTAAGCATCGGCGCCCGGCGCCTTGTCGGCCACAAATTCGAAACTTTTCAGCGCCAGATCGCCTTCAAACACCCAGCGCATCTCATTGACGTCTTCTTGGGTCCTAAACCAGCCCTGATCATGGAAATTGCCGGCCCAGATCACATCAAACCCGGCCTCCTTTAGGAACCCCACCGTCCCCTGCCACCAGTCCGGCCAGTGATAGGCAGCGTTGAGCGCCACCTTCTCCACATTTATCGCGCGCAGCGCCTCCACCATCGCATAGCCCGCCATGTGAAACCGCACGCCATACTTATCGGACAGATCTTCGCAATGCTGGCGGATGCCCTCGACCCCCAAACCACTGGCATGGACCCAGTTCGACCCCACCTGCCCCGCCACATCCACGCCATTGCGCGCCATGCAGTGACAGAAGTCATCCATCATCCCGAAATTGGCTTTGCGCTGATCCAGCCCATGGGCGTAATCCGGCACATGCAGCATCCAGCCATGCACGCCGACGCTCTCAGGTGCCATACGCAGAAAATCCGAGGGCGCGCCGCAATAGTCAAAAGGCGGGCAAGTGAACCCCACTTGATGCGGAAACAGCTTATGCTCCGGCCGCCAGGTTTCAGGCATCAACATGCGCCGCCTTCCGTACGCCGGGGTTCACCCCGGCAGCCGCGTTGGGAAATTTCAGCCATCAACCGCCTCACGCATCCATTGTTGAAGCTTTTGCACGGAATGCTCCGAGCTGACCCCACCCGCTGGATCAACCACCAGCGGCCCGGGACGATACCCCTTGGATTTCAGCCCGCGATGGACCGATTCCACCAGATGAATGTCCTCCTCCACCGTCGTCTCACGATCTTGAACCGCGAGCTTTCGGATCACCTCACTCTCTTCCCCTCCCGGCGTATACCAGCCGCGCCAGACAGTGCAGTGATCCACATCGTGGGGCCGCCAATGATAGGTGTTGAGCACATTGCCCGGGTAACATTGAAAACTCACCATCGGCCATAAAAACCACGACCGGTACTCATCCGCATGCGGCACGGACAGGTCGACCGGATAGGTCATCTTTTCCATGCTCTGACATTCGGTCGTATGACGCAGGGTGTAACCGCGTTCCATCGGTTGAATGTCGTAGGTTTCGGGCTTGATCACTCCAGTGGCGAACGTCTGATGATTGATCGGGCAGTGATAGCATTCCGAGTAATTTTCAACCGACACCTTCCAGTTGCAATTCTCCGGAATTTCCACCCATTCCAGCGGTGCCAGTTCGCGGACGTTGGGCACGAAGTCTGCGATCTCTTCACGCACACCGGGGAACCACTCGTCCATCGGGGCCGCGTCATCATCGAGATTGACGAAGATAAAGCCGTTGAAATCTTCCGTGCGCACTTCCGTCAAGCAGACCTGATCTTTGTCGAACCCCGGAACGGAGGCGATATTGGGCCCGTTGCGCAGCTTGCCCGTCAGCTCATAAGTCCAGGAGTGATAGGGGCAGACGACGACACGCGCGTTGCCCTTGCCTGTGACCAACCCGTGGGCCCGATGCTGACACACGTTGTAAAAGGTGCGCACCTCTTTATCGCGGCCTCGTATCGAAAAAAGCTGCTGCCCTGCGATTTCAAACGCGAAGAAATCGCCGACTTTTGGGATGTCATTGGCGTGACCGGCCAACTGCCATGTACGACTGAGCAACCCGTCCATCTCTTTGGCAAAGATCGCGGGGTCGGTGTAATACCTGGCATCAAGCGAATGGGTGACGGGTGCGTTCATTCACGGCTCCTCTTGATAAATGCCAAGCTGATGACGGCGGTGGTGAAATTTCTCCACCCGGTCGACAATCTCATCGCTGGCCACAGCAATCACGAAACTCAAAAGCGTTTCAAGCAGGGCCACTGTAGAGAGAGATGAGGGGAAAAACTGCGGCGTCTCGGTGGAGATGACAAAGCGATGGTTTGCCATCAGGATAATGGGGCTCGCCGGGCTGTCAGAAATACCAACAACGGTCATGTTCTGCTCCCGCGCCAGGCGCACCGCATCAATCACCTCAGTTCGGTAGGGATGGCAGGTCATGGCAATCAGAACATCGCGCTGATCTCCCCACGCCAGATCGTCCACCGCCGTCGACCCAGGTTGAGGAATCGCGTGGAATCGCTTCATGCCGGTTGAGGCGAGATAGGTGAAGTTGCGCGCATTGGCATTGTTCACGCCCACGCCCAACGTAAAGACCTGACGTGAATTCCAGATGGCTTCCGCCGCCTCTTGCAGGGCGTCCGCGCTGATCCCCGCAAATGTGTCCTCAATGTTCTTGATCGCGGCCCCCACCATATCGGCATAAAGCCCGCCCAGATCACCCGACTTGCGAATGTCCTGCAACCACCGCGCGCGATCGGGAAAGGACACCTGCCCGCGCTTGATCGCATCGCGGAAGGGCTCCCGGAAATCGTCATATCCGTCGAATCCCACTTGGCGGGCCATACGTACGAAAGTGTTGGGTTTGACCTGCGCTGCTTCGGCAATCTCACGCACCGTTGAAACCCCAACATCCGCAGGGTTTTCAAGCACATAACGCGCGGCCTTCTGCGCCTCTGGCGTCAGCGCATCCCACTCCGCTGTCAAGCGGTCCAGAACTGAATTTTGTACATTTGTATCATTCATGATTGACGATGGTACAGATGTTCCCTTAGGCTGTCGAGCAAATTCGCGACTCGTCCTCAAAGGATTTCGACATGGCACAGAAAGAGTTCCCAACCCACGCACGCGTGGTGATCGTAGGTGGCGGCGTCATGGGGGCGGGGCTCGCCTACCATCTGGCCCACGAAGGCTGGGGCGAAGACACCGTTCTCCTCGAAAAGGCCGAGCTGACATCGGGCAGCACCTGGCACGCAGCAGGCCAAATCACGCATTCCACCTCTTCATTCGGCTTGGGCAAATGCGTCGATTACAATATCGGGCTCTATTCTGGCGCGCTGGAAAAAGAGACCGGTCAGGCCGTCACATGGCACGGTTGCGGCTCCTACCGCCTCGCCTATACCGAAGACGAAATGGACTGGCTGCGCCACACCCTCTCCGTTGGCCGGTCTCTGGGCTTCAACATCGAACTGGTCGGCACAGATCACATCGCCGCCAACCATCCCTTCTACAATCTCGACGGCGTCATCGGCGCGCTGCACACCCCCGACGACGGCCATGTGGACCCCACCAATGTCACCATGGCCATGGCCGCCGGCGCCCGCCAGAAAGGCGTGCGCATCATCCGCCACTGCCGCGCCACCAACATCACGCAAAACGACGCTGGCGAATGGGTGGTGGAAACCGAAAAAGGCACAATCATCTGCGAACATGTCGTCAACGCCGGCGGCACCTATGCCCGCCAAATGGGCGAATGGTCCGGGCTTCAGCTCCCCATGACCTCCATGACGCACCACTATTTCGTCACCGAACCCGTTCCGGAATTTGAAGCCCTCGACAAGGAACTCCCCGTCATCCGCGACGACAAAAAAGTCTCCGGCTACATCCGCATGGAACAAAAGCGCGGCCTCATCGGGATCTATGAGAAAGAAAACCCCAATTCCGTCTGGCACGACCACTGCCCGTGGGAATATGAAAACTGGCTCTTTGATGCCGATTACGACCGCATCATGCCCTACCTCGAAGAATCCCTGAACCGCATGCCCATCTTCGCGGAACTTGGCATCCAACGCGAAGTCCACGGTGCGATCAGCCACCCGCCCGACGGCAACCCCCTCATCGGCCCCGCGCCCGGCGTGCGCAACTACTGGTGCTGCTGTGGCACGCAAATCGGCATCGGCTGGGGCCCCGGCCTTACCCGCGAACTCGCCCGCTGGATGGTCCATGGCGCCGCGGATATCTCCATGCGCGACTACGATCCCCGCCGCTTCGGCGACTACGCCACGAAGGATTGGCAGGTCGTCAAAGCCGAAGAAGACTACTGCCTGCGCCACGAAATCCCCTTCCCCCATTTCAACCGCCTCGCCGGTCGTCCGATCAAGCCCTCCCCCCTCTATGACCGCCTCAAGGAAAAAGGCGCGGTCTACGAGGAAGTCTTCGGCCACGAACGCCCACGCTGGTTTGCCAAAAACGGAGTCGAACAGCGCGATCACTATTCCTTCCGCCGCAACGAAGTGCACGACATGGTGGGCCTCGAATGCAAAGCGGTTCGCGAAGCCGTGGGCATCATGGACATCTCCGCCTTCACCAAAGTCGAAGTCGCAGGGCCAGAAGCAGAGGCGTTCCTAGACCGCCTCGTCGCCAACCGGCTGCCCAAGAAGGTGGGCGGTATCGCCCTAACCCACATGCTCAACCGCCGCGGCCGGATCGAGCTGGAAACGACCGTGGTGAAACTCGCCGAAGACCGTTTCTACCTCGTCTGCGCCGCCTTTTTTGAGCAACGCCTCCTCGATCACCTGACCCAAAATAAATCCGGTAAAAACGCCGACATAATCCTGCGCTCGAACGACTTGGCCGCCATAACGCTGAACGGCCCCAAGGCCCGCGACCTGCTGGCAAAATGCACCGATGCCGACCTGACGAACGCTGGCTTCCGCTGGCTCACCGCGCAGGAAATCACCGTGGCGGGTCACAAAATCTGGGCCTTCCGCATGTCCTACGCAGGCGAACTCGGCTGGGAATTCCACATCCCCCGCGAAAGCGCCCTCGCTGTATATGACGCCCTCTGGGCTGCCGGCGAACCACACGGCATCACCGACTACGGCTCCTTCGCCATGAATGCGCTGCGCATGGAAAAAATGTTCAAAGGCGCAGGCGAACTCACCAACGAAGTGACCCTCCCCGAGGCCGACGTGATGCGCTTCGCCAAGCTCGACAAGGACTACCTCGGCGTCGAGCCCACTCGCGCCAGCGCCGAGGCCGCAAACACAGGCCAAATGCCCTGGATCTGCGCCTACATGGAAATCGAACCCGACGGCATCGAAGACGGCCATGGCGGCGAAGCGGTGCTCTACCAAGGCCAAGTCGTGGGCTCCACCGCCTCCGTGGCCTATGCCCACACCCACGGCAAGATCCTCGCCTTTGCCTATATCAAACCCCATGCCAACATCCCCGGAGCAGAGATCGAAGTGATCATCGCAGGCCACCCCCGCAAGGGCCGCATCCTCGACGCCCCCGTCTATGACGCCGAAAGCCTGCTGCCCCGCACGGATGCGGTACTGGAGGTCGCCTGACCCACCCCGCCCTGTCGCATTCAGCCGCGACAGGGCCCGCCATGGCGACCCAGCATCACCAAAAAGGACAAAACAATGACTGACCTGCCCGGCACGATGAAAGCGATGGTCCTGACCGGGCATGGCGACGTCGACATGTATCACTGGCATGAGGATTGGCCCACACCCACACCCGGCCCCGACGACGTGGTGATCAAAGTGGGCGCCTGCGGGCTCAATAATACAGACGTCAACACCCGCTCCGGCTGGTACTCCAAGGCCGTGGATGAGGCCACAACAGGCGGCGCCTACGAAGAGGTCGATGACGAAGACCCCACCTGGGGCGGCCGCCCCATCACCTTCCCCCGCATCCAGGGCGCGGACCCAGTCGGCGTTGTGGCGGCCGTGGGCGAAAACGCCGATCCCGTGCTAATGGGCAAACGCGTGCTGATCGACGGCTGGATCCGCGATTGGACGGACCCCGACAACATGGACAAAACCCACTATTTCGGCTCCGAAAAGAACGGGGGCTACGCCGAATACACCATGGCCGACCGCCGCGACGTGGCCGTGGTGGAGAGTGATCTCTCAGACGCCGAACTCGCCACGTTTCAGTGCAGCTATTCCACCGCCGAAGGCATGCTGGAACGCGCGAACGTCACGGCCAAAGACACCGTCCTCATCCCCGGCGCCTCTGGCGGCGTCGGCGGCGCACTCATCCAACTCGCCAAACTGCGCGGCGCACGCGTCATCGCCATGGCATCTGCGGCCAAACACCTCGATGTCGCCAAACTGAACCCTGACATGCTGCTCCCCCGCGCGCCGGACAATCTGCGCGCCGCTTTGGGAGACGAAAAAGTCACCGTCGTGGCCGACGTGGTCGGCGGCGATGGCTGGCCCGCCCTCATCGACGTTCTTGAACGCGGCGGCCGCTACACCTGTTCGGGCGCCATCGCGGGTCCCTTGGTGAATTTCGACCTGCGCACCTTCTACCTGCGCGATCTCACTTTCACCGGCTCCACCATCATCCCGCAACAGGTCTTCCACAACATGGTGCGCTACATCGAAGAAGGCTCGCTTAGACCGATGCTCGCCGCCACCTACCCGCTCTCCGAGCTGCGCGAGGCCCAAACCGCCTTCATCGAAAAAACCCACACCGGCAACATCGTGGTCGTCCCGTGAACGCGGCCTGGACAGATCTTTTGGCCGAGGCGCGGGCGCTGCATGACAGCGCGCCCGCCCTTGCCGAGTTCTGTCCTTTTCCGGATGTCACGCCTGTTGACGATATCGACCCAAAACCCGACCCTCTCTGCGACACATTCCGCCGCGACGACACGCTGACCGGCCCCTACGCCGCCTTCCAGACCGCATGCGCCCAAACTGCCCCGCATGCCCTATGGCGCGACACCTATCGTGACACGGAGATCGGCGATGTCCTCCACGCCCATTTCGGAACTTTTGAGGTTCTCGGCCGCGACACGCCCCTCAAAGCACACGGCATGCGCAGCTTCCTGATCTATCAACGGCCCGACTACCACTACCCCCTCCACCACCACCCGGCCGAAGAGATCTACCTGATCCTCGCAGGTGAAGCGGATTTCGAGGTGGACGGCGAGCAAACCCAACACCTCGGCCCCGGCGACACACAATTCCACCCCTCAAACGTCGCCCACGCGCTGACCACAACAGACCGCTCCATCCTCGCCTACGTCCTCTGGCGCGGGGACATCACCACCAAGCCCGTCTTCACCCATCCGCAGGCGCTGCCATGACCGCCCGCGCCGCTTTTGAGGACGCGCTTGAGGCCGTGAAAGCATGGCACGCGGCCATCCCCGAGCTGCATGAATTCTGCCCCTGGCCGACCGACCTGTCCTACGCAGAGCGCCGGTCAATCCCTCTGCCCGCCATGGGTCTTTTACAAACCAACCCCGGGGCCGCCAACGCCCTCTCCGCCCCGCTCTTGCAAGCCTGCCAATCCATCGCCCCCCACCTCGAATGGCGCCACACCTACACCGCCGAAGAAGTCGGCCAGCATTTCCTCGACACCTTCGCGTGGTTCGAACTGGCAGGCCCGACCGGTCACTTCACCACACATGAAACCCGCATCACCGCCGCCTATTGGGGCCCGGGTCTCAACTATGCCCGCCACCAACACGTCGCCGACGAACTCTACACCGTGGTCGCAGGCGAGGCCCTCTTCATGTCCGACGGCGAACCAGATGAAGTCCTCGGCGCAGGCGCCACACGCTATCACGCCTCAAACCAACCCCACGCGCTGGAAACCCAGGACCACCCTCTGGTCGTACTGGTCTTCTGGCGCGGCGAAGGGCTGGCCGACGCGCCAGCATTGACCCCGTCAT
Organism: Pseudomonadota bacterium; assembly: GCA_039026055.1. Lineage (GTDB taxonomy): Bacteria > Pseudomonadota > Alphaproteobacteria > Rhodobacterales > Rhodobacteraceae > Roseovarius. The sequence goes on along the minus strand of JBCCNB010000030.1, from coordinate 14,289 downwards.
GAAGATCGCGCGCATCGAAATTTATCAACATGACCTCGCCGTCAAAGGCGGGGTCTACCGCCTGTCCGGAGGCCGCGAATACACCTCTTACGACGCCACCTTCGCCCGCGTCATCTCCGATGACGGCCAGGAAGGCTGGGGCGAAAGCACGCCTTTCGGGTCCACCTACATCGCCGCCCACGCAGGCGGCACCCGCGCCGGCATCGCGCTGCTTGCACCGGCTCTTCTGGGCACAGACCCCCGCGCCCATGACCGCCGCATCGATCTGATGCAAGCCACCCTGCAAGGCCACCGCGACGCCCGCTGCGCCCTCGATGTCGCCTGCTGGGACCTCACAGCCCGCGCCGCAAACCTCCCCCTATGTGACCTACTCGGTGGCCGCATTGATGCCCCCGTCCCCATCATCTCCTCCATCGGCTCTGACACCCCCGAGGCCATGCGCGCGAAGGTGGCCCAACACCGAACTGAAGGCTTCCTAGGCCACTCCATCAAAATCGGCGCGTCCGAACCCGAAGGCGGCCCCGCCCTAGACGCCGAGCGCATCCGCGCCTGCCTCGCTGACCGACAGCCAGGTGAGTGGTTCCTCGCAGACGCCAATAACGGGCTCTCCTGCGAACAGGCCCTCCGCCTCTTCGCCCTCCTCCCGTCAGGCACCGATATCGTCCTAGAAGCTCCCTGCCCCAGTTGGTCAGAAACCGCCCGCCTCCGCGCCCACTGCCCTCTGCCCATCCTCCTCGACGAGCTCATCCAATCAGAGGCAGACCTCACCGACGCCATCACCCGCAACCTCTGCGATGGCGTCGGCCTCAAAATCTCCAAACAAGGCGGCATCACCCACATGCTCCGTCAACGCACGATCGCCTCCGCCGCAGGACTGGTCATGTCCATCCAAGACACCGTCGGCTCCGAGATCTCCGCCGCCACCATTTTCCACCTCGCCGCGACAACTCCGCGCCACCTCCTGCGCTGCGCCCTCGACCCCCGCGCCATGACCACCACCCGCATCGCCACCCTCGACGCGCCTGTCCAACAGGGCGGCGTCACACCCCCCAACGCCCCGGGCCTTGGCGTCACCCCCGACCTCACAAGACTCGGCACACCCATCGCCGTCTACGAGACCTGATCTATGCTTCTTCTGGCTAGAAATATCCTCGGGGGGAGCATCGAAACCAACAGGTTTCGATGTGGGGGGCAGACAGCCCCCGCCGCCTTCACCAAAAGGCACACCCCATGAAAATCACCCGCATCCGCCTCTACAAAACCGACCTTCCTTACGTCGACGGCACCTACGCCTGGGGCGCGGGCAACGAAATCTCCGTCGCCCGCGCCTCCGTCATCGTGATCGACACCGATGCAGGCCTTCAGGGCTGCGGTGAATTCACGCCCTGCGGCGAAAACTACATGGTCGCCCATTCTGAGGGCGTAGACGCCTTCACCCGCCTCGCCGCCCCCCACCTCCTCGGCCAAGACCCCCGCCAGGTCGCTGCGATGGAGCGCCTGATGGACCACATCACCCAAGGCCACGGCTACGCCAAAGCCCCCTTCGATGCCGCCTTCTGGGACATTCTGGGCCAAGCCACAGACCAACCCGCCTGGATGCTGATGGGCGGTAAACTCACCGACGGCGCGCCCATGTACAGGGTCGCCCCCCAACGCTCGATCCCAGAAACGATCAACGAACTCGACCGTCACCGCGCAAGCGGATACCGCCAATTCCAGATTAAAGTCGGCGCCGACTGGGCCACCGATATCGACCGCATCCGCAACCTCGTCCCTCTCCTCGAACCTGGCGAAAAAGCCATGGCCGACGCCAACCAGGGCTGGCGCGTCGACAACGCCATCCGCGTGGCCCGCGCCACCAAGGACCTCGATTTCATCCTCGAACAACCTTGCAAGACGTATGAGGAATGCCAACAGGTCCGCCGCATCGCGTCTCAGCCCATGAAACTCGACGAATGCGTCACGGGCCTGCATGCCGCCCAGCGCATCGTGGCCGACCGCGGCGCTGAAATCTGCTGTCTCAAGATCTCCAACTTGGGCGGCCTTTCCAAAGCCCGCCGCACCCGCGATTACCTCATCGACAACCGCATCCCCGTCGTGGCTGAAGACACCTGGGGCGGCGAAATCACCTCCGCAGCACTTGCCCATTTCGCCACGTCGACGCCAGAGGAGTACCTCATCAACTCCACCGATCTGATGGCCTACAACACCCGTTCCACCGGCATCGGAGGGCCCACCACGGCGAATGGCAAACTCTACGCCACCGACACGCCGGGCTTGGGCGTCACCCCGGATTTCGAAAGCCTCGGCGATCCGGTCTGCGACTACAAACTGGAGAGTGCCTGAGCCATGTCCAACACCTGCACCGCCACGAAACTCATCGACGACGCCCGCGTCCGCGTCACCCGCTTTGATTTCGAACCGGGCCAGGACACCGGCTGGCACATCCACGAAATGGATTACGTGATCACCGCGCTCACCGACTGCCACATGAGGCTCGAACTGCCCGATGGCACCCTCCAAGAGGTCACCATTCCCGCAGGCACCGTCTATCGCCGCGATGAAGGCGTGGAACACAATGTCATCAACGCAGGCTCTGCGCGCATGTCCTTCATCGAGCTGGAGCTGAAATGAAAATCACCCGCATCACCGTCTGGCAACTCGACCTGCCCCTGACAGAGCCCTACTGGCTCTCCGGCGGCAGGCTCAAATTCGAGACGCTAGACAGCACCATCGTGCGGCTGGACACCGACGAAGGCCTGTCAGGCTGGGGCGAAGGCTGCCCCTGGGGCGAAACCTACCTCCCCGCCCATGGCCCCGGGCTGCGTGCGGGACTCCAAACCCTCGCCCCCAGCCTGATCGGCCTCGACCCGCGCAGCATCGACCACGTGAACCGCGTGATGGACATGGCGCTGCCGGGTCACCCATATGTGAAATCCCCCATCGACATCGCCTGCTGGGACATCCTCGGCCAAGCCTCCGGCCTCCCCCTCTGGCAACTCCTTGGCGGTGCGGCCCCCGAGCCCGTCCTCGTCAATTCCTCCATCTCCACCGGCACCCCCGACGAAATGATCGCCCTGATCAATCGCGCAGCCGAAAAAGGCTATACCGTCCACTCCGCCAAAGTCGGCGGCACCGACATCGCAGCCGACATCGCGCGCATCGAGGCCATCTCCGCCGCCCTCCCCGCGGGCCACCGCGTCACCTTTGACGTCAACCGCGCCTGGACCCCCGGCGTCGCAGTGGAAGTGCTCAACTCAACCAAAGCCCGCGACTGGGTCGAACAACCCTGCGAAACGCTTGACCAATGCGCCCATGTCGCCGCCCGCGTCGCAAACCCGATCCTGCTCGACGAATGCATGGCCACCTTCCATGATCACCTTGACGCGTGGAAGACCCGCGCCTGCGAAGGCGTCAAAGTCAAACCCAACCGCGTCGGCGGCCTCACAAAAGCCCGCCAAATCCGCGACTTCGGCGTCTCAGTCGGCTGGCAGATGCACATCGAGGACGTCGGCGGCATGGCGCTCGCCGACACCGCCGCCATCCACCTGGCCAGTTCCACGCCCGAGGCCAACCGCCTCGCCTCCTGGCTCTGTCACTATCACCTCTCCGACGACCCCGTCCCCGGCCAAGGCGCGCGCAATCATTCAGGCGCCGCCACCCCTCCTGATCTGCCTGGCCTCGGCGTCACACCAGATCCCGAAAAACTCGGCGACCCCGCCGCGATCTATGAGGCCTGACATGCCGTTTCTTTTTGCCACAAATATCCTCGGGGGGAGCATCGAAACCCATGGGTTTCGATGTGGGGGGCAGACAGCCCCCTGCCAGCCCACCAAAAACCGCACCGACAAAATACCGACGCAATACCGACGTCATACCGACGTTCAAAATCACCCCCAAATCATCACTCTTAAGACACCATGAAAATCACCCGCATCACCCTCTGGCACGTTCCCCTCACCAGCCACGCCACCTACTACATGGCCGGCGGCAAAACCTGCGCCACCGTCACCACCTGCGTCGTCGCGGTTGACACTGATACAGGCCATCGCGGCTGGGGAGAGGTCTGCCCCATCCCCCACTACCTGCCCGCCTACGCCCATGGCGTGGCCCCCGCATTGGAAGAAATGGCCCCCGTCCTGATCGGCGCGGATCCCGTCGGCCCCGAGGCCTTGATCGACAAACTCAACCGCCACCTGCTCGATCACCGCTACGCCAAATCCGCCCTCGACACCGCGCTCTGGGACATCACGGCCCAAGCCGCAGGCCTGCCCCTCTATGCGCTCGTGGGCGGTCGCCAACAAGAAGACATGCCCCTCTACCATTCCATCACCTGCATCGCCCCCGATGAGATGGCGCGCATGGCCAAAGACGCCCAGGACAAGGGCATGAAACAGTTCCAGGTCAAACTGGGCGCGGACGATGATTGGACCGCCGATGTCGAACGCCTCACAAAAGTCCGCGAAACCGTCGGCCCAGGACCGCTGGTCTATGGGGACTGGAACGGAGGCTCCACGCAATTGGAAGCCACCCGCGTGGGCCGCGCCGTGGCGCATCTCGACATTATGTTAGAGCAGCCATGTGAGACAATCGCCCAATGCGCCGCTGTCCAACAGGCCTGCGGCTTGCCCATGAAACTTGACGAAAACGCCCATGACACCGCCACGCTTCTGGAAGGCCACGACCGCCGCTGCATGGACGCCGTCGCGCTGAAACTGTCGAAATTCGGCGGCCTCTCCACCATGCGCCAGGCCCGCGATCTCTGCCTCTATCTCGGCACCCGCATGTGCGTTGAGGACACCTGGGGCGGGGCCATCACCACCGCCGCCGTCCTGCATCTCGCGGCTGCCACACCGGCCCGCGCGATCCTGAACTGCTGCGATCTGGCCGACTATGTGGGCCCCGCGTTGGCAGACGACATACCCCAGCGAAACAAGGGCCGGATCAGCCCGCCCGAAGGCATCGGCCTCGGCATCACCGTCAACGAAGACGTGCTGGGCCAACCCCAACTCATCCTCGATTAAGGGAGATTTGTAATGGAAAAGATCGGCACTCAAAAAGACTGGATCGACCGCGCCAAAGCCGTCCTGCCCGGCGGCGGTTTTGGCAATTTCGACCCCACCGTGTTCATCGCCCGCGGCGAAGGCTCTCGCGTGTGGGACCACGATGGCAATGAATACATCGACTACCTCATCGGCTCCGGCCCCATGCTTCTAGGCCACGGTCATCCGGAGGTAATGGAGGTGGTATTCCAGCAACTCCCCTTGGGCCAAACCTTCTTTGCCAACAACACGATGGCAATTGAACTGGCCGAAGAAATTTGCCGCGCGGTGCCATGTGCCGAACAACTCCGCTACGTCTCCTCTGGTGGCGAGGCCGACATGTACGCCATCCGCGCCGCCCGCGCCTATACGGGCCGCGACAAGATCGTCAAATTCGAAGGCGGCTACCACGGCATGTCGGCAGAGGCGCAGATGTCGCTCGCCCCTTCGCGCATGGTCAACTTCCCGCAAGCCGTACCCGACAGCGCAGGCATCCCCCAATCCGTCGCCGATGAAATGCTCATCGCACCCTTCAACGATTTCGACTACATCCGCTCGCTCTTGGCCGAATACGGCGACAAGGTCGCCGGCATGATCGTCGAACCCCTGCAGCGCATCATCCCGCCCCTGCCCGGCTTCCTACAGCTTCTGCGCGAAGAGGCCGACAAATACGGCATCGTCCTCATTTTCGACGAAGTGGTCACCGGTTTCCGCTTCTCCTACGGCGGCGCACAAGAGCTTTATGGCGTCACCCCCGACCTCACCACTTTGGGCAAGGTCATCGGCGGCGGCTTTCCCCTCGCCGCAACGGTCGGCCGCAAAGACATAATGGATCACTTCGACAAGGCGGTCGTCGGCGCTGACCAATGGCTCATGCAACTGGGCACGCTGTCAGGCAACCCCGTGGCAGCAGCAGCCGGTCTCAAATCCCTTGAAATTCTGCGCCGCGACGGCCAGTACGCAACCCTTCGTGCTATGGGCGAGCAGTTGATGAAAGCCGCCAAAGAGGCGCTCAACGCCGAAGGCATCCCCCACCGCGTCGTCGGTGACCCCACGCTCTTTGAGCTTGTCTTCACGGGCCACGACGTGCGCGACTACCGTGATGTTCTGCAATCAGACACAAGCGCAAGCGCCAGGTTCAACGCGGTCCTCCGAGAGCAAGGCCTATTCAAATCACCAGGCAAAACCTACCCCTGCCTTGCCCTGACGGATGACGACCTCGCCAAAACCCGCGCAGCCTACAAAGCCGCGGCAGCGGCGCTTGCCGAAAGCTTCAGCCCAGCAGAATAGCCCTGCGCGCGCAGCGCGCCCCCATTGCCCGCCGCGTCAGCGGCACCACCCCACAGCACCGCAAGGGGCTGTTTTTTAAGCAGATGACGATCAGGACCACCCGAAAGGCCACAGGAAGCTTGCCGTACGGGGAAAGAATTATTACCGTCAGGCAAGTGATGCGGAAGGGCCGCGTGCTTGCAAAGGGTCGCACACTCACAAGCATTTGATTTGAAAGGGGGATTTTGACGCATCGCGAAAGTTGAGACCGGAAACGCAACTCAACATAAAAATGCACCAGACCTGTCGTTTCAGCGTCCGGTAGAAAAACAAAGTCAACCCTCAACGGAACATGCCAATCGGCACGGAGGAACATGTAAGATGGAAGAACAGCTCGCGGAGCTTGCGGCCCAGGTGGCCGCGATTGAATCGAAGGGGAACCTGACGAACACGATGTTCGCGGAACTCTACTACTATTTAACAATTCCGCTCATGATCATCATTCACGCGGGATTTCTGGCATATGAAATGGGGGCGTCCCGTGCCAAGAACGCTTTGTCCTCGGGTGTCAAAAACATCCTGGCCTTCGCTTTTGTGATCCCGGCCTTCTATTTCTTTGGCTGGTGGGTCTATTGGGGTTTCCCAACCGGGTTCTCCTTCTCGGAAGGCCCCAACGGGATTTCCGGCGCAGAATACGCCAATGCCATTGCATGGGCTTGGGGCCCATCGGCGGAATTCATGGGGCCCAATACCGAAGACCAGATCGACGGTGTGTTCTGGGGCGCCTTCGCGCTCTTTGCGGCCACCACAGCCTCGATTTTCTCGGGCGCTGTGATTGAGCGGATTCAAACCGTAGGCTTCGTGATCCTGGCGATCATCCTTGGTGGCTTCAGCTGGACGCTGGGTGCTGCATGGGGATGGCATTCTGACGGGTGGCTGGTGCAAAGCTGGGGCGTCCATGACTTCGGCGCAGCCGGGCTCGTGCACGCAATCGCGGCCTTCTTCGCCCTGGGCGTGTTGATCAACCTTGGCCCGCGAATTGGCAAATTTAACCCCGATGGCACAGCCAACGACATCGCCGGTCATAACCTGCCCTTCACAGCCACCGGTCTCATGCTCATTGTTGTGGGCTTCTGGGGCTTCTTGATGGGATGTCTTGTTGTCGGCGGTGAGGCATGGTCCTGGTCTGGAAACTGGAACACCATCTACGGCACGCCGTCGAACCTGAGCGCGCTCAGCTTCAACATCCTGATGGCCGTCGGCGGCGGGATCATCGGCGCATGGGCGTTCACACGTGATCCGTTCTGGATGATGTCTGGCGCGCTGGCGGGCTTGATTTCCACGGCCTCTGGCCTGGATATCTACTGGCCTTCGCTGACATTCCTGATCGCGATCAGCGCCGGTATTCTGCTGAAGCCTGCGGCGACGATACTCGAGAATATGGGCATCGACGATGCGGTTGGCGCGGTCACCGTTCACGGTACCATGGGCGTCTACGGCATGCTGCTTTTGGGCATCTTCGCCTCCGGTTACCCGGCTTTGGGAGAGGCGGCAGCCTTCTCCGGCGACGAAGTGCCCACGATCAGCTTCATTGGCCAGCTTGTCGGTATTGTGGTGTTCGTTCTCATCGGCTTCATCACCGGCTATGTGCCATCGCTCATCCTGAAAATGATGGGCATGCTGCGCGTACCGGAAGCGGTCGAAATCGCGGGTCTCGACACGGTCAAAGTGCCGGCTCAGGCCTATCCCGAAGGCATTGCGGCATCGCCGCCGGCCTCTAGCTAAAAGGAGACAGAACTCATGGGATTTCCATATGATCAAGGCACCTGGGAAGGTGTATCCGGTGCAATCTTCATGGGCTTCGGCTCAGCCATGCCCGGCATCTTCACCGTGATCGCGATTGCGGTATCTGTCGCTCTTTTGGCCATCGGGCAAAAGACCGAAGCCGCAAAGTACCGCGACCACAAGTAAGCGGCTCGTGACCAAACAAAAGCGCCCCGTCAGGACACTGGCGGGGCGCTTTCTTTTGCACGCCGCACAAGCGAGGCGCGGCTTTTGTTGTGACGCGCAAATTCCTCAGAAAACCGGTGCCCTCTTTTCGGATTGCGCTTTAGCCCGCCTTCCAGTTCTCCAGCCGGTCCACCACCGTGCGATACCAAAGATCCGCCGGATATAAAAACCACGGCGCAGATACTGGATGCAGCCAATGCCGCGTGAGGTTCGTCGCGGAATAGGCCGTCTCCCCCCGCGCATCCCCCACCGCCTGCCACGCCGCTTTCGCGCCCAGATAGGGGGCCATCACCGTGCCGGACCCCGAAAACCCCATCGCATAATGCAGCCCACGATGCTCACCCACATGGGGCATATGCGTGAACGAATAGCCTGTGTTGCCCCACCACGCATGGCTCAGCTTCACATCGCGCAGCTCGGGCCAAACCCCCGCCATCGTCTCATGCAAGCGCCGCGCGGCCTCCCCTATCTTCATGGGCCGCATCGATGCACGCCCGCCCCAAAGAATGCGCGTTCCATCAGGCGACACCCGAAAGTAACTGTGTCGCGCACGGGTCTCCACCATCATCCGCCGCCCCGGGGCCAAATGTCCGATCAGGTTCTCCGGCAAAGCCTCCGTGGCAATCAAGTAAGACGGCAAAGGAAACACCCGCGCCACATGCCACCGAAAGGCCCGCGTGGTGTAGCCATTGGTGCACAGCACAACCTTGCCTGCCCGCACCACCCCCTTGTCGGTCTTTGCAACAAAGCCCGCGCCGGTGCGGTGAAGCTCTGTCACCTCGGCCTGTCCTGTCAAAGACACGCCGCGCTGTTCAACAGACTGGCGCAAGCCACGGTGAAACTTCGCAGGATGCAATCCGCAATGCTGCGGAAACACGAGCGCACCATGATAGCGTTCCGTGCCAATTTCCTGCTTGAGACCCATCCGGTCCAGCATGTGGGCCTGAACCTCAGACTTTGCCGTCACGGACCCCGCCAGAGCCTTCTGGCTCTCGGCATGATCCGGGGTCCAGGCCAGCTGAATACGGCCAGTCTCTTGCATATCGCAATCGATGCCCTCAGCTTTTATGAGACCCTTGGCCCAGTCCAGCGCAGGTGCAGCCTCCGCGAAGATCATATCTGCTACGTCAGCCCCGAATTTTTTTGCTAACGCGGCCCAGCCAAGCCGGGGGTGGGCGCCAAACATCCCACCATTGCGGGTGGACGCGCCCGCACCGGGATCACCAGCATCGACCACCGCCACACGCGCACCCGCATCATGGGCGGCAATGGCCGCCGAAAGTCCCGCATAGCCTGCGCCAATCACCAAGACATCACAGGTCTCAGGCAGCGGGTCATCGGCAGGCTGAGGCGCTGCCGCATCCCACCAATAGGGACGGCCCAACTCTGCCTCATCTGTCCATTGGAGCATGATCCGCCTCCGCGCTCGACGGATAAACTATCCGCCGCGCGTAAAGGCTTGTCCAGCCGCCTCATGGCGTTTGCAGTTTATCTTAAATCGACTTTCGCCGCCTTTCACCACCACAGCTTGTGGCGGCTCAAACGCAAAAGCCGATGCACTTATTCCAGTGAAAACTGGAAATGTTTTAGTAGCTTTCAGAAGAAATCGGAAGCGGTTCAAACACCGTTCCACCCGTGCGGTTCTTTTCGTCTTCCAGCGCTTGTGCCAGCTCTTTCGCACGCTTGTTCTGTTCGCGCTCTGCGGCCGCAGTGGCGGCGCGCTGTTCTGCTTGCGCTGCCTGTTGTTGCGCGACACGGCGCGCTTCAGCGGCTTCAGCCTCGGCAATGCGTGCAGCGGACGCGGCGCGTTTGTCTTCTTCGGCCTGACGTGTCGCCTGCTCGGCGGCGGCGCGCTCTGCCTCTTCGGCCCGTTCAATTGCGGCCAGACGCGATGCTGCCTGTTCACGCTCCAGGCGGGCGGCCTGTGCTGAGGGGGACTCTGCTATGGGTGCCAGTGACACCGGTTGAGGGCGGCTGTCATCAAGCTCTGCCACGGTCACATCTGCCACATCCAGCCCTGCGTCATTCAGATCAACCTGCATCAGACCCATTTGCCGCGCCGCAGCCAAAGAGATCATGCCGGAATCGAGTCCCTGCGGCTTTTGATAGGCCCGGATCGCAGCGCGCGTGCGCCCGTCCATGCGGCCCGTGATCGGCCCACGATAATGGCCACGTGCCTCCAAAGCCCGCTGAAGCGAGGCGTTGAATTCAGGCGTCATGACGTCATCGCAGGGCCGTTCAAACCAGGTGTCTTCCCGCGGCGTAACAATCGCCTGAGAGGTTTGCGTTTCATACACGGGCGCCGTGCCATCTTCTTCATGGACCACTTGTTCCGTCACCGTCTCGATGACAGCGGGCGTCGCATCACGGCCCCAGCAGGTTCCGGGCGGCGCACCGGGAGGGGCCATATCGCGCGATGTGACCTCCTCTGGGATCAGCTCAAAGACATCGCTGTGGCTGCATCCAATCAGCAAAAGACCCGCCAGTACGGCGGTGGGGAATATAGGTTTGGACATTGCTCAACTGCCTCTTGGTCGCCGCATTGGGCGTTATTTTGGCAGTACATTATCCGGTTTTGCCCGTTCTGGGAAGCCTGTCTTCGGGTGCCAGCAAACGATCCAGCATCGGAGAAATATCTTCGATATGCTCGGCCACCACATGAACCACGGCATTTTCGCGCTGCAAACGGCCGGTGACACGCAATAGCCGCCCGGCAATCACCGCGCGACGGAACCGTTCATAAAGCGTGCGCCAGACCACCACATTTATCACGCCGGTTTCGTCCTCCAGCGTCAGGAAAATCACGCCTTTGGCCGTGCCCGGGCGTTGTCGCAGAATGACCAGTCCCGCCACAGTGACGCGCGCATCCCGCGGCGGTTCGTCCAACCGGTCGGCGGGGAGCGCCGACGGCGGGCGCGGCCACGGTTTTGGCACAGGGGGGCGCTTGACGAAGCTCATAAGAACAAAAATAGAACATCGTGACATTTTCGCAAGCATCCCATGCCTGAGACAAAAGCGCACGAGGACTTTTGCAAAACTGCCGGCATGGCTTAAATTGTATCCCAGCGAGAACGGGACCCATCGGAACCATGGCCAAAATTACATTCATTGAGCACAGCGGCACCGAACATATCGTCGATGTCAAACCCGGGCTGACCGTGATGGAAGGCGCGCGCAACAACAACATTCCCGGCATCGAGGCCGATTGCGGCGGGGCCTGTGCCTGTTCCACCTGTCACGTCTATGTCGACAGTATCTGGGTCGAACGCATCCCGGGTGTCGGCGATCTGGAAGAGGATATGCTCGATTTCGCCTACAAGCCCGATCCGGGCCGGTCGCGCCTGACCTGTCAGATCAAGGTGACCGAGGCGATGGATGGCATGGTCGTCCACATGCCAGAGCGCCAGTTGTGAGATCATCACTGGCGGCTCTGCTGGCTTGTCTGGCCACGTCCATCGCAACACCGTCTTTTTCGCAAGTTCTGGATGCCGGGCGCGGGCATGAGGACGGATGTGACCGCCCTGCCGCGCCGCCCATGTCAGAGACAATCACATCTGAAAACGGACCCGTCGTTGCCACACGCTACTTCGGGGCGACAACCGACTACGCCCATGGCGTTCTGGGCGACACGATTGAGGCGCGCGGACTGCTGGTGCGCTATGACAATGGCGACCGGGTGATCTGTGACACTGTCGAGGCCGGGCCGGATCGTGTATTCGAAGATACAGCACCTCGTTTGGTCGATTTGAACAGTGATGGCGTTCATGAGGTGATCGCAGTGGCGTCTCATGCGGACAATGGCGCACGGCTGGAGGTCTACGGCTATCCCGCCCTCGGCCAAAATTTTCAGTTGCTTGCCCACACCCCCTATATCGGGAGGAGCAACAGATGGCTGGCCCCTGTGGCCGCAGCAGATCTGGACGGTGACGGGCGCATGGAGATCGCCTATATCGACCGGCCTCATCTGGCGAAAACCCTGCGTGTCTGGCGCTATGAAAGTGGTCGTCTCACCGAAGTCGCCGTGCAACAGGGCTTTTCCAATCACAAGATCGGCTGGCCCTTCATCGCAGGTGGTTTGCGCGATTGTGGCAAAGGGCCACGGATGATTCTCGCCACCGGCAACTGGTCCCGCATCGTGGCCGTTGAACTGAATGACGGGACTGTGAAGACACGCAACCTGGGGCCTTTCAACGGCCCGGAAAGCCTTGATCAAGCAATGGTTTGTGACTGAGCCACCTGACGCGCCACTCTACTTTGGTGCAAAAATTTGACCAATCCAGAAAAACGCTTTGAAGTATTTGGCCGAGGACGCTAAATACATGCCTGCCGAAAGGCATGCGAACAGGAACAACGAACCCTCGAAACTCTGAGGGTAACGTGTTGAACCGCCAAATATCAGGACGACATACCTATGGGAGGGAACATGTCCAAAACTTTGAACCGCAGAAACTTTCTGCGCGGCACAGCTGTTGCTGGCGCTGGCGCTCTGGCCACCCCTGCACTTGCAGATGGTCACACGACACTGAAGATGCAGGCTGCCTGGGGTGGCGGTATCTTCCTTGAGAACGCACAATCCTACGTCAACCGCGTGAACGAAATGTCCGGCGGGTCGCTGGTCATCGAACTTCTGCCGGTGAACGCCGTTGTGAAAACATCGCAAATGCAGGATGCAGTCCACCGCGGCGTGCTTGATGCATGCCACTACGTACCTGCCTACTGGTATTCCAAGTCGAAGGCGGCCTCGCTCTTCGGCACGGGCCCCTGCTTTGGCTGGTCCTCTCAGGAAGTGCTCGGCTGGGTCCACTACGGTGGCGGTCAGGAACTCTTTGACGAACTGATGGCTGACCTTGGCCTCAACGTTGTGTCCTTCTTCAACTCCCCGATGCCTGCTCAGCCGATGGGCTGGTTCAAGGAAGAGATCAAAGACGCGTCCCAGATGGACGGTCTGAAGTACCGCACCGTGGGTCTGGCCGCTGACGTTCTGCTCGAAATGGGTATGTCCGTTGTGCAGCTGCCCGGCGGTGAAATTCAGCCGGCGATGAAGTCCGGCCTGATCGATGCGGCGGAATTCAACAACCCGACATCTGACCGCGACTTCGGTATGCAGGACGTGTCCAAGCATTACCACCTGGCGTCGTTCCACCAGTCTCAGGAATTCTTTGAAGTGTCCTTCAACAAAGAGAAGTACGAAAACCTCACAGACGCTCAGAAGGCGATCCTGAAATACGCCTCGGAAGCTGAGAACTCCAACTTCTACTGGAACAACACAAAGCGCTACTCCGAAGATCTGGCAACTCTGCGCGATGAGCAGGGCGTAAATGTCTACCGCACGCCCGACAGCGTGATGCAGGCGCAGCTGGAAGCATGGGACATCGTGGTCGACCGTATCGCCGCAGAAGATGCGTTCTTTGCCAAAGTGATCGAAAGCCAGAAGGCCTACGCGAAAGAGGTGATGAACTACCTCAACCTCAACCAGCCTGATTACAAGCTGGCCTACGCGCACTACTTCGGCTGATCTCGAAGGCACCAACCATTTGATCGGGCGGGGGCTGCATCACGCGGCCCTCGCCCATCAGCGAAAAAATCCGCAAAAGACTGTAACGAAGACGGTTCGGGGGGCTGCCGGTCGTGCAAAAGATCATCCACGCCATCGAAGGTTTGAGCCAATGGGTTGGCAAAGCATTCGGGTGGTGCATCCTTATTCTGACCCTGTCTGTGTCCTACGAGGTGTTCGTGCGCTACGTGCTGAATGCGCCGACCGTGTGGGCCTTTGACATGATGGTTCAAATGTATGGCGCGCTGTTCTTGATGGCCGGCGCCTACACCTTGGCTCAAGACGCCCATGTGCGCGGCGACGTGCTGTATCGCCTGTTCCCCGTGCGCTGGCAGGCGCGCTTGGATTTCCTTCTGTATCTGCTGTTCTTCTTCCCCGGCATGATGGCGCTTTTCTGGTACGGCTGGGAAATCG
>JBCCNB010000029.1:0-42261 GCA_039026055.1 Pseudomonadota bacterium | reverse complement strand
GTTCCAACCCGGCTAGGATTTGGACGGTGCCAAAGGTCATCTGTTTGCAGATCTTAAAGATCCGACAAACAGTGAAGCTGACTATCCATCATCGGATCAGGGCGAACCCTTCACCTAGGTAGTTGATATGCAAAGGTGTCTCGTCGCATGGACCAAACCGCCCGCATATCTCTTCAGTATCTCGCAATGTCAAATAGCGTGAGCGACAAAATAAACTGGATGCGTCTGTAACTTTTAGACGCGCCCGGCCTCATGTGTATCTCGTTATTGTGTCCGCCGCGTGGCTCAGATGAACTCGTTTGGCGTCCCGACGACGCTGCTGCGCTGTCGGTGAAGGGGTATTTACGGATTGCCGCTCACCCCCGCAACCCCTTTTTTCGCCATTCCAGCATTTTTTTCTTTTTTGCCGAAAAGCGCTTATTTTTAAGTTCCTGTAGGCAGGAGATTGCGCCAGAGTTTTCCACAGAGCAAGAAAAATTCGGGGGCAATGCACCTGTTTTGCCCAAATCCATAGCCTCAGCCCGGTTTTTGGGCAGACTCACGGCCGTGAATCGGGGAATCGAAGCGCGACTCGCCAGCATATAGGGGTGAATCGGCGGACGAAGACGACTTGCCCCTACAAGCCACCCATATTTTTCATTGTTTTTCGCGCCCAACCGTGGACCATGGCCTGCATCACTTCATCCGTTGGAGGAAAAGACATGCCGTCATTCAAATCACTCGTGTACGCAGCTTGTGTAACGTCGCTGGGGTCGCTGTCTGCCTGGGCCGAAGGGACAGGCGCCGACGGCCATATCAGGATTTTCAACAGCACGCCGGGATTCACAATCACCGGGTTTTACACAAATAGCGGGCATGGCTGGTCCCGCGATTGGTTGATGGATGTCACGCTGACACCGGGCGAGGGTGCTACGGCGCAATTCCGAACCGCCCCACCCAACTGCCATCAACGCGTCCGCGCCGGATGGCTTAGCGCATCGGGCCATGAGTTCAGAGGGCACCCGATCAAGCTGAATATCTGCAATGTGTCGAATGTGTACTTCGCGCAGGAAGAAACCTTTTTCGACTAACGCGCAGGTTTGGGACTATGACCGAGCCATAACCGCCGACCGGCTGCGCAACCCGCGCAATGCCGCAGGCAGGCGCAATCCAATGAGCACCATCACGATGACCAAAAGGACCAGCGGTTTCAGCTGCCACCCTTTCGCCAGCATGACGTAGTGAAACGCGCCGAGCAGGGCAGCCGGATAAACCAGCACATGCAGCTTTCGCCATGCGGCACCCATTTTGCGCACGGACCAATTGTTGGAGGTGATGGCCAACGGCAAAAGCAGGGCAAAGCCTGCCATGCCCACTGTTATATAGGGCCGCTTCAATATATCGGCCCAGATCCGATCGAGCGCCTGCACATCCAGCACCGCCCAAATCGCCAGATGCGCCACCACAAAGAAGAAGCAGGTCACCCCGATGGCACGACGGAACGCCATGAGATTGATTTTCAGATGATCGCGCAAAGGTGACACTGCAAGGCCCGCGATCAACAGGTAGAGTGCTGTGTCCCCGTAAATATGTTCCAACGCCTCGACCGGGTTGGGGCCAAGATCGCCGTTGAAGCCCAGCCAAAAAGCCCACGCCGCATAAGCAACGCCCACCGCATAAATCAGCCAGGCCGGAATACGGCGCAGGGATTTGTTGATGAGTTTTGACATGTGGCGCGGCCGGTCCTCGCTGTGGATTTGTACAAAGATAGGGCGCAGGGGCCCGCTCCGGCAATCTCTCTCACGGATATGTTCAATCTGTTACAGTTTCCGGCATTCCTGAAAAGTGCATGCGCATAGTTGATCGTCGGGTGGGAATCTGGATCAGGGTGGCCCAATCAAATGTGGTGCCCCCGGTTTCAAAGGCAGCGGCATGCGCGCGCTTCTGGATGGCACCTAAAACCCCTTGCCATCAGAAGCCCCGATCGCATTGCGCCTCACGAAACCGGACCGCCACCATCAGCCCCGTGGTTGGGGTAGCGTGCCGATCTGATCGAAAATAGCTTTGCAAATGTTGTCAGCCTCAAGATCAAAGAAATGTTTGGCGGCCGTCTCATTGGGGTGAAACGGATCTTTGACCACACCTGCCCCGTTGGAACGGAAGAACGCGCTGTTGCCAACGAAGGCCTCGATCGTTTCAGGGGTAAGCCCTGACACGAAGGAGCATCTTGAGTTCGTCTCTTCAAAGGCCGCTTTCAGGTTTTCTTGCGCGCGCGACCGCTTTTCAACGATCTCCTGCTTGTGGGCCGGCAGGGTCGTCATGAATATGCAGGGCATATCCTGAGGAATCTGGGCCACAAGGTTCACGGCATCCTGCCGCGCAAGGTCAGGAATGTTAGCCCAACGATCAGACGCGCCTCCCATCAACGACAAAACCAGAAGCTTTGGCGCGTAGTAATCATCACGGAACATCGTCTCAAAAGGGGATTTGTCGGCTTCGCAAAACTGATACTCGCGGCCCTGCCCGATTTGTACAAATTCATCGGGGCTGGTGCTGACAAACCCAAAGCCTTTTGCGTTCACCTTCCAGTTGGGATCAACATCGCACACCATGCCCTTGAACCGCCCAGATCGTTCTAACCAGGATTGCAAGGTTGAAGACCGCACACCGATCACGCTGGTCCGCATCTGTCCCAGGCTTTCCAGTTGGACCAATTGCGCGGGCGTGGCGGTGCAGCGCGTTCTTATGTTCTCGAAAAAGTCCAGAAATGTGGGCCCTGCTCCGAAGGTGAGTTGGCTGTCGCCCAACACCAGAATATCTGGTGAGGTAAACCGCGCGGTTTCGGCAAGGCTGGCGGCGGGGGCAAGGCTCAAACAGCACATCAGCCATCCCAGCAGTCGCTTTCGCAGGGTCATTTGTGGGGCATGTCCTTTATCAAAGTCAGGCTCAGCACATTGCTATTACGGCATGCCGCGTGGCCGGTCATGGTGTCGGCCACGTTGGTAGGCGCTTTTGGCACCCAAATCCAATCAACTGTTTGGCAACACCGTCCAAAACGCGGCGTGCTGTCGCCGCTATGTCGGATGGTTTTGACGAAGGGGCTGACAGTACGGCCCGAAGCGAAGATCGCCTTCGCCGCGCGCAGACGGTCGGCGTTGGCTCAGTGGAACTTTATAAGGTCCATGCCTTCATAAAGGCCGGCCACCTCCTCTTCGTAGCCGTTGAACATCAGCGTCGGGATTTTGCGCGCGAATAGGCCGGTGCCGATAACGCGCTCTTGGGCCTGGCTCCACCGAGGGTGGCTGCGCCCCGGGTTCACGTTGGAATAAAAGCCATATTCATTGGGCGCCGATTTGTTCCAGGAGGTAGGCGGTTCCGTGTCCGTCAGGGTGATACGGACAATCGATTTGATGGATTTGTACCCGTATTTCCACGGCACCACGAGGCGCAGCGGCGCACCGTTCTGGTTGGGGATGTCGCGCCCATAGATTCCGGTCGCCATTATGGTGAGCGGATGCATCGCCTCATCCATGCGCAGACCTTCGACATAAGGCCAGTCCAGCACCCGGCTGCGCAGGCCCGGCATTTCCTCGGGACGCATCACCGTCTCAAACGCCACATATTTCGCAGACGACTGCACCCCGGCCAGGTTCAGCAGATCGGCCAGTTCAAACCCGTTCCAAGGCACGACCATGGACCACGCCTCAACGCAGCGGAACCGGTAGATGCGTTCCTCGATCGTCATCTTCGACATGATATCTTCGAACGCATATTCGCCCGGGCGATCCACCATGCCGTCGATCTTTACGGTCCATGGCTCGGTTGTCAGGGTATGCGCGTATTGTGCGGGGTCGGATTTGCTTGTGCCGAACTCATAATAGTTGTTGTAGCTGGTGATATCGTCCCAGGACGTCGGCTCCAGTTCCTCGTCAGCGCGGGCGGCCCCACCCAGACCCGAGAGCGCAAAGCCCGCCATGGCCGCACCAATGAGGTGGCGGCGATTGAGGTAAAGATGCTCGGGCGTGACATCACTGTCCCTCAGCGAATTCTTCCAGCGATAGGCCATGTATGCGATTTCCTTCCCTCGGCAGGATTGCCGTTTCGGTTAATTTCGCCAGCTTTCGGAACAAAACAACCCCCATCACGAAGACGTTGGATCTGTTTCACCGGCCTGCCAGACGCCGCTGTTGAGATAGATCGCGCAGAAAGATTGCAATATTTCTCACGCAGCCCCGCATTGCGTTCACGTTTCTGTGAATTGAACCGCCGCCCCGGCCCCGCTTAGCGCGAAAGATGCTGTAATCCAGATTATTTTAGTAAAATCCATTCTGAACCGAATGGTACTGTACCGCGTAAGTCACCCGAGTGCGCAGGATGCATTCCAAATCAATACGCGAACCTAAGGAGAGATTTTATGCTTCGCAGAACTTACTTGGCCCTGACGGCCGCCGCCCTGATGTCCACCTCCCTGCCCGCGATGGCACAGGATGCCGATATCGTTGATACCGCTGTGGCGGCAGGCTCCTTCGGCACATTGGTTGCCGCGGTGCAGGCTGCGGGCCTCGTGGACACGCTGAAGGGTGAAGGCCCGTTCACTGTGTTTGCTCCCACGGATGAAGCGTTTGCCGCCCTGCCCAAGGGCACTGTCGACACGTTGCTGCAGCCGGAAAACAAGGATCAGCTTGTGGCCATCCTGACCTACCACGTGGTGCCGGGCAAAGTGATGTCGACGGATCTGTCTGACGGCATGACAGCCACAACTGTTCAGGGCAGCGATGTGACGATCGGCACAACCGGTGGTGTGACCGTGAATGGTGCCAATGTGGTGGCCGCTGATGTGGCAGCGTCCAACGGCGTGATCCACGTGATCGATCAGGTCATCTTGCCGTAAATTAAGGGCATCTTGATGCGAGGGGCGGTCATTTGGCCGCCCCTTTTTCTTTTGGACGGCATGTTTTACGCCCTAACAGCATCACGGCAAAACGAACCAGTTCCAAAAAAGCGTGTTTTCGGTTAGATTGGGCAAAAATCGCGCAGTCTTTCGGAGCAGGCCAATATCTCCGCCATAATTTGACCACCGGCATCCGCTATCCTGCGCCCATAGAACAAGATGAGGCCACCGATGCAGAACCCGTATTCGTCGCAACCGCCCCGCGCCTTCTGGAAATCCGGGGTGGCCGATTTTTCGCCCATCGAGATGGATGGCGTTTATCAGCCGCGGTTTGAGATCACGCCGGATATGCGCATCTCTGCTGCTGGAAGTTGCTTTGCCCAGCATATCGCGCGCCAGTTCCGCAACCGTGGTTACAACTTCATGGATTTCGAGCCCGCACCGGCAATGATTGACGAAAAAACTGCCGATGAATTCGGTTACGGCCACTATTCCGCACGTTACGGCAACATCTATTCGGTGCGCCAGCTGATCCAGCTTTTCGCCCGTGCCTTTGATCGCTTCACACCGCAGGATGGCGTCTGGGAAAAAGACGGCCGGTTTTACGACCCCTTCCGCCCCAGCATCCAGCCGGGTGGTTTTGCCTCCGAGGCCGAATGCCTGCTCGAGCGCAAACATCATCTGGCGCAAGTCAAAACCATGCTTTCTGAGACCGATATCTTCGTTTTCACCTTTGGCCTGACCGAGGCTTGGGAAAACCTCAATGACCGTGCCGTGCTGCCCACTTGCCCAGGCACAATTGCAGGCGCATTTGATCCCGCGATTTACGCCTTCAAGAACTTCCGCTTTGCTGAGATCCTGCGCGATGCGCAGACATTCATCCGTTTCGCCCATGAACATAACCCCGACATGAAGTTCCTCTTCACCGTCTCACCCGTGCCGCTAACGGCAACGGCCACGGATCAGCATGTGCTGCCTGCGACCGTCTATTCCAAATCGGTGCTGCGCGCGGTGTGTGGCGAGTTGATGATGGAGCACGATTTCGTGGATTATTACCCGTCCTACGAACTCGTCGCTTCCCACCCGATGCGGGGCGCATTTTACCGACCCAACATGCGGCAGGTGGCTTCTGAGGGTGTGGCGCGGGTGATGGATATCTTCTTCCGCGCGCATGGGGGCGGTGAGGTGGAACTGCCCAAGCCAGCGGCAGACGCGCCTACGCCCAAGAAATCAGACGTGCATTGCGATGAGGAAATCCTGGAGATGTTCTCGACATGACGCTTTATGTTTGCGGCAATTCTCATACCCGCGCACTGCGCGCCGGGGCCAGCGCGCTGGAGCAGGAGGAAGGCGCCGAGCCAATGGTCGTGTTCCCGCTGGGCACTGCTGACAATGAGGCCGAGCCTTTCAGCGCCATCGAAGATGGCAAAGTCGTGCTGACCAACAGGCGGTTTCGCAAGAAGCTCAAGCAGTTCTTTGACGTGTCAGCCTTCGAGCAAGAGCATCGCTGGGGCATTTGCCTTGGCAATCACAATTACCGTGTTTTCCGCCATGAGGGCTGGCTGAATGCCGCGCCGTCCTGGCTTGGGGTGACGGGCAAGACGCCAGTGTCAGAGGACCTTTTCGCCCGCATCGTGGCAGAGGACCAAAAGCATATTCGCGCGTTTTTCGACCAGTTGATCAGCACCGGTGTGCGGCCTTTCGTGATATCTGCACCCTGGCCGGTGCGGCCCAATCCAGAGACGACGGAGTTGAAGCTGCCTTTGCCGATGCTCAGGGCCATCGACACCCGGGCGCGGGTGCTTTTTGCAGAGTGGCTGTCAAAGCGCGGCCTTGCGATTGTGACGCCGCCTGCCGAGACGGCCGATGAGGATGGGTTTTTGAAGCCGGAATACGCCAAGGGGGGCGATGATCCCTATCATGGCAATAACACATATGGTCGGTTGATGATGCGCAAGGTTCTGGCGCATGAGGCGAAAGTGGCGCCACTGAAACCGATCGCGCGGCAGGCCTGACTGCATCCATTTAACACGCCAAAGCGTCTTCGCCGGACGCTGTGTGGGGCATAGCCAAGGCGCGGCGGACCGCGTCCTTGAGTCCGCGACTGTGCAGGGTCAGTCTTTTTCCACTTGCCTCAGGTTCTTGAAGACGTCTTTCAGGGTGCGCCTCAGCGCCACCGGGCGGCCCAAAATTCCCCCATGCACAACCGCATGAAGTTTGCCCGCCCCATCCAATTTCCGACTGAGCGAATGATCCCCGACCCCGGCCAGATAGTGGTGGAATTGCGCCGCTCTGGGGAAGCGGCTCCAATGGGGTTTGTCATGCGGCCCATCTGCGTGCATCGCGAAATAGCTGCAGTTCTCGCTCAGCACCGCCTCCAAAGGCGGGCGGGTAAAATGCGGGATCTTGGCGCGATGCTCCATCCAGCGGTCGTCTTCCGGCACCACTTTGGGATCTGCCGAATACTGGGCCGCAAAGGACATGGAATTGCTCGCCCCCAGCGCGCGGGCAAAAAGGATTGCACCGTAGCCTCCCATCCCTTCGCCAAGCGTTGCGACCTGTTCGATATTATGGGTGCGTTTGTAGGACTGCACGAGATCGATGATCTCTTCATACATACCAGGCGCGTTGTACCAGCTTCGCACACGATCGGCCACAAACAGCACGTGATTGCGCCCGGCCATTTGCGCCGCGCCGACAAATTCCTCGGGCTGCTGTTTTGATTTGCGGCGACCGATCCCGGTGAAGGACACAACCAGCCGTTTTTCCGAGCCTGCCAGCGATGTCGCGCGCACCGCGTTTGAGGAATGAAACAGAACGGGCGTCTCGGATGTCATCACGTCCAAGGCCAAATCACGCCACCACGGAGCGGTCTTTCTGATCCGCGATCGGCGTCAGGCTGGCGTCAATGCCGTGCTTGATCATCAGTTCATCAAGGAAACTACCCTTGGGCGGCACACCGTCATGCTTGCGCGCACAGAAGCGTTTGATCGGCGCCCAGATATGGATGCAGCGGGTCTCCTCGGTGGTTTGCTTCCATGTGTGCATGGGCCTGCGGGTGAAGACGCGACGGTCGGCGAAATGGATGGGGTAGTAAAATGAGGTGGGGCGTGCGTGCTCCATCTCTCCGGTCATGCGCAGATAGGCGGTCACACCCAATGGGCCCCAGATGCCCCAGGGCAGTTCCGAAACAGACATCGGGTTGCCCTCAGCGGCGCGCGCCTTGGCCTCTTTGAGAAAGCGCGGCGGCAACCAATCGGGCAAAGGATGGCTCTCTTTGGTGAAGTCCAGAAGGCCCTTCAATGTAGGGCAATCAGGCGGCATCCGCAGGATCGCGCCGTTGATCTGGCCTTTGCCCTTTTCGGCGTTCCATGTCTCGTAGCCGAACACATATTTCTCATCCGCAGGAATAGGCCGGACAGAATAAACATCGGTGTCGATATAGATGATGTCGGGGTCCTTCGCGATCATGTGAAAGCGGAAAAGATCGGAAAACAGCGCCACAGACCCAGTGCGCGAATGGGTCATGAAATCGTCGGTATCAACCACCTGCCGACCATCACGCACCTCGACGCCTTCGGGCACGCCTTTGACGTCCCCGTACGTGTAAAGGATCGTAGGATGCCCCTGATCGACAAAGGATTTGAGGCACACCTGTTCGAGCCAGGTGAGCGACCCACCAATCCAAAGCGCACCAACGGGGGGGAGTTCTGCCATTTCCCGACTGCCTCGTTTTTTATCTTTTGCGAAAAACTACCTGAAAGCCCATGACCTCGCAAGGTTTCGCAAATAGGGGTTAGCAACAAATGAAGGCCTGTAGCTCTTTGACAAAAGTGCTCTGGGGCTCTGTCCACAACGCTGAAATCTTGGGCTTCGACATGTCCCCAGACGTACTTCTGACAAAAAGACAGGTACGCGAGCGCGCTTCATAGGTCCTGAAAAGGCAAGGCCAATTAATGCAACCTATCCGATGCAGTGCACGCACAAAAACATCAGACCATGAGAAGGTACCGCAGACCGATCAAACGCCCGGCCCTAACATTTCGCTTTGCAGGAATGGCTCAGGGTCATCGACCTCTTCCAGCCGTTTGCCTTTGATCCACCAAAACCTGTTGCCCACATTCCGCAGAAAACTTCGGTCATGACTGACCAGCAATGAAGCCGCGCCATGGGTGACAAGTTCGTCCTCCAACGCCTCTTGCCCGTCTATGTCCAAATGATTGGTCGGTTCATCCAGCAGATAGAAATTGGGCCGCGTCAGCCGCAACATCAGCATCGCCAGCCGTGCCTTCTGCCCACCTGACAGCGCCTCCACTCGCGTGTCTTGCATCGCCATGGCCACGCCCGCACCGGCCAGGACAGCGCGCGCGCGCTGATCGCCGATGTCGAACCGTTCCGTGACCAGCTCCATCGGGGTTTTGCTGCGCGTCAGTTGTGTCAGGTGTTGATCTGAGATGCCGGGCACCACGGATGGCGCAGCCCGGATCGGGCCCTCCTCCTCAAAAGCTTGCGCCGCCAGATTGATCAACTGCGTCTTGCCGGTCCCGTTGGCGCCGAGCAGAACAACCCGCTCCCCCGGCGAAATCCACTTCTGCCCGGTCCGGTAAAGCACCCGGCCATCGGGCGCTGTCACCTCCACATCTGGCAGGGTCAAAAGCGCCTTAACATGGGTGCCGCTATTGGTCAGTTTGATCTCCCCCGCGCTGCGCTCCTGGTGGGCAGGGCGCGCGGCGGCTTCCATTCTCTCGGCCCGTTCCGTCAATTGTTTGGTCTTGGTGAGCAGCAAATCAGAGCCTGAATTGATCCCCACATTCTTGAGTTTCGCTGCCTGTCGTCGCAACGTCTTGGCCTTATTGAGATCATTGGCAAAGCGCCTCTCATCGGCCGCGTCCGCCTCATCCAACGCATCGCGCGCGGCGGAAAAGGACAGCGGAAACGCACGCGAGCGCTCCGCGCGCAAAAACAGCGTCCGATTGGTGACAGCGTCCAAAAACGCCCGATCATGGGAGGTGACGATCATCGCCAGATCGCGCGGCAGCCCCGCCAACCAGGCCTGCAATTGACCGATCCGCCCCAGATCCAGATGGTTGGTCGGTTCGTCGAGCAAAAGCACATCGGGCGTCCCCACCCATTCTGCGGCCAGCATCGCCATCCTCTGCCACCCGCCGCTCAGCGCTTCAAGCGGTTGATGCTGCAATTCATACGGCATGGCCAACTCGCCAAGCACCACATCCACCCGCCAGCTTTCATAATCCGCCTGTTCCGCAGGCAGTGCAGCCAATGTCAGTTCATAGGGCGTTAAGGCCTCTGCACCCTCCGGCAACGTCTGGCGCACATAGCCCACACGCAGGCCCCGCCCGCGCGCAATCTCCCCATGGGTTGGATCAGAATGACCGGTCAGGCAATTGAGAAGCGTCGTCTTCCCGCGCCCATTGGCGGCCACAAGGCCCAGTCGGTCACCTTTGGCCAAGGTCAGGGAAAGGTCAGTGAAAATGGGCTCGGCAATCGTCAGCCCAAGGGATTGGATGTGAAGAAGGGTCATGTCTGTCTCAGCGTATTCAAAAGCGCCGCATACGCGGCAAAGAGGCTGATCAAGACAGGGTCAGAGTGTCAGATCAGCCCTGCAAACGGATCTGCAGGGCATAGCGGGGTCCATGCTGAAGACGTCGAATGATACGCATGTTCAGCTCGGGCCCTCCTGTTGTGACAATCCAGATGCGCCACCATAGTGCTTCAAAGCCGCAAATGTCCACTCATGCTGCATTGACTCACACCACCAACGGGCATAAATGGCCCCAAATCTTTGGAAGTTTGACGCTTCCGGTCCCTTGGGAACCCATCCCGGGATCGCCCCCCACCAGCGAGTTTCGCCCGTGGGGGCGTTTATGCTTTGAGCCGTCGCGCCTATATTAGCGTGGCATCTGTTAACCGGCGAAGGAGGCCGCGCGATGTTTGAAAATCTATCGACACGTCTCTCTGGCGTCCTCGACCGGCTGACGAAACAGGGCGCATTGTCCGAAGACGACGTCAAAACTGCCCTTCGTGAGGTGCGCGTGGCACTTTTGGAGGCTGACGTCTCCCTCCCCGTCGCGCGCGAGTTCATCAAGAAGGTTCAGGAACAGGCCACCGGCCAGGCGGTCACCAAATCCATCACGCCCGGCCAGCAGGTCGTCAAGATCGTGCACGACGCGCTGGTGGATACGCTTACCGGTGAAGAAGACCCCGGCGCGCTCAAGATCGACAACCCGCCCGCGCCCATCCTGATGGTGGGTTTGCAAGGCTCGGGTAAAACCACCACGACTGCCAAACTCGCCAAGCGACTCAAGGAACGCGACGGCAAACGCGTGCTGATGGCCTCCCTCGACGTTAACCGCCCGGCGGCCATGGAACAGCTGGCCATCCTCGGAACCCAGATCGGTGTCGATACCCTGCCCATCGTCAAAGGCGAAGACCCGGTCGCCATCGCCAAACGCGCCAAGACGCAGGCCAGCCTGGGCGGTTACGATGTCTACATGCTCGACACCGCCGGTCGTCTGCACATCGACGAGGTGTTGATCGCACAGGCCGCCGCCGTGCGCGACGTGGCCAACCCCCGCGAAACCCTGCTGGTGGTTGACGGCCTTACAGGCCAAGACGCGGTCAACGTGGCGACTGAATTCGACGACAAGATCGGTGTCTCCGGCGTCGTCCTGACGCGGATGGATGGTGACGGGCGCGGCGGTGCGGCGCTTTCCATGCGTGCCATCACCGGCAAGCCCATCCGCTTCGTGGGCCTCGGCGAAAAGATGGACGCCATCGAGACCTTTGAGCCTGAACGCATCGCGGGCCGGATCCTGGGCATGGGCGACATTGTCAGCCTGGTCGAAAAGGCGCAGGAAACGATCGAAATCGAACAGGCCGAGCGCATGATGAAGCGCTTCCAGAAGGGCCAATTCAACCTCAACGACCTGCGCAGCCAGCTGGAGCAGATGCAAAAGATGGGCGGTATGGAAGGCATGATGTCCATGCTGCCGGGTGCCGCCAAAATGTCCAAACAGATGGAGCAGGCGGGCTTTGACGACAAGGTCATCACCCGCCAGATCGCGCTCATTCAGTCCATGACAAAGAAAGAGCGTGCCAACCCCAAAATCATGCAGGCTAGCCGCAAAAAACGCGTCGCGGCAGGCGCGGGTCAGGATGTGAGCGATCTGAACAAACTACTCAAGATGCACCGTCAGATGTCCGACATGATGAAGAAAATGGGCAAAATGGGCAAAGGCGGCATGCTGAAACAGGCCATGAAAGGCATGATGGGCGGTAAAGGTATGGGGGGCGGCCCCTCCCCCGAAGAGATGGCCGCTGGCATGGACCCCAAAGCGCTCGAACAAGCGGCCAAAGCTTTGGGCGGCAAGATGCCCGGCGGTCTGCCCGGCCTCAGTGGCGGCGGCCTGCCCCCCGGACTTTCCGGGTTTGGGAAAAAGAAGTAACACCCGATGCTGGTCAAGTTAGACGCCTTTGATAACCCTTTGCCCGGCGCGCCCGAATGTGAGCGCCTGGAAATGCGCGTTCTGCGCAGGGTCGAGGTCGCGGATGGGGGCGAATACTGGCTGGCGGAACTTCTGAAACCGCTGCCCGTGGCTCATGATGATCTGCCGCAAAATATCACCCACGTGATCATCAGCCCCAGATTTGAAGGCACGACGTTGGATGGCGCGCCCTATGGCGGTCGCGCGGCCAACCTCGCCTATCTGACAAACCCGGCCGCCCTGAACGCAGCGCAAGTCGGTGTGGAAGACGTGTTTCTGGCGCAGATTGGCCTAGCCGCCGCAATCCCGACCAAAACGCCTGCACCGGCCAAGAAATCCGGTTGGCGGTCCTTGTTTGGATTGCGCCGCACATGAGTTTTGCCCTCCATATCCCCCAGCTCGAAACCGAGCGCCTGATCCTGCGCGGCTACGACCCCGCGCGCGATTTCGACCGCCTGGCCGATTTCTTCACCTCCGAAGGCAGCCGCTTCTTCCTCGGCCCGGCAGATCGCTACGGCGCATGGCGTTTGGCCTGTTGCTTCGTCGGCCACTGGGTCGAACGCGGCTACGGTCTTTTCGCGATTGAGGAAAAATCCACCGGTGATTTCACCGGCATGGTCGGCCCTTGGGCGGCCGAAACATGGCCTGAACCGGAACTCGCCTACTTGTTGATGGAAGACAAAGGCGGGCGCGGCTACGCGACTGAGGCCGCCCTTTGCGCACGAAACTACATCTACTACGATCTGGGCTGGGCGACAGTGGCCAGCGCGATTGAGCCGGAAAACACGGGCTCCATCAAAGTGGCCGAACGGCTGGGCGCAACGCTCGATTATGAACACCCTTTGCCAAATGGCGGCATCATTCACTACTACCGCCATCCTGGTCCCGAGGCGTTACAGTGACGCTCTCCCTCGATATCCCCCGCTTGGAAACCGACCGGCTGATCCTCCGCGGGCCTGAGGCTGCGGATTTTGACCCACTCTGCGCCTTCCTGATGGATCCCGTCCGCTCCGCCGGGTTCGGGACAGAGAAAACCCGCTCTGACGCATGGCGCTGGTTTGCCGTCAATATCGGCCACTGGGCGCTGCACGGATATGGCTATTTCACCATTGAGATGAAGGACACGGGCGAGGCGGCTGGCATCTCCGGCATCTGGAACCCCGAAGGCTGGCCCGAACCGGAAGTGGGCTGGGTCGTCTTTGACCGCTATGAAGGCCTTGGCATCGCCCATGAGGCCGCCACTTGTGCCCGCGATTGGGCCTACACCACGCTGGGCTTCACCACGCTCACTTCCAACATCGTGCCGGGCAACACACGCTCGGTGGCGCTCGCTGAACGCATGGGCGCGTGGTTTGAGCGCAGCTATGACAACGTCCACATGGGCGCGGAAATGCTCTATCGGCATCCGGGCCCGGATAGTTTGGCGGAGGGCGCAGCGTGACAGCCCAGCCTTTCCACGAAACCCTCTCGACCGGCCCGGCGGCCGCAACCGCGCAGAAGATGCAAGCGCTTGTGCCCGTGCTGGAAACGGAGCGCATGATCCTGCGTGCGCCCCAGATCACCGATTTTGACGCCTTCGCCGACATGCTCGCCCCGCCGCGCGGCCAATTCTACGGCGATTGCCAAACCCGCGAAGACGCATGGGGCGAATTCATGCAGCTCAACGCGACATGGCTTTTGCGCGGCTACGGCGCATGGGCATTGACAGACCGCGACACGGGCGAGGTTCTGGGCTTTGTCCAAATCGGCGCAGAACCCGGTGACTGGGAACCCGAACTGGGCTGGGTCGTCTCTAAATCCGCTGAGGGCAAAGGGCTCGCCGCCGAGGCGGCCCGCTCCATCCGCGCCTACGCTTTCAACATCCTGAAACTGCCTTCGCTGGTCAGCTATATTGACGAGGAAAACACCCGCTCCGTCCGCCTTGCCGAAGGCTTGGGTGCGACGCGGGATCTAGAGGCTGAAGGCTACCTTACCGAAGAAGAAACCTGCTGCGTCTTCCGTCACCATCCAAAGGTGGCCGCCTGATGCCCGATAGCACCATCCCCACCATCGAAACGAAGCGCCTGATCCTTCGCGGGCCAGAGCCGGATGATTACCCCAATTTCAAGGCCACCTTTGCCTCTTACCGCTCTCGCTTCATGGGCGGGCCGCTGAACCCCTATGAAACCTGGATGCTTTACGCCGCTGAAATCGGCCATTGGAACATTCGCGGCTACGGCATGTGGATGATCCACCATCGTGATGACAACCGCACGCTGGGCATGGCGGGTGGCTGGTATCCTGCGGCCTGGCCCGAGCGCGAAATCGCCTGGATCATCTGGCCCAAGGAGGCCGGTCACGGCTACGCACTAGAGGCCACCCACGCTGTGCGCGGCCATCTGTACACGCAAATGGGCTGGACTGAGGCGGTCAGCTATATCGACCCCAAGAACCTCGATTCCATACGTCTGGCCGAACGCCTTGGTGCCGTGAAGGATCCGGACGCACCCACAATCGACGGCAGCGACGCGGTCTACCGCCACCCCTCGCCCGAGCGGCTGAAAACCGGCCAGCTGCGCGACGGGATCGAGCTGGAGATCAGCCACTACGCCGATCCACTTTTCAAACCCAAGGGGATGCCCGTTGACTGACATCCCACAGATCAAAACGCAACGGCTTGTGATGCGAGGACCCGTAGAAGCGGATTTCGAAAGCTATGCCACCTTTTACACGTCCGACGCGACGGAGTTCATTTCTGGCCCGCTGACCCTCGTGGATGCGTGGCAGATGTTTGCCTCTGATGCCGGGCATTGGGCGCTCAAAGGGTTTGGCTGGTGGACAGTCACGGAAAATGACCGGCCTGTGGGCTGTGTTGGGCTACATCACCCCCCCGATCATGACGACATAGAGATCGGCTGGAATGTATATGAGGGCGCGCGTGGCCGTGGCATCGCCGGAGAGGCGGCAAACGCGGCTTTGCTCTGGGCAGGCAAAAATCTCAGAGGCCGTCCGATCGTAAGTTACATCGCAGACGGCAACACCGCTTCGATCGCACTGGCACTACGTCTTGGGGCCACAAAGAGATCTGAGCGCTCAAGCCACAATGCTGAAAACGCGATCTATGCACATGACATGACGAGGTATGCCATATGACTGACGCCATCACCCGCGCAGCGGAGCTTCTGAAAGGCCACCGCGAAAGCATTGACCGTTTGGATGCGATCCTCGTCTACACGCTGGGCGAACGGTTCAAGCACACGCAGGCCGTGGGCAAACTGAAGGCAGAGCACGATCTGCCGCCCTCTGACCCTACCCGAGAGGCCACGCAAATCGCGCGGCTCGAAGATTTGGCAAACCGGGCTGATCTGGACCCGGTTTTCGCCAAGAAGTTCCTGAACTTCATCATCGCCGAAGTGATCCAGCATCACAAAAGGCAACAAACGTAGGGTGGGGTTTCACCCCACCTAACCCCCGCCATTCTAAAGGAGAAACTCAAATGGCCATGAAAATCCGTCTTGCCCGTGGTGGCAGCAAAAAACGCCCCTTCTACCGCATTGTCGCGGCCGACTCGCGCATGCCGCGCGATGGTCGCTTCATTGAAAAGTTGGGCACGTATAACCCGCTGCTGCCGAAAGACAGCGAAGAGCGCGTGAAGATGAACATGGAACGCATCCAGTACTGGATGAGCCAGGGCGCCCAGCCCACCGACCGCATCTCCCGCTTCCTCGAGGCTGCTGGCGTGGTTGAGAAGAAAGAGCGCAGCAACCCGCAAAAGGGTGAGCCGGGCCAGAAAGCCAAAGATCGCGCCGAAGAGAAGGCCGAGAAGGCAAAAGCTGCTGAAGAAGCCGCGGCTGAGCCGGTGGAAGAGGAAGTGGTTGCCGAAGAAGCACCCTCTGAAGAGGCCCCCGCTGAAGAAGCCGCAGCCGATGAAGCACCGGCGGAAGAAGCTGCTGCTGAAGAAGAAAGCTGAAGCATCAGGAGGAACGGTAAAGGATTGGGCGCGTGACACGCTTTTCCCCGGACTTCCAAGAACAGCTCTCCGAATTGATGCGTTGGCGGCGCGACGTGCGCCGCTTTCGCACCGATCCGGTGGGCGAAGAGGTGTTGTCTGCCTGCCTTGAGGCCTTCACCTTGGCCCCCTCAGTTGGGCTGAGTGAGCCATGGCGCGTGATCCGAGTGGAAACGAGCGCCGCCTGCAAGGCCGCGCTGGAAAACTATAGGGCGGCGAATGCGGACGCGCTGGCGGGCTACAATGGCGAAAAAGCTGCACTTTACAGCCAGCTCAAACTCTCCGGCATGCAAGAAGCCCCGATCCAACTGGCCATCTTCTGCGCCGAAGAGACACCTAAGGGGGCAGGGCTAGGGGCGCAAACCATGCCGGAAATGCGTCGCTATTCAGTGGTCAGCGCCATCACCCAATTCTGGCTCGTTGCGCGGGCGCATGGTGTAGGCGTGGGCTGGGTGTCCATCCTCGATCCAGACCGCCTGACGCGCGATCTGGACGTTCCGGAAGACTGGCTTCTGGTCGGCTATCTCTGCGTTGGGTGGCCAGAGGAAGACCATGAAACCCCCGAGTTGGAACGCGCAGGCTGGGACAGTCGCGCGGGCAGCCTGCAGGTAGAGACGCGCTGATGTCTGAGAGGGTTTGCATAGGGGCCATCGCCGGGGCCTTCGGCGTCAAAGGCGAGGTGCGCCTCAAAAGCTTCACCGCCCAGCCCGAAGACATCGCCGCCTATGGCCCACTTCAATCCGAAGACGGCACGAAGAGTTTTGAGGTGACGCTGACAGGTCAGGCCAAAGGCGCGCTTGTCGGCCGCCTCTCCGGTGTGCCCACAAAGGAAGTGGCCGACCGTATGCGCGGTCTGCGTCTCTACGTGGATCGCGCCAAACTGCCCGAGCCAGAGGACGATGAATACTACCACGCCGACCTCATCGGGCTGGCTGTCTTCGACACCGGAGGTGCGGAACTGGGCCGCGTGAAAGCCGTCCACAATCACGGCGCGTCTGACCTGCTGGAGGTTGACCCGGTAGACGGCGGCGCGTCCGTCCTTTTGCCATTCACGCTGGATGCCGTCCCCACCATCGACATCTCAACCGGCCGCATCGTCGCGGACCCACCGGAGGGCGTGTTTTGACGAAAACGAAAATTCTGCGAATTTTCAGATCAGATTTTTCGCAGAAAAATCGTTCCGCTGGACGCACGAGGGACGACATTCATGTCTGAAACGCCAAAGTCATCACTGTCCAAATCTCACGGCAGAAAATCCATTTCCGCATCACTGAAACCTCGCGACCTGATGGATCATAACCCCCGGCTCGCCGGCGTCTGGGCCGCACAAGTGATCACCCTTTTGCCCGATGCCTTTCCCGGCGTTCTCGGCGAAAGCCTGACCGGCAAAGCATTGAAAGACGGCTGCTGGACCCTTGACACCACCGATCTGCGCCGCTTTGGGACCGGCAAACACCGCAATGTCGATGACACTCCCTCAGGCGGCGGCGCTGGCATGGTGCTACGCGCAGATGTCATGAGTCACGCTATTGAGGCCGCCACGGCCGGTGCACCCTCAGATCGCCCCATCCTATACCTCCGCCCCCGTGGCGCGCCCTTCACGCAAGACATGGCGCGAAATCTGGCGGCTGGCCCTGGTGTCACGCTGATTTGCGGCCGTTTTGAGGGCCTCGATGAACGCGTGATTGAGCACTTCAACATCCAAGAGGTCTCACTGGGTGATTTCGTCCTCACAGGAGGAGAGATCGCGGCCCAGGCTCTGATCGACGCCACTGTCCGGCTGCTGCCGGGCGTGCTTGGCAACGCCGCCTCGACGCAAGAAGAAAGCTTTTCCGAAGGGCTCCTCGAACATCCCCAATACACCCGACCAGCAGAATGGCAGGGCCGCAAGATCCCCGATGTGCTGATGTCCGGCAATCACGGCGAGATCGCGAAATGGCGCCGCGCTCAATCTGAAGCGCTGACCAAAGCACGCCGCCCCGATCTTTGGGCGGCCAAGACAGACGACGACTAAAGCGTTTCCAGTTCACAATGAATCGGCTTCCGCTGCATTGCCCCGCCGATAGCCCTTGTGGCTCAAACGCAAAAGCCGATGCGATGCTTCAATGATAACTGGAAACGCTCTAAGTGGCTGCAACCAGCGGCCACAGTGCCTTGATATGATCCACGCCGAGGCCACAGCACCCCCCGACGATCTGAACGCCTTGCGCGACCCAACCCGCCGCATAATCCGCATAATCCGGGGCGGAAATCGTGCCATCAAAAATGGTCTTCTGATCCACCCACCGCGCGGAATGGGCATAGACGCAGATCGGCCCTGACCAATCCGCCTTCACGATCTCCAGACATGCCTCCACATATCCCACCTCCGTGTGCATAATCGCGACCACGTCGATTGGCTTCGTCTTCAAAAGCGCGATCGCCTCTGCCAAAGGATCGCCGTTCAGCAAACACATCTGCCCGGCCTCATCGGGCTTGCAGGACAGCCCCACCCAAACCGGCACACCCGCGGTGAGCGCCGCGTCAAGCGTCACTTGCATGCGCGCGATATCGACCATCATCTCCAGAATGATCAGATCCGCCCCGGCTTTGGCCATCATCCCGGCCTGCCGCGCCGCCGGTTCGCCGATCTCGTCAGCTGTGGTCAGCCGACCCGACCAAGACCAGTACGACATGCCGCCTGCAACCAGAACACCCGGGCGACCGGCCGTCACGACAGCTTCCCGGGCCAATTTCACGCTTTGCACATTGTACTCCTCGAACAGGGCGTCTTCGCCCGCATCTTGCAACGCGTGCAGATGCGTGGCGAAGGTATTGGAAATCACCATCTCGGCGCCCGCGCGGATGTAATCCACATGCACTTGCCTCAACACGTCAGGATGGCTGAGCGCCCCGCCCCCGTTCCATGCATTGTCCAGTTGCGGAACACCACGGCGTTCAATCTCCGTCCCGGTGGCCCCATCAATCAAGATGCGGGACCCTGCTGCCACCCGCGACATCAACCTGTCATACTCTGTCATCACCGTCCCCCTTGTCCGAACCTTGGCACGCGGCCCCTTTTCAATGCAAAATCAAAGCGCACAAGCCTTGCGAAAAACGCTTGCTTTCGGGCCAGATTGCCCCTATCCACCGCGCACCTGAGGGGCTAACAGCCCACTTGGGCATGTGGCCTTTGGCGCACGCGTTTTCTTCGACGCATATAGCCGACCCGCCACGGATCAAAAGATATGACGATCTAACCTCTGGCGGGCGCATATGGCGGACCCGGAAGAAGACCAGAAGCTCTGAGATCGCGCAAACACTCGCGGGCAAACCGCGGCAATTCAGGAGTATGCGACGATGGACATCATCGCACAGATTGAGGCGGAACAGATCGCCTCTCTGGGGAAAGACATCCCCGATTTCAAAGCCGGCGACACCGTTCGCGTTGGCTTCAAAGTGACAGAAGGCACGCGGTCCCGCGTGCAGAACTTCGAAGGCGTCTGCATCGGCCGTAAAAACGGCGAGGGCATCGCCGGATCGTTCACCGTTCGCAAGATTTCATTTGGGGAAGGTGTGGAACGTGTGTTCCCGCTCTATTCCACCAATATCGACAGCATCACCGTCGTGCGCCGTGGCCGCGTCCGCCGGGCGAAGCTCTATTACCTGCGCGCGCGTCGTGGCAAATCCGCACGTATCGCAGAAGACACCAACTACAAGCCGAAATCCGGCGCATCCGCATAAGGAACACGATCATGAAAGCAGATATCCATCCCGATTATCACTTCATCGACGTGAAGATGACCGACGGCACCATCGTCAAGATGCGCTCCACCTACGGCAAGGAAGGCGACACCCTGTCCCTCGACATCGACCCCTCCGCGCACCCGGCCTGGACCGGCGGCGGCACCCGCCTGACCGATGCCGGCGGCCGCGTGTCGAAGTTCAAGAACAAATACGCAGGTCTGGGTTTCTAAACCCTCCCGATCTCACGGAATGCAGAACGCTGCTCTTTAGGGGCGGCGTTTTTCTTTTGAGCTTTTGAAACAGATTATGTGAGAGGCAAAGCCTCCAACCTCAAACAAACCAGCTTAGCTCCAAAGTCTGCAAGGCGGGACAAACCGGCCTTTTGCAGGCGTCGCCATGGCTGACGCAGCATCCCTTCGCATTCACAGCATGCCTTTCTCATTAGTTCAGACTTTGCAGTCGAATCGGTTGTTGGTGGTGCGGAAAACAGATGTCCGTCATGATAAAGGCCCGCGCGATCCGGTCTGCATCGAACGCGTTTTTCAATGTGCGTAAAATAGCCTCTTGCCCCACGAATTCGGCAAAAGCTTAGGGGCGTTATCTTCGGGCGATGACTTTATAGGCGGGCATTTTGTTGGGCATAGCTCCGTACCGGATTCGCGGGGTTTCGCCACGGTAGGAGGTGTATCAAGGAGCGTCCACCGTTTGGTGATGTAAGCCGCCTGAGACGAGTTGTGGTCGGAGGCGGCGCATATTTGCAAGTGAAAGCCAGTGGCCGGACAAGCATGTCTGGTGCGGCAGTGTGCTGGATTAATTTGCATGAAGTTCATATATCCCGGTTTATATCTACCAGGATGCGTTGGGGACATATTTTTAATTGACAGGGGTTTGAACGATGGCAAGCGGACAAGTACTCGATTGGAACGACACGGATGAAACAGGTCTGATCCTCGGCGATGACAAAGTACGCTATCCGTTTCAGGGGGCGCAGTGGCAGGGCAAGCGGGCACCGCGTGCCGGAGATGTCGTGGATTTCGAGGTTGCTGACGGAAAGGCTGCGAGCATTTATATCATGCAGTCTGCGAGCGCGTCGCTTTCTGATGTTGCGGGCGGGCTGAAAGATGGCGCTACCAAAGCGAACGAGGCCATGCAGGCGCTCGCAAAGTCACCGCAGGCGGATCAAGTGCGCGGCCTAGGCAACGCGCTCCCTCCATGGGCGAGAGATTTGTTGGCACAGCCAACGGCATTTTACAGTGCAATTGGCCTGATATCTACTGTGTTCCTGCCGTATATCGTCATGGCCTTTTTCAACGCGAGGGTGCGCTTTGGCTTTTTCGAAACGGCATTGTCAGCCTTTGGTCGGTTTTTAGGGGATGAGCGCTGGCTTTTGCTGGTGCGCGGGATGTCGACGCGGAACGCTGGTGACGGGCTGATCTTGTATATGTTGCTTCAGCTTCCTGCGCTTCTCGTGCCGATTGGTTTGGCCTTGTTGTTATGGCGAGCGTTGAAGGGTACGGCGGGCGTCCGTCTGGTGCGGCGCATCAGCATTACGTCGCTTGTGCTCACACTATTACCGCCGGTTTTGATGGCGGGTTACGTATCACGCGATTACTCTACGGCCTTTGCGATTGTGGCCGGTGATTTCCGTGTCGGGCTAGGCTGGTTAGTTCTGGTCGCGAGCCTGGGTGCGCTGCTCGCCTCGACATATCGACAGGTGCCGACGCCATTGGGCGCAAAAAAGACGCAGCGTTCAAAGGAACTAGACGCCTCGGAATGATCCTCGGCAGGTGGGGAATGACATCGACCCAATCGGGGCTCGTTACGGCTGCTTCCTTCCTGACCTGACCAAGTTTTGGCGAGTGTGATTGCCCGCGCCAACCTCTCAACGACTGCATTTGAGGGCTTGGCGGGGAGCGCCCAAACCGTCGGAACGTCAGGCGCACCAGCATCGAACAGTCGTCGCTGATGTTTTCGCTGCCGCAAATCCACATCGTTAACAGAGCACTTGCAGCGAGTTGTTTGCTACCTGCGGGCGCAGCAAAAAGTCAAAATGACCGGCATGGGCTCAAAGCCGACTTTCGCCGCACGGCAGGTACAGAAGCAAAACAACCAATGGCCCAAATGCAATAATCCCGCAGAATGCGATTGACCCGCTTCACGTCGGGGGTCTGGCCATCTATGCTGCGTTCAAATCCGGGGCGTGACACCGGAGCAGGCAAAAGGCGGACAGAGCATGGCGCATATCATCGTCGTGGGCAATGAAAAGGGAGGGGCGGGCAAATCGACCGTGTCTATGCATGTGGCCACCGCGCTGTCGCGGATGGGGCATGTGGTCAGCACGCTCGATCTGGATCTGCGGCAGAAGACGCTGGGCACCTATATCACAAACCGCAAAAAATTCCTCATCAAGTCGAAGCTTGATCTGCCCTCACCCGAATATTTAGACTTGCCGGATGTCGATAGCGCCTCGCTCCAGCCAGGCGAAAACATCTATGACCGGCGGCTGTCTGCGGCGGTGGCCAAGCTGGAACCCGACAGCGATTTCATCCTGATCGACTGCCCCGGCTCCCACACACGACTTTCTCAAGTCGCCCACAGCCTCGCCGACACGCTGATCACGCCGCTGAATGACAGCTTCATTGATTTTGATCTGCTGGCCCATGTGGACAGTGACGCGCTGACCATCACTGGACCGTCTGTCTATTCCGAGATGGTTTGGAACGCGCGACAGCTGCGCGCGCAGGCGGGTCTGAAGCCCATCGACTGGGTCGTGGTACGCAACCGCATGGGGGCGCAGCAAATGGTGAACAAGGAAAAGATGGCGAAGGTGATGGAGGATCTTTCCAAACGCATCGGCTTCCGCATCGCGTCGGGCTTCAATGAGCGGGTGATCTTCCGCGAACTCTTTCCGCGCGGGCTCACCTTGCTCGATCTGAAGGATATCGGGGTCAAACAGCTCAACATCTCCAACGTCGCCGCTCGTCAGGAACTGCGTGATCTGATCAAGGGACTGAACCTGCCAGGCGTGTCCGTCGATTTTTAAAAACCAAAGCCTGAGCCTATCCGTAGGGCGGGTTTTCCGTTACCGACAGTATAGGTAATTGTTGTCCCGCTGGGCCGTATCAAAGTGGAAGTGATCCTCGTGATACCCGTCCGATCCCGGCCCAAGCACCGTCGCAAACGGCCCACAGGCAGAATCCCGGATATCGCGAAGCATGCGGCCGCGTTTGCCGCCGCCCCAATCCTCAGGCAGCGAAAGCGAAGACCCATCCGCCAGATTGAAAGAAGAGATGTCTATGGCCCGGCCCTTCCCATGCTCAGAAATCCGCGCCCCGCGTTTGTGGTTGCGCGTCCGGCAGACGTAATGCGCAGCCACCTGCAATTCTGTCAAACCGCCGCCCGTCCGACCGATGATCGGCTGCACATCGTTCTGAACCCAAGCATTCAGCACCCGCGCGGTGGAACATTCCATCACCGCTCCCTGGCTAAGCGACACCCCGCCGACGGCCGTCACCCGAACGGCCTGATCAATACCGCAACCGCGGGTTTCAGACTTCACCTGCCCGACGGTTTCGCCCTGAATACCGGGCACGCCGCACAGCGAACCACGGCTCACTTCTTCCTGTCTCTGGCCACCGCCCAGAAACCCGCAACCCGTTATAACCAAAGGAATAACGGCCAGCGCAAACAAGGATAATCTCATTCAACTGCCTCTTTTCACCCGCCCAAAATCCGGCGCGTCGGTATCCTGCCCGGCCTCGATGATACCACGGCGGATCGCCCTTGTACGGGTAAAATAGTCAAACAGGTGATCCCCGTCCCCGGTTCGGATCGCGCGCTGCAACGCAAACAGCTCTTCGGTGAACCGGCCGAGGATTTCCAGTGTCGCATCCTTGTTGGTCAGGAACACATCCCGCCACATCGTGGGATCACTCGCGGCAATCCGCGTGAAATCCCGAAACCCGGCGGCGGAATACTTGATCACCTCACTGTCCGTCACCCGGCGCAGATCATCTGCCACGCCAACCATCGTGTAAGCGATCAAGTGCGGCGCGTGGCTGGTCACCGCACAGACCAGATCATGGTGGTCCGCATCGTCCATCCGGTTCGTCTGCGCACCCATGTCATGCCACAGCCCTTCCAGCCGCTCGACCGCTTGCCGGTCACTGTCCGGCATCGGCACAACCAACGTGAATTTCCCGTCAAAGAGCTCCGCAAAGCCCGAAGTCGGCCCGGAATGTTCCGTCCCCGCCATGGGATGGGCAGGAACAAAATGCACGCCCTCCGGCAGATGCGGCGCCACCGCCTCAATCACCGCGCGCTTCACCGATCCCACATCCGTAACCGTCGCACCCGGTGTCAGCACGGGGGCAATATCCTTGGCGACAGCCTCCATCGCACCGATAGGCACACAGAGCACCACCAAATCGGCACCCTCAACTGCCTCCTTGGCAGTCTCACACACGCGATCACACAGCCCGATCTCACGCGCTGTCTCACGTGTCTCAGCAGACCGCGCGTAGCCGGTCACCTCACCGGCCAAACCACTCCGCTTCATCGCCCAAAACATCGAGGACGCAATGAGCCCAAGCCCAATCAGGGCCACCCGTTCATACCGCTGTGTCATCTTGCACCCGCCTTGAACTGCCCAATCGCATGGGCCACGCGGCGGCAGGAGGGCTCATCCCCCACAGTAATGCGCAGGCAATCGGGCAGGTTGTATCCCGCCACCTTGCGCACCAACAAACCTTGGGTTTGCAGATAGGCCTCACACGCCTCCGCCTCTTCAGGGTCCGCAAAACGCGCCAGAATGAAGTTGGTGTGGGAGGCGTCCGCAAGCACGCCCTTTTCGGCCAGCGCCCCGATCAACCACGCGCGCAGCCTGTCGTTATCCGCCCGACACTTCTGAACCCACGCCTGATCGCGCATCGCCGCCTCCGCCGCCGCCAGGGCTGTGTTCGACAGATTAAACGGCCCGCGCACACGGTTAAGCACATCAATCACCTGCTGCGATGCGTAACCCCAGCCTACGCGCATACCACCCAGCCCGTAGATCTTGGAAAACGTGCGGGTCATGACAACGTTTTCACGCTGCGCAACGATCCCGGCCCCGCCATCGTAACCTTCCGCATACTCCGTATAGGCCCCGTCCAGCACCAGAACGCAGCTCTCCGGCACACCATCGGCCAGCCGCTCCACCTCGGACAGGGGGATCATCGTGCCGGTGGGATTGCCCGGATTGGTCAGGAAGATGATCTTCGTCTTCGGCCCGATGGCCTCCAGAATGGCATCCACATTCACCCGCCGCGCCTGTTCCGGCACCATAACGGGGCTCGCCCCCGCCGCGCGGATCAAAACGGGATACAGGGAAAACCCGTGTTCGGTATAGATGATTTCATCGCCCGGCCCGGCATAGGCCTGACAGAGGAAAGTCAGCACTTCATCAGAGCCAACACCACAAATGATCCGCTCAATATCCAGCCCGTGCACATCTGCAATTGCCCCTCGCAGATCGGCATGGTCGGTGGACGGATAACGATGGATCTGATGCGCCGAGGCAGCGATCGCGGCTTTGACAGCATCTGAGGCACCGAACGGATTTTCGTTCGAGCTCAGCTTCACAACCTCTTTTACGCCCTCAATATGCGACGCACCGCCCTTATAGAGCTTGATATCCAGTATTCCCGGCTGTGGCGTGAGTTTGGTCATGGCCCGTCTCCCTGTGCGTGTTCTAACTACGGGGTCCCACCTTGGCCAGACCAAAGAAAAAGGCCGCGGCGGGTCCCCGTCGCGGCCTTCTATTCGGTATCAGAACGTTTAGTTCTGCGCGTAGAATTCGATAACGAGGTTCGGTTCCATCATCACCGGATAGGGCACATCGCCCAGGCCCGGTGTGCGGACAAACGTTGCGGTCATCTTCGAATGGTCGGCATCGATGTAATCAGGCACATCACGCTCTGCGAGTTGCACCGCTTCCAGCACGGCAGTCATCTGCTTGGACCGGTCACGCACTTCGATCACATCGCCTTCCTTCACGCGGTAAGACGGGATGTTGACCTTTTTGCCGTTCACTTTGACATGGCCGTGGTTCACGAACTGACGCGCGGCAAACACGGTGGGCACGAACTTCGCGCGGTAAACGACGGCGTCCAGACGACGCTCCAGCAGACCGATGAGGTTCTCACCGGTGTCACCCTTCACACGGGCGGCATCTGCGTAGATGCGCTTGAACTGCTTTTCCGTCAGATCGCCATAATAGCCTTTCAGCTTCTGCTTGGCGCGCAGCTGCAGACCAAAGTCAGACATCTTGCCCTTGCGGCGCTGACCATGCTGGCCCGGGCCAAATTCACGACGGTTGACGGGGGATTTCGGACGACCCCAGATGTTTTCACCCATCCGGCGATCGATTTTGTACTTGGCAGCCGTTCTCTTAGTCATCGACTGATCTCCTCTTCAAATTGCGAGAGGGCGTTGTCCTTTCCACAGATTTCGCTGTGGCGACAGGCATCCCCTTGCGGGGGCCACCAACACCAATGAAGCCGCGCTTATATCTGCGCCGCTGACAGAGTCAACAGGTAAGACCCTGCTGTTTCTTCTGGCTAGAAGTATCCCGGGGGTGTGGGGGCTGGCCCCCACTCCTGCACGCCCGATTAAGCCGCCTCGTGCTGCAAAATCGCCGCCTCAGATGCATTCAGGTTGCGCCGCGCGAAAGCCCCATAGGAATGCGCCTCGGTCTCCAACTGTGGATGCAATGCCAAAAGCCGCTTGCGATCTTCTTCATCAAGGCTCGACAGCGCGGCAGACGCAGGATGAAAGCTCTCCGTCTCCACACCATTGGCCCAAACCACCTGATGCTGAGGCAACAGAAGATGCACATAGGTCACCTCCCGCAGCTGCGCATCCACGGTAATCGTCGAATGATTTACCAAATCCTTGGCCGATACCAACACCTCAGGCGTATTGAACAAAGCCTGCGCCACCGCACCCTTCACCAGCATCCGGTGCTCTGGTGAGACCAACAATTCATGCTCCGGCTGATCAATACCCAGCGATCCAACCCGCATCCGAACGGGCCTCAACTGGGGCATGGC
Source organism: Pseudomonadota bacterium (assembly GCA_039026055.1). Taxonomy (GTDB): domain Bacteria; phylum Pseudomonadota; class Alphaproteobacteria; order Rhodobacterales; family Rhodobacteraceae; genus Roseovarius. The sequence continues at coordinate 15,081 of JBCCNB010000029.1, read as the reverse complement.
AAAGAGCCGCGCACCACTCATCCGGCGCGATCCGGTCCACTCAATGCGCTGCGCCCCGCTGTCTTTGGTCTGCACTTCGTCGCCTTCGCGCAGCTCTTCCACCGCCACAGGCCCCTCAGGCGTCTGGATCATCGTCCCCGGCGTGAAACAAATCACCCCGCCCGTCTCAGCCCCAAGCACACCATGCGACTGTGGTTGCAATGACATATGCACCACCCACAGCGTGACGCCCTTCGGCGGCAATTCATCGACGAACATCAACAGAGGTGGGGCATCGCCCTCCACCGGGACCAAAGTCACCGAATACGTGCTCAGCCCGTCTGTCACGACAAACCCGCTTTCCGGGCCCACGCGCTCGTCTTCTACATGTCTTAGATCTACCACTCCGGCTTTCGCCGCACTCACCAATCGTCGCACCAGTTTCGCCGCACATTTGCGCCGCGTTGGCCCCTCATCCGCCTCTTCCAGACGCAAAACATCACTTGGCCCGTCCACACGCACCGCATCACCCGACCAGCCCCAGGTGATCCCCACGGCCAGTGTATCCATCGGTGCGGCTTTAATGCCGTCCAGTTCTGTTTGCGACCAAGAAATGACGAACGCGCCACGATAGCCCGTTCCCATAACTGTTAGTCCTGCCTCGTTTTTTTCTTTTTATGGGGTGGAACCTAACAAAGCCGAATCACTCTGCAAAGCGTTAACTTTTGATTTTGCTCAAAATTTCACGCGTAGCTGCAAAGAGCCCACGACCTGTGCGTCGCGCTGTGTAGTAAATTCCTCGGAAAGCCATGTCACGCCGTAGTAAATCGCCGTGCCCGCCTGCGTGCGCCAATGCACCCCCGCCCGCACGCGCGCACGATAATCTTCCAGACGCACCGGCCCGCTGGAGGCGATGAAAACGGAATTGTCCACATAGGCCATATCCGCCCCGAACACCCAGGAAAATCCCCTGTAGGGCGCATCTTCCACCGCGCTCAGCCGATGGCCCGACACAGGATTGCGCACCAACAGCCCACTTGATCCATACCGGCCGATCGTCAGATCAAAACCGACGCGCGCCAGTGTCTCTGTGCCGGCACGCGCCTCAAAGAAGGGACGCAGTTCACTCGCCTGACCGATCTGCGCGCGGTATCCGGCCTCAAACACACCATTGGCATGCACCCCGTTGCTGATCTGTGCAGCCAGAACTGCAGGAGACGGATCACGCCCGCCCAATACATCATGTACCAGCTCCTGAACGTCATCGAGCCCTACCTGAGAGCCTGTGACAACGACATCCAGTCCCAGCGCATAATCAATATTGTTCGGCTGAAAATGTGTGTGCAAACCAAGGCTGACCGCCTGTCCGTAGCGCCGATCCAGCGGTCGCGGATTGGTCACATCCTCGGGTGAGACGACCTCACCATTGAACCGCAGTTCCAATAACTCCCCAAACCACGCGGGCGCCTGCCCCTGCCAATCGGGGGCGAAAACGAGGCTCGATTCAAACGAGCCGGTGCGCCAACGATCATGGGCATCTCCCAACACATCATTGGTGATCATCAGGCCATAGCCCTGCTTGGTACGTTCAGCCGCAAATGTCTGGGATGTCAGGCAGAGCATCGCGAAAATCGCGATCAGGAGGCGTGTCATGTAAGGTCACCCTTGTGTGTCGCCCCCCGGCCGGACAGAGTTACCATCACGTTCGCTGAATTGGCCAGAAAAACCGCGACTTAAAGGGAAGATCATCACGGCATTGCGACCTTGAGGTCACATTAAAAGAGCCCGAATTTGAGTCTAAGGCGCGGGAACAGGCGCATAGCGCGCCGCGCCTTGGCAAGTCAAAGCCGCCCTACAAAGCCCGCATCCAAAACTGCAGCAGATGCTGGCTTTCTTCCACCTCATCCAGATCCTTCCACGAAAACTGCGCCGCCACGCCCTTGAGCGGCGCATAACCGCGCTTGCGCCAAAAGGCATCCAAAGGCCGGTAGTCTTCTGGCTGCAACGGATGCCCCGTCGGTCGCATCACTGCACAAAAAGCCGCGTATCGCAGACCCAGCGCCCGCCCATGCGCCTCTCGAACATCAAAAAACCGATGCCCGATCCCCTGCCCCCGATAAACCGGCAAGAGCACACTTTCAGCACAGTAGAAGATCTGATCGAGGCCGGGATGACCCACTCCAGAGTTAGCCCCAAACGCCGCCCCGAAATCCTCGGCATGGTCCAACATGGGCGCACCCGTCGAGGCCCCAACCAGATCGTCACCGTCAAACGCCGCCACCAAAACGGCATCCTCCGCCTCACGATAGACCTGCAGATAGGCCTCTTCATAGGCCATGTCGCCATCATAAAGATAAGGCCAATCCCGAAACACCTCGATCCTGAGCCGCGCCACATCAGGCAAGGCACGCGCCAGCGCCTCGCCCTGCAACCGCTCCACACGGATCATGGGGCGCCCGGAAACCCGCGCCCTTCACCCCACAGGCTTTGCACCTGCCCGATGATTTGGTCCCGGGTCTGGCGATAAGCGGTCAGTTTTGCCTCCCGCGTCTCCCCGAGCCCGGTCGGATCCATGATCGGCCAGTACAGGACATCCAGGTGAAACACCCGTGTCAGCTCCAGCGCGCGCCGCTGGCTGGCCGGGCTCAGCGCAACGATCAGGTCGAAGGAGCTCAGATCATCGCCCCATTCTTCCATCTCATCAAAACTCCGCGTCCGGTGTCGGGCCAGCTCCACACCCAGCTCCTGACAGACAGATATGCAAAACCCATCAATATCCATATCGCTTTTCACACCCGCCGACTGCACGTAGGTGTCCGAACCGTAAAGCTGCTTGGTGATGCCTTCGGCCATCGGCGACCGCACGGCGTTGTGGTCACAACAAAAGAGCACCGACTGAGGAAGCTCCTGCACCACGCATCACCCCCCGAAATGCAAGACGCAGATAAGGGTGAAAAGGCGCCGCGCGGTGTCGTTGTCGATCGCGGCCTTGCCCTCTAACCGCTCCTCAAGCACGCGCGCGCCTTCATTGTGGATGCCACGCCGCGCCATATCGATGGTCTCAATCTGGCTGGGCGGCAAGTTTTTCACCGCATCGAAATAGCTTTCGCAGATCGACCAGTAATCCTTTACCACCTGACGGAATGGCGACAGCGACAGGTGAAATTCCGCGGCCGGATTGCCATCTTCGGTGCGTACATCAAACACCAGCCGCCTTTCGCGTATCGACAGGTTCACCTGATAGGGACCATCAGGCACGACCCGATCATCGCGTTTGGGCAGGACGAAAGAGTTTTCCTCCATCAGGTCAAACATCGCCACCTTCCGTTCCTGTTCGATCTCAGGCGTGGGTGGCGGCAAATTCGCATCATCAAGTTCGATATGGCAGATGTGAGTCATCGGCGAGAATCCAGATTGTCGTGGCAAAGCCCTAGCGCAGCCGTGGGGCACGGGCAATCCTGACGTTGCTGTATACCGACGAGGCACAACCAGGCGCGTTGCTTCACCCCTTGTTCAAGCGCTCCAACCGCGCCCGCACAGACAACCCGTGCGCTTCAAGGCTCTCAGAGATCGCCAGCCGCTCCGCCGCTGGCCCAATCGCCCTCAGCGCCTCCGGCGTCATCTGCGCCAGCGTGGTGCGTTTGAGGAAATCCATCACGCTCAGGCCGGATGAAAACCGCGCCGAGCGCGCCGTGGGCAGCACATGATTGGGCCCGCCTACATAATCGCCAATAGCCTCAGGCGTCCAGGCGCCCAGAAAAATCGCCCCCGCATGGGTGATCTTGTCCGATAGGGCACGCGGGTCGGCCACGCACAGCTCCAAATGCTCCGGCGCAATCCGATCCGTCAGCATTGCAGCCTCATCCAAATCCGCCACAGTAATAATTGCCCCAAAATCCCGCCAGGACGCCCCCGCAATCGACCGCCGCTGCAACGTCTCCAGCCGGGCTTCAATCGCCTCCGCCACGCGGACACCAAAGGCCTCATCGGTCGTGATCAAAATCGACTGCGCACTTTCATCATGCTCTGCCTGACTAAGCATATCGAGCGCTATCCAATCGGGGTCATTATCCCCATCCGCCACGACCAAAATCTCCGATGGTCCGGCGATCATGTCGATCCCGACTTTGCCAAACACCCGACGCTTGGCCGCCGCCACAAAGGCATTGCCCGGCCCAGTTATCTTATCAACCGATGCGATCGTCTGCGTGCCATAGGCCAGTGCGGCCACGGCCTGCGCCCCGCCAATACGGTAGATCTCATCCACACCGGCGATCTGCGCGGCCAGCAAAACAAGCGGGTTCGCTTGGCCCTCCGGCGTTGGCACCACAATGGCCAACCGTTCCACACCGGCCACCTTCGCCGGGATCGCGTTCATCAACACCGATGACGGATAAGACGCCAATCCTCCCGGTACATAGAGCCCAGCAGCCGAAACAGGCGTCCACCGCCACCCAAGCCGCGCGCCCGTGGGCTCCTCCCAGGATTGGTCCTCAGGTATCTGCCGCTCGTGATAAACGCGAATGCGTTCTGCAGCGAGTTCAAGCGCCGCCCGCTCTTCGTCTGACACCTGTGCGACCAATTCAGCAATCTCGTCTGCCGAAAACCGCAGCGTCTCCGGCGTCAGCTCAAGTCTATCAAACTTGGCCGTCAACTCGATAACCGCGGCATCCCCCCGCATCCGAACATCCTCAATGATCGAGGCCACGGTAGCATCCACATCCGGACTGTCCTCTCGCTTGGCGCTCAACAGCGCGGCAAAATCCGTTTCAAACCGAGGGTCTTTGGTTTTCAAAAACTGTGGCATGTCGATGATCAGTCTCGTGCAAACAACAAAGAAAATTCGCAGAATTTTCGTGAACGAATTTTCTGCGAAAATTCTGGGGCCTTATGCCCCATGATCCGGCGCTTTCCCAGAGGGCGCGCGGTAAGGTCGCGTCACGTCTCGCAACGTCACCTCAAGCGCCTCAACGTCCAGCCGGATCGCGCCGTCGCCCGCGAGGGTCAAAAGCACCTGCCCCCCCGGATTGTCTTCTGCATCCTCACCGGGTTCAAAACTCACGGATAGGAGCGACAGGATCATATCTTTCTCCCCCCGCTCGATCCCTTGACTGGCCACGCGAAGCACATTGTCGATGACCAGCACAGATTGAACGCGCTCTGACCCGTGCCGGTCCCGTCCGTCATCTTCCCACCTGAACCGGTTCACCAACAAGGCAAAACGCCGCTCTTTCGCCCGCCAGGACAGCTCTGACATCGGCAGCACGCTGTCCTGCACCAGCGACGAAATGACCTCCAGGTCAACTGCGTCCATCGCACCCAGATGGATGGGCGCCTCCCGCCCGTCTTCAAACGACGCGTCACTGCTCATCAGACTTGAACCCGCTCAATCTGCGCGCCCACATTGGATAGCTTTTCCTCAACCCGCTCATAACCGCGATCTAGGTGATAGACCCGGTTCACCAGCGTCTCACCCTCAGCGGCGAGCCCGGCCAGAATAAGCGAAACCGACGCCCGCAAATCGGTGGCCATCACCGGTGCCCCTTTCATTTTTTCAACGCCCATGACCGCTGCCGTGCCGCCCTGCACGTCAATCTGCGCGCCCATTCGCATCAGTTCGGGCGCATGCATGAAGCGGTTCTCGAAAATCTTCTCTTCCAGCACGCTCTTGCCCTCAGCAGTGCACATTAGCGCCATCATCTGCGCCTGCAAATCGGTGGGAAACCCGGGGAACGGCTCAGTGGTCACATCCACCGCCTTCACCCGCTCATTCCCGCGGGAGACACGCAAACCCTTCTCGGTCTCCTCCACGTTCACGCCGGCCTCTTGCAGCTTTTCCACGAAAGAAGCCACCAAATCCATCCGCCCGCCAAGGCAGGTCACGGCCCCTCCGCAAATCGCAGGCGCAAGCATGTAAGTCCCCAACTCAATCCGATCAGGCACGACAGGATGCGTGGCGCCGTTCAGACGATCCACACCCTGAATGGTGATGGTCGAGGTGCCCTCGCCTTCAATCTGCGCCCCCATGCGCCGCAGACACTGCGCCAGATCCACGATCTCCGGCTCTCTCGCGGCGTTTTTCAACACGGTCGTGCCCTTCGCGAGCGTCGCCGCCATCAGCGCATTTTCCGTCGCGCCCACAGACACAAATGGAAACTCAAACTCGCCCCCCTTCAGCCCGCCAGTGGCCTTCGCATGCACATAGCCTTCTTTCAACTCCAGCTCCGCGCCCATCGCCTCAAGCGCTTTCAGGTGCAAATCCACCGGCCGCGCCCCAATTGCACAGCCGCCGGGCAGCGACACAACCGCATGGCCCTCTCGCGCCAGCATCGGCCCCAGCACCAGGATCGACGCGCGCATCTTGCGCACGATGTCATATTCCGCTCGATGGTTGGTGATCTGGTTCGAGGACATGGCCAAAACCTTGCCCTCCTGCATCGCGCTCACTTCCGCGCCCAGGCTCTCCAACAGGGCGGTCATCGTGCTGATATCCGACAGGCACGGCGCATTGGTCAGCGTCAGCGGCTCTTCACTCAAAAGCGTCGCTGGCATCAGCGTCAGACATGCATTCTTCGCCCCCGCAATCGGGATATCACCACTCAGCGCCCCATTGCCTTTAACCAAAATCGCGTCCATCTGCCCTTACCCCTCAATTATTGTCTTTATCGTCAGTCGCATCATCCTGCGCCTGCCTGGCCTTCGCCTGCGCCTTGCGTTTCGCCATATTGGCCTTCAGCGCCGCCTTCAACCGCGCATCGCGCCCGGACGGTGCCTCCTTGGCCGATTTCCCAGAATTGCCTGTTGTCATGGCCCGTTCTAGCGCACCACTATTTCGCGGTCCAGATATGGCTTGCGCGAACGCCACGTATCGTCTAGCACCCCGCCACGGTTTAGCTGCTGTAGCTCAGTGGTAGAGCGCACCCTTGGTAAGGGTGAGGTCGGGAGTTCAATCCTCCCCAGCAGCACCACTCCAACGACCGAACGTGCGGCAGACTTCGCTCATCCCAGCATGGATGTCCCTCAAGCGCCCTTATCGGTACTGAAAGAAGCCATCGCGGTCTACCCAGAGGTGATCGAAAGCAACCCGCTGAGCTCAGATGCGGTGGCGCGGTGGATCCTGTTGACCCCCGGCAAACACACAGGCAGCGACGGGTTGCAACCCGTTGAAGCGGAAGAAGTATTCTACTACCACAAATCCTACATTCAGGGGCTGGACTGGACCCGCAAAGAAAATGAGCTGCGTCTGCATTGGGTGCGCGATGACGTCTATTTCGAAAGACAAACGGGCCCGCGCGAAGGCAGCTGTTACATGGTCCGCAAAGGACCCCAAATGGGCAGCAAACTAGATGCACACGATCTCGATGCCGTTCTGCTAGATGGAAAACCGCACGAAGAAATCGCCGATTACTTCAACCGCTGCGAGTACTTCTACTGCTACGATCCTTACACCATGTATTTGACCTACGCGGTGTTTTGCGGCTGTACACCCATCGTCACCCCACCCCCGGGCCTGACGGAAGAGGCATGGCACCCGGTCAAGGAACGCTACGGTGTGGCGTTTGGAAACTCGCCTGATCAACTGGCCTTCGCCCGCAAAACCGCGCCGAAAATGATGGGGCATGTCCAAGACCTAAAAGCCGAGGAAGATCGACAGCTTCGCCATTTTGTAACGCGTTTAGCGGACCGTTTTGGGTAATACGTACATCAAAACACGGCGCGCCCCGAAGGAAGCGATGCGCGCTAAGATCAAAAGAAGTTCGGGTCAGATTGAGCGATTGTTGAACTTCTTATACACTACCTTGGGCAGCTTATGAGGCGTGGCATGAACAAGTATTTTTGTCTTCTGGGCCTCGCGGCCACGCTAGTTGTCATGCACTGGTCAAACATGGCATCGGCGGATGCACGCGCAGACTGTCTCGACGCGCCGGACCCCGCAACGCGCGTCGCTGCCTGTGAAATCGTATTGGCCGAAAACGGCCTCTCCGCCCGAAACGCAGCCACGGCTTACTACAACCTCGGCAATGCGCATGCGGCCATTGCAAACCTTGAAGGCGCGCTTGAGGCGTTCAACGAGGCGGTCCGCATCAATCCAACCGTGCGGGATTTCTTCTACAATCGCGGCGATGTTCTGGCTCGGCTCGGCCAGACAGAAGCCGCATTGGCCGATCTGCATGAGGCGGCGATCATAGACCCAGAAGACCCCAGATCGCTCAACAATATCGGGTTTCTTTACGCGCAAAGCGGCGATCTGGACCGCGCGTTTCGCATGTTCACCAGGTCTATCGACCTCGACCCCGACTATCCCAACCCCTACCACAATCGCGGCAAGCTTCTGCGCGGTGTTGGCAATCTGGACGCGGCGATGCCCGATCTGGACCGCGCCGTCACTCTCAACCCTAACAATGCCAGCTATCTGATGGAACGCGGCATGGCCTTTGGGCAAAGCGGTGATGCCGCCCGCGCGATTTAGGATTTCGACGCAGCCATCCTCATCGATCCCGCCAACGCAAACGCCTACATGAACCGCGGCACCGCCCATGCCGAACTTGGAAATTACGACATGGCGCTTGCGAATTATGACCGCGCAGAAGCGCTTGAATCCGACAATCTGCAGCTTTTTGCCAACCGCGCTTACGCACTGGAATAATTGGGCCGCCACGCGGACGCCCTCGCCATTTACGACAGTCTCGTCGGGCAAGACCCCGACAATGGCATGACGCTTCAGAATCGCGGACGACTGCATCAGAAAGTGGGCAATGCAGAAGCCGCGTTGGCCGATTGGGCAGCATCGATTGACGTCGGCCGAGACCGAGCCATCCGGGCCTTTCAAGCCCATTTGTCCGGCAACGGTTTCTATGACGGGGAAACCGATGGCGAAATGAGCGACGCGCTGCAACAGGCCATAAATCGCTGCGCGCACGATCCGGCGTGCTTTGAAAACTAGGCAGACAAAGGCGGCACAGGGCCTGCTGCCCCGGCGACATGCTGCCGAGCCGCGCAAAAACATGCACTTTCACCCATCCAAACACCTCTTTATATAGATCGCGTTGCATGGGGGCCGACTCAGGCCCCATATGGCATTGGGAAAGACGGGAACGCGGGCACTCATGGGCATTCTGGACAATCTTCCGGGGCTTTTTTCCTCTGATATGGCCATTGATTTGGGCACAGCGAACACGCTGGTCTACGTCAAAGGCAAAGGCGTTATCCTGTCGGAGCCGTCCGTGGTGGCCTATCACGTCAAGGACGGCGTCAAAAAGGTGCTCGCGGTGGGCGAAGACGCCAAGCTGATGTTGGGCCGCACGCCCGGCAGTATCGAAGCGATCCGTCCAATGCGTGAAGGCGTGATCGCGGACTTTGACACCGCTGAGGCGATGATCAAGCACTTCATCCGCAAGGTTCACCGCCGGTCTACCTTCTCCAAACCCAAAATCATTTGCTGCGTGCCACATGGCGCGACGCCCGTCGAAAAACGCGCCATTCGCCAGTCGGTTCTATCGGCTGGTGCGCGGCGCGCGGGCCTCGTGGCGGAACCCATCGCGGCGGCCATTGGTGCGGGCATGCCCATCACCGACCCCACCGGCAACATGGTCGTCGACATCGGCGGCGGGACGACCGAGGTCGCCGTTCTGTCACTGGGTGACATCGTATACGCCCGCTCCATCCGTGTGGGTGGCGACCGTATGGATGAAGCGATCATCAACTACCTGCGCCGCCAGCTGAACCTTCTGGTGGGCGAAAGCACCGCCGAGCGGATCAAAACCTCCATCGGAACCGCGCGCATGCCCGATGACGGGCGCGGCGCGTCGATGCAGATCCGTGGCCGCGACTTGCTCAACGGCGTGCCCAAGGAAACAGAGATCACTCAGGCTCAGGTGGCCGAGGCACTGGCCGAACCCGTGCAATCCATTTGCGAGGCCGTGATGACCGCGCTGGAAACAACACCCCCCGATCTAGCTGCCGACATCGTCGACCGCGGCGTGATGCTGACCGGCGGCGGCGCACTTCTGGGCGATCTGGACCTGGCGTTGCGCGAGCAAACCGGCCTTGCGGTCTCCATCGCCGATGACAGCCTCAATTGCGTGGCCTTGGGCACGGGCAAGGCCCTGGAGTTCGAAAAACAACTCCGACACGCGATAGACTACGACAGCTGACCGCTGAGAAGCGGTGATTTATAAAACGTCCGTCATGTGGCCACGGTTGGATTTGAGTATTTCTGGCCAAAAAGAAGCACGAATTTACTCCTTCTTTTTGGCCAGAAATACTCCCGCCGGAGGCGTAAAATCCCGATACAGGCGGTCAGACATATGAAGAAGTTGCAACAGTGCCGAAATCTCATGGTAGATTGAGGTTGATTTTTTAACGAACGAGGCGGGCCCTTGGCCAAAGACCGCAATCCGGACAACGACTATGTCGGCCAGTTGCGCAAGCTACTTCTGGCCGTGCTGGTCCTGTGCCTTCTGGCCATTTTCCTCGTCTGGCGCATCGACAGCCCCCGCGTGGAACGCTTCCGCGCGCAGGTGATCGACACCGTGGTCCCCAATTTCGACTGGGCCATGGCACCTGTGACAGCCACCGTAAACATCCTGCGCGATTTCCAAAGCTACCAGCGCATTTACCAACAAAACCAAGAACTTCGTCGTGAACTTCAGCAGATGAAATCCTGGCGCGAAGCCGCGCTCCAACTGGAACAGGAAAATGCGCGGCTTCTGGACCTCAACAACGTCCAACTCGATCCCCGCCTCACCTTCGTCACCGGCGTGGTCCTCGCCGACAGCGGCTCCCCTTTCAGACAATCCGTGCTGATCAACGTGGGCGCCCGCGATGGCATTGTAGATGGCTGGGCCTCCATGGACGGGCTTGGCCTTGTGGGCCGCATCTCCGGCGTCGGCGAAAATTCGGCCCGCGTGGTACTGCTGACCGACAGTTCCAGCCGCATCCCGGTCACAGTCCAACCCTCCAGCAAGCAAGGGCTGGTCGCCGGCGATAACTCTGCCGCGCCGCTCCTGACCTTCCTCGATGACGATGACGGCGTGCGTCCGGGTGACCGGGTGATCACCTCTGGCGATGGCGGCGTCTTCCCGGCGGGTCTGGTGGTTGGGCGCGTCACGCTCGATGCAGGCGGCCGCATGCGCATTCGCCTGTCTGCAGATTACGAACGCCTCGAATTCCTGCGCGTCCTGCGCAGCTGGCCGCAAGAACGCATTGAGGACCCGGGCAGCATCGTCGACCCCGACACCCCCGAAGACTCACCACAGCCCGCCGATACCGCAGCCGATACACCCCTACCGGACCCCGCCGATGGCTGAACGCTCCGTCACATATCTCTGGGCGATGCGGCTTTTGTTCATGGCCCTTTGCGGCCTCGTGATGTTCCTGCATCTGCTGCCGCTTGTCCCCGTCTCTCGCTTTTGGGCGGCACCCGACCTCATGATCGCGCTCACCTTCGCATGGGTCCTCCGCCGCCCCGAATTCGCGCCACTGGTCCTCATCGCAGGCATCTTCCTACTGGCTGACTTCCTGCTGCAACGCCCCCCCGGCCTCTGGTCCGCACTGGTCCTCATCGGCTCCTTCACCCTGCGGTCCAAAGCGCTCGACCTGCGCGATCTGACCTTCTCCATGGAATGGCTCAGCGTCGCCTCGACCCTTATAGCCATCACCCTGGCCTACCGCATTATCCTGGCAATTCTGGTGGTCGACGTACCGCCCCTGTCGCTCACCCTCGTGCAACTGCTGATGACGCTCATTGCCTACCCCTTCGTTGTGCTCGCCTCCCAAACCATCTTCCGTGTCCGCAAGATCGCGCCGGGTGAAATTGACGCGATGAGGAACGCCTGATGCGCCGCCCTGTCCGCGACAACGAAGAAAGCTTCCGCCGCATTTCCCGGCGCAGCCTGATCATGGGCGGTGCCATGGCCGCCACCATAGGCGCGCTTGGCTGGCGCATGCGGCAACTTTCAGTCGATCAGGCCAATGAATTCCGCCTTCTGGCCGAAGAAAACCGCATCAATATCCGCCTCATCCCCCCCGCCCGTGGCCGAATCTTTGATCGCGAAGGCCGCACCGTGGCCGAAAACGTGCCCAGCTACCGCATCACCGTCGTGCGCGAAGAAATGGGCGATGTGACCCAGGTCATCGAACGCCTCGCCCAGCTGGTCGAACTGGACCCTGATGAGCTTGACCGCGCCATCCGCGATATCGAACGCCTGCGCGGCGACACCCCCGTCACCATCGCCGAACGCGTGACGTGGGAGGAAATCAGCCGCGTCGCCGTCAACGCCCCCGCCCTGCCCGGTGTCACGCCCGAGGTCGGCCTGTCGCGCCACTATCCGCTGCGCAACGCTTATGCCCATCTTGTGGGCTATGTGGGCCCGGTCAGCGACCGCGATCTGGAAAAGATCGACGCGCCCGATGCCCTGCTTCTGATCCCCCGCTTCCAGATCGGCAAGATCGGTTTGGAGGCCGAAAACGAAGACGCCCTGCGCGGCGAGGCCGGCACCAAACGCGTCGAAGTGAACGCCGCAGGCCGTGTGATGCGCGAACTCGACCGGCAAGAAGGTCAATCCGGCGCCGACATGCAGATCACCATCGACAGCGCGCTGCAAACCTACACCCATGCGCGGCTGTCTGGTGAAAGCGCGGCTGCCGTGGTCATCGACTGCGAAACAGGCGACATTCTAGCGAGCGTCTCCACCCCCAGCTTCGACCCCAACCTCTTCGTGCGAGGCATCTCCGTCGACAATTACAACGCGCTTCTCAACAACGAATATCGCCCCCTGCCCAACAAGGCTGTGCAGGGCATCTATCCACCGGGTTCCACCTTCAAAATGGCAACGGCGCTGGCCGCCATGGAAGATGGCCAGCTTGATTTGCGCGAAACCGTCTACTGCCCTGGCCATCTGGAGGTCAGCGACCGCCGCTTCCACTGCTGGAAACGCGGCGGACATGGCAATGTGGATTTCAACACGTCGCTCGTTGAAAGCTGCGATGTCTACTACTACGAAATGGCCCTGCGAGTGGGCATTGAGAAAATCTCCGCCATGGCAGAACGGCTCGGCATGGGGCAGCGCTACGATCTGCCGCTCACCTCCGTCGCCGCCGGTCTCGCGCCCACCCGCGATTGGAAACTGGTCAATCGCGGATCGCAATGGGTGATCGGCGACAGCGTCAACGCATCCATCGGGCAGGGCTTCGTTCTGGCCTCACCGCTGCAACTGGCCGTGATGACCGCGCGCATCGCCACTGGCCGCGCGATCCTGCCCAATCTGGTGAAATCCGTGGGCGGTGTGGCCAAGCCCGCGCGCGTGCAGAACAAGACAGCAGGCTCGCTCGATCTGAATGAAAACCACCTGCGTGCCGTCCGGCGGGCCATGTTCGATGTGTCAAACATTCGCAAAGGCACCGCCTATTCCAGCCGCATCATCGACGACACCGTTCGCCTGGCAGGCAAAACCGGCACCAGTCAGGTGCGCAACATCACCGCCGCTGAACGCGCCGCCGGTGTGACCCGCAACGAAGACCTGCCCCGCGAACGCCGTGACCATGCCCTGTTTGTCAACTTTGCGCCCTTCGATGATCCCAAGGTCGCCGTGGCCGTGATCGTCGAACACGGCGGCAGCGGATCCAAGGCAGCCGCCCCCATCGCCCGCGACATCACGCTGCAAGCGCTCTATAAAGGCGATCCGCCGCTTGAGGTCTATCCCAACAAGGACCGCGCCAATATTCGCAATCAGCAGGAAATGCTGCGCAAAATGCAGGAAGAGGCGATGAACAACGGGAATGATCAGGCGTGAGCTATCTTGAATACACCCTAAAAACCACGCCCACCGGCCTGCGCAAAGTGCTCTATTTCAACTGGGGCCTCGCCGTGCTTTTGACCGCCGTGGCAGGCGTAGGTTTCCTCATGCTTTTTTCCGTCGCAGGCGGGTCCTTTTCTCCTTGGGCAGAACCGCAAATGAAGCGTTTTGCGGTGGGCTTCGCACTCATGTTTATCGTCGCCATGGTGCCTATCTGGTTCTGGCGCAACATGTCCGTGCTGGCATATCTCGTGGCGCTCATCCTGCTCGTCGCCGTAGAATTCGCAGGCTTTGAAGGCAAAGGTGCGCAACGCTGGATCGACCTTGGCTTCATGCGTCTGCAACCCTCGGAACTGATGAAGATCAGCCTCGTCATGGCGCTCGCTGCCTATTACGACTGGCTGCCCATGTCGCGCATATCTCACCCTATCTGGGTGCTGGTGCCCTCCGCCTTGATCCTGACGCCTGTAGGGCTTGTGCTACGCCAGCCCGATCTAGGCACGTCGATCCTGCTGATCTCTGCCGGTGCCGTTCTCATGTTCCTCGCGGGCGTCCACTGGGCCTATTTCGCGGTGGTCATCGCCGCCGTCGTGGCCCTCGTCGCCGCAGTCTTCCAAAGCCGTGGCACCGACTGGCAAATGCTGGCTGACTACCAGTTCCGCCGCATCGACACCTTTCTGGACCCCGCCACAGACCCCTTGGGCGCGGGTTACCACATCACCCAATCCAAGATCGCCCTCGGCTCCGGCGGCTGGACAGGGCGCGGATTTATGCAAGGCACCCAATCGCGATTGAACTTCCTGCCCGAGAAACACACCGATTTCATATTCACCACACTGGCCGAGGAATTCGGCTTCATCGGCGCCATTTCCCTGCTGGTGCTCTACGGCCTCATTATCCTTTTCTGCATCATCTCCGCGCTGGCCAACAAAGACCGCTTCGCCTCGCTGCTCACGCTGGGTATCGCCGTCACCTTCTTCCTCTTCTTCGCCGTCAACATGTCCATGGTCATGGGCCTCGCCCCCGTCGTCGGCGTGCCGCTCCCCTTGGTCAGCTTCGGTGGCTCTGCCATGCTGATCCTCATGATCGGTTTCGGCCTCGTCCAATCCGCCCATATCCACAGGCCGCGCTAAATGCCCCTCAATATCCTCTACTCTGGCCGCCCCGCCCGCTGGCCCGAATTCCAGCCGCACCTTGAAAGGGAATTCAAAGCCTCCGGGCTCGACGTGCACCTCTCCCAAGAGATCCCACCCGCAGACGTTGACTACATCGTCTACGCCCCCACCGGCCCCGTACAGGATTTCAC
>JBCCNB010000028.1:0-42443 GCA_039026055.1 Pseudomonadota bacterium | reverse complement strand
TAGATCGAGGGCAGAAGTTCCAGCTGCACCGAAAAGATCAGGATCACCACGATGCCCGAGAAAAAGGGTGGCACGGAATAGCCCACCATGGTCACAAATGTCCCTGCCTGATCGAACATCGAGTACTGGCGATAGGCGGAATAAATCCCGATGGGCAGGGCGATCAATACGCCCACCACATAGGCCATGCCCACCACCCAGAGCGTTTGCGGCATACGCTCCAACACCGTGTCCATCACCGGTGCGCGGGTTTGCCAACTGATCACCCGTGCCTCGCCCGCCGTGATCGCTGTACCCATGGCCTGATCGACCCAGACAAGCGGCTCAATCAGGAAAAACTGGTAGAGCCATTTGCCGAAACGGATGTGGGAAGGCTCACCTAGCCCCAATGCCTCTCGGATTTGGGCCTTAACCTCGGGGGGCACGGTCGGGGGGATTTGTGCGGTGGGGTCGCCAGGGGCAAGTTCCAGCAGCGCAAAGATAACCAATGCGATGGCCAAAAGAGTGGGGACGGCGAGAATGAGCCGCCGGGTCGCGTAGGTCAGCATGCTTTGACGTTAGACGTCACTGCGCGCGGTGCCAATCCGCGATGTTCCAAAGCTCACTGTCCCAGGCGTTGATCGCTACGCCACCCAAGGAATTGGCATGGGCCGAAATGCGGCCGCGATCCACCAATGGCAGAAGAATGAACTTCTGCATCAGAACGTCATTCATCAACTTGGCAATGTCGGCGCGTTTGTCGAGCGCTCCGGTGCGGGCCATCTCTGCCGCCATTGCGTCAAAATCCTCTGAACAGAACCGCGCGATATTGCTGCCCTGCCATTGATTGTCGGGCGACGGTATCCGGTCGCATTGCCATCCGGCCATGTAAGCCTCTGGATCCGTGCCGTCGAACGTGCCTGCAAACATTTGCACGTCGGCAAAGAACTTCTGGTACGTGTCGGGGCTGCCGGGGTCTGCGCCAAAAAAGACAGAGGCGTTGATGTTGCGCAGCTCCGTCTCCACCCCAATCTCGGACCACCATTGCTTGATCATCGCTTGAAAATCCTGTCGCACCGCGTTGGTGGAGGTTTGGAAGATGATCCGGAGCTCTTGCCCATCTTTGTCGCGGACGCCGTTGCCGTCACTGTCGGTCCATCCCGCGCTGTCGAGCAGTTCCTGTGCGCCTTGGATGTCCTGCGTGAGGCAGCCGTCATTGGCATCAGAGCCGTATTGCGCAGGGGCATTCAGAATGTTGCAGGTGGTCTGGCCTGTCGCACCGTAGCCGATTTCGACGAGAAGCGCGCGGTCGATGGCCATGGACAGCGCTTGTCGGACGGATATGTCGGACAGGAACGGGTGCGGTGCCGCCATGGTCGATCGGGCCTCACCCCGATCCGGCGATGGGTCGGTCATGTTCAGGATGATGCGTTCGACAAGGTTGCCAAAGGCTGACACCACTTGACCCTTGCCCGCACTTTCCATGCGGGTCAGCACTTCGGGGGCCAGTTGCAGGTTCCATGCGTAGTCAAACTCCCCCGTTTCCAGGACGGCACGGCCTGCGGCGGCGGCATCCCCGCCGCCTTTCAGAATAACGCGGGCGAAGGCGGGTTTGGCGGGGTCGCGGTAATTGGCGTTTGCCTCCAACACGGCCACATCATTGGGTCGGAAATCATCCACCACGAAGGGCCCCGTGCCGATGGGCGCAAAATTGGCGTCCGTACATTCGGGGGCGCGAGCGCCGAGGCAATTGGCGAATTGGGCGGCCTGAATGATGGGGGCTGTGGCGCCGACGAAGGCGTCATAGGGGAAAGGTTTGGGGCCATCGAAACGGATGAGGACGGTGCGATCATCTGGCGTTTCAATATCGGCGATGCCTTTGAATTTCTCGCGCTGGGCGCAGCCGCCACCGTCCGCTGTGCAGTAGGCCCACGTAAAGCGCACGTCCTCAGAGGTGAGCGGCGTTCCATCGGACCATGCCAGCCCTTCGCGCAAAACCCACGTTATAGAGGTCATATCCGATGCGACACCGCCATTTTCCAGCGTTGGGATATCTTCGACCAGCCAGGGCACCATCGCGCCGGTGTCATCGTAGCGCGCGAGCGGTTCGATGATCAGGCTGGCTGCTTCAATCTCTTTCACGCCCCCTGAGAGATAAGGGTTGAGAAGCGAAGGCGCCTGCCAGAAGAGGATGTTAACCTGACCATCGCTGCCCCGGTCAGCCGAGGCCGATGTAATCGAGGCAAAAACCGCAGTCACAGCAAGCGTGAGCGCTTTCAATGACATCGCCTTTCCCTTCCTTCCGTTTGCTTTACCCTACGTCACCTTAGATGTGACCTGAGGGTGGAAAATGGCAAGTTCCGCAACGCGATCGTGACACCGCGTGACGCATATCGACCGAAAATGACTTATTAAATTTTTACAGATTACTTTCCGGCAGGCGCGATGATCATGATCATCTGGCGGCCTTCCATCTTGGGCATGTTTTCCACCTTGCCCAGGCCATCGATGTCCTCAGCCACCCGATGCAGAAGGTCGCGCCCCAGATCCTGGTGCGCCATTTCGCGGCCACGAAAGCGCAGGGTCACTTTGACCTTGTCGCCATTTTCAAGGAAACGCGTCACGTTGCGCATCTTTACATCATAGTCGTGCGTGTCCGTGTTGGGACGGAACTTCACCTCTTTGACTTCGATGATCTTCTGCTTCTTGCGCGCCTCGGACTCGCGCTTTTGCTGTTCGTATTTGTACTTGCCATAGTCCATGATCTTGCAGACGGGCGGGGAGGCATTGGGGGAGATTTCCACCAGATCCAGTTCCGCGGCTTCGGCCAATTCCATGGCCCGTTCCGGGCTCACGACACCGATGTTTTCACCTTCTGCGCCAATCAGGCGAATGTCCGTTCCGCGAATGCGGTCGTTTACGCGCGGTCCAGTATCCCGTTGCGGCGGCGCGTTGTGTGGTCTGCGGGCTATGGCTGTGTCTCCTACGTGCAATTGCCTTTGAGGCTTAGAATCTACCTGTGGCAGAAGGGTTCTTCAAGCGGATATATCACCGGGTCATAAGCGGGTCTGGGCCGATTTTTTGGCAATGCAGGCAATCTGCTTTCCCTCTTGCGTCCGCTGCGCAACGCTCGCATATGACGCCCGCTGCTTGGCGGCGCCATAACCAGTACTGGGGAAAGACTATGAAGAACTTACTTTGGATCGTACTTGCGGTCGTTGTGATTGGCGGGGGTTACCTGTTGATAACGGGCCAAGAGGAGGAAGCGGCACCTGTCGCGGAAGAAGCGACCGAAGAACCCGCAACCACGGTTGAGGAAGAAACAACTGAGACAACGGAGCCTGAGGAAACCGTTGTCGAAGAAGCGCAAGAGGCCGTGGAAGAGGTGGTTGAAGAAGCCACAGAGGCCGCTGAAGAAGTGGTGGAAGAGGCCACAGAAGCCGTAGAAGACGCAGCCGGTGCTGCAACGGAAGCTGCCTCTGATGCGGTGGAAGCCGTCAGCGATGCCGCCTCTGACGCCGCCGAAGCCGCTGTGGACGCGGCTGCCGATGCGGTTGGCGCAACAGGTGACATTGCCGACAGCGTGGGTGAGGTTGCAGGCGATGCGGCCTCTGACGCAGTGAACGCGGTTAGTGAATCGCTGGGCCTGCAATCGGGCGACAGCACGCTGCCTGACGTGGGCAATGACACACAGACGGGTGTGAACGGCGAGTAAGCCACAAACAAACCCGGCGCGGAATCAAGGGCTTTAGCCCGCCGCGCCTTCGTCAGGCCCCCGCCAGGGCCTGGCGAATTGGCAACTACAGGCCGTCGCTCGGATGGTCAGCGGGACCGGATGGATAAAGCGCTGTTGCTCAGAGTTCGGGATCGCCAGACTGGGGCCTGACCAAGGCGCTCGGTCTCACAATGGCTCAATATCGCCTTCGGCCCGGACGCGGTGAAATTCCGCCTCCCATTCCGCAAATGTCCCCGCCGCAATCGCCGCACGCATCTCGCTCATAATCTGCTGAAAATAATGCACATTATGCCAGCTAAGTAGCATGCCCGCGATCATCTCATTGCTGCGGTAGACGTGATGCAGATAGGCGCGCGAAAATTGCTGGCAGGTGGGGCAGGTGCAGTCTTCATCCAAAGGCCGGGGGTCATCGGCGTGGCGCGCGTTCTTGATGTTCACCACTCCGCGCCGCGTAAATGCCTGGCCCGTGCGGCCCGATCGCGTCGGCAGCACGCAATCCATCATATCCACGCCGCGCTTGACCGCGCCTACGATGTCATCGGGCTTGCCCACGCCCATCAGGTAACGCGGCTTGTCGACCGGCATCATGTCGGGCGCATAATCCAGTACACCAAACATCGCCTCCTGGCCCTCACCCACGGCAAGCCCGCCGATAGCGTAGCCTTCAAACCCGATCTCTTGTAGCAACTTGGCGCTTTCTGCGCGCAGGTCCTTTGTGACGCCGCCTTGCTGGATGCCGAAAAGCGCATGTCCGGGCCGGTCGCCAAACGCGTCCTTTGACCGCTTCGCCCACCGCATCGACAGATGCATGCTCTCGGCCACTTCCTTGTCCGTCGCGGGCAGCGCCGGGCACTCATCGAAACACATCACGATGTCGGACCCCAGAAGCCGTTGAATTTCCATCGATCTTTCGGGGCTTAGTTCGTGCATCGACCCATCAATGTGAGATTTGAAGGTCACACCCTCTTCGGTCAGTTTGCGCAGCCCGGCCAGACTCATCACTTGAAACCCGCCACTGTCGGTCAGAATGGGCCGGTGCCAGTTCATGAACGTGTGCAGGCCACCCAGCCGCGCCACCCTTTCTGCGCCCGGCCGCAACATCAGGTGATAGGTGTTGCCCAGCACGATATCCGCCCCCGTCGCGCGCACGCTGTCGGGCATCATTGCCTTGACGGTGCCTGCGGTGCCCACAGGCATGAAGGCGGGTGTGCGGATGTCGCCGCGCGGCGTGCGGATCACACCCGTGCGCGCCGCACCATCGGTGGCCTGAAGCTCAAACTTAAATGTCACGCGCGACCCCTCATTGATCCGCCCCCGCTTAAAGCGCATCGCGCCGCTATGCGAAAGGCCGGGTTGATCTCATCGTGGCAGACGTCATGATGATGAGACGTCTAAGAGGATCAGGTAAGCCATGGCAAATGACCAAAGCGCGCAGATGCAGTTCGGATGGGAGGAATGGGTCGGCCTGCCAGATCTAGGGGTCCACGCGCTGAGCGCCAAGATCGACACGGGCGCGCGCACCTCGGCGCTGCACGCCTCGGATATTGAAGTGTTCGGTCCTGCCGCCAAACCCAAGGTCCGCTTCAACGTGCACCCCATCCCGGGGCGGGAGGATTTTCGCATTCCTTGCTCGGCCTCGCTGATCGACAAACGGGAGGTGGCATCCTCAAACGGCGAAAAAGAGCTGCGCTGCGTGATTTCTTCGACGCTGGCTGTGAATGGACAGGCCTGGCCGATTGAGATCACGCTGACGGATCGGTCGACCATGGCGTCACGCATGCTGTTGGGTCGGACGGCGCTGCGCGACAATATTTCCATTGTGGCGACCGAGAGGTTTCAGCAGCCTGAACTGACCTTTGATGTCTATCATACCGCCACTATGCGTACCTCGGCCCCGCGCCGCGATCTGCGCATCTGCGTGCTGAGCCGGGAGGACAACTATTCCACACGCCGTTTGGTAGAGGAGGGCGAAAAGCGCGGCCACACGGTGGAGGTGATCAACACAGCGCGCTGCTACATGGCGATCAACGCCATGTCGCCAGAGGTGCACTATGACGGTAAGCGCCTGCCGCGCTATGACGCGGTGATCCCTCGCATCGGGGCGTCCGTCACGGCCTATGGTGCTGCCATCATTCGCCAGTTCGAGACGATCGGCACCCATTGCGTGAATGGCGCGGCAGGGATCACGGCCAGTCGGGACAAGCTTTATGCCCATCAGTTGATGGCTCGGGCGCGGATCAACATGCCCAACACCGCCTTTGCCGCCTCACCGCGGGACAATGCCAATATCATTGGTCTCGTGGGCACCGCACCGCTGATTGTGAAGCTCTTGGAAAGCACGCAGGGCAAGGGCGTTGTGCTGGCCGAGACGAAAAAGGCGGCCGAGTCGGTGATTGACGCGTTTCGCGGGCTGAAGGCCAATTTCCTAGTCCAGGATTTCGTGAAAGAAGCAGCGGGGGAGGACATCCGCTGTCTGGTCATCGGCGGCAAGGTCGTCGCGTCGATGAAACGAACAGGGGCGGACGGGGATTTCCGCTCCAACCTGCATCGCGGCGGGTCGGCCAAGTCAGTTCGCATCACCAAAGAAGAGCGTGACACGGCTCTGCGTGCGGCCAAGGCCTTTGGGCTGAACATGGCGGGGGTCGATCTTTTGCGCTCTGATGCCGGCCCGAAGGTTCTTGAGGTGAATTCTTCCCCGGGATTTGAGGGCATTGAGACGTCTACGGGCAAGAACATCGTGGGCAAACTCTATGAGACAATCGAGGCCCGCGTGCGGCCTACGCCCATCCGAAAGCGCAAATCGGGCAGTTGATGGCCTGCTCTGGCCGCGCGCACTGGACGTGAAGACTGTGATTTCCTATATCAGAGAGGTCTTCAGGATTGGATAACCGATGACCGACACCATGGAACCCGCCGAAGGTGATTTTCTGATCCCGCCCTCCAGCGTGGACCACCCTCTCTATGAACAGGTGGTGGAGGCGATCAGATCTGTCTATGATCCTGAAATTCCAGTGAACATTTATGATTTGGGTTTGGTCTACACTGTTGGGATTGACGACGAAAACGCGGTGTCGGTGATTATGACGCTCACAGCACCGGGCTGCCCTGTGGCCGGAGAAATGCCCGGCTGGGTGGCCGAAGCGATTGAACCGCTGCCGGGCATTAAACAGGTGGATGTGGATCTGACGTGGGAGCCGCCCTGGGGCATGGACATGATGTCGGATGAGGCCAAGCTGGAACTGGGTTTCATGTGATGTTTGCGATGCCCGGAAAAAATGCCGTGACGATAACGGACAAGGCCGCCGCCCAGATCGCCAAGCTGATGGCCAAGGGCGATACCAAGGGCCTGCGCATCGGCGTGAAAAAAGGTGGCTGCGCGGGCATGGAATACACCATGGATTACGTGGCAGAGGTCGACCCGATGGATGAGGTGGTCGAACAGGATGGCGCGCGGGTGATGATCGCGCCGATGGCACAAATGTTCCTCTTCGGGACCGAAATCGATTATCAAACCTCGTTGTTGGAATCCGGTTTCGTCTTCAACAACCCCAACGTGACAGAGGCCTGCGGTTGCGGGGAATCGATCAAGTTCAAAGAAATGTAACTTTGAGCTCCAATACATTCATTTCAAAAGATAAAGAGGTGGCCTGATGCGGCGTAAAATGGCAGCGGGCAACTGGAAAATGAACGGCTCCCGGGCCGCTCTGTCGGAATTGGGCGCAATTGCCGCCCAGATCACTGATCTGGACGTCGACACGCTCATTTGCCCGCCCGCGCTTTATGTGTCGGAGGCTGTAGGGCGTACGAGTAATGCTTCTCTGCATATCGGCGTTCAAGATTGTCATTTTGAAATATCTGGCGCTCATACTGGGGATATCTCTGCTGCTATGATCGCAGATTTGGGCGCCACCCATGTCATTTTAGGCCATTCAGAGCGCCGCGCTGACCACTCTGAGACCAGCGAGGATGTCCGCGAAAAGGCCCGTGCCGCGCTTCATGCGGGCCTCACGGCGATCATCTGCGTCGGCGAATCTGAGGATCAGCGGCTGGCCAAAAACACGCTCGACATCATTGCCAGGCAGCTCGCCACGTCTGTCCCCGATGCCAGCACTGCGACAAACACAATCATCGCCTACGAACCCGTCTGGGCCATCGGAACCGGCCGCACCGCCACCACGGACGAGATCGACGAAGTCCACGATTTCGTGCGCGCCCGTTTGCTCCGGCGCTTCGGGGAGGAGGGGCAAGGGATGCGCCTGCTCTATGGTGGGTCGGTCAAGCCTACCAACGCCGCAGAGATCTTCGCGACTAACAACGTTGATGGCGCCTTGGTGGGTGGTGCGAGCCTTAAAGCAGACGATTTTGTACCGATCATCAAGGCGCTAGCTGCGTCATAAGCCACACTTCTTCGGGCCAAAAATACTCAAATCTCGCCCTCACAGCGGGAGTATCGTGGTCGATTTGATCTCTTCCATCGAAAGCAGCGCTGTTACGTTGTAAACCTTCACCTCGGAAATCAGCGCCTGATAGAACACGTCATAGGCCCGCGCATTCGCCACGCGCACTTTGAGGATGTAGTCGATATCGCCCGCCAACCGATGCGCCTCTTGCACCTCGGGCCGTTCATGAAGCGCCTTGAGGAACGCAGCCTGCCAAGCCGCATCATGCTCTGACGTGCGGATCAGCACGAAAAAACAAGCCTCAAAACCAAGCGTTTCGGCATCCAGCAGATAGGTCTGTTGCTTGATCACACCGCCCTCGCGCATTTTGCGAATCCGGTTCCAGACGGGCGTCTTGGAACTGCCCACCAGCTTGGCGATATCATCGAGCGACAACCCGCCGTCGCGCTGCAACTCGTTGAGAATTTTCCGGTCCAGATCGTCAAGACGAACAGACATTCTTGAATTCCTTTCCTTTTGGAACGCAGCCCGCGTTCTGTCGGCAAACAGAAACGTTTGTCCTTATTTACGTGGATATATAGCGTCAAACCGGGAATATTTTCTATATTAGGAGGCAAGTCAACCGCGAATGGACAGGCACAGTGAAACACTTTCCCATCTTTGTGGCCCTTGAGGGTAAACGCGTCGTTCTCTCTGGTGGGGGCGAGGCGGCCGTGGCCAAGCTGCGCCTGATCCTCAAGACCGAAGCCCAGGTCAGCGTGTTTGCGGAAGAGGCTGATCAGGAGATCCTCGATTGGGCTGAAGAAGGTCGGCTGACTTACATCCCGCGCGCGTTGGAGACAGGTGATGTGGTCGGTGCCACCTTGTTCTACGCCGCGGATGAAGACGAATTTGAAGATGCTCGCACCTCGACCATCGCGCGGGTCGAAGGGGCGCTGGCCAATATTGTCGACAACCTGCAAGACAGCCAGTTCATCACGCCCGCCATCGTGGATCGTGATCCGGTGACCGTGGCCATCGGCACGGAAGGGGCCGCGCCTGTGCTGGCGCGCGCGATCAAGGCTGACATTGAAGAACAACTGCCATCTACGCTGGGCACGCTCGCGCGCATCGGCAAGGCTTTCCGCCATGCAGTTGAGGTGCTGCCTTTTGGCCGCCCGCGCCGTGACTTCTGGCGGGATTACTATTTCGACGCTGGTCCGCGCGCGATGGAGGATGATGGCGAAGAAGGCATCAATAACGCGTTGGAAGCGCTTCTGAATACACATAAAAAACGGGAAAGGCGCGAGGGACATGTGGCCTTCGTGGGGGCAGGTCCGGGCGATCCGGAGTTGCTGACACTCAAGGCGCGTAAGGCGCTCGATGAGGCGGATGTGGTGATTCATGACCGTCTGGTCAGCCCAGATATTCTGGAACTGGCCCGCCGCGAAGCGATCATCATTGATGCGGGCAAGAAAGGGTTTGGTCCATCCACGGAACAAAATGAAATCAACAACTTGATTGTGGAACATGCTCTTAAGGGCGCGCAGGTGGTGCGCCTTAAAGGGGGCGATCCGACGATGTTTGCCCGTCTCGACGAAGAGATCGCCGCGCTGGACGGTGCAGGGGTGAGCTGGAACATCGTGCCGGGCATCACGGCGGCCTCCGCCGCGTCTGCCGCGATTGGACAAAGCCTGACAGAGCGAGGGCGCAATTCATCTGTTCGGTTTGTCACGGGTCATGACATGAAAGGTTTTGCCGAACATGACTGGCGCGGGCTGGCGAAGCCCGGCGCTGTGGCGGCGATTTACATGGGCAAGCGGTCTGCGCGGTTCGTGCAGGGGCGTCTGTTGATGTATGGCGCGGGCCGCGATGTGCCTGTGACAGTAATCGAGAACGCCACAAGGGCTGATCAACGCGTCCTCGCCACGCGGCTCGATCGCTTTTCTCAGGATCTGGAGGACGCAGATTTGTCTGGGGCGGCGCTGACATTTATCGGGCTGGAGCCGCGCGCAGCGTGCGCCGCACTTTCTGACCAAAAACAAGAAGTTATCGGTCAAACTTAATGTCAAAGATCTGAGGTTTGTCCTGCAAATCTGTCACGCTCTCTGGACACCTCTGCGGCGATCTGACTAGATACCGATAAAGCACGCGCATGCCAGCCAGAGATATTTAGTTTCGGTACCTCCCCCAAGGACAGACATGACAGATACGACAGCCGCGCCCAAACCCGCCAAAGCCATGCCCGATGCGCAGAAAGTAACGGCGGTAAAGCATTGGACTGAAAAGCTTTTCTCTTTTCGTGTTACGCGGCCGGCATCACTGCGCTTTCGGTCTGGGGAATTCGTGATGATCGGGGTGATGCATACCGACGAGAAGACAGGCCGCGAAAAGCCGCTGCTGCGCGCCTATTCCATCGCAAGCCCGTCTTGGGATGAGGAGATGGAGTTTTATTCCATCATCGTGCAGGACGGCCCGCTGACCTCGAAACTGCAGCATATTCAGCCCGGCGATGAGTTGATTATGCGGCCCAAGCCGGTTGGCACCTTGGTGCATGACGCGCTGCTGCCGGGCAAACGCATCTGGTTCTTTGCAACCGGGACCGGATTTGCGCCTTTCGCCTCTCTGTTGCGGGATCCTCAGACCTATCACGATTATGACGAGGTGATCATCACCCATACCTGTCGCGAGGTGGGTGAGTTGGAATATGGGCGCAATCTGATTGAGGACATCCGCAAGGACGAAATACTCGAAGAGCTGATCGGCGAAAACTTCCACGAAAAACTGCGCTATTATCCCACCACCACTCGGGAGGAGAGCCCGAAAATGGGGCGGATCACCGATCTGATGCGGTCGGGCGATGTGTTTGAGGATCTGGGCGTTGACCCTATCAACCCGGAACAGGATCGCGCCATGGTTTGCGGCAACTTGGCGTTCAATCTGGAGATTAAAGAGCTGCTGGAGGAGTACGGGCTGCGCGAAGGGGCCAATTCCGAGCCCCGCGAATACGTGGTGGAGAAGGCGTTCCTGGATTAAGCGCGGGCTTTTACACGTTGTTCCAAAAAGGCTTTCATGCCTTTGACATCAATTTGCGTTGCATTGCGAATTTTGAACGCTTGAGACCTGCCTTAAGCCCGGTCATTCTGCACGCAAACGAGTCAGTTGAAATGCATGGGTCATTGCCCCATTTCTTAACAACAGATGGAGAAAGCCGGGGCTGCCTATCGTAGGGGCCAGAGTTTTCTTGCCAAAAACAAGGATAAGAGCATGCAAGATCCCCTTAACACGTCCTACCCAGTGCTGCCGCTGCGCGACATCGTGGTTTTTCCCCACATGATCGTGCCGCTTTTTGTGGGCCGCGATAAATCTGTCCGCGCGCTGGAAGAGGTGATGCAGGACGACAAACAAATTTTGCTGTCGAGCCAGGTGGACCCCGGTGAAGACGATCCGGCCTCTGACGGCATTTACCGCACAGGCGTATTGGCCAATGTGCTGCAGTTGCTGAAGTTGCCCGATGGCACGGTGAAGGTGCTGGTGGAAGGGGTAACGCGGGTCAAGATCCTCGAATACCTCGACAACGACGATTTCTTTGAGGCACGGGCCGAGTATTTGGCTGAGATGCCGGGTGATGCGGCGACGATTGAAGCGCTGCTGCGGACCGTGACAGATGAATTTGCGCGCTATGCCAAGGTAAAGAAGAATATCCCTGAAGAGGCGCTTTCGGCTGTGTCGGAAAGTGAGGAGCCGGCGAAACTGGCTGATCTGGTTTCGGGTCATCTGGGCATTGAAGTGGGCCAGAAGCAGGAATTGTTGGAGACGCTGTCCGTGTCTGAACGATTGGAGAAGGTCTATGGCCTGATGCAGGGCGAAATGTCTGTGCTTCAGGTGGAGAAAAAGATCAAAACGCGCGTCAAAACCCAGATGGAGCGCACGCAGCGCGAGTACTATTTGAATGAGCAAATGAAGGCCATTCAGAAGGAACTCGGCGACGGCGAAGAGGGCGAAGGCGAAGTGGCCGAGCTTGAAGCCAAGATCGAAGAGACCAAGCTTTCCAAGGAAGCGCGGGAGAAGGCCGAGGGTGAGCTCAAGAAGCTTAAGAATATGAGCCCGATGAGTGCCGAGGCGACCGTGGTGCGCAACTATCTGGATTGGATGCTGTCCATTCCATGGGGCACGAAATCCCGCGTGAAGAAGGATCTGAACAAGGCGCAGGACATTCTGGATGCCGATCACTTTGGCCTTGAAAAGGTTAAGGAACGGATCGTTGAATACCTGGCCGTGCAGCAAAGGTCGAAGAAGCTCAAAGGCCCGATCATGTGCCTTGTGGGGCCTCCCGGTGTGGGTAAGACGAGCCTTGGCAAGTCCGTGGCCCGTGCCACGGGGCGTGAATTCATTCGCATCTCGCTTGGCGGTGTGCGCGATGAAAGCGAAATTCGCGGTCACCGGCGAACCTATATTGGCTCCATGCCCGGCAAGATCATTCAGGCGCTGAAAAAAGCGAAGACGACGAACCCGCTTATCCTGCTCGATGAGATCGACAAGATGGGGCAGGATTTCCGTGGGGATCCGGCGTCTGCAATGCTGGAGGTGTTGGACCCGGAGCAAAATGGCACGTTCACGGACCACTACTTGGAGGTGGAATATGACCTCTCCAACGTGATGTTCCTGACCACGTCCAACAGCTACAACATGCCCGGGCCTCTGCTGGACCGGATGGAGATCATTCCGCTGGCGGGCTACACCGAGGATGAAAAGCGAGAGATCGCGAAACAGCACCTGATCCCCAAGCAGGTCAAGAACCATGGGTTGAAGCCCAAGGAATTTGAACTGGGCGACGACGCGCTGACCGATATTGTACGCTACTATACCCGCGAGGCCGGTGTGCGGAATCTGGAGCGGGAGATCGCGAAGGTTGCGCGGAAATCTGTGACCAAGATCATTAAGAAAGAGGTGGAGGCGGTTTCTGTCACTGCCGAGAACCTTGATGACTTCCTGGGCGTGCGCAAACACCGCTTTGGTCTGGCTGAAGAGGCCGATCAGGTGGGGGTTGTGACCGGGCTGGCCTATACCTCTGTCGGGGGTGAGCTTCTGAATATCGAAGCGCTGCGCCTGCCGGGTAAAGGTCGGATGAAAACGACCGGGAAACTGGGCGACGTGATGAAGGAAAGCATTGATGCGGCCTCATCCTACGTGCGGTCCATCGCGCCCGAGATCGGGGTGAAACCGCCGCGGTTCGAAAAGTGGGATATCCACGTGCACGTCCCCGAAGGTGCGACACCCAAGGACGGGCCAAGTGCAGGTCTGGCCATGGTGACATCCATTGTTTCGGTCCTGACGGGCATTCCGGTGCGCAAGGACATTGCCATGACGGGTGAAGTGACGCTGCGCGGCAACGCGCTGGCCATTGGTGGGTTGAAAGAAAAGTTGCTCGCGGCACTCCGGGGCGGCATCAAGACGGTCCTTATTCCGCGCGAGAATGAAAAAGATCTGGCTGAGATCCCCGATAACGTGAAAGAGGGGCTCGATATCATCCCCGTCGATCACGTTTCCGATGTTCTCAAGCACGCACTTGTTGATGTGCCGGAGCCTGTGGAGTGGGACGAGGCTGCAGAGGAAGCCGCAGCCGCGGAAGCCGCGCGGGCCAGCGCTGCGGACGGATCGAGCGCAATCACGCACTGATTTTTCCCAAAAGGGCGGCCCGTGACGGCCGCCCTTTTTTGAATTCCAAAACATAAAAAAAAGCGCCCCGATCGGAGCGCTTTTTTTCGTGTAGCGGCTGATCAACGCTGGGTTCGCGACGCAGGGCCTGTCCTGCGCTTCCCCCTCGTTTATTCAGCCAAATGCGCCAGCAGCGCCAAGCAAAATGGTGATCACGGCCAAAGCCGCAATGATCATCAGTTGGTTGATGTTTGCAGATGTGTCGGCAGCGATCACTTCTGGTTCCATGAATGGTTCCGTCACTCCGGACGAATGAGCGGTGCCAACCATGATGGCCAGGAACGCGGCAGTTGTAAGCAAGTTCTTCACGAGCAGCCCCCAATAACTATATGTAGTCCTTGAATACGACCCGACCTACCAAAGGTCAACTGAGCGGTGGCCATATCGAACCCATCCTGTATACTGCCTTCAAAAGTGCAACAAAAGTGGCACACTTATAAAAAAGGCCAGAGGAGCAGTCGTGGCATCCAAATCATCCGCAAAAACGGCATCTAAAACGTCTTCGAAAACCGCCGGCAAACCCACCACGAAATCTGCGGCGAAAAGCACTGCGAAACTCACTGCCGCGCGCAAAGCGCCATCTGCGAAAGCCGCGCCCGCCAAGGCGACGACTAAACCCGCCGTTAAGCCTACTATCAGGACATTGCCCAAGACCACCCCGGCCAAGCCGGCCCTGTCGGTTGTGACCGACGGCCAAACGACCGCACCGGGGCAGGAGCTCAAGAAGCGTGAGCTGCTTGACCAGATCGTCAAACGCACTGATGTGAAAAAGAAATTTGCAAAGCCCGTGATGGAGGCGATGATCGAAGTGCTTGGCGAGGCGTTGGCCCAAGACCGTCCACTGAACTTGCAACCTATGGGTAAGGTGATGCCCAAGCGCACGAAAGAGTCGGGGTCAAACCGCGTGATCACCGCGCGTATTCGCCAGTCCAAAACAGCGCAGGCGGGCAAATCTGATACCGCGCGGGGACTGCCAAAACCGCCTGTTGCGAAGCCCGCGGAATAGCGGTAACAGACGCCACAACGGGTGATTAGCTCAGTGGTAGAGCGCTTCGTTCACATCGAAGATGTCAGGAGTTCGAATCTCTTATCACCCACCATTCCAACCGCGCTTTTTTACGTTGCGCGGCTGGGGCGGGGTTTCAGCGGGTTCAATTAAAGCTTTGCCGACTCTCGTGCCACGCGTCGGATATCCCCGCGCGTGAGGTTGATATCGGTCAGTTCGCGGGTGGACATCGCAGAGAGTTCACGAACAACCTTGTTATAGGTGCGCCGCCGTGCGATCGCGTCGCGCAGGCGCTGGAAGAGGGTAGAGATGACGTTGCGGTGAGCTGCGGCGTTTTGAAGAACATATGCCATTCTTAAGACCTTTCGGACCAGTGAGTTTCACATCCCCCCTTGCCCGCAATCTATTTGCGGGGCCTTGTTTTACAATTGCCATTTGGGAAATGCTGCATTGCAGAAAAGGCATGGGCGCTGTGGCTGGCGCTGCTGGGTTGGAACCCCTATGACATCCCCAAGACCCAGCCAAGAAAGTCCGACACCCATGACACCGCTTCCCAAAATCTGGTTTTTGCGCCATGGGCAGACCCAATGGAACAAGGAACGCCGATTGCAGGGCCGTCTGGATTCGCCACTGACCGAATTGGGCCTCTCGCAAGCCGCGCAACAGGCGCAGATTATGGCGCCGGTACTCGCCGCCAAACCGGATTTGACCTGTCTTGTTTCACCGCAGGGCCGGGCGGCGCACACGGCCCGGATCGCGTTGGGGGATCGGGCGTTTCAAACAGACGCGCGGTTGGCCGAGGTGGCCACGGGCGATTGGGAAGGTCAGTTGCGGGATGAGTTACCGACGGGCGGACGCAATGATCTGTTTCTCTATACGGCCGCACCCGGGGGCGAAGGGTTTGATGCGCTGGAGATGCGGGTGAGGGCGGTGCTGGGTGATCTGACTGAGGAGACGGTGATCGTGTCACACGGGCTCTTGGGCAAAGTGCTGCGCGGTCTTGTTTGCGGGCTCAGCCGGGAAGAGATGGGCGAGCTCAGCAACAAACAGGGCTGTGTCTACGTGCTGGAGAACGGGCAGGAGACTGTGCTGGAACCCTAGCTATGGCCGCGCCCTTCGAACCGAGGCAGCATGGCGGAGAAGTCTTTGCCCAGCCCATCCTCGTTTTCCACGAATTGCGCGTAAAGCTCTTGCGCGGCGCGTCCCAATGGCGTGTCGGCATCCGCCGATTTCGCGGCATCCATGGCAAGGCGCAAATCTTTCAGCATAAGCTCAGCGGCGAAACCTGGGCGGTAGCCATTGTCTGCGGGCGATTGCGGCCCGATGCCGGGGGCCGGGCAGTAGGCGTTCATTGTCCAACTGTAGCCCGAGGAGGTGGACACCACGTCGAACATCGCCTCGCGTGACAGCCCCAGTTTGTCGGCAAGCGCAAAGGCCTCGCAGGTGACGATCATTGTGGCGCCCAGGATCATATTGTTACAGATCTTGGCGGCTTGACCGTTGCCGGAGGGGCCGCAATGGACGGCCTTTTGCCCCATGATGTCAAACAGCTCCGATGCGATCTCAAACCCATCTTCATCGCCGCCCACCATGAAGGTAAGCGTGCCGCCTGCCGCACCTGCAATACCACCGGAGACCGGCGCGTCGAGCGCCAGAACACCCGCCGCTTTTGCGTCCGCCGCCACTGTGCGCGCGCTGTCCACATCGACGGTGGAGCAATCGAGAAGGACAGCACCCTCTCGCATCGCCGGGATCACCTCCGCCGCCACCCCTCGCAAGATCGCGCCATTGGGCAGCATTGTGATCACCACGTCTGCGCCAGTGGCAGCCTCAGCCGCACTGGCCGCCGTGGCGACGCTCTCCACGCTGACCTCGGCCGTGTCAAACCCGGTCACCCCATGACCACCCGCGGCGAGGTTTGCCGCCATCGGCGCGCCCATGTTGCCAAGCCCGATAAACCCGATTTTCATGACGCCTCTCCCTTGTTTTCAAACGTCAGTTTGTCTGCCCCCAGCGGCATCAGCATTTTGGTGACGGCCAGCGAAATAGGTGCCTCCAGATCATGCTGCCATTTTGGGCTTCGATCCTTGTCTATCACAGCCGCACGCACACCTTCGAGGAAATCGCCATGTTCCATCGCGCGATGGGTGAAGCGATATTCCAGTTCCAGCGCGCGGCGAATATCGGCGGCGGGGCCGCGCAGGCGGTGAATGATTTCGACGCCCACGGCCATGGAGAGGGGCGAGTTGCGCGACATCTGTTTGAGCGCGTCTTGGGCAAAACTGCCCCCATCGGCCTTGAGCGCATTTGTGATATCTCGCAGCGTCTCACCGCCGAAATTGGCGTCCACCTCCGCCTGAAGACCGGGTAGGACGCTTGTTGGCGCATCCGGTGCTGCCCGCTCCAAAGCGGCGGGATCGCCTGTGGCTTCCAGCGCGGCGATCACCTCTGGCCATTGATCATGTGGGATGTAAGTGTCTGCAAAGCCTGCATAAATCGCGTCTCCAGGCCCCATCCGCGCGGTGGTGCAGCCCAGATATTCGCCCATCCGCCCCGGCGCGCGCGCGAGAAGTAGCGATCCACCCACATCCGGCACCAAGCCAATCCCGCATTCGGGCATCGCGATCTTGGAGCTTTCGCAGACCACGCGGTGAGAGCCATGGCAGGAGATGCCCACACCGCCCCCCATGGTGAAGCCTTGCATGAAAGCGATATAGGGTTTGGGGTATTCGGCAATCTTGGCGTTGAGGCGATATTCATCGCGCCAGAAGGTCTGACCAAAAGCGAAATCCCCGCGTTTGCCGCTGTCATAGAGATCTTGGATGTCGCCGCCTGCGCAGAAAGCCTTGTCACCTTCAGCGTCGATGATCACCAGCTTGACAGCGTCGTCTTCGGCCCAATTATCAAGCGCGGCCTCGATGGCCAGTGACATGTCGTAGGTCATGGCGTTGAGCGCGTGTGGCCGGGTCAGCGTGATGCGGCCTGCGTGGCCTTCTTTGCGGATGTGGATGTCAGGCATTTTGTTTTTGCCACGCTTGGAGGTCATGTCGGGT
This sequence comes from Pseudomonadota bacterium, assembly GCA_039026055.1. Taxonomy (GTDB): domain Bacteria; phylum Pseudomonadota; class Alphaproteobacteria; order Rhodobacterales; family Rhodobacteraceae; genus Roseovarius. Next base: position 24,572 of record JBCCNB010000028.1, on the reverse strand, counting down.
TACAATGAAAAAAACCTCAAGCAAATCCCTATTGCCGAACATGTAGGACCACATCGCAAAACTAACGTGGATTGTGTCCCACATCAGTTTCCAAGTGATGGGGCCAGCGATGATGAAGTACGCAATAATGGAATATCCGACCAACAAGACACCGTCTTCTCCGGACATGGGCAATGCCGCATGCAACACATGGGCGCCAATTGCGACAGGCAACATGATCCAGACAAACACCAGTGTCATGGGCATGAGTTGTTGGTAGAGTAGCGATCTTATCATCAGTTGTGCGACCCAAACCCGGTGTTTCAGAAACCAGTAATAGAGCTTGGAAGACCGAAGGTATGCGTACCAATTGATACTCATGTGTCCGCCAAAAGGGAGCGCGCCACGATCATCCGCATGATCTCATTGGTGCCTTCCAAAATCTCATGCACCCGCACATCGCGGACCAGTTTCTCAATGCCGTAATCGGCGAGGTAGCCATAGCCGCCATGCAGCTGGAGGCACTGATTGCAGATACGGCTACCGGCCTCGGTGACGAACTTCTTGGCCATGGCGCAGAATGTCGTGGCGTCCGGCGCGCCCTCATCCAGCTTCCACGCCGCTTGCCGCAGGAAGGTGCGGGCAGCCTGAAGCTCGATCTCCATGTCGGCCACGCGGAACTGCAGCGCCTGGAATTGGTCGATGCTTTGGCCGAAGGCCTTTCTCTCTGCCATGTAGCTGCGCGTGGCATCCAAAGCAGCTTGCGCGGCCCCAATCGAACAGGCCGCGATGTTCAGCCGTCCGCCATCAAGCCCGGCCATGGCATAAGAAAACCCAGCCCCTTCTTCGCCCACGAGGGCGTCGCTTGCGATCTTGCAATCATCGAATTGCACCTGCCGGGTGGGTTGGGATTTCCAGCCCATCTTGTCTTCCAGGCCGCCGAAGGACAGGCCCGGGGTGCCGTCCTCTACGTACATGGTGGAAATGCCCTTGGGGCCATCGCCGCCAGTGCGTACCATCACCACATAGGCGTCCGAATACCCACCGCCCGAAATGAACGCTTTGGTGCCATTCAGCACGTAGCCTTCATTGTCCCGTTCCGCGCGGGTCTTCAGTGCGGCGGCATCAGAGCCGGAGCCAGGTTCTGTCAGGCAATAGCTCAGCACCGTCTTGAGCGACATCACATCGGGCAAAACGCGCGCCTTCATGTCGTCACTTGCAAATGTGTCGATCATCTTTGCGCACATGTTGTGAATCGACAAAAACGCCGAAACGGAGGGGCAGGCCATGGACAGCGCTTCAAAGACCAAAGTGCCATCGAGGCGCGAGAGCCCCGTACCCCCCTGATCTTCGCTCACATAAAGTGCGCCAAAACCCAACTCGCCCACCCTTGGCCAAAGGTCTTTCGGGATCGTGCCCTCCGCTTCCCATGTGCGGGCAAAGGGGGCGATGTGGTCCTGACCAAAGGCGTAGGCCATGTCGAACACGGCCTGTTGTTCTTCATTCAAACCGAAATCCATGGGGGAGATCCTCTCACCGGTGAATTGAACGTACGTTAAATTATTCCAATCCCGTCCCGAAAGACAAGGCGGCAGGATTAACGGAATTCCTCCGCCGGACGCAAGAGATGCAGATAGTAGGCCGGCACCTGGTCTATGCTTACCACACCCGTGTTCCGCGCCACATCCAGTACGCGGCCACAGCTGTTCCCGAGATGTTCGTAGACCATTCGCATCGCCCGACGCCCGGTGACTTTTTCCCGAACCGTGCGGGAGGCATAGCCCTCCCAGATATTGGACTGAAAAGAAGTCTCTTGCGCCAGAAAGTTGAACGAACAAGACATGGAGTCGCGATGGGTCACCACGGCCATCACACCCTCTTCCTGCCGCATCACCAGCCCGCGGAATTCGGCTGTATAGGTCTGGGTCGAAAGGCCCTTGGCCCTCAACGCACTACGCGGTTCAAACCCCCGCAGGAACGTGTACCCATCCGCGCGCTTGATCAACACGATGCCCATGACGAATTGATTGACGTCCAGAAAGCTTTGCCGCGCGAACCGGTAGAACCCGCTGGGAAAGACCGTTTCCGGCACATCCACTGTGGTGCGCCCGAAAAACCCCTCAAGCATCGGATGGTTGATCAGATCACCAAAACCTTTCTGCGCAATATCAAGCGGTTCCAGCAAAATTCGAGCGTCCACGTCGAAAAATGCGCAGATGCGATAGAGCACATCGGGGCGGGGAAAACTTTCCCCAGACAGGTAGCGATTGAACTGCGTCCGATTGATGCCCAACTCGCGACACACCTCGGAGACAGATTTGAACTGTTGCGTCAAATGACGTAGATTGTTTCCAAACACCTGTCGCAGTTCAGCTGGGTTTTGAGGTTGGTCGGGCATCGTTTCGGGTTCGTTTCGTCGTGGTAACCCAAAAGCATGGGTGAAAAACTATTGAAAAATCAACTCATTGAAGTTTGTTTTTGATCTTTTCGTTTCATAGTTGTGCGGCGCTCGAAATGTGACGCTAATTGGCGTCAGGATAGTTTAAAATTGTCACAAATTGCAAAGGGAATTATTTTGCTCCTCTTTGTATCCTAAATAAAGGACGTAACAAGCGTCAAAGCAAGATTGGGGAAGCCATGTACGGTGTTGTGCTTTGGAGCGACCGGCACAAGAATTGCGCGGTGATCTGGTGTGAAGATCACGCGAGCCTTGCCTTTTTCAGGAGTGAGGCCGTGACCGTGACAAGCCAGTATGATTTCGGCCCGGGTGATCTGGTGGAATTTGAGGTGCGCGAAGAGAATGATCTTCGCCTCGCCCTCTCGCCCAGTGTCGTCGCGGAAGATCACTATCCCGGCCTGGCCGATGACTTGATCCGCGCCGGACAGTCCGCCCTTTCCCCGCAGCAGACAGCGCGAAAACCCGCAGGTCTACCCGGTCAGGAACGGGGTGGGTCCCATGTTGTACCGTTTCCGGATGTGTTTGAAAGGCCTGGTGCCGCGAATGCCGGTCCGGGCGGGTCAGGTCGCAAATTTGGGTAGGGCACCCAAAATATCCATTGAGTTTTGAAACAATTGGGCCCATCGCGCGCAATGTGACGTCGGGGAAATGTTTCAGTTCGGTGCGATATACAATGGTATACAGTGAAATTTCCCAACATCCATCACGCTGACGTGTGATCCATGGACGTCAAGCTGCACAGTCCCGATCTATTGGTCATGTTCAACGCCGCAAACGCGGACCCAAACGAGGGAAATGACCCATGGCTTACACCACAATGAACCCCGGCATCAGCACCGACACACAATCCATCAAGACCGCTCTCATCGCCTTTTTCACAGCAGGCGCGGCGGCCTTCATCGCCTTTGATCTTTTCGGTCAGGTGCTGTCACCAATGTTTGGCTTTGCCACGCTGGCCCCTGTTGGTCTGGCCAATGCCACGATCAGCGCGGTCTTCGGGTCAGGCTATCGCCCGGGTGCCGAGGCGCTGCACTTCTTTGCTGGTCTTGTGGCCTACCCGCTGGGATGGCTGATGATCGCAGAACCCATCCGCGCGCGTGTCACGCCGTTTGTGCCATCGCTGGTGGCGGCTGCGATCTATGGTGTGGGGCTCTGGATCTTCGCGCTCTATGGAATGGCCCATCTGGTCGCAGGCAACGCACCGTTTCTGGGCTTTACCGGTATCACATGGGTCGCGCTAGTCGGTCACGTCCTCTTCGCGGTGGTCTTCACGGCCGTGTGGAACGGGATGCGCAAGCGGGGCTAAGCCTCTCCTAACGAAATTAATACTGCGCCTCGCTTGGGGCGCAGTTTTTTGTTTTGCACCCGTCGCGGAATCAAGGGCTTTAGCCCGCCGCGCCTTCGTCTGGCCCCACCCAGGGCCTGGCGAAATTCCAATTGCAGGCTTGCGCTCGCATGTCGTCCGGGACCGGATGGATAAAGTGCTGCTGTTTACAGATCGGGATCGCCAGACCGGGGCCTGACGAAGGCGCTCTGTTAGGCCCCGCGTAGCAGTGCGGCGACACCGGTGCGGGCGATCTCTGTCAGGCCCAAAGGGCCCATCAGATCGGCAAAAGCATCAATCTTCTCCGGCGGGCCGGTGATTTCAAAGACAAAACTGTCGAGCGTGCTGTCCACCACATTGGTGCGGAAGATGTCCGCCAAACGCAGCGCTTCCACCCGTTTGTCGCCCGTGCCTTCGACCTTCAACAGCGCCAATTCGCGTTCCACGGACCGCCCCTCGACCGTCAGATCATGCACTTCATGCACCACCACGATCCGGCCCAGCTGTGCCTTGATCTGTTCGATCACCTGCGGCGTGCCGCGCGTCACGATGGTGATGCGCGATTGATGGCCCTGATGGTCGACCTCCGCCACGGTGAGGCTGTCGATGTTGTAGCCACGGCCCGAGAACAGCCCGATGACGCGCGCCAGCACGCCCGGTTCGTTGTCCACGATGACGGCCAATGTATGGCTTTCCACCGTGTCCGAGAACGTGGGCCGTAGATTATAGGCGGAGTGCTTGCTTGAGCCTTTTTTGATCTTGAGTGCGGACATCATTTTCTCTTTCTGGATCTCTAAATGGCAGAAGCCGTTTGGTGAGCACCGTTGGCTTTGCGAACATGGTTAAGGCAGGTCAGCAGCGCCGCGACCGTGAGCGGCACTATGTAAAAGCGAAGTATGTCGGCCTCATTCCATTCCATCGAGGCCATGACGTGCAGGGCTAGGCCGAGCCACATTGCAATGCCCAGACATATGCCCCAAGGCTCCAAACGCAGGATCCCGGCCCGCAGCATGAAGAGGGCAGCAGGTGCCAGAAGCGCGGTCTCGTAAAACCAAAGATAGGGGGACGACAGCAGGATCGACGTGATCAGAACTGCGGCTTTGGCGTCGAGGTTGACCTGTTCCCTGCGCCATGTCAGAAACACGGCTGCCGCGCAGAATACCGTAATGGGAAGTTGCAGGTTCAGGGCGATCTGTTCGGGTATGCCCATGCCGGAGAACATGGAGTAGGGGCTGACCATTAAAATGACTTCGGAAATCGAAGATCGCACCGTGTCGCTGTGCAGGGCCGTCATCTCAAGCCAGCCGGGCCAGTAGTCCCATCCGAAGACCAGCGTTGCCGTCCCCATGATCACGGCGCAACTCAGAGCCGCCGAGACAACACTGGGCCAAGCGCCCATGGCGATGAGCGCGACTGGGATCAGCAGGCCCATTTGCGGTTTGAAGGTCAAAAGGCCAAGGAACATGCCCGCCAGGATCAAGCGATTGTTTTTGAGCGCGACCATGGCGGCCACCAGACCGGCCGCCCAAAGCGTGCTGGTTTGACCCATCAGGAGTGCGGGTCCGAAGGCCGGGGCAAGCGCCGCTATGCAGAGCAGGGGCAGGCGTCCACCCACCAATGGGCGCGTGGCAAGCACAATGGCCGCAATGGAAACAGCCACGAATGCCGCCCACGCCGCTTGAAAGCCTAGCGAGGCCAGCGGCGTCAGCGCGAGCAAGAAGGCCGGAGGGTAGGACCAGGGCATCCATTCTTCGCCCGTGACGCCAGCCGCTTCGCGGACACTTTCGGGGTTCAGAGCCTCAAGCGGCACCCCAGCAGCCGCCAGCTTGGCCGCGCCCCAGAAGACGAAAAAATCAATCTCCACAGATTGGGTGTCACCGGCCTCAAGCTTCGAATTGGTGTCCACGAAAAACATGACCGCGACACCGAGTGTCACGATCACGCTGAAGATGGCCATCATACGACCGCGACGATGGTCGAAGAGGGCTAGCCTTCCTTCAACGATCTCATCGTCCGTCATCTTTGGTCCTTTCCGCGAAGGGGCAAAACGCTGATTAAGTAGGGCTAAACGAGTACCGCACCGGAGGTGCCGATGGCATCCTTGGTATCGGCATCTTCGCCCAGAAGCATTTTGTTGTGCGGCTCGCCTGACGGGATCATTGGGAAGCAGTTTTCGTGCTTCGTCACCAGGCAGTCGAAAATCACCGGCCCGTCGTAGTTGATCATCTCCATGATCGCATCGTCGAGGTCATCGGGATCCTGCACAATGATGCCTTTGCAGCCGAAGGCCTCCGCCAGTTTGACGAAATCGGGCAGGGCTTCGGACCAGCTGTGGGAATACCGTTCGCCATGCAGCAATTCCTGCCACTGGCGCACCATGCCGAGGCGTTCATTGTTGAGGATGAACTGCTTCACCGGCAAGCGAAACTGCACCGCCGTGCCCATCTCCTGCATGTTCATCAGCCAGGAAGCCTCCCCGGCGACATTGATCACCAACGCGTCCGGATGCGCGACTTGCACGCCGATGGACGCGGGGAACCCGTAGCCCATGGTGCCCAGCCCCCCGGACGTCATCCAGCGGTTGGGATCTTCAAAGCCCATGTATTGCGCGGCCCACATCTGATGCTGGCCCACCTCGGTACAGATATAGCGGTCGTGGGTTTTGGTCAGGGCCTCAAGGCGTTCAAGCGCATATTGCGGCTTGATCGTTTTGCCTTCCTGCGTGTAGCCAAGGCATTTGATCTTTTTCCACTCTTCGATCTGGTCCCACCATTTGGAAACAGCTGCTTTGTTCGTCTTGCGGCCCCGGGCTTTCCAGACCTTCAGAACATCCTCCAGCACATGGGCGATGTCGCCGATGATCGGGATGTCGGTTTTGATCACCTTATTGATGGAAGAGGGATCAATATCGATATGCGCCTTCTTGGATCCGGGGCTGAAAGCGTCGAGCCGTCCGGTGATCCGGTCGTCAAAGCGGGCACCCACATTGATCATCAGGTCGCAGTCATGCATCGCCAGATTGGCTTCATAAAGACCATGCATGCCCAGCATCCCAAGCCAATTTTCACCTGACGCAGGGTAGCAACCCAGACCCATCAGCGTGGATGTGATCGGGAATCCCGTGGCCGACACCAGTTCGCGCAGCAATTGACTGGCCGCCGGGCCGGAATTGATCACGCCGCCGCCGGTGTAGAAGATCGGGCGTTCGGCCTGTTCCAGTGCCTCGACCAGTTCTGTGATGGTGTCCATGTCACCTTTGACCTGCGGCTGGTAATGGCTGGTCGTCGCCTTGCCGGGCGGCGTGTAGTCGGCCGAGGCAAACTGCACATCCTTGGGGATGTCCACCAGAACGGGGCCGGGCCGGCCTGAGGTCGCCACATGGAACGCCTGATGCATCACATCAGAGAGTTTCGACGTGTCATCCACCAGCCAGTTATGCTTGGTGCAGGGGCGCGTGATGCCCACGGTGTCAGCTTCCTGGAACGCATCGGTTCCGATCATGAACGTCGGCACCTGACCTGTCAGAACGACAATCGGAATGCTGTCCATCAGCGCATCCGTCAGACCGGTGACCGCATTCGTGGCTCCGGGGCCGGAGGTTACCAAAACGACACCGGGCTTGCCGGTCGAGCGCGCGTAACCTTCGGCGGCATGCACCGCGCCCTGTTCGTGACGCACCAGAATGTGGCGGATGTCGTTTTGCTGAAACACCTCGTCATAAATCGGTAGTACCGCGCCCCCGGGATATCCGAATACGACGTCCACACCCTGATCCTTCAGGGCTTGAACCACCATTTTCGCTCCGGTCATCTGCGTCATTATCTCGCTCCGTTTATGACGTGTCTGTCTATGTTCATGCGCAAAAAAAAGCCCCCGGTTGATCGGGGGCGCATGGGGTACCGTTATGGTGTCCGTTACCGGCCCATGCGCCAACTTTCTACAAGGATGACCACTAGGTCGGTCATAATTCTCTCCTTTGCGTGCGAGGGACACTATGGTCGGTGGGCGGGGGCGTCAACAGCCATTTTTCAAAAAGTTGTCGCATGTGGCCGGGATTCTTTGCATTTGTTGCGCGAAATCCGGGATTGCTCCGAACAGGGCAGGTCAATGTCGGCAGTTGTTGCGTCCAGTCCCCTCGACGTCCTTTGTTTCCGTTTAGTGCAGATGCGGCCGCGCCTCAAAAAAGCTTGAAAGCTGCCAATGTCAGTTTCGAACCCATTGTCAGAAACGCTGCAGCGTCAAATGCACTATATGTCCCAATCGGAATTTTACGTAAGAAAGCCATACTTCAGCACGGCGGCGAGTTCCCGCGATGCATTCGTTTCAGCAGGCGCTCCGGTCCGCATCCATCGCATCATGGCCCCTTCAACCAAGCCATGGGCCATAGACGACAGCATATCTATATCGCCGTTGCGGAACGCTCCGTCTTCTGCGGCTTCAAGATACATGCGCTTGATCTGCTGCTGAATTCGATCACCCGGAAGCGCTCCATCTTCGTAGACTATGTCCGTCGTCATAGTGAACAATCGTAGGAGCGAACTGCGCTCCTTGGCAACGTCAAAGACGCCCTCACAGATGCGATCCAGGCGTTTGGGATAGTCGCCGCCCTGTGCCCAATCCGTTTGCATGCGGTCTACGAAATCGCTTTCAATGTCTTCGAGTATTGCTCTGAGCAGGAAGAGCTTATTTTCATAAAACCTATAGACAGTGCCAACCGCGATACCCGCTTCCTTGGCGATGCCTGCGATCGAAACGTGTTCGTACCCGTGTTCTGTGAACTGTTGCAAGGCTGCATCATGCAAGGCTGTTCGTTTGCTTTCCGGATCGCGTGTTCGCTTGAGTGATGTCTCTTCTTTTTCCATTACTGAATTTTATTCATTAGTGTTGACATTGCAAGCCGCGATCCCAAATGGGGATTAATGAATATAGTTCACTAACGCGGTGACGTCGCTTATTTGTCGCTGCCAGACAAAGGAAAAGAACGTGCAACAAGCATTCTACAAACAACATGGAAATGCCCCTGATGTGATCGAACTTCGCTCAATTGATGCACAGCCGCTTTCCGAAGGGCAGAGCCGGGTCAAAATTCTGCGCTCGCCGATCAACCCGTCAGACATCGCTCAGATCGCAGGTGTCTATGGCTTGCAACCGCCCCTGCCTGCGCCAGCCGGTATGGAAGGCATTGGTGAAGTGATGGAGGTGAAGGGCGAAGGACACGCAGTTGGCACGCTTGTGCTGCTGTCGGACCCTCCGGGCGCATGGGTGACTGAGCGCATTTTTTCCAGCAAGAGCCTCGTTCCAGTTCCCCATGCCGACATTGATCAGTTGTCGATGCTCACCGTTAATCCGGCGACGGCCTATTTGCTCCTTTCTGAGTATGTTGATCTGAAAGCAGGCGATTGGATCATTCAAACCGCAGGCAACTCCGCTGTTGGGCGCTATGTTACTCAACTCGCAAAAGCGCGCGGTATCAAAGTTGCTTCTGTCGTTCGCCGCGAAAGCGCCATCGCTGATGTCGAAGAGGCTGGATGTGATGCCGCGTTTGTCGACGGTCCGGACCTCGCCAAAAGGGTCGCGGAAAAACTTGAAGCCGCGCCCGTGCTTGCCCTTGATGCCGTCGCTGGCGAGGCTTTTGGCCGCTTGGCGGCGACCCTGGCAAATGGTGGCGTCGCTGTGAGCTATGGAGGAATGTCAGGCAAAGATATCAGCATTCCTGACAACCTCATAATTTTCAATAACGTCACGGTTCGCGGTTTCTGGCTGGTCAACTGGCTCACATCTGCCGGACCGGCAGAGATGCAGCGCGTTTATGGCGAACTCACGCAATTGATTCTGGAAGGCAAGCTGAACGCGCCTATCGATAAGATTTTCACTTTGGATCAGATCAACGACGCACTCGCGTACACCGTGGCCGGTGGCCGGTCGGGCAAGGTGTTGCTCGCGCCCAACGGTATATGAAACCCCGGGCGCAGACTGAAAAGAAAAACGGTGTGAATTCGGCTCTTTTGATAGCGCCGGCGCCCGTTCCGTCCGGGCATTTCGGGTAAAGTAAGAAATGAGCATGCTCTATGACTGGAAGACATTCGAATATGTCGGCGCGACGTAAGTTAGAACCGGTTGAAGGTGAATCGTGATTGGAATGTTCACCAGCTGATCAAGCGCGATGCATTAAAATCAGGTCACACCACAAAAACTGTTTTTCTTGCACAACTACTAAAGTCTTGATGAACACCTCCTGTACGTCCATCAACAGTCCAAAATGCCAAATAACCTGATGAGAGAGATCTATGGGACGCTATCGTTTTTTCCTTTCAATCTTCATTTTATGCGTCCCGAGCTTTGCAATGGGCCAAGCGGCGGTGAGTAAAGCCGAGGTGTTTTCGTACCTTCAGGGTGAATGGGTCAATTCATATGGCAACGTCGTTACAGAGATCGATGGAGAACTGTTCCAACAATCCACCGCAACCCTGACGGGCGAAGTTGTCGAAGAGGAAGGCATACTGGCATTGCAGAGGATTTGCCCGGTCAATGACCTCACAGGACCAATACTTGTGTTCAGGACGTTCGATGACGCTTGGTGCTACAAGCTTGTGTTGGTTGAGAAAGACAGCGTCGAATTCGTGGAGACCGACTTGGAGTTTCCCGATACGTGGTATCGTGTAGACAATTGAGCCACGACTGGTGGCTGTGACGGTCTGAGTTTCGGTTCTTGGAGAGATCTTTTGGATCTTGCTGCGTTCCATTAGGTCCAACTGCAAATTCCCAATGGTAATTTTGAAGCCGATGTCTTGCGTCCGTTATCATGGACCTTTCCCACTTGTTCGAGCCCAAAAGTAGTGATGACCGAGCAATGCGAGAGCGACCTGGAGCGTGCCTTTGGTCTACACACGCACACCACCATCGCTTTGGGCTGACCGTACGCCCGATTGACCAGCGGCTCTACACCAAACAGTGGATCAGCCACACACAAACCAGCCTGGGACACTGAGAAAAGCACAGAGCTTTGTCCGCAGTGCAGACAATGGTCTGGTCAAAATGTGCGAATATCAAACCCGTCTCGGCACAAAAATTCAGCTGTCCAAGGACCGGGCCTCATCAACCAGCAGGATTGGGATGCCGCCGCGAATGGGAAATGCCAATCCTGCCGCTTTGCTGATCAATTCCTGCGCTTCGGCGTCATAGCTCAGTGTTGTATGGGTCTGGGGGCAGATCAGCGCCTCTAACATGCGGCGGTCCGTGCCGGGTTGGGACGCCTCGTCGTTCATTGCAAGACTTCTGCGTCATCGCCGCCGCGCATGGCGTATTCCATCAGTGTAACCAGCGTTTCGCGCCGTGTGGTCAGGGATGGGGCTTCAAGAAGCGCCTGTTTGTCCTCGGGCTCAAACCCAAGCAGCATCGACAGCGAGTTGATCAACAACTCATCATCGGCCTCTTTCAGTGTGTCCCAATCGGCATTGAGTTCGCGCGCTTTGAAATAGCGTGACAGCAGGTCCATGAACTTGGACCGGTCAAACCCCGGATCGGCATCTGCGGGGCCCATGTCCCGCTCGAACCCGGTCCAGGACACACGGGTGCGGCGGTAGGGCGTAAAGCCCTCCACCTCTTGAAGGATGCGAAACCGCGACATGCCGCTCAGCGTGATCATGTAGCGGCCGTCTTCTGTCTCGGAAAACTGCGTGACACGTCCCACGCAGCCGATCGTATGCAAGGGTGGTGCCTCATTTCCGTTGGCCGATTTAGAAGGCTGCACCATGCCGATCAGCCGTTCCGGCGTCTTCAGCGCATCGTCAAACATCGCCAGATAGCGCGGTTCGAACAAATGCAGCGGCAGCCGCGACCGAGGCAGCAGCAGCGCCCCCGGCAGCGGGAACACGGAAATCACTTCGGGGAGGTCCACCTGCTTGAACATGAACGAGGAACTAGCCTGTTAAGCCGGTCAGGCAAATATCATTGACGACAGTTTTCGGCGGCCATTCAAAACCACCGGATCATTGGGCTTCAATGCGTCAAAAATGGTGAAAAGCTGGGTCTTTGCGGCCCCGTCATTCCATTCGCGATCCCGGCGGAAAAGATCCAAGAGTTGCGCCACGGCTTCCTCGGTCTGGCCTGCTGCATGCAGCGCTTGGGCCAGATCAAACCGGGCTTGATGGTCATCCGGATTGGCCTCAACCGCGGCCGTCAATTCCCCCAAAGGTCCGGCATCTGCGGCCTGACGGGCAAGGCTGAGCGCAGCATGGGCGGCCTCCAGTTCCGGCGCTTCTGAAATGTCTGCCGGTGCGCCGTTCAAAATGGCCTCCGCCTGATCAAGGTCATCGAGCGCGATATGTGACCGGACAAGCCCTGCATATCCCCGCGCGCTGTTGCCATCTTCCTGCAGGATCGCCGCATAGGTCTGCGCGGCATCCGAGGCCGCACCGGCCTCCAGCATCTCATCTGCCGCATCGAGCGCGTCATCAAGACCGCCGCTGGCATCTCCGCCCGCCAGCGCGGCGGCGCGGTCTATGAAGGCATCCAGTTCCGACTGGGGCACCGCGCCCTGAAACCCATCTACAGGCTGGCCCTGCCAGAACGCGTAGACGGTCGGGATGGATTGCACGCGCAGCTGACCCGCGATCATCTGGTTTTCATCGACATTGACCTTGGCCAGCTTTACCGCGCCCTTGGCCTTGGTCACCGCCGCTTCCAATGTGGGCGTCAGCGTCTTACACGGCCCGCACCAAGGCGCCCAGAAATCGACGATGATTGGCGTTGTCTGGGAGGCGTCAATGACCTCGGCCATGAAATCGGCCTCAGACACGTCCTTGATAAGATCATCAGCGGGGGGCGTTCCACCAAGTTCAAGCATGGGGCACCTTTCGCGGTTGTGGGTGCAGTTGAGCGTTGAAGGCTACATGGCCCAGCGACGTGCGCGTTGCAAGGGGCAGGGCAGGCGAACCCCTCAATCAAAGCGAAACAGACCGGCTTCGCCAGGCCTTGGGTGGGGCCAGGCGAAGGCGCGGCGGGCTGACGCCCTTGATTCCGCGCCGAGGATTTTGTCAACGGTTCGACAAAAGTTTGGAGAGCGCCTTGCCAAACCATTCTGCAAATTCACGACCATGAATCAGAGCAGCGTTCGCAAGCGTTCCTGAATGCATCGCGACAAATTCAAGGATAGCGGGTCCGAGGACGCCTTGTGCAATGTCTGTGGCGGCAGTGCCAACAACCGCACCGCCTATAGAGCCACCAACGACCCCAATTTGCAAAAGTATGTTCCGGTTGATCGCTTTTTTGGCTTCCACGGCCTCAGGATCACCCCGCTCAATCAGTTGCGATTGAAGATCACGCAACTGATCCCCGATGGCGTCTATATTGGAGGCCACGGCATGGCTCATCGCATCCTGTGCTACACGGTCTTCCTCCGGGTCCGGATGCTCCCTCTGCCGTCCAGCGCGTTTGATCAGTGTTTCCACATCCGGGTTATCCCGCGTCAAACCCAGCCCGGACAGCTCCGCCTGATCCAGCAGGTCCGCGACCTGATCCGTAAAAGCCAGCTCATCCTCCGCCCCCGCCTTCACGGCGTTCAATATGGGCCGCAACCCGACATAGAGACGCGGCAGATCCAGCTCATCAAACGGACAATCGAGCAACCCTTCCAACCGCCGCGCCGCCTCAGCCAGCTGCGGAAATTGATTGCCCGCCGCTTTCGCCAACCGATCAGCAAGGTCTTTGAGCGCCTCATGCATAGACCGCTTGAGCGCCTCTTCCTGCTCAGCGGCGGTTGCGGAGGAGGCGGCGACCTCCAACCTGTCATCCAGTACCTCCACCGGGAAAATCTCATCGGGTGGCGGCGTGTCACTAGGGGCGGAAGGCTGCTCCCATGTGTCAAGATACTCAAACAATATTCGTGCGCGTTCTCGAGGCAGCGTAATACTTGCGATCTTTGCAATGTGCGGATCCGCCTTTGCGGCCGCGCTTCCTTTGAAAGACAAGCCGAAATCCGTTGGATCTTCGACCAACCGATTGAGACTGCGAAGGGGGCGCAAATCCGTTACCTGTGTATGACTTAGACCGAGACGCCCCAACTTAAATAGGCCTGCCAAAGGTTTGACGTCGCTTACCGCGCTCGCATTGAGAACGATTAGGCGCAACTCTGAAAGACCACTAAGTGGTGAAATATCTCTAACTTGAGTACTTTGCAGGCTGAAAGTCGTAAGGTCCGAGAGACCAGCCAGTGGTCGCAAATCGCGGATTTGCGTGCGATCCAGTATTAGAGTTTGCAGTTGCTTTAGTTCGCCAATGCTATCAGGCAGCTCCTTCAATGCGCGAAATTCTTCCCCTGACAAATTCAGCCCAAGGCTGCCTTCCTTCCACGCCGCGGAAAATGCGTCATACGCAGATTTTAAAGCTCGGTCAGCGGCGTTCATGGTACCCCTTTTCCCATTCTGTTTAGATGGGTGAACGCCAATTGCCGCACAACCCCCGCGCGCCGCCTCACAAATCAAACGTCGCAAACACCGGCGCGTGGTCGGAGGGTTTTTCCCAGCCTCGTGCCGCGCGTAGAACTCGGGAGGAACGACCGGCAGAGGCGATATCCCCCGTGGCCCAGATGTGATCCAGACGGCGGCCCTTGTCGGCGGCGTCCCAGTCGCGGGCGCGGTAGCTCCACCAGCTGTAGAGTTGGCCTTCGGGGATGTCGGTGCGGGTGATGTCTTGCCAGTTGCCGGCCTCCATCACGTCCGTCAGATGCTCCACCTCGATGGGGGTGTGGCTGACGACCTTGAGGAGTTGTTTGTGGGACCAGACGTCATCTTCGCGCGGGGCGATGTTGAGGTCACCGACGAGGATCGACTTGGAGGGCTGATCAGAGCGCCCCCAATCGCGCATGTCGGTGAGGTAGTCGAGCTTTTGGCCGAACTTCTCATTCACCGCACGATCCGCCACGTCGCCACCGGCGGGGACGTAGAAGTTGTGGATGGTCACGCCGTTCTCCAACCGCCCGGCCACATGCCGCGCGTGGCCCAGTTCGGCGAAATCAAAACTGCCCACCTCTTCAATCGGCCGCTTCGACAGGATCGCCACGCCGTTATAGCCCTTCTGCCCGCGCGCCACCATGTGGCCGTAGCCCAGGCCCTCAAATACCTCCACCGGGATCTTGTCGACCGGGCTTTTGCATTCCTGCAGGCAGAGCACATCCGGTCCTTCCTCCCGCAAAAGCTTTGCCACCAGATCGGCGCGCAGGCGGACGGAGTTGATGTTCCAAGTGGCAAGGGTGAAGGGCATTGGCGGTCCTGTCAGTCTGTGTTCGGGGCTGAGATCGTCCCGCCTATAAGCCCAAGAGCGCGGTCAAGCGCAAGCAGGAAGCCGGGGGTGTCCTCAATCTGCGGGATGTGGCCCACGTCGGGCAGGGTGATGAGGTGGGCACCGGGCGTCAGGGCCACCAGTTCTTCGGCCTGCGCGACAGGTGTGACAGTGTCTTTATCGCCCCAGATGTAGATTACAGGCAGCGCAAGCGCCTTGTATTCTTCAGCCCGTGTGCTGCGGGCATCCTTTGGGGCAACCAACAGGGTGGGCAGCCAATCAGCATAGGCCGCGCTGGTGCCGTGTCGCGTCAAAGGACGCTGCAAAAGCGCCACCCGGTCATCGGTTACAGCGTCTTTTCTATGAACAAAACCTGACAGGAAGGTGCGGGTCAGCCATGGGTTCGTCATGGTGAGCGCAGTGGCGGATTTGCGCAACGGGTCCGCGCGCAGGGGCCGGGGCAGTGCTGCGTCGTCTGCGTGACGTCCCAAGGCCAAAGCGCCGCCCACGACAATGAGCCCGGCAAAGGCATCCGGGTTTTGCATCACGGCCTCAACCGATGGGCCCGCGCCCACGGAATGAGCGACGAAAATGGGCTTTACATCCATCGCCTCGACCAGTGCCAGAATGCGCTCGGCCTGGCGCGGGCGGGAATAATCGCGATCCTCGGCATGGTCGGAAAAACCGAAGGGCGGCATGTCAAACCCGATGGCGCGCCAACCCTCCGCGCCCTTGGCCTCTAACACTGGTCCCCAAAGCCCGGACCATGCGGCAGTGCCATGGGCAAAAAGCAGGGGTCGCCCGTCTGTCGGGCCATCTTCCAGAACGAAAATCTGACCTTCGGCGGTGGCGATCAAACGGCCCGCGTCGGGCAGTATTTCGGCGCGCATATCTCTTTCACGCAGCTTGGCCGCGCCCAGACCCATCACCAGCACAAAACAGGCAAGAATGCCAACGAAGGTGACAAGGCGGATGATCCATCGCATGGGCCAACCCTAGAGGTGACGATCCGCGCTGTGCAAGCGAAAGCATCCAAATGAATGCCTAGCGGTATGTGCCCTGCGAAAGAACACTGCCGCAGATCGGCCGTAGGTGAGACAGTCAAAACACATCCGCAAGGGATGCCGGATTTTGGCTGATGATTTGTCATATTGAGAACATTTTTGACGGGCAGTTCGTTGTGAAAATACCACCCGAGGATGAGCAGCCCCGAGGAAAATCATGTCAGAGGACGGACGCAACGACTTTGAGGCCCGCATTGCCCGTATCAAAAGCAGGCATGGTGCAGGATCAGAGCAGCAGGCAGACCAAGACCATCAAAGCGCGGGATCGCGCGACAGGCAAACCCGTCAGGACCGAACGCGTCGCGGGATGGGTGACCGCATGGGCGGGCTCTTTATGATTTGCGCCGTGTTTTTGGCACTGGGTGCTTTCGGCTATTTCTCCACCATCGGGCGCGACAGCGCGGTGGTGGCGGGCCTGTCCAAAGGCCTTGAAGTGGTCAGCATGACTGCGCGTGTGGCCATCGGCGGACCCCCCGGTGGCCAAGCGCTACCCTCCACGCGTCGCGATGACCCTTCGCAATTGCGCAAACTGGTGGATCAGGGTTGGGAATACCGCACGCCTGCGGTTGCGGCCCCCGACCAGACGGAGATTGTGCTGGCGGACATGGTCTCCGGCTACAATGCACTCACCGCGCTGGGGGAGATTGCCAGCTTCACAGCGAACCGAAACTGCACGCTGCGCCGCCCGCGCGAGGGAGAGGTCGTGCGTAATGTACGGCTCGAATCCGGCAATCGTCCCGGCCCGCTTCAGGCCTTCAGCGAGGCGCAGATGGCGGCGGCTGTGACGGAGTCCATCCGCGGCTATATGCGGGATAAAAAACCCTATCTGCAGGACAAGCGTGTCAGCGGCCAGTTCCACGTGATCGATGTCTTTCTCACTGATACCTCTGCGCCGGTCTATCTGATGCTGCAGGCGCTCAATGGCAATGTGCTTTGGAACATACAGCCGGCCCCGGGCGTCACCATCGCCCATGTGGCGATGATCGGCGATGATATGGGGCTTATTGACCGCCCCGATGTGCCAAGCTTTGAGGCCATTCGCATTGGCGACTTCATCGAGGGCCGCAAGACCAACGATGATCTCTTCACGCGCGCCTGCATGGTGCGCCCGTTCCGCGCGCCTGAACCCCACTGGCCGGGCGAACAGAAGGCCGCCAAAAACAATCAGCTCTTTGTTAATCAGATGCATGTCTACAAATCCGAGCACCGCGAATATGCCGCCTGGTATGAGAAAACGCTGGGCGCACCGGTAAATGCCAAAATGACCAGTGCCCGCACGGCGGCCCATGTTCTGGTGGGGCCCGCGCCCGCCACACCGGTGGCTTACCAGTCTGTCGACGGTGCGAAGGTGCATCTGCTGCAAAATGACTACGTGATCACCGGTCCACGCGCCGCGCGCACCGCGACCATCAATGACCTGCACATGTCCGCGCTCAAGGCTGCGGCTGGCGGTGACCTGACCAACCTCACCTACATGCCGCAGGGGGACCCGTCATGAAACCTGATAAAATTCTCGGGGCTGCACTTACCCTTTTTGCCATCATAGTCTGGTACGGTCCGGCCACGGTTTGGGGCGCTGGCGTAACGCTGGCCCATCAGCCCGGTGTGGAACTTTCGGCAGATCAGTATGAAGACCTTGCCAAAGGTCCGGCCCCCATGGCCTACTTACGCGACCGTTCAGAAAAGCAGAGCCTTTTCGGCGCGCAATATTCCAAGAAGCGCTACGTGTCCTACGTCACCAGCACGCACCTCGACAAAATCCTGCAAGACGGCGAGGCGCGCCCTGATCCGCTCTACTATGACGCCTATGCCGAGGCCCGTGCGGCCATGACGCTTAGCCCCAATTGTCAGGAGCTTCTGGCCACCATCGCACGCGACTGTCAGGTGTTTTCCAGCGAGGGCAATTATCAGGAAGACACCGGCCCGGACGCGGTGGTGAACCTGGCGGCCAAGCTGTCCTATATTCCCAGATACGAGATGGGCGATCCGGCGACCATTGCCAACGGGCGGTTCAGAAACGGTGCGCTTCAGTTCAACGTGAAAAGCACGCTCAATCCCCAGCGGTCGCGGCTGGTGGTGCTGGGCCGGGCAATGGAACTCTGCGAGGAGTTGCGCAAGACGTTTGGCACCTGTGTGATCGAGACGATCCGGTTCCGGGAAGGGCAGGCGCAGAAGGCGGCCACTCGGTGGCACAGACAGATAAGAGGGTCGATCTATTTTGCGGTCTATGCGGATGAACGTTCGGTTACCCGCGAGGATGTGAAAGACGCCATCGACCTTTTGAGCGCTGAAATGTCCGATCTCAAGGGCTAAGGTCTAGTCCTCGATCAGGACGACCCCCAACTCTGCCTTGCTGATCTCATCATCGCGGCGCAGTTTCAGTGTCCCACCGTCGCGGTAGAACACAAAGCAACCCGACGTGATGCCGTTTTCCCAACAGAGCCGCCCGTCTGGCTGAATGCTGTAGGATCCGTTATTGGCGCGCCCGTCCAGCGTGCCTTCATAGCGGCCATTGGGGAAATAATAGGTCCCAACCGCACCATCCCCCCACCAAAGGCGCTCTTCAATGAGCTGCGCGCGGACCTCACCCGCCGTCAGAGGGCCATCGGCCGGGGCGGGCTCGGCATCATTCGCGCTGCAGACGTCGAAGGCATGGTCGATCGCAGGTTTGGCGCCCTGAAGCGACATCGGCGAATAGCCAAGCTCATCGCTGAAAAAGGCAAATTCCAGCATGCGCCCGGATGTCATCGCGCCCAGAAGGAAGCTGTGCTGCACCGGATCATAGGCGACCTCTGCGCGGTGTTGCCCCGTGGTGGAACTTGGTTGAAATAGAAGCGTCGGCACGGTTTGTCCGTCCACGCGTAGAACCAGCGGCACGGGCTCGCCCTGTCCGATATTGCCGCCTTCCTGAATGATTGCGAATTCCAGCGGTCCCCCGGCGACACAGCGCAGGGCAAGACAGACATATTCGCCCTCCACGCCCTTTTGCACGCAGCTGATGCCGCCGCGCCCGTAGCCATTCTCGTCGTCAAGTATTGACCAGCCTTGCGCGGTCGCCCCTTGCGCAAGCATTGTTGTCGCGATCCATATGGCTGCCAGTCTTTTGAAGGTGTGCGTCATGTTGGGGTCTCGGGTTTCGTCTATCTTCGTCCAACAGATACCGCGCTTGATTGAATTAAGACATCCACTTGTATCATCTTTCCAAAAATACGCCCTACGGCGAAAAAAAACCCCGGCAAAAGCCGGGGCAGTCCAACAGGGAGGTATTGTGACCTTGGGCCTCGCGCGGCACTCTGCACGTCACCGCGCGGGGCAGGGGTCAGGACATCAGGCGGTATCCGCCGGATTCAGTCACCAGAAGGCGTGCATTTGAGGGGTCAGGCTCAATCTTCTGGCGCAGTCGGTAAATATGGGTTTCCAGCGTGTGGGTTGTGACGCCCGCATTGTAGCCCCAGACCTCATGCAGGAGCACATCGCGCGGCACCACGCCTTCGGTAGAGCGGTAGAGGAATTTGAGGATATTCGTCTCTTTTTCAGTGAGGCGGATTTTCTTTTCATCCTCGGTGATCAGCATCTTCATGGACGGCTTGAACGTGTACGGCCCAAGCTGGAAAATCGCGTCTTCGGATTGTTCGTGCTGGCGAAGTTGCGCGCGGATGCGGGCCAGCAGGACGGGGAATTTGAAGGGTTTGGTGATGTAGTCATTGGCGCCTGCATCGAGACCCAGAATGGTGTCTGCATCGCCATCGTGGCCGGTCAGCATCAGGATCGGGGCTTTCACACCCTGTTTGCGCATCAGGCGGCACACTTCGCGGCCGTCATTATCGGGCAGGCCCACATCCAGAATGATCAGATCATACAGCGTGTCTTTCGCTTTGATCATCGCCTCGTGGGCGTTGCCAGCTTCGAAGACATCGAAATCTTCAGTCATCAAAAGCTGTTCACCAAGCACCTCGCGCAGATCGTCATCGTCGTCGACAAGCAGGATTTTCTTCAGCTGGGCCATATGCGTGTTCCTCGTTCTGTTGGAACCGATGTGCGGTCCCAACGCCATGTTGGCAAGACGTATGTCAAAGCTCTCACGTCCCTGTGTTGGATCGCTAGCGAATGTTTCAATTTATGGCAAAAGGCTGTAGGGCTGCCTGCAACGGACTGACCTTTCTTGGAAAACCCCATGGCTCTTGCCCCAACCCCCATTGATTTGCTGGCCCGCGCGCGTGCGGACCTGCGCATGGGCGTGCCTGTCGTGCTCACGGAAGGGGGGCGCGGGGTGTTGATTGCGGCGGTGGAGACGCTGACGGCCGATCGATTGGCAGAAATCCGCGCTCTGGGTGGCAATGCGGTGGTTGTGATCAGCGCACGCAGGGCAGAAACTTTGAAGGCCCGTGCCTATGACGGTGATCTGGCCCGCGTCGTGCTGCCCGCTGATGCAGGGCAGGCGTGGGTGCAAAGCGTGGCTGATCCTGCCGATGATCTGGCCAGCCCGATGAAAGGCCCGCTGATGAGCGAACGGGAGGGCCACGCAGATTTGCACCGATTGTCGATGCAGCTTGCAAAATCTGCGCGTATGTTGCCGTCCGCTGTCGTGGTTCCACTCGACGATCCCGCGGGCTTTGCGGGCATGCATGGTCTGACCGCTTTACAAGCGTCTCAGACCACCCCGCATCTGGAACTGAACAGCCCCATGCATTCGGTCGTGAGCGCCCGTCTGCCCATTGAGGTGTCACAGGCGGGTCGCCTGCACATCTTCCGCCCGGATGATGGGGGTGAAGAACACTATGCCATCGAGATCGGATCGCCCTCGCGGGACAAACCAGTATTGTCACGGCTTCATTCTGCGTGTTTTACCGGTGACGTGATGGGCTCGCTCAAATGCGATTGCGGTCCTCAGCTGCGTGCGGCCCTCGCCCAAATGGGCGACGAGGGCGCGGGTGTGCTGCTTTACCTCAATCAGGAAGGGCGGGGCATCGGGCTTGCCAACAAGATGCGCGCCTATTCCTTGCAAGATCAGGGGTTCGACACGGTGGAGGCCAATCACCGCCTCGGTTTTGAAGATGACGAGCGCGATTTCCGGATTGGCGCCGATATCCTGCGCCGTCTTGGATTTTCAGCGGTTCGGCTGCTTACGAACAACCCCGGCAAGATCGAGATGATGCGCGCCAACGGGATTGATGTCGAAGAACGCGTGCCCCTCAAAGTCGGGCTTAATCCGCAGAATGAGGCCTATCTGGCAACGAAGGCCAAGAAATCCGGGCATTTGCTTTAAGAGATTTCATGCCTCCGGCGGGAGTATTTATGGCCAAAAAGAAGCAGGCTCGATTTGGCTTCTTTTTGGCCGAAAGTACTCCGGGGGTATGGGGGCTGGCCCCCATGCGTCACGTTGATTTACGCGCGCGTTTTTCCATGGCGTCTTGGCCAAGTGTGAGGGTGTAGGCGGCCAGTTCTTCGAGGTTCACATCCGCCGCCTTGGCATCCTGCGCCTCTATGGCATCCGCGATGGCGGTGTGTAGGTTCACGATTTCTTCGCGAGAGCGTTCGGTGAAGGTGATCATGTTCATGAGTGGCTGCATCGCCTCAACAGCGCCCGCCAGTTGGTAGCTGAGCACCGGGTTGCCCGCGCCATCGACCAGCGCGCGGTGGAAGGTGACATCGGAGGCGCAAAAGCTTTCGTCCGAGAGGCCTGGCTGACCTTGGCGGTGAATTTCGGCACGCATTGTGGCGAGGTGATCGGGGTCGCGGCGCTGGGCGGCGAGGGGGGCGCAGGCGCGTTCGAGGGCGTAACGAGCCTCGCAGGCGGTTTCAAAGCGCACCGCGTTCATCGATAAAAGCAGCGTCGAGGTGGTGATGTGTTGGCCGTAAGCCTCTTCATAAGAGAGCCGCTTGACGAAGGCCCCGCCAAACGCACCGCGTTGGGTGCGGATGAGGGATTGGGCGGCGAGGCGTTTCAAGGCCTCGCGCACTGTGGGGCGGGAAACGTTGAATTCCGCGGCCAGCTCCGCCTCGGAGGGCAGGCGCTCATCCACGATCATGCGCCCGTCGACGATGGCATCACGGATGGCCTTGGCGATCTGAGCGGACAGATCAGAGGGGGATTTGGGTTCAGTTTTCATTTGTCATACATTTAATTGTCTGACATTTTCCGCGCAAGCCGTATGAGTCGGTTAACCCCATCTATAAGGTCGCTGGGATGCGCACTCAATTCATCACACCGATGCGCAGTGTTCTCTGGCTCGCGTTTTTCGCGGTCATCCTTATGTCGTGGTGGATCCTCTACATGATGGCCATCGACATGGATCTGGATCTGATTGGTCGTCCGGGCCCCGAAGGTCAGCGCATGGCCGCGATGGACCCGCGCATGCCGATGTATATGCCCATGGCCAATTTCGGCCCGCTTTTTGCGATGTGGGCGATCATGATGGCCGCGATGATGCTGCCCACCATGGTACCGACGCTGAATGCCTATGAGGATCTGATCACCTCCGCCGATGGCAGTTGGGGCGGTTGGATGGGCGTTGTGCTGGGTTATTCCATCGCCTGGGTGGCGTTTGCTGCCCTCATCGCGGGGGCGCAGCTCGCGCTGCTTTTTGGCGGTGTGATTGACATGTTGGGCATTCCCAAGGCGCTTTGGATGTCGGGCGTGCTGTTGATCATTGTCGGCGCGTTTCAGTTCACCCGCCTCAAGGAGGTCTGCCACGGGGTCTGCCACAGCCCGATGGGGTACTACCTGAGCCATTGGCGCACCGGCTTTGCGGGTGGTGTGCGGATGGGACTTGGGCTTGGTGCGTTCTGCGTCGGCTGTTGCTGGGGCTTCATGGCGCTGGGCTTTGTGGGCGGGATGATGAGCCTTTTATGGATGGGGCTTGCCACACTTTTCATGGTGATCGAAAAGCTGCCCCAAATCGGCCATGTGGTGACGCGGCCGATGGGTGGTATACTGATCATCGCGGGGCTGGCCGTTCTGGCCTGGCCCTGGGTTACAGGAGGATAGACAATGGCGTTGCAACGCAGGAAAGAGGCCGACAAGCTGCCCGTCAGCCAGCGGATCGACAACCGCATGGCCAACCCCAAGCGGCGCAAGATGACGCCCACAGAATGGGCCATCAAGGGGGAGCTTTTCCTCAATTGTTCCTGCGAGGTGTTTTGTCCCTGTGTGGTCTCCCTTGGGGCGCATCCGCCCACCGAAGGGCATTGCCACGCCTGGATGGCCATTGCGATTGATGAAGGTCACTTCGAGGGCGAAGACCTGTCGGGCCTCAATGTCGGCCTGATGGTGGATATCCCGGGCCGGATGGCCGAAGGCGGATGGAAGGTCGCGGCCTATGTGGATGAGCGCGCGTCGGGCAAAGCTTACAACGGGATTCTGCAAATCTTCTCCGGTGCGGCTGGCGGCACGACGGGGCTTTTCACCATGCTGGTGAGCGACATCGTGGGTGCGGAGCGCGAGAAGGTGGAGATCGTGCGCGAGGGCAAGAAGCGCGGGCTCTACATTGGTCGCAAGATCCAAGGTGAGATTGAGATGATCGACGGAGGCGACCCTGATCACCCGGTGATGATCACGAATTCCAAATACTGGATGGGGCCGGATATCATCGCCGCGCGCGGCATCAAATCGAAGGTGCGCGACTACGGTCGGATCTGGGACTTTGGCCGCAAATCCGCCGAGATCTGCCCGATTGACTGGGGCGGCCCCAAGTAAGCTGCCGGTGAGGGAAACGGGCGATGATCACCCCTGTCTATTGCGTGATGATGACGCGGTACAATGCGTGGCAGCATCGCCAGCTTGTCACAGCACTTGATCCTGTGCCGGAGGCGGAGGTCGTGGCCGAGCGGGGTGCCTTCTTCGGGTCTATCCTGGGTACGCTCAATCATATTCTTTGGGCTGATCAGATCTGGATGAGCCGGTTTGATGATCGCTTTGAAAAGCCCGAGGGCGGCATTCCGGAGAGCCCGGGCGTCTGCGCCAGTTACGCGGCCTGGAAAGGTGCGCGCGCCGACATGGATGCACGCATGGCCGATTGGGCCACGGGCGTCACGGCAGCAGAACTTTCGGGCGATGTGGCCTGGTATTCGGGTGCGGCGGAACGCGACGTGGTGAAACCCCGCGCCTTTTGCATCGCCCACATGTTCAATCACGCAACCCATCACAGAGGGCAAGTACACACGATGATGACCAGTGCAGGTTTGACCGGCAATACGTCGGACCTCTTTTTAATACCGGAGGCGACATGAGCGCGCCCCTTTTGTCCCTGTCGCGGCGGTTGCGCCGGACGCCGTTTAGTGACGGCGTGGAGGCGGCAGGCGTCAAAGCCTATACCGTTTACAACCGGATGCTGTTGCCGACGGTTTTTCGGTCGCCGGAGGAGGATTACCACCATCTGAACTCGGCCGTGCAGGTCTGGGATGTGTCGGTCGAGCGTCAGGTCGAATTGCGGGGCCCGGATGCGGGCCGTCTGATGCAGATGCTGACGCC
>JBCCNB010000027.1:0-42940 GCA_039026055.1 Pseudomonadota bacterium | reverse complement strand
TTGGTCTCCAAAGTGATTGCGCCCATCGCCGCGCTGCACAGCAACGCGATGCAATTGACAACATTTCGCGAAAGTCAGCTTCAGGCTGATCGGGTACTCTTGCTGCCGGAAGACGTAGAACTTGGCCTTGCGCGGTCTTTCAACCGAAGCATTTCCGGATCCATTACATTCAGCGGCGTGACCCACAGGCCCGACCCTTTGAACGCTCCGGTTCTGTCGCAACTGACACTGTCGGTCGCACCCAACGAAACCGTCGTCGTCTTCGCCAGCGACGTGACGAGCCGAACGGCCCTTCTGGAGCTGGCGGACGGTCTGGAAACGCCGCTGGCGGGTACAATTGAGCTTGATGGCGTGAACATTCGCCAAATCGCGAGCGATGAGCTGCGCCAGTCCATCACCTACAGCACGCAGGACCCAGGCCTTTTCTACGGGACCATTCGGCAAAACTTCAAACTCGCGGACCCCGGGCTCAGCGACACGGAAATCAAGGCTTTGCTGGACCAGTTGGACCTGCTGAACCCTATCTTGAAGTTGGAAGACGGCCTCGACACCCGATTGTCAGAGGCGACACTCTCCGGACTATCGATGGAACTCAAGCGGGGTATTGCCTTGGCCCGGTCGCTGGCCCGATCAGTGGCCCGTCAAT
Source organism: Pseudomonadota bacterium (assembly GCA_039026055.1). Lineage (GTDB taxonomy): Bacteria > Pseudomonadota > Alphaproteobacteria > Rhodobacterales > Rhodobacteraceae > Roseovarius. The sequence continues at coordinate 42,294 of JBCCNB010000027.1, read as the reverse complement.
CATCCATTCTGCTGCTCTCGGAGCCGTCGAGCGACCTGAGCAGGGACACACGGGTCAAATTGAAAGAATGGATAAGGTCGCAACGCGGTCAGCGCACAATCGTTATCGCAACCGCAGATCGTTCTTTTCTCACTCTCGCAGATCGCTTTGTCTTTCTCGACGCAGGCAAACTCGTCGTGAATGACACAGGTGACGGCGGCCTGAAAAAGATCAACGCAGCTTTGGAAAACGCAGGACGCTGATATGTGGACAGTCTTCAACTTCTTTTCGCGCAAAAGCCCAATCCAAAAAGCGGCTGAACAGCATAAAAAGGCGCAACCCCGGTTCGCTGCCTTCCTTGTTATGACGCTTGGCGCCATGGTGTCCGCCCTGCTGATCTTGGCCGCGAACACCCAGGTCCCTCAGATCACGCGGGCCCCTGGCGTCGTGATCCCGTCAGGCAGCTACGGCAAAATCGAAAGCGTCGATGGTGGCATTGTTGAGGCGATCCATGTCCGAGATGGGGCCCGGGTCGAGCAGGGAGACGTGCTTTTGGACCTGCGAAACCCGCAACTGATCCGAGAGGCCGAAGAGCTGCAGGATAACCTCGAAATCGCGCAGTCCCGCTACGCGAACGTGGTCGCAGCTTTGAAGAACCTGAACACGGATTCCAACGATCAGATGGACGCTCTGGCGGATATGCGTTTCGCGGGCCTATCCACGGCCGCGACGCGGCTGGAATTGCACTATGGCGGCCAAGACATCCTTCGTCTGTCTATCGAGCAAAAAAACAGGACAGTGAACATGCTGGACAACGCCGTCTCTCTCGCGCGGCAGAGGTCAGAGCGCCAGTTGGAACTTGTTGAAAACAAAAAAGCCCTGTCAGACCGCGGACTGGTGACCATAAACGAATACCACAATGCCATCTCCCGCTCGGACGATGCGATTGCAAGGCTGGCAGATACCGAAGTCAGGTTGGTGGAGGCTGAAGAAAGTCTGGTTTTGACCCGCGCCCAGCTGCGGGAAAACCGGCTTGTCCTGATCGAGGAACTGGTGCGCGAAAAATCGGATTTGGAGGCTGAGACCCGACGCTTGAAATCCGCGCAAAGGATCGCGGAGGAACGCCTGAATCGTCAGAGAGTGGTAACCGCCCATACAGGTGTGATCCAGTTCACAACATTCCCGTCGGTCGGCGAATTCATAGAACCCGGACAAGCCATTTTCGAAATTTTACCGGTCAACCAGAACCTCGTGATTGAGGCGAAAGTTCCCAACTCCGACCACGGGCACATCGAGACTGGTCAGCAGGTTTCCATCAGCTTCGACAACTTCGACACCCGCAGATACGGCAAGGCGAACGGGGTCTTATCCTCATTTTCCCCCATCCCGTTGACGGATGAGATGACAGGGGAAACCTATTTCCGGGCGTTCGTGACGCTTGATGACCCGATACTTGGCACGTCTAGTTTGACGGTTCCAATCCAGGCCGGCTTTACGAATGTGACGGAAATGGTCACCGGCGAAAGCTCCTTGTTGTCCTACATTGTCCGACCCGTTGAACGCACATTGAAGACCGCCTTTTCGGAGCGCCAATAGCCACACACATGATGCTGCGCATTTGGGCGAACAGCGGCAAACCGGACCCTGCACGACCATAATCGGCAGACAACAAGAGCGCCAAAATTCGCGGCGACCCTACGAAACAACGGCGCTCGCAGCCTTCCTGCACACGCAAAAAGAGCTTTGCATATGACCAACACAAGTTAAGATGTTGGTGCCTTTTTGATTTAAGTCAGGACTTTATTATGGTCTTTTTATCTGCCGCCGCGGCATTTGCCGTGCTCATGATCGTGTTTTCGACGGTCGTCACGGGTATCACGGAAAGCTACCTGAGGATCACGTCAGTACGATCCAAGTCACTTGCCCAATCCGTGCTGAAATTCCTCAAAGACGACCCCACGATCTGGCGCTTCGCCGAAAACAGCATAGACACGTTCACAACCAATCTTTTGAACGACGCAGTCGACAAGGTGAACGCAGGACGGCTGCGCGACAGCAAAGACGACATTACGTTGCATGTCGCAGCCGCACTCAGCGAAATGGACGTTATGGCCTTGACCGAAAGTTGGGCCATCGATGCAGAAAAGATAGCCAAAGCTGCCCGGACCAAAGCCACGAAGGCCAAAGGCAAAAGCGGATTTGCAAAGCTCAACAAGGAGGCAGACGCGGCCGAAAAAGCGGCCGAGAATGCTCGGGCGACAGTGAACCAAACCAAGGAACGCGTGAAAGAGCTAAACGCAGACCGTGATGAGAAAGCTGCGTTGGAAAGCAAAGTCAAAAAAGCCATCAGCACCGAGGACGACCAAATCGACAAAGCTTATGAGGCGTTGACGATCAACCATTCGCTGGGAGCGTCGTTCAACTGGATGCACCGCTTCGCACAAGTTTTTCGTCGGGCACTGCCGGGCCCGACCGAAAATCTCAAACGCGTGGAACGTCTCTCCACTTTTTCGTTCCTGCAACGTCTGGCCAAGACAGACATCGGAATGGAGGTCGCCAAAAACGGGGAAGATGCTGCCCTGCGGGCGCTTACCATGGGGTTCGAACGGTATGTTGCAGCGTCCAATGAGGTCTTCCGGCGGCACGCGCAATCCGCGACGATGATCCTTTCCTTTGTCTTTGCGATTTTCCTCAACATCAATGCCATCGCCCTGTTCCAGCACTTGGTGGACAATCCGCAGTTCAGTGAAAAACTCATTGAAACTGGCGAAGAAAGCAACGAACAGAGCGAAACTGCACTGCAAAAATACAACGACGCTCTGTCGAATCTTGAGACTGTCAGCAATCCGTCGGAGGGGGCGGAGACATCGCCCGAAGAGCTGGAAAAAATACTTACAGAAGCGCGGCAAAACCTCTTGTCCGACATCGAAAAAATTGACGGTCTGACTTCAGACTTTGGCCTGCCCATTGGATGGGAGCAGGATCATCCATTCAAATCCCATTGCGCCTTTGACCCAGGTAAAACTTGCAGCATTGGAAATTTTTTCTCTAGCATTGGCTCGGGGGCAACCGCGCTCTTTACGAAACCGTCGATGATTATCCCAAGCCGAGCCACCTTAGAATGGATTTTTGGTGTCTCTCTCGCAGGATTCCTGATCGGACTTGGCGGCCCGTTTTGGTATCGCGTGTTCACCAGCCTCTCCAACCTTTTGCAGATCCTGCGCACCTTGAAGGGGGAGCCCCGCAAGGAAGCCATCGAAGAAGATAAATCCAGCGATCAGCCCGCATCCCAGGAACTTGTCAATGCGGTTCTACGGGGCCAAAATTCGGAAGGCGATGATCAAAAACTGATGAAAATATTCCGTGCCAGCACAGGGCTTAGCCTTGCGGACTTCGATACCAACCCAGCGAAGACGACCGCCGCTTGATTGATGTCACCGAACCAGCGACGTTCGTGAACCGAAATGGAATGAAGAAACCGGGCGACTGAAAAATTCTGTCGCCCGGCTTATCACTTACGCCACCAGATCGAAACGATCGGCATTCATGACTTTGGTCCAGGCCGCTACGAAGTCGCGTACGAACTTCTCTTTGTTGTCGTCCTGGGCGTAGACCTCTGCGTAGGACCGCAGGATGGAGTTTGACCCAAATACCAAATCGGCACTTGTGGCGGGCCATTTGACGTCGCCCGTGGCCCGATCGCGCAGTTCATAAGTGCCATCGTTCAGAGGGTGCCAGCTATAGGCCATGTCGGTCAGGTTGACGAAGAAGTCCGTTGTCAACGCACCAATGGTGTCGGTGAAAACGCCATATCCGTTGTCATCATGATTCACGCCCATGACGCGCATACCACCGACCAGTACGGTCATCTCTGCCGCCGTCAGACCCATCAACTGTGCCCGGTCGAGCATCATCTCTTCCGCGGACACCGCGTAGGCCTCTTTCTGCCAGTTGCGGAAACCGTCGGCGACAGGCTCGAGCACACCAAAGCTGTCCGCGTCGGTTTGCTCATCACTGGCATCACCACGGCCCGGCGTGAACGGCACCTGCGCCGAGTGGCCACCCGCCGCAATCGCCTGTTCCAAGCCGACATTGCCAGCCAGAACAATGACGTCGGCCACAGAGGCACCGGCCTCTGCCGCGATGGGTTCCAGAATGCCCAGCACCTTGGCCAGACGATCCGGTTCATTGCCAGCCCAATCCTTTTGGGGCGCCAGACGAATGCGCGCGCCATTGGCACCGCCGCGTTTGTCGGACCCACGGAACGTGCGCGCACTGTCCCAGGCAGTAGCGATCATCTCAGAGGAGGTGAGACCGCTTGCCGCGATCTTGGCCTTCACCGCGCCCAAGTCGTAACCGCTTGCACCGGCGGGAACCGCATCCTGCCAGATCAGATCCTCTGAAGGCACGTCCGGCCCATAGTAGTTCGCCTTTGGCCCCATGTCGCGATGGGTCAGCTTGAACCAAGCGCGGGCAAAGGTATCCGCGAAGTAGTCTGGATCGGCTCGGAACTTCTGGCAGATCTCGTTGTAGATCGGATCAACCTTCATCGCCATGTCCGCATCCGTCATCAGCGGAATCGCACGACCGGTCGGGTCGGAGGGATCAAGCGGCTTTTCGGCCTCAGGCATGTCTTTAGCGGTCCATTGGTTCGCGCCTGACGGGCCCTTGATCAGTTCCCAGTCATAGCCAAAGAGGTAGTCGAAATACCCCATGTCCCATTTGGTCGGCTCTTTGGTCCAAACGCCTTCGATGCCGGACGTGAAGTTATCCGCAGCCTTGCCCGTGGACCCGGGATTTTCCCAGCCAAAGCCCTGCATATGCACCGGGCAGCCCTCGGGCTCGGCGCCGATCTGATCGCCATGACCGCCGCCGCCATGGGCCTTGCCCACCGTGTGGCCACCGCATGTCAGCGCAGCTGTTTCTTCGTCATTCATCGCCATACGCGCGAACGTTTCGCGCACATGTTGCGCGGTGCGCGCCGGATCAGGGTTGCCGTTTACGCCTTCGGGATTGACATAGATCAGACCCATGTGAACCGCCGACAACGGGTTATCCAGCGTACTGGCATCGCCCAGATCCCCATAGCGATTTTCAGATGGGGCGAGCCATTCATTCTCAGACCCCCAATAAACGTCCGTTTCCGGGCCCCAGATATCTTCGCGGCCAAAGCCGAAGCCGAAGGTTTTCAGACCCATGGATTCATAAGCCATGTTGCCTGACAGGATGATCAGATCGGCCCAAGAAAGTGCGTTGCCGTATTTCTTCTTGATCGGCCAAAGCAGACGGCGCGCCTTATCAAGGCTTGCGTTATCAGGCCAGGAATTGAGCGGCGCAAACCGGATATTGCCGGACCCCGCGCCACCGCGCCCATCCTGCATCCGGTAAGACCCTGCGGAATGCCATGCCAGCCGGATCATCAGGCCGCCATAATGGCCCCAATCCGCCGCCCACCAATCCTGGCTGTCAGTCATCAACGCTTTGACATCCGATTTCACGGCGTCAAAATCGAGCGCCTTAACCGCTGCCCGGTGGTCGTAATCGGGATCCATCGGGTTTGTTCGCGCACCGGCCTGGTGCAGGATGTCGAGATTGAGTGCGTTCGGCCACCATTTGGTCACCGGTTGGTCCAGCGATGTGTTGCCACCGTGATTGACTGGGCAGCCACCGAGGCCTGGCATTCTGTTTCCGTCCATCTGGGTCTCCTGTCGTGAGGTTTCCTGGTATGTGTGATGTGGGCTAAAAACTAGCTGGACGATTTCATTAATTCCAATTGAATATTCCTAAATATCCAATAACTTCAGGTTATGATTAATTTCACCCTTAAACACTTCCGCTATTTCGACGCGCTTGCCCGTTTGGGCCATTTTGGTCGCGCGGCAGAGGCCTGTTCCATTTCGCAACCAGCTTTGTCTGTACAGATCAAGGAGTTGGAGGCGATGCTGGGGTCCCCGCTTGTGGAACGCACAGCCCGTCAAATTCGTCTAACGGCCCTTGGGGAAGAGTTTCTGGAACGCGCCCGCAAGGTTCTCAATGAGGTGGATGAAATGGCGGAGCTTGCGCGCAAGCCCGATGGTCCTCTCAAAGGGCGGCTGCGGATGGGAATCATTCCCACTGTCGCGCCTTATCTTCTGCCCGAAATCATCCGCCATCTTTCCGCGTCACTGCCTGACCTGGAGTTGCGCCCGCGCGAATCCGTGACAGAAGCCTTGCTGGAAGACCTGCTGCAGGCCCGGCTGGACGTGGTTATCGCGGCCCTGCCCGTATCGGAGCCGCGCTTGCGAGAATTTGCCCTTTTTGAGGAAGATTTCGTGCTGATCCGCCCGGCCTGTGACGCCGATCTGCCGGTTCCCGCACCAGAACAGTTGCAGGAGATGAAGCTTTTGCTGCTGGAAGAAGGTCATTGTTTTCGCGACCAGGCCCTGTCGTTCTGCGATATCCGCCCCAGTGACCCGAGCCTGGTGATGGAAGGCTCCTCCATGGCGACCTTGGTGCAAATGGTCGATGCAGGGTTGGGCCTGACGCTTATCCCTGAAATGGCGGTGCCGCTGGAAACGAAGGGCACATCGGTCGCCATATCCCGGTTCCACAGCGGAAAGCCAAAGCGCGCTATAGGGATGATCTGGCGCAAGACCAACCCGCTGGAAGACCAACTGATGGAGTTGGGCGCGACCTTCAGGCAGATCGGTCAAAGCCAGAGGGACAAGGTGCGAAGCTGAAGGCGCGCCACAATCAATTCCCGAAACTGCCCCAACATCAGATGCATCCTGCCCCATTTTCGCCAGACGGGTGAATGACACATTTACCAACGAGCAACGGAGGTAACATGCGAGTATTCACTTGGCTTGCTATGGCAATCATGTGCATCGGCGCAGCGGCGCAGGCACAATCCACGAACACAGCCACGAATGCGGCAACCAAGGCCGTGCAGGTTCCCGGTTGGGAAGCTGTAGGGCGTTTGACCATGTCCGGTCGCAGCATGTGCACCGGCGCGCTCATTGCGCCTGATCTGGTGCTAACAGCGGCCCATTGTCTTTATGACATTCGCACGCATCGCGCCGTGAAGCCTCACAAAATCGAATTTCAAGCCGGTCTTTATGCGGACAGCGCCGTTGCCGTGCGCCGCGTGAAGCGCGCGATCATCAACGATCAATATGTCCACCACATGGGTCGGGACGCCCAGGTGGGTCACGATCTGGCCATTCTGGTGCTGGAAAGCCCGATCAATGCCAGTGTGGTCCGGCCCTTGCGCACCGACCAGCGCCCCAACAAGGGCGATGCGGTGATGATCATCGGTTACACTCAATTCAGCACGACGAAACCCGTGGTGGCCGAGCCTTGCTTTATCCTTGCCCGCAAACACGACACCGTGGTCACCTCTTGCGAAGTTGAATTCGGCACGTCCGGTGCGCCTGTTTTCGCCGTGCAAGGCGGTGGTAACCCGCATCTTGTGTCGGTGATTTCGTCCAAAGCGGCGATGGGTGGCAAGGCTGTGTCCATCGGGACTGCGCTAGATGCGACATTGCAAAGACTTTTGGCACAGGCGGGCTGACGCTCGTCCGCCCGTGTCGGCAGGCTCGCTCCGCCTGGTGTTAGGGTTCCCGGAAGGCTTCGCGGGATTTGTAGAGCGGCTTTAGCAGATATTGCAGGATGGTCTTGGACCCTGTTTTGAGTTCTGTCTGGGCCCGCATGCCCGGACGGATTTCAATTGATTTCTGCCTATCTGTTAGATCGGCTGTCGTAACCCGCACTGTCACCTTGTAAAATGGCTCCGCCCGCGCATCGCGTTCGTCCTCAAACGTATCAGCAGAGACGAAATCCACCTCCCCCTGAAGCGTGCCGTAGATCGTATAGTCATAGGCCGTGAGCTTGATCGTCGCCTCCTGACCCCGCTCCACACTGGCGATGTTTTCGGGCCGGACACGGGCCTCGACGAAAAGCTCTTCGCCCAGCGGGATCACCTCGAAAATCTCTTCGCCCGGGCGGATCACGCCGCCGATCGTTGTCACTGCCATGGAATTGACGACACCACGCATGGGCGATTTGATCACCGTGCGGGCCAGTTGATCTTGCGCCAGTCTGAGTTCCTGCCTGCGCGAGCTGAGGTCCTGGACCGTGCGGGAATACTCCTCCGCGCGTTCCAATTCCGACTGAGTGCCGATTTCGTTGTAGCGGATCTCGGCATCCGACACGGCCGATTTCGCGCGATTTACTTCCAGCTGCGCGACGATCTGTTCTTTGTAGAGCGCACGCATGTTGGCATATTCCGACTGCGCCTGTTTCATAACGACGCGCGCACCATCGCGCCTGCTGGCATAATCGGTCTGCCGCGCGTCCAGCAGCGCGCGTTCGGAGGCAAGAATGGCAGGCGAGCGTTCCGCCAATTCCTGCGGCACCGTGAAACCAAACGCGCCTTCCAGTTCTGCTTCCAGCCGGTATTTCTTGATCTCCAGCGCGTCGATCTGATCTTGCAGATCGTTCACCGCCGTGCGGAATTTTGTGTCTTGCAAGGTGGCAAGCACTTGCCCTGCCTCCACCAGATCACCCTGCCGCACGTCGAGCCGTGCGAGGATACCACCCTCCAGGTTTTGAATGATCTGTGAGCGAGAGGATGACACAACCTGACCATCGGCGCGGACGATCTCATCGACCTTGGCGAAACCAGCCCAGATGATGAACAAAAGAAGCGCCAGCCCGATCAGTCGAATGATCCAGCTGGGCCGGGCAAAGGCCTGTTCCTGATGCGCCTCAAGCGTGGTCACTGTCCACCCCCGGCGGCAAGATGGGCCATAACCTTGTCACGCGGACCGTCCACGACCATGCGACCCGCTTGCAGGATCAGCGTGCGATTAGTGAGCTCGAGGATCGGCACCCGGTGGGTGGCGATGACGGCAGTGCGATCCCCCAGCCAGCGATCCAGGCGGCTGACCAACGTGCGTTCCAGCGTCTGGTCGAGCGCGGCGGTGGGTTCATCCAACAGCACAACCGGCGGGTTCTGCAGCCAGAGCCGCGCCCAGCCGATGGATTGGCGTTGCCCGGTCGAAAGCCCATCGCCCCCATCGCGTATATCCAGATCGAGGCCTTTGTGATGGCCGCGCACATATTGCCCAAGCCCTGCAAAATCGAGCGCCTCCAGCAGGCGATCATCGTCGCGTTCAAGCTGGGTAAGGTTGAGGTTGTCCCGCAGCGTCCCGGCAAAGAGCCGCACATCCTGCCCCAGATAACCGACATTGCGACGAATATCGCGCGGGTCGATCTGGGTGATATCCGTGCCGTCGACCAAAAGCCGCCCCTTGGTGGGCGTATAAAGCCCCGCCAGCAGCTTCAGCATGGTGGATTTGCCGGACCCGTTCGCACCAAGCACGGCGATGCGCTGGCCGGGTTTTATCCCAAGTCCGCCCACGTCCAGAACCGGCGCACCATCGCTGTCATAGCGGTATTCCATCTCATGAATTTCAAACGCACCCGACAGCGTTTCGCGCCGCAAATAGGACCGCCCCTCTTCTTTCTCCTGGGCGGCATCGACAATCGTATCCAGCGCTTCTAGCGCCGCCTTTACATTGGTCCAACGCGCCAAGATTCCGGCAAACTGTGTGAGCGGGGCGAGCGTCCGGCTGGTCAGAATACCCACTGCAATAATCGTGCCGATGGTGAACTGACCGGCAAAGACCATGTAAGTTCCCACCACCACAGCGGCGATATAGGTCGCCTGTTGCACGCCTTGTGACCAATAGGTCAGCATGGAGGCCAAGCGGCGTTGTTCGGCGGAACTGTAGGACGACAAGGCGTTCAACTCATCCCACATGCGGATCGCGCGTTCTTCTCCGCGTTGGGTCTTCAGCGTATCAAGCTCGCTCAGCACTTCTTGCAGCAGACGCCCGGCCTTGGCGGAGGCGCCTTGAGTTTGGCGGGTCAGCTCCAGCATGCGGCGTTGCAGGAAATAGGCGGGCAGCAGCATCAGGATGCCGCCCAGCATGATCACCCAAACCAGATTTCCCGCGATGGAAGCGACAAGCAGCAAGAAGACCGCGATGAATGGAATATCGGCCAGCGTCGCGATGGTCGACGACGTGAAAAATTCCCGCACCGATCCAAAATCCCGCATCGCGGCAAAAAGGCCCGATGGCGGCAAAGGTCGCCTGTCAGATCGCATGCCGATGACGCGTTGCATCAATGCGTGCTGGATCGAAAGCTCAATTTCGCGGCCCGCCGCATCAGTGAGCCGCGCACGGGCGATCTTCAAAGCCGCCTCCAACCCGATGGCGAGGAACGCACCGATGGCCAGCACCCAGAGCGTGGCCTGCGATTGATGTGGGATCACGCGGTCATAGACTTGCAGCGAGAAGAGCGCGACAGCGACAGCGAAGATGTTGGCGACCAGAGAGCCCGCCATGATCTCGCCGATCTGGCGCCGGAATTTGGAAAATTCACCCCAAAACCAATGGGACGCGCTCAGCACCGGTGTGTGCCGTTCGGCCATCTGTTTCAGCGTCGTACGCCCCGTCAGGATGGTGCCGGAAAAGACGCTGGAAAACTCGGAGACCGGCACCTCGGCGCGGTTGTCGGGGCAAGTGGTGTCGAAGATGGTCAGGATGTCGTCTTCCTGACTGATCACCAGCACGCTTTGTTCGTTGGCCATCAACGCAATTGCAGGCCAAACGGCGGGCTGGATCGCAATACGGTGTTTGACCTTGGGCGCAATGCCCGTGGTTTCCAGCGCACCCGCCAGCGCCTTGATCGACACATCGCCCGGCGCGTTGCCCCACATGAATTCAGCGATGTCGGAAACCGGCATCTCCACACCGTTGAGCGCGGCGAATGTAGAAATGAGGGACGCGCGGTGTTGAATGCGCTTTGCCGTGCCTTCGATCATCGCGCGGATGGAAACGTCAGGGTCAGGCGTGGGTACAGGTTGTGTCGGCGCCGTCGCCTGTGGCTGTGGCTCAGCAGGCGTGTTTGCCGGTTGTGCCCCCGCCAACGTCAATGTCACAGGCTTTTTTGGCGCAGGTGTCGCCACCCCGCCAGCAATGGTCAGTGTCACAGGTTTGGCAGGTCCACCCGTCAAATTTCATCCCCATCGGCCAGAAGGCCAAAATCCCGCGCCAATTCCAGTTGGATCAGGACCACCTCATATTTGGCATCCACATGGGCGCGTTCCCGTTCCACCAGTTGTTCATAGATATTGATCACATCCATGACGGAACGCTGCCCGGCTTCGAACTGACGCTCAAAGAGGCGGAAGGTCACGCGGCTTTGCTCGGCAAGTTGCTTGGCCTCGGCCTCTTGCCGTTGGAAAGACAACAATCGCTGCCGCAGACGGCTTTCAGAGCGTGCGGCGTCCTCTTGCGCCTCGCCCACTTGGCGCTTGGCCGTCTCTTTGCTGGCCTCAATCGCGCGCATCTGCGCGGGTGTACCAAAGCCGAGGGGCGTCTCCAAACCCGTGCCGATCGCGCCGACCAGATCGTTTTCGCTGATATCGGCTGATGCCGACACTCCCGGCAACAACCCCGCGCGCTGCATTTTTGCATCCGCTACGCTGCGTTCGGCTTCGGCCTCGGCTTTTAGAACTGACAACATCGCGACATCGCCCGCAGGGGCACCCAGCGATACGCGGCCCGGAAGGTCGGTTTCAAATGTCTGCCCAGTCATCGCGCGCAGTTCGGCCTGCGCGGTGGCGGCCACTTCCTGCGCGGTGGCCTTGCTGGATTTCATCCCGTTGATCTTGCTTTCCACAACCCGCTGGTCGGCGCGGTCAGAGACACCACCGTTCACGCGCCCCACGACGATGCGTTCAAATTCCCGCATCCGGCCAAGTGCGCGCGCATCCAAATGCGCCGTCTCCGTACCGCGCAGGGCGGTCAGGTAAAGGGACAGCGCGGTATAGACGCGATCATTCATGTCCTGCGAAAGATTGACGGCGGCGACTTCCACATCGGCGGCAGCAAAGGACCGTTCCGCCTTCCGTCGACCATTGTCAAAAAGCACCTGTTCCAGCAGCATCGAGGTCACCAGGTCGCCCATGCTGGTCAGGCTGATGTTGGGCCCCAACGTCGGCAACCAGTTTTTCGAAGCCGCCTCTGCCCGCAGTTTCGCACTGCGCAGCTCCGCCTCAGAGGCCCGCGCGGACGCATTAAGCGCAGCCCCCGCCACCTCTGACAACGCGCTGCCTGAGGGCAACATGGATTGCCGCTCCAGCAGCGTATCGATGATCTGGCTTTCGGCATCCCCCGGCGCGCGGGACAGCGCCCCGGAAGGTTGCTCCGCTTCGGAAAAATCCGGGGACTTGGCGAACATGGACGCACCGGGCGCATTGCCCATGCATCCCGACAACAGCACTGCGCTGGTCATGAAAACCACGCTGCTCCGCCTGCAAATTCCACCCATATCCTTGCCCCATACCGCGTGCATCTTTGTCGTGCACTTTGCAAACTGAAACCGGGCCGCAGCAAAAAGGGCCGCAGCCCACACCATCAGATGATGACGTTCACCTCCTGCTCCACCACCACAACGGCACCGCTGTTGCCCACCGTATAGACATCGTAAACCGTGTTATCGATCGTCTGCGTTTGCGCCTGCTTGGTCGCGTTGGTCAGGGTCAGCGTGTCGTCCGCCCCGCCCTGCACTTGCAGAACATCGGATGTGCCCGACAGCTGCATGATCTGCGCCTCATTCAGCGTCAGGTTTGTATCCGCCGCGTATTCAAGGTTCAGCCCCTGAATGTCGAAGCTCGACCCCACCGCCTGATCGATGGTTGTGGTGTTGGTCGCGTTGTCCTCCAGCACCACCAGCGTGCCAGAGGCGTTCCCGGCGGCATCCGAACTGCTGACCACCAAATGGGTGCCATCCGGGATGACGGGCGTGAAGGTAAATTCGGTGCCGAATACCGGATCGACCGACTGCGTATTGGACGGCGCACCTTCCGTGCCGTCGCCTGCCAGTGTGCCGACCTCAAAATTGTCGACCACATTGTCCAAACTGATCCGGCCCACATCCGCGCCCACGAAGGTCACCGCATCCACATTGGGCGTGTCCACTTCGGTGTCAACTTGCACGGTGTTGGTGGTGGTGGTCGTGTTGCCCGCCGGATCTGTCGCGGTCGCGACAACATTGGTGGTGTAGGTGCCTTCGGGAATATCAGAGGCCGCAAAATCTGCGGTCCAATTGCCAAAGGTATCCACGACCGCAAACTGCGTGACCGAGCCTAGCTGCACCGCGACGGTGGAGCCGGGTTCGGTTGTACCCGTGATCTGCACCCCGTCGGAGCGTTCGGCTGCGTTGATGATATTGTCGCCTTCGATGGCCGTGGCACTAATCCCGTGATTGGTGACCACGGTATCGAGTTGCACAGTATCGCTCACGCTTTTGGAGTTGCCCGCCGCATCGGTGATCGAGGCGGTGATGGGCAGGGTCTGTTCGCCGGTCGGGATACTGCTGGCCGGGAAGGTCGTCGCCCAGTCGCCGTTTACATCGGCCTGAACGGTCTGCGTTGCAGCACCCAGCCCGACCGTCACCAACAACCCCGGCGTCGCTGTGCCGGAGATTTCCACCCCGTCCGCGCGCTCAACAGCGTTGATCACGTCATCGACTTCAATCGGCAAGGTTGAGAGCGCCACATCGCCCGCTACCGTGTCGATCTGCAACGCAGAGCTGGCCGTGGCCGTATTTCCCGCCGCATCCGTCGAGGTGACATTGATCGCTGTGGCAAACTCACCCGTAGGCAAAGAACCTGCCGGGTAGACTGCTGTCCAGTTGCCCGCGCCATCTACGACAGCGGTCTGGATTACGCCGCCCACGTTGACCTGCACCGTGCTGCCGGGTTCCGTTGTCCCAGTCAGTGTCACGGGCGCGGCCTGTTCGGCGGCGTTGAGCGTCGCATCGCCGCCTGCATAGCCCGGCGTAATGGATACGCTTGTCGTGGTATCGACGCGCACGGTTCCAGATGTGCTATCGATATTGCCTGCGGGATCGACCGACGTCACCGTGATCGGCGCATCATATTCACCTGCCGGAATTTCGCTGGCCAAATAGGTTGCGGTCCACGTCCCATTTGGCAGGGCCGTCACAGTCTTGGAGACACCTTGCATCACCACGGTGACCGAAGACCCCGGCTCTGCCGTGCCTTGCAGCGTGGCACCCGCCGCTAGCTCGGCCTCGTTGATCACGTTGTCACCCTCAATGGGCGTGGTCAGCGTTACGCCGTTTTCGGTGTCCACATGCACGTCATGGGTGGTGGTGGAGCTGTTGCCCGCCGCATCCGTGCTGGTCACGGTGATCGTGGAATCATACGTGCCCGTCGCAATGGAAGAAGAGGCGTAATCGACCGACCACGTCCCATTGGGCATAACCGTTGTTGTCTGAGTAACGCCCTGGAACAGAACGGAAATGCTCGCCCCCGCCTCGCCAGTACCCGTCAGGGTGACGCCTGCGGAAGCCTCAGCCGCGTTGATCACATCATCGCCTGTGACAGCATTCACATCGGCGGGCGGCGCCACTGTATCGACCACCAAAACATCTGTGGTCGTGGTGAAGTTGCCGCGTGCATCGGTCGAAACGATGGTAATGCCGGTATCGTATTCACCCTCTGCGATTTCGTTGGGTGCAAAGGTCACAGACCATGTGCCCGCGTTGGACACGGTCGTGGTGTGGGTTGTGCCGTTGATCGTGACATCGACTGTAGCGCCTGCTTCGCCCGTCCCGGTGATCACCGTACCGCTGGTATGTTCCGCGCCATTAACAATGTCGCCAGTCGATTGCGTGCCTGCTGTGACATCCACATCCGGCCCAATTGTGTCGATATCCACGACAGGGCCTGCCAACGTGATGACGCCCCCATTCGGGTCGGTTACATTGACGACGCTGTTATAGATGCCGTCGGCCGGAATATCAGCGGGCGCAAAGGTAACGGTCCATGTGCCATCATTGGCAATCGTGGTCGTTTGCACCGATGTGCCCACGATCACCTCAACCGTGTCGCCGGGTTCCCCGGTGCCGGTGATCACCACGCTGTCATCGGCAGTTCCACCCACAAGGCGGTCCACATCGGGGTCGTTCACAGTGGGGTTGGCACGACCGCTGCCGCTGCCATCGTCATCATCACCGGTTACAACGGCCACGCCTGCTGCCGCTGCTGTACCCGCGCCCAATAGACCAAGACCGCCCAGTGCCGGACCCGCCAGAGGGGCCACAACCGGCTCCACCCGTTCGACATCCAGGAACACCAGATCATCATAGGCGCTCCATTTCTCGCTGACCTGGACAACCGCGTATTGCGCGGTCAGTGATCCGTCTGCTTCTGTTGTCAGGATCACCTGATCAAGGCTGCCCTCTTTGCTCAAAAAGAGTTCCTTGTCGCCCGACCCGGCGAAATAGTTTTCCAGAACCAGAACATCGCCGTTGACCATGACGATGTGAAGGTCACTGCCCTGCTGCACATAAGTGCGCACATCAGCTGATCTGAGATTTAAGGAAATTTGCTGGCTGCCGCTCGCACTCAAAGTGACTGGATTGCCTTGTTCAAGAACACCTTGAGTCACACTGCCGCCCGCTGCGCGGACCACATACTGCACCGTTGTCATATTATCACCGCTCTTCATTCGATGCTGTATCGCACCTTGTTATGTGCGTGAATCTACGCAAAAAATTCCGGCCGGGCCAGAACAAACTTCCGATTTTCTGAAAATGCCCAAAAAATCGAGGATTTGTCGGCGTTTTCCCAGCGCAGTGAGTCCCGAAGGCCACGCAGGCCGTCCAAAACCGCTAATTTCTATGTATTCTGGGCCAGATACGCACACGCCATGCGTGTGCTGCTGGCTACCGCTGCGCCGTATTCCACTCTGGGTGATACCACGGCACCGCGTTGTCAGGCGGCAGCGACCGGCCCAGAACGTGGTCCGATATCTTCTCTCCGACCATGATCGAAGGGGCATTGAGGTTGCCATTGGTGATGCGCGGGAAGAGGCTGCTATCGGCCACGCGCAGCCCGTCAACACCAATCACGCGACCCTCTGGATCGACCACCGCATTCGGGTCATCCGCCCGCCCCATCCGGCAGGTGCCGCAGGGGTGATAGGCGCTTTCGGCATGCTCGCGGATCACATCATCCAATTCATCATCCGTTTGCGCTTGCGCACCGGGCTGGATTTCGTGCTTGGCATAGGGTTTGAACGCATCTTGCGCGAAAATCTCGCGCGTCAAACGGATGCAACGGCGGAAATCGATCCAGTCCTGTTCTTCGCTCATGTAGTTGAAGCGGATCACCGGGTGATCTTTGACGTCCGCACTGCGCAATCGCACTGTCCCGCGTGAGGGCGACCGCATGGGACCGGTATGCGCCTGAAAGCCATGCCCCTCGGCCGCCGCCTGCCCGTCATAGCGCACGGCGATGGGCAGGAAGTGAAACTGGATGTCAGGATAATCGACACCTGCCTCAGACCGGATAAACCCACAGCTTTCAAACTGGTTCGACGCCCCGGGCCCCGCCTTGGTAAAGAGCCAGCGTGCACCCACATAGGCCTTGCCCAAAAGGTTCCAGTATTTGAAAAGGCTGACAGGCTGCGAGGACGCCATCTGCACGTAAAGCTCCAGATGGTCTTGCAGGTTGGACCCCACACCGGGCCGGTCCGCGACCACCTCAATCCCATGCTCTGCAAGATGCCCGGCAGGGCCAATGCCGGACAGCATGAGCAGTTTTGGGGAATTGATCGACGATGCCGCGAGGATCACCTCCCGCCGGGCGCGGATCGTGGACTTGGTCGTCTCAACCCCCATGGCGCGGCCTTCCTCCATAACCACGCGGGTGACCTCTGCGCGCACCAGATCGCAATTCTGACGCTTCAACGCAGGCTTGAGATAGGCATTGGCCGCCGACCAGCGCTGCCCTTTATGCACCGTCATCTCAAAGGGCGCGAAACCCTCTTGCTGTTCGCCGTTATAGTCGGACGTAATTTGATAGCCTGCCTGCCCGCCAGCCTCAATGAACGCACGGGTCAGGGGGTTGGCCATGGCCCCGCGCTGAACATGCAAAGGCCCATCCGAACCCCGCCAGGACGGGTCCCCACCATGGCCTGCGCTGTCCCAATTTTCCATCCGTTTGAAGTAGGGCAGAACGTCGGCATACCCCCAACCATCCGCACCCGTATCACGCCAATGGTCATAATCGCCCGCGTGCCCGCGCACATAGACCATGCCATTGATGGATGACGAACCGCCGATCACTTTCCCCCGCGGGCACGCAAGACGTCGGTTGCTCAGATAGGGTTCTGGTTCAGATGTGTAGCCCCAGTCGTACATCTTCATGTTCATCGGAAAACTCAATGCGCCGGGCATCTGTATAAGCGGCCCCGCATCCGTACCACCATGCTCAATGACCAGCACAGATTGCCCGGCCTCCGCCAGCCGGTACGCCATGGCACAGCCCGCGCTGCCTGCCCCCACGATCACATAATCGGCTTCCATTTCCACCTCACCCAAAGGAATTACGCAGCATGTCGTAGCTGGTCATCACGGTTGCTCGATAGGCGGCGCGCTGCGCCAGCCGGTCATAATAAGCCTTCAAATGGGGCAGCGCGGCCCGCGTGATCTCAATGTCGAAATAGCGGTAGAGGACATGACCCAGCGCGATATCGGCCAGCGTGAAGTCCGGCCCTGCCAAATAATCCTGTTCCGCCAGAACGGCATCAGCCTTTGCCAGTTCCACTTCCAGCTTGGTCACGTTCTCGGCGATTAGCGATGGGTTCCGGCTTTCCGGTTTGAACCGCACAGCGAGCCAGAACACAGGGCCGGTAAACTCCGCCGCCACGGAATTCTTCGCCCATTCCGCCCACATATCCACGCGCGCCCGCGCGCCCGCACGGTCCGGCCAGAACGGCGCTGACCCGTAGGTGTTCGCCAGATACCGCAGCACCGCCGCACTTTCCCAGACAACGGCGTCGCCGTCTTTCAAAACCGGGATCTTGCCATGCGGGTTCATTGCTCTGAACTCGTCCGTATCAAGCCCACCAAAGGTGAACCCAAAATCCAGCCGTTCATAGACAAGCCCCATCTCTTCGAGGCCCCAAAGCACCGCTTGGACGTTGGAAGAACTGGCACGACCATAGACTGTGATCATCACTCGCCCCTCGGGAAGCGCTGGTTTTCTTCCACCACATTGAGGTCCATGTGATTGCGCATGTAGCGCTCTGATGCTTTTTGCAGCGGCTGGTAATCCCAGGGGTAGTATCCGCCCTGGCGAAGCGCCTCATACACAACCCAGCGCCGGGCCTGGCTTTCGCGAACTTGCGCGTCAAATGCTGCAAGATCCCAGCGCGCTTCTGCCTTGGCCTGCAACTGTGCCAGCGTGCCCGCATGTGCCGGGTTATCGGCCAGATTGCTCAGCTCGTGGGGATCGGCCTCAAGATCAAACAACTGATCGGGATCAAGCGCGCATCGATTGAATTTCCATTTGCTATAGCGCAACGACACGAGCGGGGCGTAGGACGCCTCCGCCGCATACTCCATCGCCACCGGCGCGTCGCGCGACGCACCCTGGCCAAGCGGCACCAGCGACTGGCCTTCTACCCATGGCGCCAACTCCTCCATCGACACGCCAGCGAGGTCACACAAGGTCGGGCAGACATCAATCGTGCTGACCGGTTGGGTTACGCATCCGGGCTTCGTCTCAGGTGCTGCAATCATCAATGGCACGCGGGATGAACCCTCATAGAAGCTCATCTTGAACCAAAGCCCCCGCTCACCCAGCATGTCGCCGTGGTCAGAGACGAACAGTACAATCGTGTTTTTTTCTTGCCTCGTTGTTGAAAGAACCCCCAGAATGTCGCCGATTTTTTGATCTAGATAAGAGATATTCGCAAAATACGCCCGGCGCGATTTGCGGACATCCTCGTCGGAAATGTCGAAACTGCGCCAATCGTTTGCGTCAAAAATGCGCTTCGAATGGGCATCGTGATCTGCGTAGTCCATCGCCGCCACGTCCGGCATCAGATGGTCGCAATCTTCATAGAGATCCCAAAACTCGCGGCGTGCCACATACGGATCATGGGGATGCGTAAAGCTCACCGTCAGGCACCATGGGCGGTCATCGTGACCTCGAGCCAGATCATAGAGTTTGCGCGTGGCGTGATAGGCCACCTCATCATCATATTCCATCTGATTGGAGATTTCGGCCACCCCCGCCCCGGTCACCGACCCCATGTTGTGATACCACCAGTCGATCCGCTCGCCAGGCTTGCGATAGTCCGGCGTCCAGCCGAAATCGGCAGGGTAGATATCGGTGGTCAGGCGCTCTTCAAACCCGTGCATCTGATCGGGGCCGACGAAATGCATCTTGCCGCTGAGACAGGTTTGATAGCCAGCCCGGCGCAGGTGGTGGGCATAGGTCGGGATATCGGCGGCAAACTCGGCGGCGTTGTCATAGACGCGGGACCGAGACGGCAAGAGACCGGACATGAAACTGGCCCGTCCCGGTGCGCAAAGCGGGCTGGCAGTATAGGCATTTGCAAACCGCGTGGACCGCGCGGCAAGCGCGCGCAAATGCGGCGTGTGCAACCAATCGGCGGGACCATCGGGGAAGAACGTGCCATTCAGCTGATCAACCATCAGGATCAGGATATTCGGTTGGGTCATCAGGTGCCTTTCGTAAGCGACCGGTCCACATAAGCCATGAGCAGCGCCACAGCCTCATCTCCGTCGAGCGGGGTTTCGGTCAGGGCCTGGCGCAGGTAGAGCCCATCGATCATCGCCGCGAGACCGCGGGTGAGTTCCTGAGTGAGATCCGGGTCCTGCCCACCCGCCGACCGGACCGCGTGGCGCAGGTTGGATCGCAAGCGACGCTGGTAGATGTTCAGAAGACGCTGCGCGGGGGGCGATGTCTGGGCCTGGACGTAAAAATTGAGCCATGCGGACACGGTTGCCGATTGAAACTGACTGGGGGCGAAACTGGCGCGGATGATCGCCTCAATCCGGTCACGAGGGGTTTTCGCCATGACCAATGCACCCCGCGCCTCCGCCCCGAAAAGAGACAGGATATGGCGCATGGCGGCCGTGAATATTTGTTCCTTGGAGCCGAAATAGTGATGCGCCAGTGCGCTTGAGACGCCAGCGCGTTTGGCAATTTGGCTGACCGTCACATCAAGGCTGCCATGGGCGCCGATTTCATGGATTGTCGCCTCCACCAATGCAGAGCGGCGCAGCGGTTCCATTCCTTGCTTTGGCATCATGTGTTCCCTTCTGGATTTCAGGTAGGAGATTTTTAATTGACTCGTCAATCAATAAAAACTGCGCGTTGGGCTGAGGGCAGGTTCATGAATATTTTTGGAAAGATGAAGCAGGGGTGCAGCGCCGCCCTGCCACTGTTATGGAAGGGGCATGACGCAGCCTATTTTCATCGGGTCTGAGATATATCGCGGGTCGAGCTATGGACCCAAACACCCGCTGTCGATCCCGCGTGTCCCGACGGTGACGGATCTGGCGCGCAGCCTGGGGTGGTTGCCGAAGGCGCAGTTTCGTTTAAGCCCGCGCGCGCGCCCCAAAGCGCTCTTGTCCTTTCACACGCAAGATTACGTAGACGCGCTGCAGGCGGCAGAAGCTGCACAAGACGTGGATGAAAACACAAGGGCGCGCCATCAGCTTGGCACGGTTTCGAACCCGATCTTTCCGGAGATGTTTCGACGGCCCGCGACGGCAGCGGGCGGGTCAATGCTCGCCGCCGAATTGATCGCGGACGGGGGCATCGTCTACAATCCCGGGGGTGGCACCCATCACGGCATGGCTGACCATGCGGCGGGGTTTTGTTATCTCAATGACCCGGCGCTGGGTATTCAGCGGCTGCTGGCCCAGGGGCTTACCCGCGTGGCCTATGTGGATATTGATGCCCATCATTGCGACGGGGTGGAGGTCGCCTTTGCGGGCGATCCCCGCGTGCGGATGATATCAACCCATGAGGCCGGGCGATGGCCCTTCACAGGGGCGCTGACCGAGGACGCGGGCGGCAATGCGTTTAACCTTCCACTGCCAAAAGGCACCGGCGATGACGGTTTTGCGCTGGCCCGAGATGAGGTGATCCTGCCCGCCGTGCAGGCATTTCGACCTGAGGCCATCGTCCTGCAATGCGGGGCGGATGCGGTGGAGGAAGATCCGTTGTCGCGGCTGTCGCTTTCCAACAACGCCCATTGGGCAGTGGTCGCGGCATTGATGAGCATGGCGCCCCGGCTCATTGTGCTGGGCGGGGGCGGCTATAACCCTTGGACGGTGGGGCGGCTTTGGAGCGGTGTTTGGGCCACTCTGAACGGACATGACATTCCCGATCATCTGCCCGATGCCGCGCAAGAGGTGCTGAATGGGTTATCCTGGACGCGCAAACGAGCGCGGGCTGATCATTTGATAACGACGCTGCGGGATGATCCGCGCCCTGGAGACGTCAACGACGATCTACGGCACGGTGTAGCCGTGTTGAAATCGCGGCTCTCAAACTGGCTATGATGCGACCGCGGCAGGGGTAGGATTTGAGTATTTTTGGCAAGATGAAACCGGGGGGTCGCGCCCCGGTTTCAAAGCTCTTCAGGATATTCAGGCTTAGCCGCGCATCTTCTTCATGACCATGCCGACCACCGCCTGAACCACCGCGCCCACGACGCCGCCGCCCACAAGGTTGGCGGCCATCGCGCCAATGTCAAAACCACCTGCCGCGTCGCCGCCCGCCAAGCCCAGCAACCCGCCGATCAGTTGACCGCCGCCAACGCCTCCAACGGCACCCGCCAGAAGGTTGCCAATATTGCCCATGCTGCCATTTGGCATTGCTTTGGCCGCTCCGGCACCGCCCAGCGCGCCACCGATGATTTGACCGATAAGTTGTTCCATTTTTGTGTCCCTCGAAACTTCGTTAACCAAAACTGTCTGGGCGATGTTTGCACAAAAAACAAGCACTTCTGAAACCCCCGCGCGGCCACTGCGTGTTGCCCTCCACCGCGAAGGGGGGTAGGAGGCGTGCGACTGACGGGAAAAGACGACCAATGCCTATTCTGGTGATGAAATTCGGCGGCACTTCGGTGGCCAATATTGACCGCATTCGGCGCGCGGCGAAGCGCGTCGGCGTGGAGGTGGCGAAGGGTTATGATGTGATCGTCATCGTCTCGGCCATGGCGGGCCGGACCAATGAATTGGTGGGCTGGGTTGATGAAATTTCGCCGCTTTATGACGCCCGCGAATACGACGCTGTGGTGAGTTCCGGTGAGAATGTCACCGCGGGCCTCATGGCGCTGACGCTGCAGGAAATGGATGTGCCCGCGCGCAGTTGGCAAGGCTGGCAGGTGCCGGTTCAGACGACATCTGCGCACTCAGCCGCCCGGATTGAAGACATCCCGCCAGAAAACATCATGGCCAAATTTGACGAAGGCATGCGCGTGGCCGTTGTGGCCGGTTTCCAAGGGGTCAGCCCCGAAGGCCGCATCACCACTCTGGGTCGCGGCGGCTCTGACACCACAGCAGTGGCCTTTGCTGCAGCCTTTGGAGCCGAACGCTGCGACATCTACACCGATGTGGACGGCGTCTACACCACCGACCCGCGCATCACCGACAAGGCGCGTAAGCTCGACAAGATCGCGTTCGAAGAAATGCTGGAACTTGCAAGCCTTGGTGCGAAAGTGTTGCAGACCAGGTCGGTCGAGCTCGCTATGAGGTACAACGTCAAACTGCGCGTGCTCAGCAGTTTTGAAGAACAATCAGACGAGGCCGGCACGCTGGTCTGTGCGGAGGAAGAGATCATGGAATCAAACGTCGTTAACGGCATCGCCTATTCCCGTGAAGAAGCGAAAATGACGCTTGTGTCCGTCGCCGACCGACCCGGGATCGCCGCTGCCATCTTTGGCCCGCTGAGCGAGGCGGGGGTCAACGTGGATATGATCATTCAGAACATCTCCGAAGAAGGGCGCACCGATATGACCTTCTCTTGCCCTACCAATCAGGTGGCGCGCGCCGAAAAGGCCATGCAGGAGGCTAAGGATCAAGGTGAGATCAACTTCCATGATCTTCTGGCCGACACCAATGTGGCCAAGATCTCTGCCGTCGGCATCGGCATGCGCAGCCAATCGGGTGTTGCCGCCACCATGTTCAAGACCCTCAGCGATGAGGGAATAAACATAAAGGTCATCTCAACCTCCGAGATAAAAATATCCGTACTGATCGACCGGAAATATATGGAACTTGCCGTTCAGTCCTTGCATGATGCTTTCGGACTGGAAACTGCGGCCTGAAAATTGCGCCCTGAGGCCTCTTAAACGCGCCGCCGCCAACGGGGACACCTTGTGACGGCATGAACAAGCCGGAAACACATAGAACCAACAGCCGTCAGATGCTGTCCCGCCTGCGCGCCATGATGTCAGAGGAGGCGGGAGGCCAGACACGGCTTGATGCCATCACTGGGCTCATGTCTGAAGAGATGCATGTCGAGGTGTGCTCGATCTACCTCTTCCGCGATGAAGAGACGCTGGAGCTTTGCGCGACAGAGGGTCTCAATCCAGAGGCCGTGCACCAGACCCGGATGCGCCTGGGTGAAGGCCTTGTGGGTCGCATTGCCAAGAAGGGCATGATTATCAACACCGACAATGCGCCAAACACACGTGGCTTCCGCTACATGCCCGAGACGGGCGAAGAGGCGTATAACAGCTTCCTTGGCGTGCCAATTCAGCGCTTGGGCGAAACGCTCGGCGTCATGGTGGTGCAATCCAAAGAGGCGCGCAGTTTTTCCGAAGAAGAGGTGGACGTCGTCGAAGTGGTCGCCATGGTTCTTGCAGAGATGACAGAACTCGGCGCCTTCGTGGGGGAAGGCGCGGCCATGTCCGCCCGTCACCAACAACCGGTGCTGTTTCATGGAACGGCCGCACAAGAGGGCGCGTCCGAGGGCCAAGTCTGGCTGCATGAACCGCGCGTGGTTGTCGCCAATCCCATCGCGGAGGACCCGGTGCGTGAGATGGAACGGTTGACCACCGCCGTTGAAGAACTGCGCGTGGGTGTGGATCGGATGTTGTCCACAGCCGCCAAGGGCGACAAGGAACAACTGCAGGTGCTGGAAGCCTACCGCATGTTTGCCAACTCCAAAGGCTGGATGCGCCGGATGGAGGAAGACATCGCCCTGGGTCTGTCTGCAGAAGCGGCGGTGGAGAAGGAACAATCGACAGCACGGGCGCGCATGTCGAAGGTCACCGATGTCTATCTGCGCGACCGGTTACATGATCTGGATGACCTGTCGAACCGCCTGTTGCGCATCCTGACCGGACAGGGCCAAGAGACGGGCGCGGAAATGCCCGACAATCCGGTGCTGGTGGCCAGCAATATCGGCCCAGCCGAATTGCTGGATTACGGTCGGAAATTGAAGGGCATCGTGCTCGAAGAGGGCTCTGTCGGCTCGCACGCTACAATTGTCGCGCGCGCACTTGCCATTCCGCTGGTCGTGCATGCGTCGCGGGTGACGACAGAAGCGCTCAATGGTGATCCGATCCTTGTCGATGGCGAGCAAGGCACCGTGCATTTGCGCCCCGATGACAGCATTGTCACGGCGTTTCGCGACAAGATGGCGATGCAAACGAAGGCACAGGAACGCTACGCCTCCATCCGTGATCTTCCGGCTGAAACCGAATGCGGCACGCAAATTGCGCTGCACATGAATGCAGGCTTGATGGCCGATCTGCCCTCACTCGAAAGCTCGGGCGCTGAAGGCGTGGGGCTTTTTCGGACAGAGCTGCAGTTTCTCACCAACAGCCACATGCCTAAACGCTCGGAACTGAGCGACATTTACACCCGCGTCATGGACGCGGCCAAAGGCAAGCGCGTGGTTTTCCGTACCCTCGATATCGGATCGGACAAGGTCCTGCCCTACATGCGCGCCGTTGCGGAACCCAACCCTGCATTGGGTTGGCGGGCTGTGCGTGTGGCACTCGACAAACCCGGCGTGATGCGGATGCAGGTGCAGGCTATCATCCGCGCCGCCGCGGGCCGTCCTCTGACGCTGATGTTCCCCTTTGTCGCTCAGCGCGAGGAATTCACCCGTGCCCGAGCTGAGGTGGACAAAGCCATGGATCGCGAACGCATCCTCGGCCACCCCCTTCCCGAGAGCCTAGAGGTGGGCGCGATGCTGGAGACCCCGTCTCTCGCCTTCGCACCAGACTCGCTCTACCGCGAGGTCGATTTCATTTCGATCGGCGGCAATGACCTCAAGCAGTTCTTCTTTGCGGCTGATCGGGAAAATGAACTGGTGCGCAAGCGCTATGACACGCTCAATGTCAGCTTCCTGTCATTTTTGGAAACCATCGTGGATCGCTGCGACAAACTAGGCACTCCACTCAGTTTCTGCGGCGAAGATGCAGGCCGACCAATTGAGGCTGCCTGCCTCGCGGCCATCGGCATGCGTATGCTGTCAATGCGACCCGCTTCCATCGGTCCAGTAAAATCTATCCTACGCCGCACGAACCTGGTCGCGCTGAGCGATGTGATCCACAGGGCCCGTGCGAGCGGCCTGCAATCGGTACGCGGCCCAGTGATGGAGCACATGCGCGAGAAGCTGTGATCGAATATTTTCCGTAGTGGCAAATCCGGCACGGCAAGACCGGGTAGTGTTGCACGCTTTGTCCACAAGACCTTGTGGATAAACTACTTAGGCGGGTGGATAAACTCCTAAATAACTGGAATCCATGGGGAAAAATTCCGCAGATCCTGTGGATAAGTCAATTTTTCTGATAATTTAAGCAAGTCTTAGGACGTTCCGGGTTGGATCACGTCCACGGGCAGATGCGCAACGGCCCGATTAACGGGGCCGGGCAAAAGGAGGCAGACAATGGTATTTTCGCTCTTCAAACCCAAGAAAGAGCCGTTCGATCCTGCGTTGGTTATTCATGACCGCAAGCAGGACGTTGCACCATCGGAAATCATGTCTCTCAGCCGGAAGGAACGGGTTGTAAGAGCCTTTGAAGAAATGCCGTTGGATGAGCGTGAAACCGAGGCGATCTGCGCTCTTCTGGATGAACCAGGCTCGACCTGTGTGGAGCTCAGCCGCGCCTGCGGGTGGATGGACACCAGTTGGCGCACTCAAATGATCCTTCTGTGTCAACGCCGGCGCAAGTTTCTCTGGCCTGAAGGGATGACGGCGGATGTCTCAAACGGCATGATCATCAGCGCGCTGGCGGAGTACGACACCTATGACAGCACGTTCACCCCGCGTCGCGATATCCTCAAAAGTCTGCGTCGCGCAGTGAAAGCCGCTTTATGAGCGAGGCAGTCCGACAGGACTGAAGAGCGGCGTCTCACATCCGGTTCAGCGGCGGTTTAACAATGCGTTTCCGAAACCGATCTGCCAAATCGGCCCGGTCGATATCCGCCTCAATCGCGAGCCTTCGAAGACCGAAATGCACATGCGCCATCTGCTGATAGTAGCTGGTATAGGCATAATTCGTCGCCGCCCCCGCCGCCGCGCCCAAGATGGGAACCGTCTGCGCCGCCAGTTTCTGACCCAGCACAGTGGCAAGCCTTGGGGCCACAGCAGCAATCAGGTTCTGCATCGCAGCCCCGGTGACCGTCACCCGCGCCCCAAGAAACCCAAGGTCCGCCCCATCATCATGATCAAGCGGTCCGGCAGCGGCAAACACCTGAATGCAGTCATATTGCACGCCTTCCTCCGCCGGGTCGAACCCGTGCTCCACTGACACATCCTGAATGGCACGCAGCAGTACGGTCGTCGTCACTGGCAGTTCCGCCAGCGCCGTGGGCAACCCGCCCATCCCACCGGCAGCCCCCATTGCCGTGGTCAGAGCGCGGGTCATCCACCCCGATTGCCCGTCCACAACGCCACGCGATCCATGCGCCGCCTGCATCGCAAGCCGCAGTGCCTCTTCCGTGCGCTGGCCCAAACCGTCGCGCACCTGCTGGGGCAATTGTTGGAGAAGGCTGTCAGCTTGTCCACCAATCAGGTTGAGCAACTGAATACCGGGCCCCGACGCACTGGAATAGCGCGTGGCAAGCGCATCAAGGCGGCTCGTGACACTGTCTTCGGGCAAAGTCGGGTCGAGAACTTCCATGTCAGGTACATAAGCACGCAAGGCGACGCGCGCAAACTCACGCGCTCAATCGCATCACCTCACCTCTGAGGCCATCCCAAGCGCCCGATACCAAAGCCACACCCAACACCCGCGCCGGATTGGTGGGCGGCGGCATATGCACGTCCTCCAAACGGTTGAACCCAAACCGGCCATAATACGGCGCATCGCCAACCAGCATGGCCCGTTCCCATCCCAGATCCCGCGCTCGGTCCAGACTGTCGAGGATTAGATAGCCGCCCAACCCTTCCCCTTGATAGGTCGGATGCACCGCCACTGGGCCCAAAAGCAGCACCTGCGCACCGCCCACAAGAACAGGCCAAAACCGGATGGCACCCGCCAAAATCCCGTCCGGATCCCGCGCGACGAGGCTCAGATCAGCAATCCGCGCCACCCCTTCGCGCAATCGGTAAGACGACAAAGCCTCCCGCCCCGGCGCAAAGGCCAGATCATAGAGCGCTTCGACTTCCCACCAGTCGTCGCTTGTTTCCGGGGTCAGTTGAAACACCGCGTGAGCCTTGTGCGTCCATTAAATATGGTGGCAAACCGCGTAGCACGGCGTTAGGACGGGCACAAACCTGCAATACTCGGAGCATGCGATGTTCTACCGCCCAGAAGACGGCCACGGCCTGCCCCACAACCCCTTCAACGCTATTGTCACCCCACGCCCTATCGGCTGGATTTCGACACGAGGCCGCGATGGGTCCGAAAATCTCGCCCCGTATTCATTCTTCAATGCCGTGGCCTATGTCCCGCCGCAGGTGATGTTCGCCTCCACATCCGCCAAGCCGGACCGCGACGGCACCAAAGACAGCGTAGCGAACATCCGCGACACAGGTGTTTTCTGCGTCAACATCGTGGAATACGCGATGCGCGACGTGATGAATGTCAGCTCCGGACCATGGGCACGCGAAGTGGATGAATTCGACCAAGCGGGCATCGCGCGGACAGAGTGTGAAACCATCCCCTGTTCCCGCGTGACCGCCGCACCCGCATCCCTCGAATGCAAACTGACCCAGATCGTACAGCTTCCGGGTGCTGCCAATTTTACCGTGTTCGGTGAAGTGATCGGCGTTCATATGCGCGATGATTGTCTTGTCGATGGCGTGTTCGATGTCACCCGCTACAACCCGTTGGCCCGGCTTGGCTACCGCGACTACACCACAGTGCGCGATCTCTTCAGCCTCAACCGCCCCGACGAACGGTGAGCTAAGCATGTCCCTGACAGAGGCGATTGCCACCCAAGCCACTTGGATCCAAGTCTGGGTCGGCTATCTGGCCGTGCTCAATATCTCAACCCTCGCAGCACTTCTGATCAAGTCTCGCTCGCGCCGTCACGGCCTCGTGGTGGGTGCAGCCTTCATCGCCAACTATCTTTTGATGAATTGGCTCTACGGCCAATATGGCTACACCCGCATTCTCGGCCTGTCGCATGTCTTGGTCTGGGGGCCGCTGATGATCTACCTGATGGCCGCATTGCGCGGGGAAACCATCACCGGATGGAAGCGCCCGCTGACGTATGTCTTCGTCTTTTCCATGTCGATGTCATTGGCGTTCGACATCATCGACGTCACCCGCTGGTTCATGGGTGACCAGGCCTCAATGCTGCCCGACGGATCAGGCTGAGATAGATCGCCAGCGATACCAGTACGATCGACCCGCCAAGGATCATGCGCGATGTCGGCACTTCCCCCACGGCCAGCCACACCCAGACCGGGCCAAGCACCGTCTCCATCAGCATCAGCAGGCTCACATTAGCGGCATGGGTATATCGGGCCGCAAGTGACAACAGATAAAAGGACAGCGGCAGCACCAAAGCGCCAGTGGTGATCATCGCCCAAGGCTCCCCCACCGTCATCTGCTGAGGTCCCGTGATGATCAGCCCGTTCACACCGGCCAGTATCGCGCCGACGCCAATGAGCAGCAGAATGGGCAACCGCGGATAGGCCCGCAGCACCGTGAAGTTCAGCGCCAGAACAAACGCCACGCCAAGACCAAAAAGCACGCCAATCACGGCAGTGGCATCAAACTGCGCTCCCTTCCCCGTCACCGCGATAAAAATCCCGACGATCACGGCGGCCGTGGCCGCCCATGTCAGCGCGCTTGTGGCCTCCCGCAGGATCACCCAGCTGAGCAAGGCCGAAAAGACCGGCACCGCCGCAATACCGATCAGCACAATCGCCGCCGGCGCCGCCGCGATGCCAAGGCAGAACAGCATGGAGTTGAAGAACTGGCATGTGATGATGGCCGCGCCCATGCCGGTTGTGATCTGGCGAAGGTCACCTGCCCTGTCGCGGGTGGTTGCGGCCCAGATGAGCAACATCACTCCGCCCATCAAAAACCCGCGCCAGCCGGTCATCTGAAACCCATCCATCTGAGACAGGCGCATCAGCATCGCATCCGGCGTCAGAACCAGTGTGCCGAGGGCCGCAAGCAACAGCCCGAACCCCGCGCCTCTTGCTACGCGCTCAGCCAAGCCGGAATCTCACCAATATCAGGCAGCACTGCATCGGCATAAGGGCGCAGCTCGTCAGTCTCCGCCACGCCCGTTAACACTGCCACTGTTGGCATGCCCGCCGCACGTCCTGCGATCAAATCATGGGTGCTGTCACCCACCATGGCACAGCGTTCTGGCGCGACACCAATGCGCGAGGCAATGGCCAACAAGGGATCTGGAAAAGGCTTGGCGCCATGGCCACTGTCAAACCCCACGATCATGTCGAAATCATCATGCACGCCCGCGTCCCGCAGATTGGCACGCGCGCCGCGTTCGCTGTCATTGGTCATCACAGCCAGTCGCAAACCCATCCCCTTGAAGCGCTGCATCAGCGGGGGCAGCGGCACGGCAGGGGCAAGCGGCGCATTCATGGCATAGTCTTCGAGATGAATTTCCAGCGCGTCCACGTCCCAATGGGGCAGCGCGCGCGCAATGACTTCTGCGGCCTCGCGGTTGGTGCAGGCGATGATCGGGCTTGTGGGCCGGAAACGACCCGCAACCAGATCGAAATCCATTTCATCTGCCATACGTTGGCGTAGGGTGCTATCGCCCTGCGCCAGGTTACCTATCAAATCGCCCAGCGCCACGCTCCACGTCGCGTGATAGTCAAACAGGGTGCCATCCTTATCAAAGATCAGCCCGTCAACCTTCATGACCTGCGCCTTCACCAATTTCCATCACGTCCAATGCACGCTTTGCCCACCGGGCAGCGCCTGACGGGCTTGCATGGGCATGTCTGGCGCGACGCCAGCGGCCTCGCAAAAGCGCAAAACCCAAGCATCATCCATCAGCAGAAAATCCAGCACAGAGCCAAGAAAAGAAGGGTCCAAAGCCCCTGCCCGCAGGTCATCTTGCGACACCCCCGTAGAGCCCATGAAGACCGGCAGTAAATCCTCCTCAGCCAGCAGCCATGTCAGGCACTGCAATCCCAGGCTTTCGGCAAAATCTCGCGATAGGGTCACGTTGGTTAATTCCCGGAAAGGTTTTCTTAACCGTTCAAAGGGATAGTCGCCTCACTGGAAAGAGCAAGATGAAAAGGTGATCATACATGACGGGACATGTCTTGATCGTCGACGCGCTCGCGACCAATCGAATTGTTCTGAAGGCGACGCTGACGGCGTCCTTCTACATGGTCACGCAAGCCGCGAACGGACGTGAAGCCACAAGCATATGCGCAAGTGACGCGCCGGACCTGATCATCATCGGGGCGGATTTGCCGGACATGCATGTGGGCAATCTGATCAAACGGTTGGAGCGCATTTGCCCAATGCCTGCGCCACCCGTGATGATGCTTCTGCCGCAGGATGATACTTCCGCCCGTCTGTCTGGGCTGCAAGCTGGCGTGGCCGATGTCATGGCCCACCCACTGAATGAAGACGAACTTTTCGCCCGGCTGCGCGCACTTTTGCGGCAACGCCGGTACGACAGCGATCTGGTGATGCATGCGAACACCGCCGCCGCCTTTGGATTTTCGGAAGCCAAGGCCGAATTTGCGGGACCAGAACGCGCCGCCGTGCTCTCGTCCACACGGGATGCGGCGCGCGACATCTGCGCCGGCCTCGACCGCTACTGCCGCCACACCCTGATGCCCTTCACCCATGCGGAGGCCGGTACGATACTGACCGGGGCAAGCCGCCCCGATATCGCGCTTTTGCACATTGAAACGACCGAGGAACAGGCCGGTCTGCGCAGCCTCGCCACGCTACAGGCGGGCACGTCGGGCCGTGATCTGCGTATCATCGCGCTGGATGAGCTGGAAAGACCGGGACATACCGCCAAGCTTCTTGATATGGGCGCCTGCGATGTGGTGCAAATCTGCGGGCAAAGCGATGGCGGGCTGCACGCCCGAACCCGCGAACTGGCGTTCCGCATGACATTGCACATGGCGCACAAGAAACGGTCAGATCTGTTGCGCGGACAGCTGGAAAACGGGTTGCAGGCGGCGGTGCTTGACCCCCTCACCGGGTTGCACAATCGCCGCTATGCACAAACATTCCTAAATCGCATGCTTCAAGAAGCGCGAGAAGACGGGAAAACCTGCGCCGTCATGATCGCGGATCTGGACCACTTCAAATCCGTCAATGACACGTATGGCCATGCCGCCGGCGACCGCGTTCTGACCCATGTATCCCGCGTAATGCGGGCGGCCCTGCCCAGTGACAGCATGCTCGCCCGTGTTGGCGGCGAAGAATTCCTGATCGCCGTGCCCAGTGTCGATGTGGCTGAGCTGCGGTGCCTGGCGGGCCACCTTGGGCACATGGTGCGGGAAACCCCCATTGCTTTGCCGGGCACGGATGCGCCGGTTCACGTCACGATCAGCATCGGGGCGACGCTTGTGAACCCGGACCTAGCGCGTGACATGGACCCTGATACCCTGATGGAACAGGCCGACAAGGCGCTTTACGAGTCGAAGTCCGGCGGGCGGGACACTGCCACTTTCCGGTTCCGCACCGCCGCCTAAAACCGGACCGTGAGGTCACCCCATGATCACTTCCGCTTGCGTGCCATCAATTCCTTGATACGTGCGGCGTAACCGGCGCGATCTTCATCCGACATGTCGTTCAAGCGGTTCAAAAGGGCACCGCGCGCATCCGACAAGCGGCCCTGCATCCCATCAACTGTGATCTGCAATTCTTCGTCAAAGGCGTCCGCATCAAACGGCGTGGCTTCTAGAAAGGCGACCATCCGCTCCAGAGATTGACGATGGGCCTGCCGATCCCAGCCGCTGTCCTTTCCCTTTTGACGCATCTCTCGCCCAATCGCACGGCGGTCTTCTTTGCTGAGCGCGTGGGTCAAAGGCCCAACACCGCCTGCAGCCATATGGGGCGGACCATCATGCTTGAAAGGACCACCTTTGACAACAAATCCGGCCACCACGCCGATCACCAGAAGGTTCAGCGCAAGCGACACCACCAGCAGTATGCGCACCCAAAGGCGGGACTTCGGTGCAGGATTGGAATCTTTTGTCATCAAAGCGCTCCGTCCAGAACAGAAAGGCCAAAGCCAGTATCAAGCTCATTGAGGGCCGAACCCACATCCCCGGAAAAGAGCGCCTCTGACCCCGACACCAGAAGCGCAGGCTGCGCCATTCCGATCCAGACCCCGGCAATGCCCGCCGTGGCAAGGCCCGCCATGGAGGGCCATCCGCCGATCAGCTCCATGAATCGAACCCTTGCTGGAGGGCGCGCGGCAACGGGTGGCGCCATAAAGGCCGCCTGCTCTGCAGCTGCATCCGCCATCACGCGCGCCATCAGGTCGTCACCGGGCGGTGAAGCTTGCGCCTTCAGGGCGGCAAAATCCGTCTCAAGCGGGTCGGGTCTGTCAGATGCGTTCGTCATTCGCTTATTCCCAGTTCCTCGCGTTGGCGGGTCAGATCGGCAGTGAGCGCCCGTTTGCCCCGCGCGATCAGACTCTCGACCGCCTCAACGCTGATGTCCATAATCTCGGCTATCTCGGGATTGCCGAGTTCTTCAATGTGGCGCAGGATCACCGCCTGCGCCTGTCGCTCCGGCAGGTTCGACAGCGCTGTCTGCAGCGCCTCTGCCCGGGCACGTTCTTGCATGCGGTCTGCCGGGCTTGCCGCGTCATCCTCGGGCTCAGGCACTTCATCGAGCCCCACACCCCGACGGCGGCGCAGCCTGTCTGTGCAAAGATTGCCCACCACACGGTAAAGCCAGGTGGTCACCTTCGCCTCGCCCGACCGCCATTCCGGCGCGATTTTCCACAGCCGCAGCATGGCGTCCTGTGCCACTTCTTCGGCCTCTGCCTGGTTGCCCAGCATCCGCGTCGCATGGGACAGCACACGCGGCAAAAGCCGCGCCGTCAACAGACGGGAGGCCTCACGGTCGCCATTGGCGTAAAGCCGAAGCAGTGCTTCCGTCGGCACAGCCTGAGGATCGTCAAAGGGCATGGTCATCGCGGGTTAACATCAGGTCCCATCTCTCAGGCAGTTTTCCCTCAATCGTGTGGCCGGTCCACCCCTCCTGAGGGCGAACCGGCAATCTGAGTTACTTGTCGGACTTCTTGCCCTGCCGGCGCGCATCCCGCGCGGCCTCGAATTCAGCCTTGGAGATCAGGCCATCGCCGTCCGCATCGGCGCGTTCAAACATCTTGGCCGTTCGATCTGATGTCATCTCTTCCAGCGACAATTGCCCGTTGGCATTCGCATCGCGGCGCTCAAACATCCGGTCGAGGAACTTGGCACGACGTTCCCCACCCTTGGCGTCCATCCGCGCTTCGATCTCATCGCGGGTCAGCGCGCCATCGCCATTGATATCGGTCTCGGCAAAACGCGCTTCGCGATGGGCCTGCAGTTCTTCGGGGCTCATCAGCCCGTCTGCATTGGCATCCACCTCTTCGAAGGACGGGCCCTTGCCCGCGAACCTGTCACCTGCGGCGAAGCTTTCCGTCGCCAAACCAGCCATGATTGCCACAGACAGGCAAAGTGTCAGTGCAGTGTTGTTCATCGTCATACTCCTCAATGTCACGGGGATGATTGGTTGCCGCTTTGGGCGCCCCGTTTCGGGTTTTGCAGGGGATAAACGGGCGGACATCAGCCTTCCGTCGCAGGTTGTCCAAAAAAATTCGCGACATCGCGACGCAAGGACAGTTTGCACTCTATCAATGCCAGGCAAAACCCTGCATTTGAGCAGTGTCAGGACCGAAAGAACGCGCCGTTCGAAAGTTTGGCATATGTCGACAAAAACAGAATCGCACCTGGAACACGCCTCGTCGGAGCGCCCATTGTGGCCATCTGTGATGCGTGGCTTCCGCCGCTGCTGCCCGAAGTGCGGGGCACGCTCGCTCTTTACGGGCTACCTAAAGGTGCGCAACACCTGCACGGTGTGCCGTATGGATTTCACCCATCATCGCGCAGATGACGGACCCGCCTATCTGACCATACTGTTTGTCGGACACCTGATGGCACCCCTCATGCATGTGGTGTTCACAACATTCCGGCCAGAACCGATGATCATGTTCACGATTTTCACCGTTGGCTGCGTGGGACTTTCACTTTACCTTCTGCCAAGGCTCAAAGGTGCGATTATCGGCTTCCAATGGGCCAGGCAGATGCACGGGTTCGGGGACGAGGAAGATGTTCACTGACCCTTATGCAAGGGAATGACGTGACCATCAAAGAAACGGCCGACAAAACTGCCATTCGCAACGCCGCTACGGTGATCGTCCTGCGCGATCGTACGACTGCTCCGAAGGTCCTGATGGGGCAACGGGGCGCGAAAGCCGCGTTCATGCCCAATAAATTCGTCTTTCCGGGCGGGGCGGTGGATCCAGGCGACGGCTCGGTGCCGATGCTCGCATCCCTGAATGATCTTTGCCTGTCACGCTTGCGCGAAGACAGCGCCAAGGATCTCACCCACGCCCTTCCCGCCGCCGCCATTCGGGAACTGTGGGAAGAAACCGGCCTCGCCCTCGGCCGCGCGGGCACTTGGCCGGGTCCCGTGCCGGAAGATTGGTCTGCGTTCGCTGCCCTCGGCCTGATGCCCGCTGCCGATCAAATGCAGTTTGTCTTCCGCGCAATCACCCCTCCCGGCCGCCCTCGTCGCTTTGACGCGCGCTTCTTTTTGGTCGATGCCGGGCAAATCGCGGGCGATATCGATGACTTCTCCGCCGCGTCAGAAGAGCTGTCTCACCTGCAATGGGTCCCGCTGAAGGAAGCCCGCGCCCTTGACCTTCCCTTCATAACGGAGGTCGTTCTGGCAGAACTCGAAGCCCGCGCTGATGATCCTTCACCGCCCGCTTCCGTGCCGTTTTTCAAAAACGACGATGAAGAAAGCCACTTTCTGCGCGTCTACGGGGTCCCGTTCCGGGACGACTAGTCTCACCGCGCTTTAACCAAGCACCACCAACACAAGGATGCTGGCCGTCAGCAGCGCGATCCCAAGCATTTCCCGCGCCGCCACCCGCTCCTTGAAAAACAGCACGGACGCCAGCAGAGAGAAGATCACCTCCACCTGCCCCACCGCAAACACGTAGGCCGCGTTCTGCAAGGCAAAGGCCGTGAACCAACCCACGGACCCCGCCATCGAGGTGACGCCAATCCACACGGCCGCCCTGCGCGCCGACCAGATGCGCCCGATCTCCCCCGGTTCACGAAAACCAAGCCAGGCGGCCATCGCCACACTTTGCATTACCGTGACCACGGCCACCGTCAACATCCCGCGCAGAAATGGGTCGGTCGCGCCAATCTCCAGGATGGCGCCACGATAACCTACGGCCGAGATTGCAAAAAACGCGCCCGAGGCAAGCCCAAGCCCTGCGGCCCGATTGCCAAATCGCCGCCAGCCGCCCATGTCCGATTTGGGTGGGTCAGACAGCACCAATACACCCACCAGTCCGATCAAAATGGCGGCAAACCCGGATACACTGACGCGGTCCCCCAGCACCAAGAACCCGACGATTGCGGTCTGGATCACCTCTGTCTTCTTAAAGGTGATGCCCACCGCGAAATTACGCTCTGCAAAGATCAACACGACGAACAGCGTGGCCAAGATCTGCGCCAAGCCGCCAATCGCGGCATAGGCCCAGAACGTGCCGTTGAGCGCAGGCACCCAGACCCCGTGCAACACCAGATAGCCGGCGATCAAAAGGCAGGCAAACGGCGCCCCATAAAAAAACCGCGCCGCCGTGGCCCCCCCAGCGGACAGCGGCCCCATCGACAGAGATTTCTGCAACATGAAGCGCAGCGTCTGAAAGGCCGCTGCCGCAATTGCTATGAGGATCCAGGTCTCCATAGCCGCCATCTCTGCCTTGATCCGTCCCGGAAGGCCAGATCGCTATTCAGCAGGCTCGCGCACGGGGTCATAGATCGGATGCGGCACGGGGTCCTTGGCGCGGAAAAAGTGCCGGGCAAAAATCTCCCGGTAGGACGCATAGTAATAGTGTCCGTTGCGCCCCAGATACTTCTCGCGGTTGCGACGAAAAAGACCGGGCAATCTGTACCACGCCACGGAAGGGTGCATGTGGTGGACAGCGTGCAGATTGTTGTTGAGGAAAATCAGCGCGAGCGGTCCACGATCCTCAATCACCACCGTCCGACCAGAGGCGCGTTCATGGGCCTGATGTTCGAGGAATGTGCGAATCTTGACGATGGAAAACCCGGCATAGGCTGCAATCAGATAGGCCCAGATCGGCATGGTGGACCACGCAACCAAGGTCAGAACCGGCACTATACCGATCACATGCAGCGCCCAGGCCAGAGCAATATCACGATCACCAGCGCGCATGAGCCGCCAATCTGATTCCATCATCGCGATTTGACCCAGCGCGGGGCCAAACACCATCCGCCCGGCCAGCGTGTTGTTGATAATCAAAACGCGTTGCACCCAGCGGGGTAAACTGTGCCAGACGGCGGGGTCCAGATAGTTGGTTTCAGGGTCGTCATAGGGATCGGTCAGGATTGAATCCACATGGTGCGCCAGATGCAGATCGCGAAACCGGCGATAGGGGACACAAAGGCCCAGAGACGGAAAAACCAAAGCCTCATTCACATGGGCGTTTCGGAACGGATGGCCGTGCAACGCTTCATGGGTGAGCGAGGAATGCTGCGCCACCGCCAGTGCCACGACCGCGATGCCAAGGGGCAACCAGAGCGCAGAGAGCAAAAAGACAGCCATGGCCCAGAGCCCATAGCAGGCCACCATCAAGGCCAACGTTGGCCATTCCACACTCCGCCGCACGTTATCCATAGACCCGCCCCCATCGCACGCGGGACCAGAACCTTTCATAGATGACATAGCAGGCGAGCCCGACGCAGGTGTTGATCAGCGCCATTGTCCCACCCACGGCGGCAGAGCCAGTCATGATAAATCCCACAAGGCTCATGACGGCCAAGCCGATGGCGTTCCACACAATCGCTTTCACCCAGGTACGCGCCTGCGTTTCCATCTCATCTCCGTTGAAAGTGTCCCCTTCACGCAAACGTTACGACAGATTCTGTCAGGGCCGAATTCTTGAAATAGTTAACATTGCTCTGCATTGGTGATAATAATCACCACATGAGCCAAAAAACCGACAAGCGCGATCGCGCGACTCTTTTCCGAACGCGCCTGACTGAAGCAATGGGCGACCGCGGCACCACCCAAAGCGGGCTGGCCCGCGCCATCGGGGTGGACCGCTCCACCATATCGCAACTGATTAAGGGTAACGGCGCGCGCCTGCCCAATGCGCAGGTAGTAGGGGAATGCGCGGCACAATTGGGTGTCTCCGCCGATTGGTTGCTGGGCCTGACGGACAGACCGGAGACCGCGGCCGACATCGTGGCCAACGCCATGTCCTTGACCGAAGCCCCACGCGCCTTGGTCGACGAACAGATCTTCGCCTGGCATCAGGAAGCGGCTGGCTACAAGATCCGCCACGTGCCAGCAGGCCTACCCGATATGCTTAAGACCCGCGCTGTGCTGGAATGGGAATACGCCCCGCATCTGGGTCGCAGCATCGACCAGGCGATTGGGGCCTCCGAGGACCGGCTGAGCTGGATGCGCCAGACCCAATCAGATTATGAGATTGCCCTGCCGCTTTTCGAGGTACACAGCTTCGTGCGTGGTGAGGGTTACTATGCGGGCCTGCCCAAGGCCGCGCGCAAGGATCAGACGCGCTACCTCATTGAGGTCGCCGAACAGCTCTACCCGCGCATGCGGCTTTACCTCTTCGATGCTCGCCGCCTGTTCTCCGCCCCGGTCACGATCTTCGGGCCGCTTCTGGCCGCGCTTTATCTCGGCCAAAGCTATCTGGTCTTTCGCGACACCGAGCGCGTGCAGGCCATGACCGAACATTTCGACCATCTGGTGCGGGAGGCAACGGTAAGCGCCCGGGATCTTCCGGACCATATTCGAGGGCTGTGACCTAACGAACGGGTGCCCAAAATTTTTCAAAAATTTTGCCGCCAACGTTGGCGGGCATTTTTTTGCAAAAATGCTGGGCTGCAGATGCTATTCGCCGTCTTCCATGTCAAAGCCCAGGTGGCGGGCCACAGTGAAGATATCCTTGTCGCCACGTCCACACATATTCATGCACAGGATGTGATCCTTCGGCAGGTTTGGCGCGATCTTGGTGACATGAGCCAGCGCGTGGCTCGGCTCTAGCGCGGGAATGATGCCCTCGGTCTGACACGACAGCTGAAACGCTTCCAGCGCCTCTTTGTCGGTGATGGAGACATATTCAGCACGACCAATGTCGTGCAGCCAGCTGTGCTC
Source organism: Pseudomonadota bacterium (assembly GCA_039026055.1). Lineage (GTDB taxonomy): Bacteria > Pseudomonadota > Alphaproteobacteria > Rhodobacterales > Rhodobacteraceae > Roseovarius. The sequence continues at coordinate 3,532 of JBCCNB010000027.1, read as the reverse complement.
AGGCCCGATGCCGGGGTAATCAAGCCCCGCCGAAATCGAATAGCCTTCCAGAATCTGACCATCATCATCCTGCAAGAGATACGTTCGGTTGCCATGCAGCACGCCGGGGCGACCGCCCGTCAACGAGGCGCAGTGCTCCATCTTGGCATTGACGCCCTTGCCACCTGCTTCCACCCCGATGATCTTGACGTCCGGGTCGTCCAGAAACGGATAAAAAAGCCCCATCGCGTTCGAGCCGCCGCCAATGGCCGCTATGATCGTATCTGGCAGCCGACCTTCGGCTTCCATCATCTGTTCGCGGGTTTCCTTGCCGATGATGGATTGAAAATCGCGCACCATAGCCGGATAGGGGTGCGGGCCCGCAACAGTACCGATGCAATAAAACGTCTCATGCACGTTGGTCACCCAGTCGCGCAATGCGTCATTCATGGCATCCTTCAGCGTGCCACGGCCGGAGGTCACCGGCACCACCTCGGCCCCCAAAAGGCGCATGCGGAACACATTGGGCTTTTGCCGCTCCACATCGTGGGCTCCCATATAGACCACGCATTTCAGACCAAACTTGGCGCAGACAGTGGCTGTGGCCACCCCGTGCTGACCCGCGCCGGTTTCGGCGATGATCCGCGTCTTGCCCATACGGCGGGCGAGCAGGATCTGACCCAGCACATTGTTGATCTTGTGCGCGCCGGTGTGGTTGAGCTCATCACGCTTGAGGTAAATCTTGGCCCCGCCCAGATGCTCGGTCAGCCCTTCGGCAAAATAAAGCGGGCTGGGACGGCCGACATAGTGTTTCCACAGATGGTTCATCTCATCCCAGAAGCTTTGATCGGTCTTGGCATGCTCATACTGGGCCTCAAGCTCCAGAATGAGGGGCATCAGGGTCTCAGATACGAACCGGCCCCCAAACTGGCCGAACCGGCCCTTTTCGTCGGGGCCGTTCATGAATGAATTGAAAAGATCGTCCATGGCGCGTGGTCCTTGCTTTGGTCTCAAAGTGAATATGGTCTTCGCCGTTAAGTTTCCAGTGCAAAGCGCCTGACTGAGACGGCTCGTCGCTCCCTTAAGGGCGCGCCTTGATGTCCCAGACATGTGCACCCATCATGCGTTTCTGGCTGCTGTGATAAAGCTTTGCATCAATGCCGCGTCCTTGACCCCGGGCGCGCTTTCGACGCCGGATGAGACATCAACGTGATCTGCGCCGGTTTTCGTTATGGCTTCCGCTACATTTTCAGGCACCAACCCACCTGCCAGAAGCCAGGGCACACCCATGTCGCGCCCGGCCAGAAGCGACCAATCAAAGGTCACCGCATTGCCACCGGGGCGATCAGCACCTTTGGGCGGTTTGGCGTCGATCAGCAGATAATCGGCAACAGCGCCGTACCGGTCAATCTGGACAAGATCATCGGACGTGGCGATCCCGAAAGCCTTCATCACCGGCAAGCCGTAGCGCGCTTTGACCTCTGCCACGCGCTCAGGCGTCTCGGAACCGTGTAGCTGCAAGATATCTGGGTCCGCCACACCCACAAGCGCGTCCATCTCATCATCGCTATAATTGACCACCAGCACCACATTCTGCACCCGCTCAGGCACATCAGCCATTAACGCGGCGGCCTTTTCATGGCTGACAAAGCGCGGGGACTTGGGGAAGAAATTGAACCCCAGATAATCCGCACCGGCCGCGACAGCCTGCGACACGTGCGCGGCCTCAGTCAGCCCGCAGATTTTGATTTTAACAGATGACATGGACGCGGGGTTTAGCTGGCCTTGTCCAGAAGCGCCAGTACTTCGTCCTGACCTTCGTTTCCTTGCGTCTTCAACCGCTTGATCTCTGCGCGCATCCGCTCCATCTCACGGGCTGTGCGCGCCGCAGCGGCGCGTTCCTTGGCTTCCCTGATCCATTCCCAAACAAAGCCTAGGACAAGACCGCCCAAAATGCCGGCAAAGATGACCACAAAAAGCGGCACCTGCTGCACAAGATTGACCCCGGCGATCTGTGCCAATTCCGAAGGCAGGGCCTGTACGGTTACCAAGCTCCGGTTGGCCATGGCGATCACGATCAGCGCCACGGCAATCGACGCCAGAATGGCGTAGCGGATGTAACGCATCAGGCTTTTCCGTTCAGACGGTCGCGCAGCAGTTTACCGGTTTTGAAAAACGGCACGTGCTTTTCTTCCACGTCCACCGATGCCCCTGTGCGCGGATTGCGCCCGGTGCGAGCATCACGCTTTTTGACCGAAAACGCACCGAAGCCGCGAAGCTCCACACGGTTACCGGACGCCATCGCATCGGTGATCTCATTGAAGACGGTGTTCACGATCCGCTCGACATCGCGTTGGAAGAGATGCGGGTTTTCATCCGCAATCTTTTGGATGAGCTCCGACCTGATCATTTCGCATCCCCCCTGGGCAGTCGTTTTATCGGTCTATGGTGCGGCCGTGTGACCGTCATGACGAGTTAAACTATAGGTACAAATCGAAAAAACGGAAATAGCCGTGCTGCGCGGCGAACCCCTTATTCCGCACATCTTTGCCCGAAATCCCCGGTTTTTTTGCCCATTGCCGTCCGGGATTGGCAAAATATGCGACAGGGTCCGGGATACATCGCTGGGTTGATCATGGCCTTATCGGATTGATTCGCGGCCCGTTTTGGCCACCATGCGCCTGATTGAAAAGCACGAAACCCGGCCACAAAAAAAGGCCCCAGCATCAACGCTGAGGCCTCATTTGATTTTGACTGACAAGCGTTACTTGTCGTCGTCGCCCTTGAGCGCGGCACCAAGGATATCGCCCAAGGATGCACCGGAGTCGGATGAGCCATACTGTTCCACGGCTTCTTTCTCTTCGGCGATCTCACGCGCTTTGATGGACAGACCCAGACGACGGGTTTTGCCGTCCACGTTGGTCACACGCACATCGACCTTGTCGCCCACGGAGAACCGCTCGGGGCGCTGTTCGGCACGATCACGGCTCAGGTCAGAGCGACGGATGAAGGATTTCATGCCCTCGTACTCCACCTCGATGCCGCCATCCTCGATGGACGTCACTTCGACCGTGATGATCGAGCCACGCTTCACGCCATCAACCGCTTCGGCGAACTTGTCGCCGCCGAGCGCCTTGATGGAGAGCGAAATGCGCTCCTTCTCCACGTCGACCTCAGACACGACCGCCTGAACCACATCGCCCTTGCGGTAGCTCTGGATCGCATCCTCACCTCGCTCGTCCCAGGACAAGTCGGAGAGGTGCACCATGCCGTCGATTTCGCCGTCGAGACCCACGAACAAACCAAACTCTGTGATGTTCTTGACCTCGCCTTCGACTTCGGCGCCCACGGGGTAGCTTTCTTCGAAGACTTCCCACGGGTTGCGCATGGTCTGCTTGAGGCCCAAAGACACGCGGCGCTTGGTTCCGTCGATTTCCAGAACCATCACTTCCACTTCCTGAGAGGTGGAGACGATCTTGCCAGGATGCACGTTTTTCTTGGTCCAAGACATCTCGGACACGTGCACCAGACCCTCAACGCCGGGCTCAAGCTC
>JBCCNB010000026.1:0-48514 GCA_039026055.1 Pseudomonadota bacterium | reverse complement strand
TGGGTTTGGCGGCGCGCAGACGTTTATCGAAACTGGCCCGGATGGGTACGCGGCTTTGCGCCGAATACTGATTGAAATTGATGAGACAATGCTGCCGCGCCGGATCACCTTTGAAGCGGGGCGGGGCGGGCAAATAGACTTGTACGCATCCAACCGCCGCTTGCTGGCTGTAACAGCCAAGGGTTTCGAACCTGAAACGGCACTCAATTCACCACAAAAAATGGCTCAGCACTTCGCAGAAGTCTTGAGGTCCTTCATCGCCGAAAACAAAACCATCAGGCTGCTACGATCTCAAAAAACCGCACCGTCGAAAGAGGCCGGTGTTTCGGTTTCCACAGAGCTTTTGGCACGTGCGCTCGGGCTGAATGATGGATGGAATGACGGCGATCTGGTCGATGCTTTGGAAACCTTGAAAGAGGCTTCAATCGCGTCGGTGCATGCAAAATATTGCCTGTCCTTTTCATGTGAACAGGGCCCGCTACCAGAGTTGGACCGCTTGAAGACCTTTTGGCGCGACCACACGCGCGTCGTTGCGCCAATAAACGGCACCTGGGGAGGTCACGACGTTAACCGAGAGTGCAGTGCCTTTGAACTGGATCGTCAAAAGTACCTCGTTGTCATCCAGATAAATCATGACTCCGCGCTTTTGGCTCTTTTGCCGCGCGAGCATCTGAACGTCTTAGCCAAGATGTAATGCGCGCTTTATGTGGTGGCCGTGCGAGCTTAGCCGCAAAAACCCTGACCCCATCAGGCGGGGCGATCATATCCTTCAAACCAACATCGCAAGAACTGGCACATATCCACGAGGACTTCCCTTTTCGCGGCGCGATCAACTGTGCGTGTTGCAACAAGCCCATGACGTCCTGCTGGTCCAAGAGCGCAACGGGCAAAAGACACGCATACTACTGGTGCCAGTCCAGAGACTGCCCTGAGTATCGCAAGAGTATCCGTGCAGAGAAGATCGATACTGGCTTTGAAGCAATCCTACGAAGCCTGACCCCCAGCACCAAACTCCTCAGCATCGCCCTGTCGATGCTCAAAGACGCATGGGGGCAGCGCGCGGATCAATCCACACAAGCCAAATCTGCGCTGAAACGGCAGATCAACGAGCTGAACAAGCAACAGGATGCGTTGCTGGAACGGCTGGTGGAAACGAATAATCCAAAGGTGGCAACCGCTTTTGAGACCAAGATCGCAAAGCTGGAAGAGGATCGGCTTTTGCTTAACGATAAACTCGCGCAAAACGCAGAACCCAAAAGAACTGCGAAAGAGATTTTCGAACTATTGGGCGATGTCTTGTCAAACCCTTGGAATATCTACAAAAACGGCTCTCTCAACGCCCGCAAAACCATCCTGAAAACCGCCTTCAAAGCCCCCTTGTCATACGACCGCCAAAACGGATTTCGAACGCCGCAAACATCTGTAATATTTGAGTTTTTAGCGGATATCACATCAAAATGTGAAATGGTGCCCCCACACGGACTTGAACCGCGGACCTACTGATTACAAATCAGTTGCTCTACCAGCTGAGCTATAGGGGCACTGCTATTTCAGCCTGCGCGACTTAGCGCAGGGCAGAGCGATTGGCAAGAGGTCTGGCCACTTCTGATAAACGAAATCTTTTTTGTCGCGCCTGTCAATTTGGGGGTTGGACGGATGCGGGAAAAAGCGCAGTTTTGGCCCATGCGACAGGGCATGAGCGGGCAGACATGATGGCATGGCCGAGACACGGGCGGGGACATGGGGTCGGCGTGGCCATCACGCTAATGATCGGGCTGTATTTGGTTCTCCCGATGCCCGCTGACGCACAACAAAGGGTCGAAGAAGGGCTGGAGGTCACGACCTCTGGGGAGGCATACCTCAAAGCGCTGCGGCTGCGCGGTGTTGATACTGATGTCGCCTATTACGACCCCACGCGCCCGCCACCCACCTTTGAAACAAATGCCACCCCGGATCGAGAACGTGACCCGGTCAATATCGGTGAGCGGCCGGTGTCATTCACAGCCAATGTCATTGCCATTGCGGTGCTTTTGGCGGTGATCTTTGCGTTCATGCGCTATGGCGGGCAGTTTTCCGTGTCCTTCCGCGGTGATGAGGACGCCACGCGAGAGGCCGGGGCGGCACCGGGCAGGGGCAGCGAAATGGCGGCCTTGCCCAGTGATCTGGATGCGATCGCTCGTATTTCTGACCGACGCCTTGCTCTGGTGACGCTGGCGCAAAGCGCGCTTATGCGGGCGGTGACGCAGCAGGGACTATTCCTGCAGAAAAGCTGGACCGCGCGCGATGCCCTGCGTCGACTGCCGCGTGAGATGGACCATCGTGACACGCTGAGCGATCTGGTGGCGGCGGGAGAACGCGTGCTGTTCGGCGGTCGTGACGTGCCGGAGGATGATTTTCAGACCTTCCTCAGCCGCATTCGCCCTCTCTTCACGCAGGCCGCGCCATGACGGATACGGCGACACCGGCCCGCAACGGACCCAAGACAGAGACCCTGATTTTCGGCGCGCTGGTTGTTGTCGGGATCGCGCTGCTTTTCTATCTTTCGGGTCAACGCCAGCAAGCTTTGCGCACGTCACCCATTGGTTTTGACGGGCTTCAGGTATGGCTGACAAAGTCCGACCTGCCCGCGCAGAATTTCACCGGCGGATGGGTGATTGATCCCGACAATGTCGACCTTCTGGTTATGCCCCTGTTCGATACCGCCTTGGATGAGCGGCGCAAACGGCCTGAGACGAAGGAAGAGCTTCTGTTTCAGCAGGATGAGGCCGATCAACGCGCCGAAAATCTGCGTGACAAGGCAGAGACCCTCACCAGCCTCGTGGTTCTGCCCAAGTGGCGCTCCGGCATGCGGCTGACGGGCCTTGGACATCCCGCGCTTTTGGTGGACGGGCAGCGTCTAGAGGGCGTTTTGAAAGACCTGACGGGGGAAGAGGTGCGCGTGGGGCGGATGCCCGTTCCCTTCACCGATTTCGATTATGTGAGAGAGACTGGCGAACGCCTGCGCGGGCGGCTCTATGTAGCGCAGGTGATCGACAGTCCGTCTTGTGAGCCGATCATCGGGCGGCGCGGTCACATGGTGCTGGGCTCCTGTCAGCTGGACGGGTCAGACAAGCGGGTTATGGTGCTGTCTGACCCTGATCTTTTCAACAATCACGGTCTGCGCCTGGGCGACAACGCCGAGATTGCGCGAGCATTCTTTGCCACCCTTGCGGGTGAGGGGCAGATTGTCATCGACTATTCAGATGGCAATTGGTTTGTCAGTCGATCCGGCGGGACCGCGCGGGATCGCACTTGGACCGATTTGCTGCGCTTTTTTGAGCCGCCATTTCTGGCTATGTGGCTCAGTGCGGGCCTGATCCTTGCGCTGCTTTTGTGGCGGGCAAGCGCGCACTACGGGCCTGTGGTGGAGGAGCGTTCGGACATGAGCGCATCCAAACAGCAGGCCATAGCGGCGCAGGCGCGGCTTTTGCGGCTAACGGGGCAGGACGGGGCGTTGCTGACGGAATATGCCAGCGCGCGGCTCTCTTCCATGGTCGTGCGGCTCTTTGGGCCTGCCCAAACGCGATACGGGCGCGATCGCGATCTGTTGCTGCGCCATCTGGGGCGGCATGATCCGGGCGCAGCGGCCGCGCTCACTTCGGTTTTGGAGACAATCGACACGCTCCCGCCGGGTCTTACCGCCCGGGATGCGATCAACCATGTCGATGCCCTTGAGGATATTTTGGAGACGATAACCCATGACACTTGAAACACTCGGCGCTCGCGCCGATGCCCTGAAAGCCGAAATTGCCAAGACGGTGCAGGGTCAGGATGAGATTATTGAGCTTCTGCTCGTGGCGCTTTTTGCCCAGGGCCATGTCCTGCTGGAAGGTCCGCCCGGTACGGCCAAGACGCTGCTTGCGCGGTCCTTTGCGTCGGCCATGGATCTGGAGTTTGACCGTATCCAATTCACGCCGGATCTGATGCCAGGCGATGTTCTGGGTGCATCGATCTTCAACTTCAAAACAAACGCGTTTGTGCTGACGAAAGGACCGGTTTTCACGCAGGTCCTGCTCTCGGATGAAATCAACCGCGCCCCGCCCAAAACGCAGGCCGCACTTTTGCAGGCGATGAACGAACGGGTGATCAGCATCGATGGGGAAGACTACGATCTGGGCCGCGAATTCTTTGTCATCGCCACGCAGAACCCCATTGAACAGCAAGGCACTTATCCGCTGCCAGAGGCGCAGCTGGATCGTTTCCTCTTCAAGCTGAACATCGAATTCCCGCCGGCGGATGTAGAGATGTCGATCCTGCAACGCCACGCCACCCAGTCGCTGGACAGCCGGGCGGAGACGAAGGGCACCGCGAAGGTTCTCAACGCAAAAGAACTGGCTGAAAGCCGCGCGCTGATCGACAGTATCATCCTGGAAGATGAAATTCTCGATTACATTCTCCGCCTCGTCCGCGCCACGCGCAATGACGCGGAGATCGCCTTTGGTGTCTCCACTCGTGCGGCGGACGCGCTGGCCGGGGCCGCGCGGGCGATGGCGGCGCTGTCGGGTCGGGATTTTGCCATTCCAGACGATGTGAAAACGCTTTTCGTGCCAGCCATGCGTCACCGGATCGTGTTAGGCCCGGGGGCAGAGATCGAGGGCCGTGATGCTGATCAGGTGCTGGAAAACATTCTTAACCAGATCGAGGCCCCAAGGTGAAATCGGGCGCATGATACGCCCATCCCGCACAGCACTGGCCCTCGGGCTTGCCGCGTTGCTGGCCAGCGTGCTGATCGCCGTGATCAGCCCGGCCACCCAAGGCGCTGCCTTTGCGTTATGGGGCTTGTTGGGGTTGGTGGGTGTGCTCGATTTGGGTTTAACGGGTCGGCGGCGCAGTGAGCTTGTTTTTGATGTGCCACCTGAGGTTTTTGTCGGTGAGACGGTCAACATCATTCTCATGGTGAAACCTTGGCGCGAAGGCATGCGCGCTGAAATCGATTGGCCGATGGGACTTTCGGGCGACGGGGAGGTGACTTTTGAGCGCTACGATAGCCACGCTGAGGCGACTATCCCCTGCCGCGCCGTGCGCCGCGGGATTTGGACGGTGGATCGCATCTGGCTCTACTGGCGTTCGCGCCTCGGGCTTTTCGAATACGTCCCGCGCATCACGACCGAAATTGAGATCAAGGTCGTCCCCAACATCCGTCTTGTCCAATCGGGTCAGATCACCACCACCGTGAACTCCGCGCTTTATGGCGTGAAGGAAAACCGCGCTATCGGGGACGGGTCGGAATTTCACCAGCTGCAGGATTTCGTCCAAGGCATGGATGTGAAGGCCATCGACTGGAAACGCTCCGCCCGCCGTCGTGCCTTGGTCGTCAAGGAGCTGCGCGCTGAGCGCAATCACCACGTCATCGTTGCGCTCGACAATGGATATCTAATGCGCGAGGAAATCGCCGGTCTGCCGAAGATCGACCACGCCATCACCGCTGCCCTCGCCACGGCATGGGCGGCAGCCATCGGCGGCGATCTGGTGGGGTTCTATGCCTATGATGTGCAGCCATCCGTTTTCGTACGTCCCGAACCAGGCCGCACCGCTTTTGCACGACTGCGCAGCCAAACGGCAGAACTCGATTACGTGAGCCGTGAAACCAATCACACGCTGGCCATGGCCGGGCTGAACGCCCGGACGCCCAAGCGATCGCTCATTATCATTTTCACGGATTTCGTTGACACGACATCTGCAGAGCTTTTGATCGAAAACATCCGCGTTCTGACCAAGCGCCACCTGGTCATCTTCGTCACCCTGCGTGATCCGGCGCTGGAAGAGATGGTCCACACTGCGCCCGAAAGCCTCGATAACGTCGCCTCGTTGGTGGCTGCGGGTGCGTCTTTGCGCGAACGCCGTCTGGTCCTTGAAAAACTCCACCGCCTCGGGGCGACCATCGTTGATGCCGAACCGGGGCATGTCACGTCGCGGCTGATCTCCACCTATCTGGAAATCAAAGCGCGGGAGTTGATTTGATGGAAACGCTGACCATCCGCTCCGCGCGCTTTCGCGAGGAAAGAGAGGCCGACTGGAAGCGCCTCGAGAGACTGGTGCAGGAGGCCGAAGCCAAAGGTGTCACCGGCCTCAGCTTCATCCAAGCGCGCGATCTTGCCTCCCTCTACCGTCAGGCCACGACGTCTCTGGCCATCGCGCGGGAGATATCTCTCGACAAAGCCCTGCTTGCGTATCTCGAAGCCCTCACCGCGCGCGCATACCTTAGCGTCTATGCCCCCCAAGAACGGCTGGGCGGCGTCTTCACCCGCTTCCTCACCACCGGCGCGCCGCAGGCCATGCGCCGGTCATGGTTTTTCATTCTGCTGGGCTTTCTCTGCATGGGGCTGGGTGCGCTGTGCGGTTACCTGCTCTTTTTCGAAGACGCCGATTGGTATCATGTTTTTATGCCCGAAGGCCTGGGCGGAGGCAGGGGCCCGGGCAGCACAACGGAATACCTGCGCGGCGTGATCTACGAAGACGACCCCGACGCGCGCGGTCTTGGTGCCTTTGCCACCTTCCTTTTTTCGCACAACACGCGGATCGCGATTTTCGTCTTTGGGCTCGGTGTCTTCCTTTGCCTGCCCGCCATCGCGCTCATCTTCTATAACGGCCTCGTTTTCGGCGCTTTCGTGGCGCTGCACGTGGATCGAGGCTTGGGCTGGGACATCGCCGGATGGCTATCGATCCATGGTGTGACGGAACTGTCGGCCATTTGCATTGCTTGCGGGGCAGGGCTGCAGCTGGGCTTTGCAGTGCTCTTTCCTGGGCAACGCACCTGTGCTCGTGCGCTTAGGGATGCTGGCCGGGATGCCACGAAACTGGCGCTGGTCGCCGCGCTGATGCTGGTGGCCGCCGCGCTGCTTGAGGGGTTCGGGCGACAATTGGTGCAGGATATGAACACGCGCCTTCTGATCGGTTGGGGCGTTGGGGCGTTGTGGGTTGCGTGGTTCATGCTTGGCGGAAGAGGGCGGACATGAAGCTTTTCCGTCGCAAACCCAAGCCCGAAGGTCCGCCGCCCGATCAGTTGCTCCCGCCAGAAGGCGTGCCCATCCACCTTGGTATCGCGGGTGTGGGCGTGCGGCTTGGCGCGCAGATTGTCGATCTTCTGCTGACCCTCGCTGCGGGCATCGCGCTCCTGATCTTGCTGGCCACGCTCAACCTGACCACGCCGTCGACATGGGGCGCGATTGCGTCCATGCTTTTTTTCTTCACGCGCATTCCCTACTACGTGCTGTCGGAAATTGTCTGGAACGGACAGACGCTCGGCAAGAAGCTGATGAAGATCAAGGTCGTATCAAACGACGGCGCGTCTTTGACCACCCATGCGTTGGTGGTGCGCAACTTGATGAAGGAAGCGGAGGTATTTCTGCCCGGCACGCTGCTCATCACGCTCGATGCTACTGAACCTGTCTACACAATCATCGCTATGGCGTGGATCATTGGCACTCTGACAGTGCCGCTTTGCAACAAGCGCCGCCGCCGTTTGGGTGATCTGATCGCAGGCACTTATGTGATCCACCTTCCACAACCGGTGCTTCTGGCAGATGTGGCGCGCTACGCGGCCCCGCTGCAGGGCAAGAAAGAGGAGTTCACCTTCCTGTCCCATCACCTCGATCACTACGGCGCGTTTGAGCTGCAAACGCTGGAGGATCTTCTACGCGCGCAAGCCAGCGGCACGCCCTATCAAACGAACAAGAATTATAGAGATACGCTGGCCAAGGTGGTCGAAAACATCCGCCGCAGGATTGATTATGCCGATAAGGTCACGCCTGAGGCGCGGGTCAGGTTTCTGCAGGCCTTCTATAACGCGCAGCGTGCCTATCTGGAACAACGACAGCTTTTTGGCGACAGGCGATCGGACAAGCATTTTGATGCTGAGGCAGACGAGAAAGAAACCCAATGATAAGCCGTGAAAATTTCAACGTTTCTGAGGTGGTTTCTGCCAAGAAAATGCAGCGCCGCGACACACGATCCTGTTGACAAATGAGAGAATATCTCACGCAATAAGGCAGCGACCGCGCATGGTAAAACGCGCGTAAGCCAATAAAACGGGACAGTAACAGGACACTTAATTTATGGCTGAAACATCTATGTCGGCCCCGACCCAATCGCTGGGTGTGGGGGCCATTATTTCGGAAAGCTTTTCCATTCTCTTCAAGAATATCCCTGCTGTGATCATGATCGGGTTTCTGCCGATGCTGCTCAGCGCGGTCATTGGCGGCATGCTGCAAGGCTGGGACATGATGATGGGCACAGCGACGCCCACATTCTCCTCTGGCGGAGAGATTTTCATGTTCGTGCTGTCCATGGTGCTTCAGATGGGCATCTACGGCATCATGATCGCCATGCTGGTGCAGTTTGCCTATGACGTGAAACTGGGCCGCAGCGTGAACATCTCCCGCTACTTTGGCCCTGCTATGGCCTGCCTTCTGCCGGTGATGGTTTTGACGGTTGTGGTCACCATCTTGGTGGCGGTTGGCATGCTGGCGCTGATTGTCGGCGGGCTTTGGCTCTATGCCGTGTTCAGCGTTGTGGTGCCGGTCATTGTGATCGAGCGCGCGGGCTTTGGCGCTATGGGCCGCAGTGCGGCACTGACCAAAGAGTTCCGCTGGCCCATCGTCGGGCTGCTGCTGGTCACATGGATCTGCATGATCCTGATCGGCATGCTCTTTGGCGTGGTACTGGGCTTGGCACTTTTTGGTTTAGGTGACGGGTTTGTCGGCGTTCTACTTATGGTTCTGCTGGTTTCGGTGATCAACGGCTTCACCTACTCGCTCTTCGGCATCGCCACTTCGCTGATCTATGCCCGCTTGCGGGAGATCAAGGAAGGTGTGGGCGTTGATGAACTGGCTTCGGTCTTTGAGTGACCGTGACCTCTAAGGCAGGTCAGCGGGCTAGACCTTCTGCACCACTGTGAATGTAATTCGGGCGCGACGGACGGCGCCCGAATTTTTTGGAGCCATAATTTAAGGCAGGCTATCGTGAGCAATTTCGACAAGTGGAACATCAATGAGCCCCTCGGCGCGGGGGGTATCATCGCCGATACGTTCAGAATTCTATTTGGCAAATTGCTGGCGGTGATGTTCATGGGGTTCTTCCCGTAGCTGGCTTTCATTTTCCTTGAAGCTTCGATTGTCAGCTGGGACTACGCGCTCTTTGATGAGACGGGTGCGGGCCAGGTCGGCATCGGGATCACCCTGCTGTTCGTTATGCTGGAGATCGTTCTGAACGGTATCATCACTGCACTTCTCGTGCAGATCGCCTATGACGCGAAACTGGGTCGGCCTTTGGCGCTTGTCGCTTACATGCGCCGTGCCTTCGGTGCAATCATACCAATCTTTTTCGTTTCGATCCTTGTTGGCATTCTGGTGGGCCTTGGTGCCCTGGCGCTGATCCTCCCGGGGTTGTGGTTGTTTGCCGTCTTTTCTGCGGCCATCCCCGCGGTCGTCATCGAAGAAGAAGGTGCGACGGGCGCCATGGATCGCTCTTCGGCGCTGACCAAGGAATATCGCTGGCCCATCGTTGGTATCGTCCTCGTGATGTATATCCTGGTAATCGGGTTTGCCTTGGCTGGCGGAGCCGTGATCGCCATGATTGTCGACGCGATTGGTCTTGGCGGTTTGGGCTACTCCATAAGTGCTGTGTTGCTGGCCTGCATCGTCGCCTTGACGAGTGGGTTTATCGCGATTTCCTCGGCTTTAATCTATGCCCGTTTGAGGGAAATGAAGGAAGGCGTGGGTGTGGATGAACTGGCCTCCGTGTTCGAATAGCAATTCTACCTTGGGGAGGCGCGTGTCTTGTTCTGCGGGGGCGTGCTTGCTACACCCGGGACTGAGCAGAAAGGACGTGGGCCATGCGCGCGGAAATCGAACAAACCGTCTCCGAGATCGAAAACTCACTGGAGCTTTTGCGCCAGCGGATGGGATGGGACACGGCTAAGCACCGGCTTGAGGAATTCAATGCGCGGGTGGAGGACCCAAACCTTTGGGATGACACCGCAAAGGCGCAAAAACTGATGCGCGACCGGCAATCGCTGGTGGACGCAATCGAGACCCATGACAGGATCAAGCAGGACCTGTCGGACAATATCGAACTCATTGAACTGGGCGAGATGGAAGAGGATCAGGAGGTCGTCTCAGACGCCGAGACGGCGATCAAGGCGCTGGCCAAGAAGGCGGCTGCGAAAGAGTTGGAAGCACTTCTTAACGGGGAGGCGGATGCCAATGACACGTTCCTTGAAATCAACGCCGGCGCAGGCGGCACGGAAAGCTGCGATTGGGCGTCGATGCTGGCGCGGATGTATGTACGTTGGGCAGAAGCTCACGGCTACACGGTAGAGCTGCAATCCGAAAGCGCGGGCGACGAGGCGGGGATCAAATCGGCCGCTTACAAAATCTCCGGCCACAACGCCTATGGCTGGCTGAAATCCGAAAGTGGCGTGCATCGGTTGGTGCGCATCTCACCGTTTGATAGCGCAGCCAAGCGACACACGTCGTTTTCGTCCATCTGGGTGTATCCGGTGGTGGATGACAATATCGAAATTGAGGTGAACCCTTCGGATATTCGCGTCGACACGTACCGCTCTTCCGGTGCGGGCGGACAGCATGTGAACAAGACCGACTCGGCCGTGCGGATCACGCACCATCCAACAGGGATCGTTGTGACGAGTTCGGAAAAATCCCAGCATCAGAACCGTGATATCGCCATGAAGGCATTGAAATCGCGACTGTATCAGTTGGAGCTTGATAAGCGAAACGAGGCTATTGCGGAGGCTCACGCGGGCAAGGGTGACGCCGGATGGGGCAACCAGATCCGGTCTTACGTTCTGCAACCCTACCAGATGGTCAAAGACCTGCGCACGAATGTGGAAACATCTGATACCAAAGGTGTGCTGGATGGTGATCTGGATCAGTTCATGGCCGCGACGCTGGCGATGGATGTAAGCGGCAAGAGCCGGGCCGAGGCGCAAGGCGATGATCTTTGAGCCATTAGGGGGCCACGCGCAAACCGCAGTGTAGATGGGGGGCCAGCCCCCCAACCCCCCCGGAGTTTTTCCGGCAAGATGAATAAAGGGGTGCTTGTGGCAGAGGACATTCTGACATGGTCGGCGAGGGCGCAACGGGATGCGGTAACACACAAGCGCGTCACGGTGGAGGCGCTGATGGAGGCCACGCTTGACCGGGTGGCGTTGGCGAATGATGCGCTGAATGCTGTGGTGTCGATGCGCGAGGCGGATGTGCTTCTGGCTGAAGCGCGGGCATTGGATAAGGCGGGGGCAGAAGGGCCGCTGGCTGGCCTGCCCACCGCAATCAAGGACTTGCATCACGCGCGGGGGATGGTGAATTCTGAAGGCTCGCCGATTTTTGCGGGCCATGTCTCGGAGCATGATGATCCACACGTGGCGCGCATGCGGGCCGCGGGTGCGATGTTTATCGGCAAGACCAATGTGCCGGAGTTTGGGTTAGGCTCACACAGCTACAACCCGGTTTTTGGCGTGACGGGCAATCCGTATGCGCTCCATCTGAGTGCCGGCGGGTCCTCAGGCGGGGCGGCGGCGGCGTTGGCTGCGGGCATGATGGTGCTGGCGGATGGTTCTGACATGATGGGATCACTGCGCAATCCGGCGGGGTGGTGCAATGTCTATGGTATGCGGCCCAGCCATGGATTGGTTCCGGGGTCTTTGAGCGCCTTAAAAAGCGGCGATCTTTATCTGCACAAGCTGTCCACGCGAGGGCCAATGGCGCGGGATCCCGAGGATCTGGCGCTTTTTCTGGGCGTGATGACGGGGTCCGAGGCCTATGAAGATTTGCAGCCATCCCGACCGGGCACGCGTGTGGCGTGGTTGGGTAATTGGGGCGGAGCGTTGACAATGGAACCCGGCATTCTGACCCTGTGTGAACGCGCCTTGGCTGAGATGGAGGGGCAGGGGGCATCCGTCACAGCGCTTCTGCCGCCCGTGTCGCGCGATCTTATCTGGGAGAGTTGGACCGATCTGCGATCGTTCACTTTGGCTGCGGAAGCGCAGGATCTTTATGCGGACAAGGCCACCCGCGCGCAACTCAAGCCCGAAGCGGTTTGGGAGATTGAGCGCGGATTGAACCTGTCTGCGATGGACGTGCATGCCGCGAGCCTAAAGCGGTCGGATTGGCATCGCGCGGCCATGGCGCTTTTTGAAGACTATGATCTGCTGGCCCTGCCCAGTGCGCAGGTCTGGCCATTCCCGGTCGAGTGGCACTGGCCCGAGATGATTGAAGGCCAAATGATGGACACTTATCACCGCTGGATGGAAGTGGTTGTGCCTGCGAGCCTTCTTGGTCTGCCGAGCATTTGCGTGCCAGCGGGTTTTGGCGAAAACGGCCTTCCCATGGGGCTGCAATTGATCGGCCGGCCGGGGTCAGATCGGCAGGTATTGGAGGTGGCGTTGGCCTATCACAGGGGGACGGAGTGGCCGCAAACGTGTTCGGGATTTGGGCAGTACTAAGGACGCAGCAAAAAACCGGCGCTTCTATTGATTTCATCTTTGGATTGCACGCGACCACGGCCTACAATCGAATCTATGCGATGTGTTGTAAGGAGATGCTGTTGCCCCGTTTTGTCCTGATATCCGCGATATGCGCGGCGATCCTGTCGTCGCCGAGCCTTCCAGCCTCCGCCCAGTCCGCAAATCCGACGGCCACCATGGTGCAGGGCGCTCAGATCATAAGGTATACTTTCAAACCCTACGGCTCGATTGAACTGGCCGCCATGGTCACGGAGATCGGGGGCCGTGTCGCTGTGTGCGGGATGTGGACTGAAAAACAGCGCATGCAGGCGCATATCAGGGCGGGTAATCTGCCGCGGCGCATGCGGTCCACTACCGCCGTACGCCTGGGTAACAAGCGCATAATGACCGGCCTTGGCTTCATGCAGGAGGTCGCTCAGGATGATTTTACAGCCGGCACAAAGGTGCAGTGCAAGCTGACCAACGTGCCGTGGGAGGCAGGGTTTTCGGGTCAGAAGATTGAATTGCTGGCACCGCGTTTGCGATCTATCGGCTGATCAGGGCGCGCGCTCTGCGGTTTTGGCCGCGTCCCATAGGCGGTCCATCTCTTCAAGATCGGACATCTCCGGGCTGCGTCCCTCTTTTGCGAGTGCGGCCTCAATCGCCTCGAACCGCCGCGTGAATTTGGCGTTGGCGCGGCGCAGGGCAACCTCGGGGTCGACCTTCATGTGGCGGGCGAGGTTGGCCATGACGAAAAGCAAATCGCCCATTTCCTCCTCAACCTTCTCCTGGGGAAGGTCTTGTGCGGCCTCTGTGAGTTCTGCGGCTTCCTCCTGGATTTTATCCAGCACATGGGATGCATCCGGCCAGTCAAACCCCACCCGTGCGGCTCTTTTTTGCAGTTTCACGGCGCGCATCAGGGCAGGCAGGCCGAGCGCCACACCATCCAGCACGCCCGTTTGCGACTTGGCCGCACGTTCTGCAGCCTTCACGCTTTCCCAATCGCGGGTCTGTTGTTCGGCGGATTTGTCACGGCTTTCACTGCCAAATACATGAGGGTGGCGCGCGACCATCTTGTCAGAGATCTGATCAGCCACTTGGTGAAAATCGAACAGGTTGCGGTCTGCGGCGATCTGGGCGTGAAAGACGGTTTGTAGCAGCAGATCACCCAACTCATCCTTCAACTCGCCCCAGGCCTCACGCTCAATGGCGTCGGCCACCTCGTAGGCCTCTTCGATCGTGTAAGGGGCGATCGTGCTGAAATCCTGTTCCACATCCCATGGGCAGCCCGTGTCGGGATCACGCAGGCGACGCATGATTTCAAGAAGGCGCGGAAGGCCGCCAGTGGGGTTGTGAATGAGGGCATCGTCAGGCATGCATGAACCCTGACCTTTGGCGATCAAGGAGTCCAGAGATGGCGGTGATAAACCGGATTGCAGGCTTCGCCGATGAAATGGCGGGCTGGCGGCGTGAGCTGCATAAGCGGCCAGAACTGGGGCTTGAGTGTCATGAGACGGCGGCCTTCGTGGTGGAGCGTCTGCGCGAGTTCGGGATCACGCAGATCGAGACCGGGATCGCGGAAAGCGGCGTCGTGGCCGTGATCGAAGGCCGCGAACCGGGGCCAAGGGTGACAGGCTTGCGCGCGGATATGGATGCCCTGCCGATTGAGGAGGCGACCGGGGCGGAACATGCCTCTGAAATCCCCGGTGTGATGCACGCATGCGGTCATGACGGGCATACCGCGATGCTGTTGGGGGCCGCGAAGTATCTGGCCGAGACACGTAATTTTGCCGGTAAGGCCGTGCTAATCTTTCAACCCGCCGAAGAGGGTCCGGGCGGTGGAAAGCTGATGGTCGAGGATGGCGTGATGGACCGCCACGGCGTGGAAGAAGTTTATGCGCTGCACACCCTACCAAGTCAGCCCTTGGGGACGTTTCACACCTGCGCCGGGCCGATGATGGCAGCGGTAGACACGTTCCATGTCGATATCACGGGGCTGGGCGGGCATGCGGCCTATCCCCATGAAACACGTGACCCGGTGATTGCCGCGGCCAGCCTCACCCAGGCGCTTCAAAGCATTGTCAGCCGTAACCATGCACCAATGCAGGAACTGGTCGTCTCGGTCACCCAAATCCACACCGGAAGTGCCGAAAACATTGTCCCGGAAGAGGCCTATGTCGGAGGTACAATCCGAACGTTTGATCCAGACGTGCAGCAGATGGTCTGGCGGCGCATGGAGGAGATCGTGGCAGGGCAGGCGGCCTCTTTCGGGGTTGAGGCAGTGTTGCGCATTGATGAAGGCTACCCTGCAACGGTGAATGACGCCGCGCAGATGGAATTTGCAGCCGAGGTGGCGCGGGATGTCGCCCATGAAGGCCATGTCGTCACCGACCGTCAGAAAGAGATGGGGGCAGAGGACTTCGCCTATATGCTGAACGCGCGCCCCGGGGCCTATCTGTTCTTGGGACAAGGCGAAGGGCCCAACTTGCACAATGCGGGTTTCGACTTCAGTGATGAAGTAGCCCCTGTGGGTGCCTCGTTTTTTGCGCGCCTGATTGAGCGGCGTCAGGCTGTGTGACGGGCGGCGCGTCACCGAAGACTGCTCCGGTGACGACTGGATTGGGGCGTGACTATTCTGCGGCGAAGGCCACCGGCTCCATACGCTGGGCCATCGTGGTGCAGTACCAATCCACAAACCCCATCACGCCCGCCTCATGGATTGGGGAGTAAGGCCCGGGTTCATAAGCCGGGGAATTGACGCCTTTTTGGTTGTCTTCTACCACGCGGCGGTCTTCGTCATTAGTGGCGATCCAAACCTCCGTCAGGCGATCAAGATCGTAATCCACGCCTTCCACCGCGTCTTTGTGCACCAACCACTTGGTCGTCACTTGCGTTGTCGTTGCTGTCAGTGGTGTGACCCGAAAAACGATGGAGTGATCGGGCAGGAAATGGTTCCAGGTGGACGGGTAATGATACTTGAGCAGCGTGCCCGCGGTGTCATCCGCCACGCGTCCCAACCATGTCTTCACCGCCGGTTCGAGATCCATCGTGAAGCTTTTGGCCCCCGGCAACAGCGGCATGCGTGCAAAGCGGTATTGCATGTCCTCTGACATGCGCAAGCGAGAGGGGTAACCCTGCGCCTCCATTCGGTTAAAGTGCTCCAAAAGATGCGGGGGCGTTTCACCTTCTTCGATGCCTGTGATGGTCGGATCATCGGTGAAGGACCGGCAAAGCCCAGGGTGGTTGCCGCCGCAGTGATAGCATTCGCGATTGTTTTCCCAGACCAGTTTCCAGTTGCCCTGCTCAACGATTGAGGATTCATAGGCGACCTTCGCATCTGACAGATCATGCACCGCCAGATAAGGCCACGCCATCTCTGCAAAGGCATCGAAATCGGGCGGGACCTCGGCGAGGCAGATATAAATGAGGCCCTGCATCTCGCGGCAATGTACCGTCTTCAACCCATGTTGTGACGGATCAAAATCCGGCCCCATATCGCGCGCGCGAGCAAGCGAGCCATCGAGCTCGTAGGTCCAATGGTGATAGGGGCAGACGATTTTGGCATTGCGGCCTTTGGCGGCTTTGCACAGCACGGATCCGCGATGGCGGCAGGAATTGTGGAACGCCCGGATCACGCCGTCGCGCCCGCGCACGATGATCACGCCGTAAGCGCCCACCTGATGGGTGATGTAACTGCCGCCTTTGGGCAGTTCGCAACTGGGTGCCACAAACAGCCAGTCACGGTAAAAGATCGTCTCCATATCCTGCTGAAACACCTGCTCGTCGGTGTAAAATGCCTGCTCTAGACCATAGCCCGGCCTGCGCCGCGCCAACATGTCGGTGATGGATTGCGTGTACATATGTGGCCTCCTGCCGCGCCCCGCGGCGATTTGAGGCGGATGACATATGTGGACGCACGAGCACGGCTTTGAGGCGGCCAGGCTCGCATACGCGCCCCCACCGCCACCCGCGGTTTGACGTTGTTGCAAGGCTGGTTTCCGGACTTCGGCGCTGGCCCAAGGGCCAAGGCGCGACACCTTCCCGGGGTCCTCCACCCCAGTGGTGATTGTCGCGCCCCTTGCAACGCCGTTACCGTTGCGGGGGCAGTGCCGGAGTTGCACCGGCTTCCCAATTCTCCGCCTTTGGAAACTCCCTCAGGCGGCACCTTACACAGCAACCGCTACCAGATTCGCGCGGGCTCAATGCGACGGGTTTGCGACATGAGGCATTCTGAAAAAGACATCGCTTTCGATTGCGCTTATCGCCAAGCGTGCGCGGGTGTATGACAGGGAAGTGAGACTTGAAGGGGAACCGCCATGGGCTTGGAAGATGCAGAGAATGAGGTCGATCTGGCCTTTGATGGATCGCGGCGAAAGGGACTTGGTTTTGAAAGCGCCTTTGGCGGGGCCACGTCTTTTTTGCGCCGTCGCTATACCAAGGATCTGAGCGGCGTGGATGTGGCCGTTACAGGCGTGCCCTTCGATCAGGCCGTTACCAATCGCACCGGCACGCGCTTTGGCCCGCGTGCGATACGGGAGGCGAGCACGCTGCAACCCTTCGATCCGCCGTATGGCTGGGATGACATGAGCCCGCTGGAAGAGTTCGACATCATCGATTACGGCGATCTGGCCTATGATTATGCCAAGGTCAGCGAATTCCCCGACAGGTTGACCGACCACATCCGCACCATTCTTGCGGGTGGTGCGGCCTCCATTACGCTGGGCGGGGACCACTATATCAGCTTTCCGATCCTGAAGGCCTATGCTGAGAAATACGGTCCCATCTCGCTGGTGCAGGTAGATGCTCACACGGACACATGGCCTGATGATGATATGGACCGCATTGATCACGGCACGATGTTCTACAAGGCCGTGAAAATGGGGTTGATCGATGTGAAAACCTCCGTTCAGGTGGGCATTCGCACCCATAATGCCGACACGCTGGGGATCACGGTGATTGATGCCAGAGAGGTACATGAAAGCGGTGCGGCGGCAGTGGCGACGAAGGTGCGCAGCATTGTGGCGAACAACCCTGTGTACCTCAGCTTCGACATTGACGGGCTTGATCCGGCCTATGCCCCCGGGACGGGGACACCCGTTTGGGGTGGGCTCAGCTCTGGCCAGGCGGCGATCTTCCTGCGCGATCTGGCGGGGATCAATCTGGTTGGCGGCGATATCGTGGAGGTCAGCCCGTCCTATGACCCAACCGGGGCGACGGCGGTGGCTGCGGCCCATGTGGGGATGGAGCTTCTTTGCTTGTGGGGCTGGACCCGGCGGAAAGGGTAGGCCATGAGTATTTCGGGAAAGATGAAGCGAGGACTATGCGTATCTTTTTGATCGTTCTTCTGACCGTGCTGATCGGTGTCGGGCTTTATGTCAGGCTGGCGCCCAGTGATCCCGCGCGTTGGCATGCAATGCCCGATGAAATGGACAACATTGATATGGATGGCGGCGCCAAGCGGGTTATCGACGCAGGGGACGGCGATCTGGCGCGTCTACACGCGATTGCGCTTTCCACCCCGCGGACGCAGGCGTTGGCAGGTTCGGTGGAGGCGCGCATGATCACCTACATAACCCGGTCCCGTGTCTTCGGCTTTCCCGACTACACCACCGTCACGCAGGAAGGCGCGCAGATCAAAATCCACGCCCGTTTGCGGTTTGGAAGGCTCGATATGGGTGTAAATGCTGCCCGGGTCGATGCCTGGCTTGCGCAGTTAAGCGGCTCAGGAGGTTAAGCAGCCATCGCTGACTTCCCGCCACATGGGATTGTTGAGCGACATCTGGCACTGCGCTGTAAATGATCGCCCGCCGATATGCAGGCAAATCATCTCCCCCAACTCCACCCGGTCCCCGGTGGAATTCGTGCAGTAGCAATCAACGGTCTTGGCCTGTGCCACCAATGGTGTAACGGCCAGAAGAAGGGATATCCAAAAAGCGCGTGTCATTGTGGCGAGCATAGCAAATTCCGGCCTCTTGACCAAGCCCCTTCAGTCTGGGACACCCGGCCCATGGTGCCTTTGGACAAACTTCATGAAATCACCCGCCGCTTTGAGTTTATCGAGGCGCAGATGGCGGAAGGTGGCGGCGATATCGCGCAATTGGGGCGCGAATATTCAGAACTGCGCCCGGTGGTGGAAGAAATCCGCGCCTATACCCAATCGCTTGACGATCTGAAGGCGGCTGAAACGATGCTGGATGATCCCGAAATGCGCGAATTGGCCGAAGAAGAGCGCGTCGAGATCACTGCGCGGCTGCCCGACATGGAAGCGGCATTGCAATTGGCGCTACTGCCCAAGGACGAAGCGGACGGCCGTCCGGCGATCCTTGAGATACGTCCCGGAACGGGGGGCGAGGAAGCCGCACTGTTCGCTGGGGATCTGCTGCGCATGTACCAACGCTATGCGGAAGCGCAGGGATGGCGGTTTGAGATCATCGAAGAAAGCGCCACGGAACTGGGCGGGATCAAAGAGGTCGTGGCCGCGATACGGGGTGACGCTGTGTTTGCCCGGATGAAGTTCGAAAGCGGCGTTCACCGGGTGCAGCGCGTGCCGGAGACCGAAAGTGGCGGGCGCATCCATACCTCTGCGGCCACGGTGGCCGTGCTGCCGGAGGCCGAGGACGTCGACATTCAGATCGATGCAAACGATCTGCGCATCGACACGATGCGTGCGTCAGGCGCGGGCGGGCAGCACGTCAACACCACGGACAGTGCTGTGCGCATCACCCATATCCCCACCGGCCTTGTGGTGACCTCTTCGGAGAAATCTCAGCACCGCAACCGCGAAATCGCAATGCAGGTCCTGAAGACGCGGCTCTACGATCTTGAACGGCAACGCGCCCATGATGAACGCTCTGAAACGCGTGCGGCGCAGGTGGGGTCTGGCGACCGGTCCGAGCGCATCCGCACCTACAATTTCCCCCAAGGCCGCATGACTGATCACCGCATCGGCCTCACGCTTTACAAACTCGACGCCATCGTTGGTGGCGACCTGGACGAATTAATCGATGCGCTCATCTCGGATGCTCAGGCCACGCTTCTGGCGGAGATGGAGGGGTGAGCCGGCCGATTGGTGAGGCGCTCACGGAGTTGCGGGGGCGTCTGACGGCAGCAGGGATCGAAAACGCGGCCCGTGAGGCACGGCTGATCATGGCTGCCGCCCTGGGCGTAGGGCAGGATCGCGTGAGCCTGATGCAGCCAGACCCGCTGCCGGAGGCTGCCGAAGATCATCTTGCCGCCATGGCGGCGCGGCGCTGCGGGCGCGAGCCGCTGTCGCATATCCTTGGGTTGCGGGCCTTTTATGACCATGAATTTCGCGTCACGCGCGATGTGCTGGATCCAAGGCCTGAGACCGAGGTGCTGGTGCGCGCGGCTTTGGCGGTGCCCTTTGATCGCGTCCTTGATCTGGGCACCGGGTCCGGCTGCATCCTGCTGTCACTGCTGGCGGCGCGGACAGGGGCCCAAGGCACAGGTACGGATTTGTCGCCTGCCGCTTTGCAAGTCGCCCAAAGCAACGCGGAATATCTGGGCCTTACGGATAAGGCAAACTTCATGCTCTCTGATTGGTTTTCAGGCGTGGACGGTCGCTTTGATCTGATTGTCTCTAATCCACCTTACATTCCGGCAGCAGACATGGCCGCACTTGACCCCGAACTGGCGTTTGAGCCGCGCGCCGCGCTCACTGATGAAGGCGATGGGTTGGGTGCCTACCGGATGATCGCCGCGCATGCCCGTGATTACCTGAGCGCGGATGGCTGGCTTATGATGGAAACCGGATGGACCCAAGGCCCCCAGGTGGCACAGCTTTTGCAGGGTCAAGGTTTCACGGATATCCGCATTCTGCCGGACCTCGACGGCCGCGACCGGGTTGTACAAGGCCGCGCGCCTACAGCTTAAAAGCCACATTAGCGTGCTCAAAACGGCAAATTTCCCCGTATAATGCCTAAAATCACCTGTGCCCTCTTGTCACAGCAGCCTTTGCATGGTTACACAAGGGCATCACGACGGTGGACAGCCTTAGCGCGGTCCCGCTTGATACCAGCCGCAGTTCAATCGATCCGGTCAAACAGAAGCGCATGGGGCGCATCACGGATCAGGCGGCGCTACATCATAGGGCTGAAATCTGAATATGAGATCTTCCAAGTCACGGTCGCGGAATAAATCCAACCGCAACAGATCCATGGGCAATGTCGTCAACCGCGTGTTTGACAGCTCTGGCCCCGAAGGCAAGGTGCGCGGCACCCCCCAGCAGATCATAGATAAATATAACCAATTGGCCCGTGATGCGCAGTTGGCCGGGGATCGCGTGAACACTGAGAACTTTCAGCAACACGCCGAACATTACCTCCGGATGCTGAGCGTTGCGCAGAAAGAACAGGACACGCGCCGCGAAGAGCAGGAACGTCAGAACCGCGAGCGTCAGGCCGAACGGGATCGCGAACGCGCCAAACGGCAGGAACGCGAATCAAACGGCGGGGAGATGGTTGAGGGCGGATCGAATGACGGAACCGGCGAACAGCCCGTGATCGCATCTGATGCGGAAAGCGGTCTGGTGGAAACGCCGGAAGCGTCTCATGACAAGCCCAAGCGTCAGCGCAAGCCGCGCAAACCCCGCGATGAAGAGGCGAGCGACAGCGAACCTGCATCCGACTCTGATGGTGATTCAAACCCTCAAGCCGCAGAGTGAGCGAGGCAGCCCGTCAGGGCTGAAGCGCGGCCAGTTCCCGCGCCAGCGCGCAAAACCCTTCCAGTGGCACCACCTCGGCGCGGTCCGTGGGCGCAACGCCCGCTTTGTGCAGCAGCCCCTCCACGTCTCCGGTCAACCCCTTGAGTGCTGCCCGCAGCATCTTGCGCCTTTGATTGAAGGCTTTGGCAACCACGCGTTCCAGAACCGCGGCATCGGCCTCAAACCGGGGCGCGGGCAAGGCCGTCAAATGCACCACTGCGCTTGATACTTTAGGCGGGGGGGAAAACGCCTCGGGCGGCAGGCTCATGGCAATGCGTGCCTCGCAGCGCCATTGTGCCAGCACCGCCAGCCGCCCATAGGCTTTTGACCCGGGTTGCGCCACGATCCGCTCCGCCACCTCGCGCTGGAACATCAGTGTCAGGCTGTCCCAGGCGGGCGGCCACGCATCCGGCGTCAGCCACCGCACCAGCAATTCCGTTCCCACATTGTAAGGCAGGTTGGCGATCACGCGGATCGGCGGGGTCAGGTGCTCAAGGGGGTTCACCGCCAAAGCGTCACCCTCCAGAACCTCAAGCCGACCTGGATAGGCGGCGGCGATCTCTGCCAAAGCGGGCAGGCAGCGCGCGTCCTTTTCAACCGCCAGCACGCGCCGCGCGCCTTCCGCCAAAAGACCTCGTGTCAGTCCGCCGGGCCCCGGGCCCACTTCCAGCACATCGACGCCCGCCAGATCGCCCGATTGCCGGGCAATCTTGGCGGTAAGATTGAGATCCAGAAGAAAATTTTGCCCAAGCGATTTGCGTGCCGACAGCCCGTGGGTGGCAATCACATCGCGCAGTGGCGGCAAGGCATCTATCCCGCTCACGTGTAGGCCATGCGCGATGCCAATCGCAGGGCCTCAACGGTCGAGGTCGGATTGGCAAGGCCTTTGCCAGCAATGTCCAGAGCGGTGCCATGATCGGGTGATGTGCGCACAAAAGGCAGACCCAGAGTCACATTCACGCCCCGGTCAAAATCCAGCGTCTTGATCGGGATCAACGCCTGATCGTGATACATCGCTATGGCCGCGTCATAGCTTGTCCGAGCGGCCGCATGAAACATGGTATCCGCTGACATCGGCCCGCGCAGGTCAAATCCGTCCTGTCGTAGCCGTTCCAAAAGCGGCTCGATCCAAGCGACTTCTTCGCGGCCCATATTCCCCCCTTCACCGGCATGGGGATTGAGCCCTGCGATGGCAAGCCGCGGCGCCTTGATCGCGAACTGCCGTATCAACGCGGCATGTGTGATGCGTATTGTTGCCTCAAGGCCTTCGGGCGTCAGTGCACTCGGAACCTCGCTTAACGGGATGTGGATTGTTGCGGGCACCACGCGCAGCGCGTCACTGGCCAGCATCATGACCACATCCTCTACTCCCGCAAGTGCCGCGAGGTATTCGGTGTGACCGGGATAGCCAAACCCCGCCCCGTCCTGCAGGGCCTTCTTGTGGATGGGCGCAGTACACAGCGCGCTGGCCTTGCCTGCCAGTACCAGATCAACCCCACGGGCGATCACGTCAATCACGCTCGCCGCATGGGCTGCATTCGGTGCTCCAGGGGTCAGATCGCCTTCAAAATCATGGCGCAGAACGGGCAGGGCATCCGGCATTGCCGCGCGTGCCTCAGCAGGGTTCGTTATCTCTGCAATCGCAGTGTCAGGCGGCAAATGCGCCGGGTCTCCGATCCAGAAAAACGTGATCTCATCGCGCAGGACCTGCCAAGCCCCGACGGCCAGTTCAGGACCAATCCCGGCCGGTTCTCCGCAGGTCAGCGCAACCGGAGCCGTCATCAATCCCCGATAATCCGTGCCTCGGCCTTGAGCCGCGCCAGATAGCCGTCGCCAAAAGATTGCAGACGGGAATTTTGAACAAAAGACGTGAGCTCTTCCAGCGAAGGGCCGTCCTCCCCGCCTTCGGTTTCGGGGATCCGTTCACACAGCATAAGAAACATGAGCGTCTGCCCATTCGATCTGGTGAGCGCCGTTGAAACTTCGCCCGCGTCCAATTGAGAGAGCTGCAGTGCAATGTCCTGCGGGATATCCCGTGGTGCTTGTTCCATCACATCCAGTACGCTGACCGGCTGGCCTTGCGCCACGCCGTAGAGGTCGTCGCAGGTGTTGATCCGGTCCTCGATGCGCTGCGCCTCTGTCAGCGCGGCCTCAGACCGACCCCCTGGGATAAAGTAGGTGGCATATTTGATCTGCGAATAGCGGGGCTCCCTGACCGCGCTTTCGGCGATGTCGCGCATCTGAAGCAGAATGATCGCTTGTTCGGTGGTGATGGGTTGCGTCACCTCACCTGGTGACAGATCCAGCACGATGGGGCGCAATTGCGGCGGCAGATCAGTGATGGAGGTCCATTCCATACGTCCGCCCGTCGGCCCCGTGGGGGATGCAGAAAAACGTCGCGCAGCCACTTCAAAATCGCGTGTGTTGTCGATCTGAGACAGTCTTTCGGCCCGTTCAAGCACCGTTTCCAACTGTCCTTCGGGAATCTGAAGAACAATCTCCGACAGCAGAACACGCACGCTGCCCGTGCCCGAAAGGGCCTGTCGGGCGCGATCTACGTCATCTTCATTCACATCCACCTGATTGCTGAAACGCCCGCTCACAATTTCGCGCCAGGTGATGCCTACGCGGATGTAATCGCGAAATGTCGTTTCATCCACGCCCGCATCAGCCAAGGCATTGAGCATGTCATCGAGTTCCAGGTTGGCACGGCCCGCAAACTCCTCCATCGCGCCCAGCAAAGCCTGTTCGCTGATCTCAAATCCGATCGACTCTGCCTCCTGCATTTTAAGGCGATCCTCGATCAATTGCTCCCGTGCGGTCGACACCGGCTCACCTGGTGCGCGGAAGAGCGTCAGAAGGCGCGCGCGCTGATCGATTTCAAAACGGGTGATGGCTTTTTCATTGACCTTGATCACTGGCTCGAACAGGTTTTGTGCCGTGGCTGGCGGAGCCGCGAATAGGAAGGAAGCGACGATCAGACTGCAGGTGATAAATGCAAGGCGCATATGCGTGTGACCTCCTGTTATGATCAATGCCCGTTTCGTCAGATCGGCTTATCTGTCACAGGACCGCGCATAGCTGCGATCCACTGTCTTTGCAGAAAAGCCCCTCAACCCCACGGTTAAGCTGATATCGGTGGAGGGTTCAAGCACGTTTGATGCCGTAAAGCGGCGAGATGCCGACAGCGAGACGTCCACGCATTCGTTCGTGTAAGTCAGGCCAAGCCCCGCACTGACAGACCGATCTGTCGCCACATCATAGCGCCAATCGGCATTGCCGGTCCAATGTCGCGACAGACGGTACGTGCCATCAAACGACCATTCCGAAATGGTAGCAGCCCGATTTTCCGCCAGATCGCGACCCAGCCAGATATAGGTCGCCGCCAGAGACGTCGTGTCATTGACCCAACTGGCGCGCGCCTCCGCCTTGTTGGTTTCAGCCCCGTCTTCGAAGAGGCCACGCGCCGTCAAGACAAGACCATTGTTGCTCTTCACCTGGCCCGCGACCAGAAGGTCCGACACCCGCGAATTCAGGCCTGAGCTTTGCGAAAAGCTGTTTGCGCCACCGACCTCAAGCTGCTGTTCATCGCGCACCAATTGCCCCACTGCCAGTGCGCTTTGCCAGCCGCTGGCCATGAACCGGGTCCAGCTGACGCCGTAGGAGGCCTGCAACCCCCGTTCGCGCCGATCAGGTGCCACAAAACGCGAGGTGGAGAACAGATTGCCCTCGTCAAATTCAATCCGCGTGTTTTCGTCATTGGGGATGAACGCATTGTCCCCGCCGACCCAAGCCACCTGCACCACAGGCTCAATCACATCCGTCGACCCCGAACCTCCGGATCGCACAAGCGGCATGCGCAACTCTACCTCGACCGTGGGGGTCAGCTCGTTGTGTTGGCTCTTGCTTGTCGTGCCGGCCTGTTCGATCCAGAACGCATCGAAGGCCAGTCCCGCACCCGTCTGCGCCAGAATACCGGCGGGCAAGGTCCATCTGCGCAAATACTGCGCATCCAGTGTGAAGCGCGTGATATCGCGACCATCTGCGAAGGTGTCGGCATCCGGCCCGTCGGAGGCCAGATCAGAACTGCGATAATGCGTTTGAGCCTCTGTTCCCACACGGAATTCGCCGCCAATGGACGACGGGAAGAAGCGTTGTTCATACTGGGACGTCAGCACCAGCGTGGGCAGGGTCGAATTGGCCTCACCAGAGCGCAGGCTGTTGTAATGGGTCAGGGCCCCACGCGCGTAGCTCAGACGCGTGGCATACTCGATCTCAACCTCGCTATCGAGACGGGTCTTATCGGAATAGCCGTAGTTCAGCAGATAGGTGTCATCATTGACGACCTCGACATCAAACTTAAGGTTAAGATCCTGACCAAGGTCAAACTGCCCCTCGCCAAAGAAATACGCGCGATGCTCTTCCTGCGCGGAAACCACATCATCGTCCGACACCGCCCCGTTGAATTCGATGTTCCCATTGCGGAAAGCCTGACGATAGCGCAATTCCAGCGTGCGTGTATCGGTCGTCAGAAACGGCGTCAGCGTCAGGTCCTTTTGATCGCCGATCCGGATGAAATAGGGCACACGCGCCCCGAAGCCCAAAAGCGACGAATTGATCAAAGAGGGCACGAGGAAGCCTGTGGCGCGGTCCAGCGTCGGATCAGGCAGACGCAGGCGAGGTAGGTAAAGCACGGGCGTGTCGAACACCCGAAGCTGGGCATTCTCGAAATAAAGCTGCTGTTCGAGTTGATCATGCACGACTCGCTCCGCGCGGATTGACCAAATCGGCGGGCCACTGTTTTCGCACACCCGACAGGATGTCACTGTGGCCTTGCTCAGTACATTGTACCGGCCAGAGGCGCGTTGCAGTTCATAGGCGGCCATCTGCACATGGTCGCCCATCACCAGTCGCGCCCCACGCAGGATGCCGTTCTCCATCTCCTGATCGATCTCGGCAGAAGAGGCGAGGATGAGTGTCTCATCCCCTTCCTGAATGACGATCGGCCCGGTCAGGATCAGCCGGTCGCTGGCGCGATCATAGACGATCCCCTCGGCCTGCAAACGGCGCCCGTTATAGATTGCCTCCACATTGCCCACGGCAACCAGCCGATCATTGCCATCAAGATAGACGTCATCGGCCACCAGAACGGCAGGCTGGGGCGGCTCGGTCTGCGCTGTCGCCGGGATCGCCAGCAACAGGCCCAACAGGCAAAGGGATATGCGCAGCAAAACCGTCATCCGTCTTCCATATGCAAAACGATGCCGGTGGCGAGCATGAAGAACGCCACTGGCGGCGCCCAGGCGGCCAAAGCCACCGGGATTTCGCCATTTTCACCCAGGATCTGCGCGAAGTTGCGGATGTAGTGCAGCCCAAACCCCAAAAGCACGGCCGTCAGCACCGACAGGCCTGTGTTTGACAGCCGTGTCGGCCGCATCGTGAACGTGGCCGCCACCATCACCAGCGACATCAGAAAGAGCGGTCGGGCAAGCTCCATTTGGTACCACATATCATAGCGCCGGGCAGAGAACCCGGCCTGTTCCAACTGCGCAATAAATTCCCGCAGTTCCCAGATCGGAATATATTCGGGCTTTCCGAAACTGTCGACGATGCGGTCCTGCGTCAGGTCCGATTGAATGCGCAACTGATCCATCTGTTGCGCTGTCGCCTCAGAGATGCTGCCGCGCCCCAGTGCCCAGAGCTTCACATCGTAAAGAAGCCACTCCCCATCCTGCAGCCGTGCAGCCTGTGCCTTGATGCGGCGTTCGGGTGTGCCTTCTGCGTCAAATTCCATGAAAGTGGTATCAAACAGGACCGAAACGTCAGAGCTTGCCCGTTCGGCATGGATCACGGTTTGGCCCGCATCATTGCCCTGTCGCAGCCACAGCCCTTCGGACGCAATCACGAGGATTGATGACCCCCGACCGCCCACATAGGAATTGATGAGGTCGTTATACCGTTTGGCCGACGCCGCGACGAGCGGATTGAGAATCGTGATCGACACCATCCCGATGACGGCGGCCACGGCAATCGGGGCCGCGAGGCTGCGAAGGGCCGACCGACCTGCCGCGCGCACGACAACCAGCTCTGAGGATCGCGCAAGACGCACGTAAAGCGCAACAGTGGCCAGCACGACAACCAGCGGCAGGATTTCGTAATTGTCCTCCGGGATTTTCAGAAGCACGATGCCCAGCACCTCCCGGAAACTGAGCGCGGCAAAATCCTGCAGCTTGTCCACCAGATCAATCAGCGCCAGCAGCACCACGAAGATCGAAAAGATCAGCACATTGGTCCACAGGAATTTGCGCGCGAAATACCAATGGAGGATCATGCCGGATCCCCCGCTGTGTCCTCATGCGCCCGCCCGAAGGTGACCGCGCGTTTGAACCGGCCCAATAGGGCGGGCCGGGCGGCCAGATAAAGCAGGATCGTGGTCAATCCGAACCCAAGGGCGGCAGGCGCATACATGACCGGCCACAAACTGGCGTTGGCAATGACGACCCCTGTCATCGACCCTTCCACGACCTTGATCACCACCAGCAGGAAAAACGCCGTCATGATCTGCCACCAGACGCCAAACCGGCTAAATCCGCCCAAAAGCAGCGTAGCAAAGCCCACAAGGGCGGCGACAATGCACATCAGCGCCTGCGAAAAACGGCTGTGCAGCGTAAATTGCAGCGCACCCGCGGTGGCCCCCGTCCGCTCCATCACCGCCGCAGGCCTCAGGATCAGATCACCGGTATGGGCAAATTCCACTTTGTTCAGCGTGGCCGGGTTCTGCGAAATCAGGCCCGAAATGTCATAGGAGAAATCATCAAAATGCGTGGTGAAAAGCCGCGCGTCCTCCCCCCTCAGAGACTGCGCAAGCCCCGACACCATCACCAGCGACGTGCCGGTATCGTCCTGCACCAGATAGGCGCGGGTCGATGAATACTCTACCGTGTTTTGCACATCGCGGCGGTCCGACAGGAACACGTCACGCAACTCCCCCTCTGGCGTGATCTCGCGGATGTAGAAGGTAATGCCCGGGGCAGGGTGCAAAAATTCGCCTTCTTCGAGGAACCGCGCTGACACGCTCTGGCGCACCTCTGCTTCTCGCTGACGCAATTCGCCCAGCGATGTCGGGATCAGATAATGGCTCAGAAGCGACATGATCACCGCGATGATCACCCCGAACACCAGCGCAGGCCGGATCAACCGCCAGGGCGAATAGCCCGTTGCCTGCACCACCGTCAGCTCACTTTCCGTGCTCAAACGATTGGTCACATAGACCGCTGCTGCGAAGGCCGCGATCGGCAAAACCATGCCAATCACCCCCGGCAGGGTCAGGGCCGTGAACTCCAAAAACACCCAGGTCGGCTGCCCGTCTCCGATCAGCCGGTCGAACTGACGCACCGCCTTGTTGATCCAGAATATGGACACCAAAATCAGCGCGAAAAAGCCGAAAAGCACCATGAATTGCGACAGCATATACCTGTCGAATCTGGTCACGCTCTTACCCCCACGGTTTATTTTTTTCGATTCTACCCGAAAAGACCTATGCGGGCCACCGATAAAGCGTTTTCGAACAAAGACCTGTGGCGTGAAATCCCCGGGGTGAGTGGCGCCTTGTCCTCACCAGATCACCGGCATCCGGTTCTTTTCTTGGCAGACATCGAAGTGCGGGAGCCAGCAATGCCCTAGATGGGCCCATATCCGTCGATCTCGCAGCCTGTTCAGGCGCAGGTCACGACCTGTGCTTCGAACCCTCGGGCCACAGGATAGGCCGCAACGAAAAGATCCGTGGTCGCTTCAAGCTCCGGAAAAATATCCAGAATTTCGCGCCGGGTCGCGCTGCCTTCGGCGCAGTGCATGTCGCCGACAAGGAAGCTTTCGCTTTCTGCACCTTCGGCATAGATCACCTCATGGCGGTCAAACATCAGATGCACGTAAGTGACGTGATCGCAGGGATCGCGGTGGATCGTGTCGCCATTGATCAACTGGATCGCTGGGCAGAAAACCGCATCCTCACCCAGGTAGAACTGAACGCGCCAATCCGACACCAGCATCCGGTGCTGGGGCGACACCCAAAGATCGCGCTCATTCCCAAGTGCGCTTTCGCGGATCCGAACCGGCGCGAATGCGCCATGCCCTGAAACGCGCCGCTGCCCTTTCCAACGCACCGGTTGCGCCCCGTGATCGCGGGTCAGCACAAGGTCGCCACACGCGATATCCTCCACCGTACGTGCGCCATCCGGCGTGGCAATCAGCGTTCCAGCGGCGAAACAGGGCGGGCCCAGATCACCGACATCAAACTGCGTCGATGTGGTGACAAAGGTCGTCGCCGTGATTGTCCCGGGGTTGAGCACGGACCCGTCGGTCGGCGTGAAATAGCGGCTGCCATCAGCGGTGTAGAAGGTGGTTCCGGTGATTGTCACGCCATTGAGGGTGACGGTATCGCCTTCCCAAACAGCGGTCACATTCGACCCATTCACCTGATCGGCTCCGTTGGACTCGATCAAACCGTCATCGTCTGAATCGAGCAGCGTTATACCAATCACTGTGGCCGTCGTGGGCAGGGTCCCAGGAACGCCTGGGTCAAAATCGCCTCCAAGTGCTTGATCTGTATAGGTTGTTGGCATTCAAAGGCTCTCTTGTGACGCGAATGGTGATCAAGCCGCCACGCGGTTGTTCCTTTGGGTGTTTAATTCTGAGGTGTGGCTAAAGCGTGAAGACTTGTGGCAGCCATTTGGGTCATTTGTTGGCGAAGATGCTGAAGTGATGCCTGCGCGGCCATGCAGTCAGCGCTATGACTGGTCATCTGCCAACCCGCGCGCTACACCGTCCCTAACCCTAATTCACGCCGCAGGAGCCGCCCCATGTCCGCACCCGTCACCATCACGCCCACTTCGCCAGATCTCGACCAGATTGCCACGTTTGAAGGCCGCGTGGCCATTTTCGTGGGCGAGGACGGTGCGTTGGATGATGCGGGTCAAAAAGTCGATGCCCTGACCGGAGGCGCCGTCGCCCGCGTGACGGGTTCAGAGGCGTGGGAAAAGCTTTCCGCGGGCAAGGCCAAATCCCTCGAATTCCCAGCCGGCATGGCCGCGACCGCGCTCGATATCGTATCTTTACCCACGGGTGAGGCTGCCCGCAAAGCCGGTGCTGCCCTCGGCAAAGTCAAAGGGGATGCCGCTCAACTGGTGCTGTTCATGGATCGTGACGGCGGCGAAGAGTTGGCCTTGGGCCTGATGCTGCGCGCCTATGCCTTCACAGATCACAAAACAGCCGAAGAGAAGGACGCAGGCGCGGTCACTCTTATGGCATCTGGTTCCTTCGACCTCACCACCGCCCGCGCGCTGGCCGAAGGCGTGTTTCTCACCCGCGACCTCACCAATGAGCCCGCAAATATCCTCACCACCACCGAATTCGCCGCCCGTATTGAAGCGATGTCGTCCCTGGGCCTCAAAATCACCATCATGGACGAAGACGAATTGCGTGACAAAAACATGCACCTGCTTCTTTCGGTCGGCCACGGCAGCATCACACCGTCCAAAGTTGCCATCATGGAATGGCAGGGCGGCAAAAAGGGCGACGCCCCGCTCGCGCTCATCGGCAAAGGCGTGGTGTTCGACACCGGCGGCATCTCCCTCAAGCCCGCTGGCGGCATGGAAGACATGACCATGGATATGGGCGGGGCAGGGGTCGTCACCGGCGTGATGCACGCGCTGGCAGCGCGCGGAGCCAAGGCGAATGTGGTGGGTATCGTTGGTCTGGTCGAAAACATGCCCTCTGATCGCGCAACCCGGCCTGGCGATGTGGTTACCTCCATGAAAGGTGACACGGTCGAGATCATCAACACTGATGCCGAAGGGCGCCTCGTGCTGGCTGACGCGCTCTGGTACGCGCAAGAGACTTACAAACCTGCTGCCATGGTCAACCTTGCCACGCTGACAGGCGCGATCATCATCGGCTTAGGCCATGAAAACGCAGGGGTTTTCTCCAATGATGATGAGTTCTGCGGCCACTTCCTCGCCGCGGCCAAAACGGAGAATGAAGGCGCCTGGCGCATGCCGATGGGTGAGGCCTATGACAAAATGCTTAAATCCCGCGTGGCCGACATGAAGAATGTGGGCGGCCGCGCCGCAGGCTCGATCACCGCCGCGCAGTTCCTGCAACGCTTCGTGCAGGACGGCACGCCCTGGATCCACCTCGACATCGCGGGCGTAGCACGGGTGACGGATGAAACCCCAATGGCCCCGCGCGGATCCACCGGCTGGGGTGTGCTGGCCCTCAACCGCCTCGTCGCCGACCAGCACGAGACCTGATGGGTTCTGCGTATTTCTACCACCTGACCCGCCGCCCGCTGGAGGCGACGCTGCCCATGCTTTTGGAAAAAGCCCGGGGTGCCGGTTGGCGCGTGGCGGTGCGCGGCGTTGATCCCGCGCGCATGGACTGGCTCGATCAAAAACTCTGGCTCGGCCCGGAGGATGGTTTTTTGCCTCACGGCCTTGCAGGCGGGGACCATGACGCGCTGCAGCCCATTTTGCTGACCACCTCTGTTGAGGTCAAAAACGCCCCCAACTGCGTGATGACCGTCGACGGGGCTGAGATAAGTGCCGAAGAAGTGCAAGCCCTCGACCGTGTCTGCGTGCTTTTTGACGGCAATGATGAAGCGGCTTTGCAAACGGCCCGGGGTCAATGGAAAACCCTCACCGATGCGGGGTGTTCGGCGCAATACTGGTCCGAAGAAAGCGGCAAATGGGAGAAAAAGGCGGAGAAATAGGGCGAGCGAGACGCGTGCGCGACGAGCGGTTCCCTACCTTGTCAAAACCAATCGCCCGCCGGAAATTTCCATTGACCGAAACCGCTGCAAATAGCTCATCCCCAAGAGAGACCCGTCCAGATCACCCTCATTCACCACCGCGCGAACGCCGGTATCCTCCAGCGGCCCCACCGCAAAGCTGTCGATGCGTACCGGCGCAATCCGCACCTCTCCATTGGCGGTGAGTGCGCGCCCCACATAATTGAGGTCACCCGGATCAAACCCCGCCCGCACGGCATCCGCCTGGCTCAGCACGATATCGGTGGCACCGGTATCCACCACGAATTCCACCGTCGCTCCATTCACATCCGCCACCAGATAGTAATGCCCATCCGCCGCGCGCGGCAATTCGATCTGACGGGCCTCGGCGGAAACCAATTGCCGGGGCACGCTGGTTTGGCGCACATCCTCCCACAGCCCGTAGGCGGCAATGATCCCGATGAACAAAAAACCCCAGATTAAAGCCTGTTGCAGGACTTTGTTCATGCTGCCGCGATTGACCGCAAAGAACCAGAACACCACTGCGCAGCCCAACACGATCAGATATGTCAGTCGTCCAAGATCAAAATCATCCATGTGTCAGATATAACCCCTTGGTTACGGCCTTTTAAGCCCGTCTCACGCGCTTTCCGCCGCTTCCAGCCGTTCCTGCGCCGCCATCCACAGCGCCTCGGCGCGGCTGAGCCCGTCCATCACTTCTGCATATTTCTTCTGCCACTCGGCCATGTCCCCAGCGCTCGCGTCTTCGTACAGCGCAGGATCGGCCAGTTTGGTCGCGATCTTGTCCTGCATCACCTGCAGTTTCTCCAACCGCTCTTCGCATTTGCGCACGTCTTGGCGCAGCGCCAGAATCGCATCTCGTGACGGTCGCTTCGGCTTTTCGGCTTTTTTTGAATGGCTTGCAGGGCTTTCCTGACCTAAAAGAGACGCCCGATACGCCTCCAGATCCCCATCAAACGGAGCCACTCGGCCACCCTTCACTAGCCATAGCCGGTCCGCCACAAGGGACAAAAGATGCATGTCATGGCTCACGAGGATCACCGCGCCCGAATAGGCTGTCAGCGCCTCTACCAGTGCCTCGCGGCTCTCAATATCGAGGTGGTTGGTCGGTTCGTCCAAAATCAACATATGCGGCGCGTCAATTGTCGCCAGCATCAGGCTCAACCGCGCTTTTTGTCCGCCTGACAGCTGCCCCGCCTTGGTATCCGCCTGTTCTGCGCCAATCCCAAAGCCCCCCAGCCGGGCGCGCAATCGTCCCGGGGCTTCGTCTGGCCGCACGCGCCGAATGTGATCAAGGGGCGTTTCGTCGGCATGCAGCTCCTCCAATTGGTGCTGAGCAAAATACCCGATTCGCAGTTTGGAGGTCGCATGACACTGGCCCTCCATTGCATCAATTTTGCCTGCCAATAGCTTGGAAAACGTGGATTTTCCTTCGCCGTTGCGCCCCAAGAGTGCGATCCTGTCGTCTTGGTCAATTCGTAGATCCAATCGCTTCAGGACCGCCGCCCCGTCATACCCCACGGCCGCTCCATCCAGCCGCACAATCGGCGGCGAAAGCTCTTCGGGCTCTGGGAAAGCAAAGGCGCGCAATGCCGCCTCTTCGGGCCGTGTGATGGGCTGCATCTTTGCCAGAGCCTTCAACCTCGCCTGTGCCTGCTTGGCCTTATCCGCCTTGTAGCGGAAGCGATCCACGTAAGATTGCAAATGTGCCCGCCGCGCGTCCTGCTTCTTGGCCTCGGCCTCTGCCGCTGCCAATCGCGCCGTGCGGGTCTTGGCAAATTGATCATATCCGCCCTGATAAAGCGTCAGTTTCCGGTCCTCGAGATGCAGAATGGAGCCTACGGCCCGATTTAGCAGCCCCCGATCATGGCTGATCACCAGCACCGTATGGGGATAGCGGGCCAGATAGGTCTCCAACCACAACGCGCCTTCCAGGTCGAGATAGTTGGTCGGCTCATCCAAAAGCAGCAGGTCAGGGGCAGAAAACAGAACCGCCGCCAGCGCCACCCGCATCCGCCATCCGCCCGAAAAGGCCGAACAGGGCATGTGCTGTTCGGCATCGGTGAACCCCAATCCCTTGAGGATACTCGCCGCGCGCGCCTCAGCTGACCAGGCATCAATATCGGCAAGCCGCGTCTGGATCTCTGCAATCTCGCTCGCGTCCGTCGCCACCTCAGATTTTGCAATCAAATCAGCACGTTCCGTGTCGGCCTTCAACACGGTATCGAGCAGCGTTACCTCATTGCCCGGCACTTCCTGATCCACCCCGCCGATGCGGGCACGTTTGGGCAGGTGAATATCGCCCGTTTCCAGCGCCAATTCTCCGCGAATAAGTCGAAAAAGCGTGGTTTTGCCCGTACCATTGCGCCCCACAAGCCCAACTTTATGGCCCTCTGGTATCGTGGCTGAGGCCCCTTCAAACAAAGGCCGCCCTGCCACGGCATAGGTGATATCTTGGACGCGCAACATGGGCCGGGGATGCCCCAAGCATCAGCGGGCGTCAATCGTCGCTTTTCAAACGCAAACACCCATGATACGCCGCGCGCAAATTTGGACCCTAGCAAATGAGGCACTCATGGCGACCGAACGCACGCTCAGCATCATCAAACCCGATGCCACCAAACGCAACCTGACCGGCAAGATCAACGCCAAGTTCGAAGAGGCAGGCCTGCGCATTGCTGCGCAAAAACGCATTCACCTTACAAAGGCGCAGGCAGGCGTGTTCTACGCCGTGCATTCTGAGCGTCCTTTCTACGATGAACTGTGCGAATTCATGGCCTCTGAGCCGGTTGTCGTGCAGGTTCTGGAAGGCGAAGGCGCCATTGCCAAAAACCGCGAGGTGATGGGTGCCACGAACCCCGCAGATGCCGCGCCGGGCACCGTGCGGGCCGAGTTTGCCGAATCCGTCGGTGAAAACTCCGTTCACGGTTCCGACGCGCCTGAAACGGCCGCGGTTGAGATTGCTTACTTCTTCTCTGGCCTTGAGCTGGTTGGCTAACTCACTGACAAGCCTTCGTTTATTGGAAAGGCCGTCCTTTTCGGGCGGCCTTTTGCACTGCGACAAGGCAATTGACCGATCTGCCAGCATCTGTCACACAACCATTTCCGACAACGGTCAAGGTGCGCCTGAATGAAGGTCATCATCTGTGGCGCCGGGCAGGTGGGGTGGCAAATCGCCCGTCACCTCAGCGGCGAAAATAATGATGTCACTGTGGTCGACAACAACCCAGATCTCGTGCGCCGGGCCGCAGAAACCCTCGACGTGCAGGGCTTGACCGGGTTTGCCAGCTACCCTGATGTTCTGGACCGTGCCGGCGCGCGCGACGCAGACATGATCATCGCCGCCACGCATTCGGACGAGGTCAACATGGTCACTTGTCAGGTGGCTCATTCCGTCTTCGACATCCGCCGCAAGATTGCCCGGCTGCGCAGTCAGTCTTATCTCGATGCGATCTATTCCGATCTCTATCGCCGGGATCATCTGCCCATCGACGTGGTGATCAGCCCCGAACGCGAAGTGGCACAGGCCGCGATGCAGCGTCTGGCCGCGCCCGCCGCCTTTGATACCGAACTTTTCCTCGATGGCGAAGCGCAACTGATGGGCCTGCGTCTTGGCGAAGACTGCCCCGTGCTCAACACCTCGCTCCGCCAACTGACGGAGCTTTTCTCCACCCTTCGCGTGGTCGTCGTGGGGGTGCGCAGGGGTGGCAAGCTTTTCGCGCCGGATGCTGATGATGAATTGCAGGCGGGCGATGAGGCGTATGTCTTCTCCCCCGTTGATGACATCCCTCGCACGTTGGAGGTCTTTGGCAAGTCCTCCCACGTTCAGGAACGGCTGGTCATTATTGGCGGCGGCAATATCGGGCTGTCCGTCGCGCAAACGCTGGAAAAACGCGGGCGCAAGATCAAGACCAAGGTGATCGAGCGCGAACGCAAATGCGCAGAACGCGCCGCCGACCTGCTGGAACGCACCATCGTGCTGAACGGGGATGGTCTCGACAGTGTCCTTCTGGCAGAGGCCAATGTTGCCCGCGCCGATGCCATCCTCGCCGTGACCGACGATGATAAAACCAACATGCTGGCCGCCGTGCGCGCCAAGGCTGAAGGCTGCGGCTTTGCCATAGCACTCATCAACGACCCCACGCTTCTGCCGTTGATGGAGCCGCTCGGGATCGATGCCTATATCAACCCGCGCGGCACCACGGTCAGTTCCATCCTGCGTCATATCCGCCATGGTCGTGTGCGCAGCGTCTATTCCGTGGGCGATGCGGAGGCCGAGATGATCGAGGCCGAAGTGCTCTCCACCTCCTCCATCGCAGGGGTGGAGATCCGCGATATCGGCTTTCCCGAAGGCGTGCTGGTTGCCGGTGTCCGTAAGGGCGATGAGATCGTGAAACCCACGGGCCGAACCAAACTGCAGGCAGGCGACGTGGTGGTGATGTTTTCGCTGGCCGCCGACGTGGCGCAGGTGGAACAACTCCTGCAGGTTGCCATCGATTTCTTCTGAGTCATGCTCTCGCGCATTCTATTCCTCCCGTTGATCCTGCCACTCACAGGGCTCTTTGCGGCCGCCATGTTCGTGCCTGCAGCGCACGCGCTCTACTTCGAGGATCATTCCGTCGCGCAGGCGTTTTTCTATTCCGGCGTCATCGGGTTTTTCCTGATTGCCATGATCGGGCTGTCGCTTGCCAACCGTTCCAAAGCCGACAATTCCGACTTGGAAAATCTCGCCTCGCTCTTTTTGGCCTACACCGTGCTTCCGCTCTTTCTGGCGCTTCCGTTCTATGAGGGGCTGGAGACGACAAGTTACTTGAATGCCTACATGGAAATGGTCTCTGCGCTCACCACCACTGGCGCGCCGCTTTTTGAGGCCGACCGCCTGTCGGCTTCGCTTCACCTCTGGCGCGGCATTGTAGGTTGGCTTGGTGGCTTGCTGATCTGGGTATCAGCCTCGGCGGTCCTGGCGCCCCTGAACCTTGGCGGGTTCGAGGTCACCGCCCGTGCAGAACCGGGGCAGGGGGAGGAACGCTTTGACCGGTTCAAACGCGCCAGTTCCGCCAAAAGGATCACCCGCATCGGGCAGGATCTGATCCCCATTTATGCGGGTCTCACCTTCCTTGTCTGGCTTTTCATGGTGGTGGCCAATGAAGACCCGGTGGTGGCTGCCATTCTGGCGATGTCGACGCTGGCCACCTCCGGCATCTCCCCACTTGATGGTCTTGAGGGGCTGCAAACCGGGTTTTACGGCGAAGGCGTGATTTTCTTCTTCCTCGCATTCGGTCTGTCCCGGCTGACCTTTTCCAAAGACACGGTGACCAGCTCTACCTCAAAGCTCCGCAATGATCCGGAATTTCGCATGGGGCTCGTGCTGGTTCTGGCCGTGCCGCTGCTGCTGTTTTCCCGCCACTGGCTGGGCGCGATCGAATTTGATGACTCCGAGAACCTGGTCAATGCCGCTTCAGCCCTTTGGGGTGGTATGTTCACCGTGCTATCCTTCCTGACCACCACCGGTTTTGAAAGCACCGCCTGGGCGGATGCGCAGGATTGGTCAGGGCTGGGCACGCCGGGGCTGATCCTGTTGGGGCTCGCTTTGGTGGGCGGGGGCGTTGCCACGACAGCTGGCGGGGTGAAACTCTTGCGCGTCTATGCGCTGTATCTGAACGGCCGTCGGGAACTGGAAAAACTGGTGCTGCCTTCGTCCATGGGCAACGCCAAAGCCTCCAGCCGCCGCATCCGTCGCGAAGGGGCCTTCATCGCCTGGGTCTTCTTCATGCTTTTTGCGCTGTCTTTGGCGTTTATTGCGGTGGTGCTTGCCTTTTTCGGACAGGATTTCGAGGCGGCGATCGTGCTGGCCATCGCCGCGCTGTCCACGACAGGCCCGCTGATCGATAGTGCTGCATCACAGCCCATCGCGCTGCTTGACATCGGCACACCTGCAAAACTGGTGCTCTGCATGGCAATGGTTTTGGGGCGGTTGGAAACCTTGGGGCTCATTGCGCTGATCAATCTGCGCGTCTGGCGTAACTGAAGCGCAAAGCTTTCTCCAAAAGACTGCGACCGAAGTCTTCTGAAGTCGTCATTGCAAGCCATTGGCAACTTTCCCACATCGCGTCCAAGGACCTGATTTTTGGGCTGGAAACTCCCGCGATCCCTGTCCATACTCCGCCTCACGAGGGAGGTGCCCGCCGTGGCGCCATCAAGAACAACAGCAAAAATAGGTGGCTCAACATGGCAAACGACCGGCAAAACCTTCAGGATGCGTTTCTCAATCAGGTCCGCAAGACCAAGATCCCTGTGACGGTGTTTCTGATCAACGGCGTCAAGCTTCAGGGCGTCATCACGTGGTTTGACAATTTCTGCATTCTCCTGCGCCGCGATGGCCAGTCTCAGCTGGTCTATAAGCATGCGGTATCAACGATCATGCCGTCGCAACCGGTGAACCTTTATGACGGTGATGATGCGGCCGAAAGCTAACGGATGGGCCTAACCGAGAGCGCCACCACACGCGCCTGGGTTCTGCATCCCGACATCCCCAGCGACGATGCGACCCGCGAGCCTCGCTACGCGCTGGATGAAGCTGTGTCACTTGCGCACGCTCTTCCCGGGCTTGAAGTGCTGGGCGGCAATGTGGTGCGCCTCGCCCGCCCTCATCCCGGCACACTGTTCGGTAAAGGCAAAATCGAAGAGCTGCATCAACAGGTGGAGGCCGAAGACATCGGTCTCATCCTGATCGACGGGCCGGTCACACCTGTTCAGCAACGCAACCTGGAAAAGGCCCTGGGCTGCAAGCTCCTCGACCGCACCGGGTTGATCCTTGAGATATTCTCTGACCGCGCGGCCACGCGCGAAGGCGTGCTTCAGGTGGATATGGCCGCGCTGTCGTATCAGCGCACGCGGCTCGTGCGCGCCTGGACTCACCTGGAACGTCAACGCGGGGGACTTGGTTTTGTAGGTGGCCCCGGGGAGACGCAGATCGAGGCTGACCGCCGTGCCATTGACGATCAACTGGTCCGCCTGCGCCGTCAACTGGACAAGGTGGTCAAAACCCGCGGTCTCCACCGCGCTGCCCGCGCCAAGGTGCCGTTCCCTATCGTCGCCCTGGTGGGGTACACCAACGCGGGCAAATCCACGCTGTTCAATCGGTTGACGGGCGCGGATGTGATGGCCAAAGACATGCTCTTTGCCACGCTCGACCCCACCATGCGCCGCATCGCACTGCCAGGTAATGGGCCAGAGGTCATACTTTCGGACACCGTCGGCTTCATCTCCGATCTTCCCACCGAACTGGTCGCCGCCTTCCGCGCCACTTTGGAAGAGGTGACGGCCGCCAACCTCATCATCCATGTCCGCGATATCTCTCACCCGGAAACCGAAGGGCAAGCCGACGATGTGCGTGCCATCATGTCCAGTCTCGGCGTCTCAGAAGAGGTGCCGCAGATCGAGGTGTGGAACAAGATCGACCAACTTGCGCCCGACGATCTGGAGGTCGCCCAAAATCGCGCCGCCCGGATGGAAAACGTCCTGCTTCTTTCTGCCATCACGGGCGAAGGGTTGGAAAGGTTCGTAGATGGCATCCGCACGGGTATTGCAGGCGTGACGACGCGGACAGAGTTCACCCTCAGCTATGCCCAAGGACGCCAGCGCGCCTGGCTTTTTGACAAAGGTCTGGTTGAAGGCGAAACTCAAGGTGAAGACGGCTACCACCTAACCGTCCGCTGGAACGCCCAACAAGAGGCCCAGTTCCGGTCCCTGTAAGAGGAGCCCCGCATGGTCCAGGCATTCTATGAAACCCTCTTCACCGACGCCGTGCGCCAGATGCAGGAAGAACAGGGCACGGACCGGATGTATGCGCGTCAGCTGTCGGATGCAGCCCCACGTAAGGACAAGCTGGGACTGGACGAAAAACACTTCCTCAGCATGCGCGACGGCTTCTATCAGGCGACCGTGTCCGAAACCGGCTGGCCCTACGTCCAATTTCGGGGCGGGCCGCGCGGGTTTCTCAAGGTCTTGGATGACAAAACCATCGCCTATGCCGATTTCCGTGGCAACCGGCAGTACATCTCGGATGGCAACCTCAAAACAAATGACCGCATCGCGATCATCGCGGTTGACTACCCCAACTCCGCCCGCATCAAATTGCTGGGTCGCGCGCGGCTTTCAGACGACATAGAGCTCATGGAGAAGCTGCGCGACGCCGATTATCGCGGCTATGTGGAACGCGCTGTGGTAATTGATGTGGAAGCCTTCGACTGGAACTGCCCTCAGCACCTTCCCGTGCGGCTGACCATGGAAGAATTGCAGCCCATGCTCGCCCCGTTCCAGCAGGAACTGGCGCAACTGCGCGAAGAGAACGCGCAGTTGAAAGAGCAGCTCTCAAAAGGTGAATAACGCGCCGTACAGTTCTATAAAAATTGAGTATTTTTAGGCCATAAAGAATTGCCGCCAGCCTTTCTTCTTGC
This sequence comes from Pseudomonadota bacterium, assembly GCA_039026055.1. Taxonomy (GTDB): domain Bacteria; phylum Pseudomonadota; class Alphaproteobacteria; order Rhodobacterales; family Rhodobacteraceae; genus Roseovarius. Next base: position 8,030 of record JBCCNB010000026.1, on the reverse strand, counting down.
CATAAATATCCCCGCCGGAGGCACTAAATCTGATCCCGATAGTGCCGCAAAACGAACACCCGAATGGCAGAGGCAAGTCCGGCCTCCGTGCCCCGCGCTTCATCAATCTCTGCCGCCAATTGATTGATCGGCTGGCCGCGCTCAGAGGCAATGGCACGAAAGGCGGTCCAGAACTCGTCCTCCAAAGACACAGAGGTCCGATGGCCGCGCAGTGTCAGGGAATGTTTGACCGGCCGCGCGCTCATTCGCGTTTGTGCTGATCAAGCTTGGCTTTGAAAGAAACAACCTCTGCTTCGTCGCGCGCTTTTTCTGCCTTGTTGCGCCCGAACTTCGCAGCATTTTCATCGGCTTGCGCGCGTTTCTTTACCTTCGCGCGCGCCTTGCGAGCTTTGTTGAGGTTGATCGGCTGATCGCTCATTTAGGCCCGATCATCTGTTCGGGCCGCACCACGCGGTCAAAGGTTTCCTCGTCCACAAAGCCAAGCCGGATTGCCTCTTCCTTCAGCGTTGTGCCGTTCTTATGCGCGGTCTTGGCCACTTTGGTGGCGTTGTCATACCCGATCTCGGGCGCCAGCGCGGTGACCAGCATCAGCGATTCGCGCATCAGTTTCTCAATCCGGTCGCGATTGGCATCCAGACCTTCGATCAGATTGTCCGTAAACGCAGAAGAGGCATCACCCAAAAGCTGCATAGATTGCAGCACGTTATAGGCCATCATTGGCTTGAAAACATTCAGCTCAAAATGCCCCTGAGAGCCCGCAAAGCCCACAGCTGCATCATTGCCCATCACATGGGCGCAAACCTGTGTCAGCGCCTCACACTGTGTCGGGTTCACCTTGCCCGGCATGATCGACGAACCTGGCTCATTCTCCGGCAACACCAACTCTCCCAAGCCACAACGCGGGCCGGAGCCCAAAAATCGAATGTCATTGGCGATCTTGAACAGGGACGCTGCGACCGTTTTCAAAGCACCCGACATCTCCACCATCGCGTCATGGGCGGCGAGGGCTTCAAACTTATTCGGTGCGGTGACAAAGGGCAGGCCCGTTATGTCGGCCATGTTTGCCGCGACCTTGGCATCCCAACCAACGCGGGTGTTAAGCCCGGTTCCCACGGCAGTCCCGCCCTGCGCCAGCTCATAAATCCGACCCAAAGCCGCCTCGACGCGGGCGATCCCCATGTCCACCTGATGGGCGTAGCCTGAAAATTCCTGGCTCAACGTCAGAGGCGTCGCATCCTGTGTGTGGGTGCGACCGATTTTAATAATGCCGTCAAAGGCCTCTACCTTGTTCTTCAACCCCGCAAGGAGCTTGCGAAGCCCCGGCAACAGCACATCGCGCGCCGTCATCGCGGTGGAGATATGCATCGCCGTGGGGAAAGTATCGTTCGATGATTGCCCCATGTTGCAGTGATCATTGGGATGCACCGGATCCTTGCTGCCCATCACCCCACCCAGGATCTCAATGGCGCGGTTCGCGATCACTTCATTGGCGTTCATGTTCGATTGCGTGCCAGACCCCGTCTGCCATACGACCAGCGGAAAGTTGTCGTCGAGTTTGCCGTCAATCACCTCACCTGCCGCTTCGATGATGGCATCGGCCAGCCCCGCATCCAGCGTGCCTTGCTCCTTGTTGGCCATCGCGCACGCCTTTTTGATCACGCCCAAAGCGCGCACCACGGCGACGGGTTGGCGTTCCCACCCGATGGGGAAATTCATGATCGATCGCTGTGTTTGCGCGCCCCAGTACTTATCGGAGGGGACCTCCAAGGGACCAAAGCTGTCGGTTTCAGTGCGGGTTGTCATCAGGGGCGCTCCTTCATCATTGCCACCGTCTTAACGCGGGCAGGCAGGAGTGCAAAGGCTACAGCTTTTTCGGTTTGTATTGAATTGCCTTTCGCCCCGATATTCCTCAGCGACTCAAACGCAAAAGACGATGCTCTGGCTTTGCGAAATCTGAAAAAGCGTCACTTGCGGAAACTGTCGAGGCTGACCACGTCCGCCTCCGGCTTTTCATCCTCTGTGGGCGTTTCTTCGGTCACTTCCGTGAACGGGGCCACATCTTCTTCGGCGATCTCCTCAACGCCTTCGTCCTCGTCCTCGTCGTCCTCATGGCTTTCAAACCGCAGGCCGAATTCCACGCTCGGATCCACAAAGGTCAGGATCGCATCGTAAGGAATAGTAAGATCTTCCGGCTGATCGCCAAAGTTCAGCGTGACAGAGAAGAAATCGTCGTCCACCACCAAATTGTCGAACCAGTGCTGCATCACCACCGTCATCTCCCCAGGATATCGATCGCGCAGCCAGTCAGCGAGCTCAGCATCAGGGTGGGAGGTGTCGAAGGTGATGAAGAAGTGATGCACCCCGGGCAGACCATTGTCGCGCACATCCCGCAACACATGCTGAATGAGCCCGCGCATGGCGTTGTGCATCAGTTTGCCGTAGTCGATGGTCCGTGATGGATCATGTGACATGGGGGGTCTGTCACCTGTGAGCAGAAAAGAGAATCTTTTACCCCCTCAAAAGACCGTGTGGGCGCGGCGGCGTCAAACGAAAAATCCAGTCCACCCAAGCGCGGCCCCGATGCCGCCCATCAGGGCGAGGGCGGAGATAAGCGGTAGGCGCAGGGCAAGTAGCACTACCATCGCGCATCCGATGAGCCCTGCATTGACCAAGGAGAGCGTGCTGAGCTCCACCATCGGACCGAAGCGCCCCGCGATCACCTGTTCGAAGAGAACGTGCAAACCGAACCATAGTGACAGGTTCAGGATCACGCCTACCACGCTGGCCGAAATGGCATCCAGTGCGCCTTTGAGTCGGGGGCGGCTGAGCAGGGTTTCCACATATGGTGCGCCCGCGAAAATCCATAAAAAACAAGGCGTGAACGTCACCCAAAGCGTGAGTATCCCCGCCGCCAACGCAAGCCCTGCGCCGCCTTCGGTGAACCCGGCGGTGACCCCTACGAACTGGGTGACAAGGATCAGCGGCCCGGGCGTTGTTTCTGCCAGCCCCAGCGCGTCGATCATCTGTGGGGTGGTGAGCCAGCCATGGGTCTCAACCACCGCTTGGGTCATGTAGGCCAGCACGGCATAGGCTCCACCGAAGGTGACCACGGCCAATTGCGAGAAAAACAGTGCGATCTGGGTGAGGAACGTATGATCCAGTGCCCAGACCACGATCATGGGTGCTGCCCAAAGGCCACCCCAGATTGCCACGGTGCGCAAAGTTCGTGGGCGGGTGGTAAGCCGGACAGGATCCGTCGCCTCACCCGCGCTTGTCCAGAACCCGAAGATGGCGGCCGCGAGGATGATCAGCGGAAAGGGGACAGATAAAAAGAACAGCGCGACAAAGGCGAGGCCCGCAAGCGTCCAACTGGCGCGAGTCTTGAGGGCCTTGCGCGACAGCTTCCAAAGCGCCTGAAGCACGATCACGACCACAGTCGCCTGAATGCCCGCAAAGATCGCATGGACCAGCGGCAGATCACCATAGAGCGCGTAACCGAAGGCCAGCGCAAAGATCACCGCTGCGCCGGGCAGCACGAATAATAGCCCGGCCATCAATCCGCCCAGCACGCCGTGCAACCGCCACCCCGCATAGGTGGCCAATTGCATTGCTTCCGGCCCGGGCAGCAGCATGCAGAAAGACAGCGCCTTGAGGAATTGATCCTCGGAAAGCCAGCGGTGGCGATCCACCAATTCGGCGTGCATCAGCGATATCTGCGCCGCAGGCCCGCCGAAGGACAACACCCCGATGCGGCCGAAGGTGCGCAGCAGCTCGGAAAGAGTCACATCAGTCATGGCGGTGCTCTTCCCCGGACCCGTCGCGGGCCCACCGGTAGAGGGTGTCATAAATGTCCAGCCCCGCGCGCAACTGTTCCTGATCGTTGCGGAAGCGCCGCGACAGCCCGACAGAGACGGCCAAAAGTCTCGCGGACGCGGCATGCAGGTCATGCTGCCCCAGATCCGCCCCGCGCACCACATCGGCCAATCTCGTGAGGGCAGGGGTGGTCAGTTCAAAACGGGACAGCATGGTGTCAAAGCTGCACCCGTCGCCGGTATGCCCCCAATCCCCATCCACATCGAAGGCGGTCGCGCCCAGTTTTTCGGCGACGGCCTGCACCTCGGCCGGAGACACGAACAAAAAGCGTGCGTTTCGGTCCACGAAGCGGCGGATGAGCCAAGGACAGGCGATGCGATCAATCTTTGGCCGGTGCCGGGTAACCCATAGTGTCGCGCCATCCCGCTTAATCGGGATCACCGATGCTGGCACACGCGGCCCACCGTGATCGCGCCAGCCATACATCCCGCCTTGCAGGAATTGCGCGTCTACCCCTTCGGCCGCGAGCCACGCTGCGACGCCTTGGCTCAGCTTTTTTCCCTTCTGGCAGGCCACGATCACGCGCTGATTTTGCGCTGTCTCCAACAGACCCGGCAGATCCCCATGATCATGTCGCCACGATTCCGGGATCAGGTATGGGTCTGCTGTGAAATCCTCATCGATACAGACATCAACGATCTGCGGGCAATCCGGCAGGCCAATCAGGCGCATAAGTTGATTGGGGGTTATTTCATTAGGGGCGGGCATCACAAAAGCATCCTCTGGTCAGTCAGTGGATGCGACTTTGGGCGTTTGCCTCACGGGGCAGTCGCATTTTACAGACCCCTTATCGCTGTTGTCCCATCCTGATCCGTGGCTGTCAATTGGCCCATGACCGCCTTGCGTGACAATTGTATCTTGGTTGCAGATATCAGGAGAGTTTTATGACCAAATCCCAGTTCCCATCCTCTCGCTTTACACTGGAGACCGGGTTTCACGTCACCGTTCAAGTGCCTGAGAGCCATACCGACCGCGTCATGGCGGCAATCATGAAAACCGCCTCCCTTGAGCAAGGCGATTATGACAGCGTGGCCTTCAGAACCGCGCAGGGTGTGCAACAATTTCGCTCCCTCGGGACGGGCCATAACCCTGAGAGCCCGGGCGTAGTGGAGATCCCATGTCTGGAGCTTGGCTTTTTCATGCCAAATGATCCGCGCCGTGTGACGGAGATGCTGGAGGCAATTTATCACGCCCATCCCTATGAAGAGCCAGTGATCCGCGTGCAGGACGCCTCGCGGACCCGCCACATACCGGGCTTGGATGAGGGCAATCCCAACCGCATCTGGAACAGCCCGGATGCGGAATGGTACAAACCGAAAAGTTGATGCGCCACTTGCCGCCATCCCCGCATTGGCGTAACCGGCGGGGCTGACGGGAGGGTAGATATGACCATCGCCATCACAGTGTTGGAGATCGTGGCGCCGGTGTTTTTGCTGGCCGCTGTGGGCTTTGCCTGGGTGCGGATGGGGTTCGAATACCGCGTGCAGTTTGTCACGCGCCTTGGCATGTCGCTCGCCACGCCGTGTCTGGTGTTTGTCGCCCTCATGCAGTCTGAAATTGAGCCAAGTGCCCTCGGTGCGCTGTCTCTGGCGGGGTTTGCGGCCTATGGGTTGGTGACGGTCGTGATGTGGGCGCTGGTCTCGGCTGGGCGGTTGGATCGTCAAACCTATCTCGCGCCGCTCATCTTTTCGAATACTGGCAATCTGGGGCTTCCCCTGGCGCTCTTTGCCTTTGGCGATGTGGGTCTCGGTTATGCCGTGGTGGTCTTTGCTGTGTCAGCCATGATCCAGTTCACATTTGGCATTTGGCTTGTGTCAGGTGGCGGGTCGCTTCTGAAGACCATTCAGGAACCGCTGGTGCCTGCCACGATCCTGGGCGCGGTCTTTCTGGTGATGGATTGGGAGACGCCTAAGTTTCTCACCAACGCGTTGGAGCTTATTGCCCAGATGGCGATCCCGATCATGCTGATCACGCTGGGCGTGGCGGTGGCGCGGCTGTCAATTGGGGCGTTCGGCCGGCCCTTGGTGCTGTCGATGCTGAAAGTCGTGATTAGCGCGGGCTGTGCAGCAGCGGCCGGGTGGTGGTTCGGTCTTGAGCCGGTGGCCTTCGGGGTTTTGGTTCTGCAAGTCGCCACGCCGGTGGCGGTGACATCTTACATGTTGGCCGAAAAATATGGCGCAGAGGCCGAGGCCGTTGCGGGGCTTGTCGTAGTCTCAACGCTTTTGTCTGTGTTGACCCTACCAGTCATTCTTGCCTTCGTTCTGTAAGTCAGACTGGCCGCTCGTCGCTCACTTGCGGGCGCGCCTCGCGCAGGCGGGCGGCGGAAAAAGGCCCGCGGGGTGCGCGGGCCTTTGGGTCATGCAACGAAAACCATCTCGTCACTCAGAAAGTCATACTGAGAGGGCACATCTTCTGGCGCTGCGTAGGTGTTGATCTCCGCGACAGAGCCGTCCTCGGCATAGAGCGTTTCGCGCAGATACCAGGGCTTGTCATCATCCCCATCCACTTGCAAACGGACCGCGTTCTGGCCGTCTTCAAACAGGTCCACGGTGACATCGCCATCGTCGAAATCCACACGCCGGGATGCCAGCTTGCCGTTCTCGTCATATATGAAAATGAAAGTATCCCAGGCCTCCGCATCCGTCATCGCGCCAAATTCATCGCGGTCTTCCATGATCCGGGCGCTGATCACCCCGTTTTCATACTGCGTGGCGATGGTGACACCATTGTCCCGGAGTTCAAAGCTTTCCAGTTTCTGACCGTTTTCATCGTATTGCGTGAAGCGGTTTTCCCAGTTTCTCGCATCCGATTGGCTGCCATCCTCGTTCAAATCCGTCTCAAAGACAGATGACAGAACGCCATCCTGGTAGGTCTTTTCGATCGTCACACCGTCGTCACGCTGCTCCAGCGTAAGTTGCAGATTGCCATTGTCGTCATATTCCGTGAAGCGGAATTGCCAGATGCGGGCGTCCGACTGACTGCCATCGTCATTGAGATCCGTTTCGGTGACAGTCCAAAGCTGGCCAAACTGATAATCCTTCTGGATCGTCACGCCATCATCACGGACCTCAAAGGAAAACTGAAGATCGCCATTGTCATCATATTCCGTGAAACGCGATTGCCAGATGCGGGCGTCTGATTGACTGCCGTCATCGTTGAGATCGGTTTCAGTCACAGTCCAAAGCTGGCCAAACTGATAATCCTTCTCAATCGTCACGCCGTCGTCGCGGACCTCAAAAGAAAATAGCAGATCGCCGTTGTCGTTATACTCTGTGAACCGGGATTCCCAGATGCGCGCGTCTGACTGACTGCCATCGTCATTGAGATCGGTTTCTGTGACAGTCCACAATTGACCAAACTGGAAATCCTTTTCGATCGTCACGCCATCGTCGCGCACCTCAAAGGAAAACTGCATGTCACCATTGTCGTCAAACTCTCGGAAACGGGATTGCCAACTGCGGGCGTCCGACTGGCTGCCATCGTCATTGATGTCGGTTTCGGTGATCGTCCAAAGCTGACCATCCTGATAGTCTTTCTGGATCGTCACGCCGTCATCGCGCAGCTCAAAACTGTCCAGCAGATTGCCGGATGGATCATAGCTTCGCTCAATCGACTGCCATGGTTTGGCGGACGTCACGGCGTCATCCGTTAACACTTCGCGGAACACGATCCCATTCTCGAATAACTGTTCGCGGGTCGTGCCGTCGTCGTTTTCGGTGAAGCGTTCAATCAGATTTCCGTCGCCATCAAATACAGATGTGATCGTGTCCCAGCGAAATCGGTCTTCGGTGTCTTCGCGCACCTCAATGCTGCTCATGTAATTCTCCTGTTCGAATAACTCATTACACGCGCAGGTAGATAATTGAATTGTGACCACAATGTGGCCGAGCATTGAGAATTTAGGTGAAAAGTGCAGGCTTCTGTTGCCAGGTGCCTGCGAACCCCGCCAGCCCTTGCTAGAGGACTGGGCTTAAGTTTTCGGCTTTACGCACCGCATTAAGCGGCGAGTGCAACCGGAGCATTATTGTCGTTGGCAATTATGCTTAATGAACCGATAACGGTGGTATCTCACCGGGACAAAGCATTCCCCTTTACACGTTCGTCGATCCTGTTTCGGCCCCATGATCCTCCAACGATGGATATGGTGGAGCCGCCGG